>DATIII010000001.1:0-94231 GCA_035479795.1 Saccharimonadales bacterium (SeqCode)
CCACCTGTCGGAGTCTTGATGCCCTTCTGAGCTATTTGAGCTGTAAAGGCCGCTGTGGTAGCACCGCCAGCAGTACCTGGGTAGTTACCATTGTTGTTGCCAGCTGATTCTTGCAATAAGGCACCGATTTGGCCAGAAGCTGAACGTCGGGCGCTATCGCGCTGACTCTGCTGGGCTCCGGTTACCGCTAGCAGCACACCTGCTAAAATCAAGGCGGCAATAGCCAGCACAATGACCAATTCGATCAGTGTGAAGCCTCTCTTGTTTGTTAATTGTTTATCCATTAGTTTCTCACCTCCTAAAAACTGTAAAATTGTTTAATTAATGACAGTATCCGACAAAACTCTTATGTTTGTCAAGCTATTTTGTTCCTGATAGGGCACCTGATCCTACCAAGCTGTAAATGGGGCCTAGGACCGCAGCCAAAATCAGCATGACAATACCACCTAGAACTACCATCATTACCGGTTCCAAAGTGGTCGACAGGTTCTTCACAGCTTCATCCACTTCGGCCTCATAATACAGTGCTACTCTGTCCATCATTTCATCGATAGCCCCCGATTCTTCCCCAATCCTGATCATCTGCGGGACCAGCTGGATGAAATGAGTCCCTTCCAGGGAGTCAGACAGTGCCTTGCCCCCTCTAACCTGGCCTGTCGCCTTGGTGATATCAGCCTGGAGCACTCGGTTGGTGACAACCTTTCGGGTTGTCTCTAGCGCTTGCAGTATAGGTACACCACTAGCCAGCAATGTATTCATCGTGCGGGTAAACCGAGCCATGTATACCTTGGTCATAATCGACCCAAAAAGTGGAACAGAAAGCTTATACCGATCCAAAAGTGCCTCGACCTGCTCATTATGCAGCGCTCGCCTGACACCATACGCCAACCCACCCAGAATGATAATGTTCAGCCACCAGTACTTTGTTATTAAATTAGAGAGAAAGAGCAGGACCTGTGTGGCCAAGGGGAGATCTTTATGCAGGTCCGAATAGAGCTTAGCTACCTGAGGGACAACGGTGGTCAGCATTAGGATAATAACTGCCACAATTAGCACCAGTACGATTGCCGGATATATAAGAGCGCTACGAATTTTAGAAGTTATAGCCGCGTCCTTTTCCTGTTGATCAGCCAGACGCAGTAAGGTTTTATCAAGCGTACCAGAGGTTTCGCCGGCCGCCACCAGTGCGACGTAGATCTCGTTAAAAACCTTAGGATATTGAGCGAAGCCCTCGCTCAGACTAGAGCCACCTTCGACAGCCGCAATAACCCCACCTATCACTTCCTTAAAGGCGGGGTTTTTAATCTGCTCTTCCACACTGCGGAGGGCTCGGGCCAGGGGGAGGCCGGCATTGATGAGGGTCGATAGCTGGCGGGTAAATAACACTTTTTCTTTGGATTTTATGCGTTTTTTGAAACCAACCCGCGCCAGCAGGCTCGACTCAGAAGCCGGAATAATCTCTATCGGAAACAGCTTGCGCTGGGTCAGGAGCTTGGCAGCTGCCTCGGCACTTTCAGCCTTTACCGAAGCCTTCACAATCTGGTCGGTAGAGAGATCCTTAGCTGTATATGTAAAGTCGATCACTGCTGGAAACCCTTTAAGGGAGATAATTTAGGTGTGCAATGCCAGGAAAAACCGAGCACCGCAAATGAGCCGTACGTGCTGTACGGTGAATGCTGGGCGGAGGGTTTGACGAAGCAGTGTGCCATAAATTTCTTCCGCTACGCTCGCATTAAGCGGTCAAGCTCGCCAATATCAACAGCAAAATTCTTGGCTTCATCGTAAGTAATTTTTCCTTGATGGATCAGATCGACCAACACCTTATCCATTGATTGCATGCCATCCTTGCCGCCGGTTTGAATAACGCTATCTAACTGGTGGGTCTTGCCTTCGCGAATAATGTTACGAGCCGCGCTGGTAACCACCAGGATTTCGGCCGCCACCGCTCGACCGCCACCGATGGATGGTACCAGCCGCTGGCTACAAATGGCCTGCAGCATGCCGGCAACCTGAACCCGAATTTGCTGCTGCTGGTGTGGCGGGAAGACGTCAATCATGCGGTCAATCGATTGCGACGCCGAGTTGGTGTGCAGAGTGGCCAGCACTAAGTGGCCGGTTTCTGCCAGTGTGATGGCTGCCGAGATGGTTTCGAGGTCGCGCATTTCACCCACCAGCACAACATCCGGATCCTGCCGCAGGCTAGAGCGTAGGGCCGCACCAAAAGAGTATGTATCGTAGTGAACTTCGCGCTGAACGACAATGGACTTTTTGGAATGGTGGGCATACTCAATCGGGTCTTCGATGGTGATAATGTGGCGGGCTTGATCCGTATTTATTTGATCAACAATGGCCGCCAGCGTGGTCGACTTACCAGAGCCAGTCGGCCCAGTTACTAAGACTAGCCCCCGAGGAAAACCGGCAAAACTACTAACCACCCTTGGCAGCCCTAGCTCCTCGAGAGTCCGAATCTTTGATGGGATTAGCCGCAGCGCCGCCGCCAAATTACCCTTTTCATGGAAGGCGTTAACACGAAAGCGACCATATTCGCCAAAACTAAACGAGAAGTCGACTTCCTTATCCTTGTCTAGCACTCCCTTTTGGTCTTCATCGAGCATCGACTGCACTAGCTTTTCGACATCCGGCCCGTCTAACACGGGGCTATCCGGAATAGGTTTTAGCACACCGTCGATCCGCAGCATTGGTGCCAAGCCTACCTGCAAGTGAAGGTCGGAGGCGTCCTTCTTGATCACCTCTTCAAGTAATAATTCAATTTTGAGACCAGTTTTGTTCATTTCACCTCCCTAGAAATCCGATGCCACTCGGGCGACTTCTTCAAGCGTTGTCATCCCATTTAGAGCCTTTAGGTAACCGTCCTGTTTCATCGTCACCATGCCGTCGGCCTGAGCTTGAACCTGGACTTGACTGGTTGTGGCCTTGGCACTAAGCAATTTTTCCATTCCCTCCGTCATCGTAAAGACCTCGTAAATGCCGATGCGGCCCTTGTAGCCGTCCTTACACTTATCGCAGCCCTTACCTTCATATAAAGTATAAGCGGTTTGGGCCCCGAGTGGCAAGAAATCATAACCGAGATCGGCCTTGGCTCGGGGTAAGGCGTCCTCACTGACAGGCAGCAGGTTTTTCAGAGTTAGCCCGATAGACTGCACTTCGGCCTTGGTAGCCACTCGCTTTTGCTTACAGTTATCACAGATTTTACGGCACAGTCGCTGACCAATAATGGTATTAACCGTCGAAGCTATAAGGAAGGGTTCCACCTTCATATCAAGGAGCCTGGGCAATACGCCAGCAGCTGAATTGGTGTGAATAGTAGAAAGCACCACGTGACCCGTCAGAGCACTCTGGACAGCCAGAGTGGCCGTTTCTTCGTCACGGATCTCTCCAACCATAATGACGTTTGGGTCTTGGCGCAGAATTGAACGCAGACCGCTCGCAAAGGTCAGGCCGACTTCTGGATTAATCTGAATTTGGTTTACACCATCCATCTTGTACTCCACCGGGTCTTCTAGGGTGACAATGTTGATTTTGACATCTTTAATAGCCTGCAGCAGGGCGTACAAGGTTGTCGACTTACCCGAACCGGTCGGTCCGGTCGACAGCGTCATACCATGAGGTTTTTTGACTCCTTCGGTGATTGCCCGAAACGACCGGCCTTTAAAGCCCAGGCTTTCCAACGTCAGCAAAGCGTTGTCTTTGTCTAATAACCGAATGACCACTTGCTCACCCCACACTACCGGTGAAATGGCAATACGGAGATCGATCTCTTTCCCGCCGACGCTGACAATAAATTGGCCGTCTTGCGGTACCCGATGCTCATCGATTTTGAGGTTAGAAAGAATCTTAATGCGAGATATCAAGGCTGGTTCGATCGACTTAGGCAGGCGCATGGTTTCCTGTAGTACGCCGTCGATGCGGAAACGAATGCGCAGGTCCTTTTCTCGCGGCTCAATGTGAATATCCGAGGCCCTAGAATTGCCAGCATATTCCAGAATTGTATTTAGAGCCCGGGTGATTGGTGCATCCTGAACGAGATTCTGGACTTTTCCCTTGTCTTTGATGGTTACCGCATCGCTCTCGGTAGCCGCTTGCACCACCTTCTTAATATCAGCTGACATTTCGGCGGCATACTGCAGCATAATGCGTTCAATGCCGGTCTGGGAGGCCATAAAAGTCACGATTGGCTGGCCGATTTTACGGGTCAGGAAGTCGACTGCCTGCACATTGGTGGGATCCACCATCGCCAAGGCCAACTTGCCCTGCATCTTGCCAAACACCACCGCATGATAGGTCTCGGCTAGGTCTTTGGAAAGAACACTTAAGATTTCTGGTGGCACATTGACGGCCCCCAGGTTCACATACTGCAGACCGCTGGCCATCGCCTGGATCCGAGTCATATTTTCTTCATCAACCAGCTCGGCCTTCTGGATAACGCTTAAAAGCGGCTCATTCTCGCGTACGGCATCAGCCTTTAGATCTTTAAGCTGGTTGGCTGTGACTACCTTCTGCTTGATCAGCAGATTTTCGATTTTCTTCTGACTCTCGATGCTGAGCATGGCTATCGCCTGCCGACCCTATTTAAGAGGACCAAACGGCTGGGAGTTATTAAGACCGCTCTTCAGATCCGGATCGACATAAAAGTCGCGGCTCTTTGAAGAATCGCTGAGATGGTTCATAGTGGTTTGATCAAATTCGGTATCGAGCTTGGTTACCTTGGTGTAGGTTAAAGCCTCGGGATTCGAGCTCTTCGGCCCGAAAATCGAAAACAAGACCAACCCAGCCAACGCCAGAATGACGATGGCGACCATCAACTGCACTATTTCTTTTTGCTTCATTTGATCGTCCCCGTTTCGTCATCAATCTTGGCCTTATCCTGATAGTAAGAGGACAGCACGACGGTTACTTTTAACACGCCGTCGGCGCTTGAAAAGTCTGAACTAACAACTCGCATCGGTCGAGCCGACAGTTCAATATTTTTAAAGAATTGGACTATCTGCGAATAACTACCATTAATTTCCGCCGAGTACAGAAATGGCGATGGGCCACTTGAGCTCGCCGGGGCACCACTAGCCGCTTCGGCTGTTGCCACAGATGGAGAAACCGATTTTAGCTGAGTGCCAGCATTGCTACTCATGGCCTGTGTAATGCTGACCAGCTGCGGAAAGTCGGGAGTAGTAGGAAGGGCGTGGATAATCAACTTTTGCTTGTCTCCCAGCGACTTGTAATTACTTATCAGGGTCGGTATGTCCTGAAGTTTTTTATCGAGATCAGCCTTGGCTTGATTCTGCTTTAATATCAGTTGGCTGTTCAGGATAATCGAATTCACCAAACCCTTGGCGATAAACCCACTGACCAAAACGATTACAAGAGCCATGGCAGATACCAATGCAATATAGTTATTGGCCGATGCCTCGCGCTTTATTACCGCAGCCGTTTTTGGCACCTCGGGTGCTTTCTTATTTGCCACTTACAACCTCACTCGACATCAGGGTGGTTAACTTAAAGCTAATACCCTGGTTACCGCCATTATCAGTTACGTCACTAAGCTGGATGCTGCTAAAGAACGGCTGATTTGTAGCCGCTGAATTCTTACCAATCTTGGTATTACTGGCCTCAAGCGCCTTAACCAGTTTAGTCACCAGATCATAGGATTTGGCACTACCAGTCATTTCAATGGCATTAGATTCACTAATGGTAATCTTGGTAGCTGCCACTCCTTGAGGTGCAAACTCCTGCAATACCTCAAAGAACTTGCTAAAGCGGGCCTTTGACTGAGTTAAATCGTTCAAGGTTTTTAGGTGTTGCTGAGCCGTAGCCGCGTCCTGCAAGTCCGTGTAGCTCTTTACCTTGGTCTGGCTGTCTTTAATCTGGCCGTTCACCCTATCAAGGTATAATTTCTGACCGCCAGCTATCACCAGCCCGACTCCAACAATTGCCAATGCGATCACGCTAACTGCAATCGCAGTGGCACGAGCGATCTTCCGCCGCCGCTTTTCGCGTTGACTCGACTGGTAGACTTCTGGGGCTAGGTTTAGCCGTGCAGCACTCATAAAACACCTCCTAGGGTGGCTTGATTTGAGTGCAGCGCTAGGCAGCTGCGAGCACCGCAAGCAAGCCGTACCGATAGTACGGTGAGCGCGGAGCGGAGCGGATAACGCCGCAATGTGCCAAATCTAGTCATCCCAATAGATCCCTTTCAGCAAGACCGGCAGCCACTCCGTAGCTAGTAGATATACCCATCAATGTCTCCTGCATCTGAGCAGGATAAGCCACTTTAGTCCAGGCATTGGCAACCTCAATCTTCAAACCCGTAGCCGTCGAAAGGTAGGCTGGCAGCTCGGGCATGGCGGTGGTACCCCCGGTTAGGATTATCTTTTCGAACTTAATTTCTGGATAATTGCCGTTAAAGAATTTGATAGACTTATCAATTTCACTGGTCACTTGGTCAATCGTAGGCTTAAGAGCCTTTAGTACCTGGCCCTCCAGCTTAGTCTGAGTCAAACCAAACTTCCGTACAAACTGATCCGCCTGAGCTGCATCGAGCCCAAGGGCTTGGGCGGCGGCGGCCACCATTGTCGAACCACCGATGTTGATGGAGCGCAGAAGCTTGGGCATATTGGCATGAACAATCGTAATGTCGGTAGCTACACTGCCAATGTCGAGTACTAGGACGGCCAAATCACCAGGCGCTACCACGGCCCTTGCTAGTGCCACGGCATTCGGCTCCAGTGCCATCAGCTCTAGCCCAGCGCGTTCAAAAATTCCGACATAGCGCTCGGTCACGCTATTTGGCGCGGCTACAATTAAAACTTCCTGTTCTTTATCGGTTTTCCCGGGGCCAATCACCACCCAGTCGAGTTTGGCATCTTTTACCGACATCGGAATATACTGCTCGGCTTGCAGTTCGATAGCCCGACCCAGCTCATTTGCACCGAGCTTAGGAGTGGAGATCACACTGGCAAATACTCTGGATGATGGCAGGCCAGCTACTACATGCTTAGTGGTGACCTTGGCATCTTTAACCAGCTGTTTGACCACGCCAGCAATCTTATCGGCATCGGCCGGACTGTCACCCTGAACCCAAGCCTGCTCAATTGGAGCCGATCCATAGGTCACCAATCCTGGCTTGGATCCGCTGCGCTTCAGTTGGACCAAGCGCACTGCGCTGGAACCAATATCTACGCCAAAATATTCCACCTCGCTACCAAACATACCCATTTGGTTTATTGTAGCAATACTGCTTACGCTTGCAAAGGCTTTAGTATCTTGGCAACGGCTCGATTAAGTATTTAGAAATTAAATAGGAGTTAACCAAGCTATTGAACCCGGGCGGCGTGGCGGTAAACAGCAGATTATTAAATGTCACTTTCTCGGACTGGCCGGACGCACTCGGCACAATCCGGTTAAAGCGGAAGGTATTGGCAAACAATGAGCCGTTCACAAATAGCTTATTGTTACACTGATCAACCGGTAATGTTCCGGGAGCGGTGCTGCCGTCTGCTCGCTGGTAGGATACAGTTGAGCCGTTGATATCGCTTGTACAGGTATTTAGAACCTTGGATGCCACGAAGAAACCATCAAGATTCTGGACATTTCTATCAATGTAGATATTTCCGTTCACGATCACACCGAAGGATGGATGGTTAGTCTCTTTGCTGACGCCATTAGTAGTGGCGTGCTGGGCAGGACCGTATCGAACATTTGATTTGATATACAAATTGCCATTTATAAACAGTGTCCATCGCTTATTTATTTGCACATCGCCGCCACTACCTAGCGTGTAGTTGGCATTACTCGTGACTACCTGACCTTCATTCACACCACCATCAATGCTGCCGCTCGCCCCGAGGACCGAGACGGCTGGACCGCTGGCTCCAAGTCGCTGGGCCTCAGCGCACAGGTCGGGTCGATAAATTACACCAACCGACCCGGGCGTTGCCAAGTTTCGAGACCCGGTCCCCACGTATCCGCTCGAGGTTACAAAGTAATCACCAATCGAAGTACCGCCGCCAATCACCGGAGTGCCAGAATTGGTATTGGTCCCAGAGTTAGAGCACAGACTCCCTCCGGTACCTCCGGCGTGGACATTTCCGCTGGCCGTATCCAGGTAAGGTGAATCTTTTTGGAAGCTGCGGAAGGTTAAGG
Source organism: Saccharimonadales bacterium (SeqCode) (assembly GCA_035479795.1). Lineage (GTDB taxonomy): Bacteria > Patescibacteriota > Saccharimonadia > UBA4664 > SCTI01 > DATIII01. The sequence goes on from DATIII010000001.1 coordinate 8,158, forward strand.
TATTGGTTTGGCTGCACTGCCTGCCATGGCCTGGCTCCCAATATTTGATGATGCAGAATTGAGCGTAGTTGGAAGAGGTCTGGCCGGTTGGATTTGACTTTGATGAGTTAAATTGTACATCGAGAGAGATGGCATTAATGTCGGATCCACCCGTGCCTGCCATGTGCGATTGAGTAGCGGCGTTTCCAAAATTGCCCCAACTGATATTACGGTTAGCTGGATTATAGGTGTAGTCGTGCCAATTCGAGCTAACTGGATCAATGGCTTGATCTATACCGATGGAATCTGTCTGATCTAGAAGCACATAATCAACCGGGCCCAGGGAGGTGTCCCGCGCCGCTTGCATCGTCATGGTGGCATGGTTGTAGTTACTATTGGCAGCATAACCGTAGTGATCTTTTTGCGCCGCGCCACCATCACAAGGACTCATGGTGCTGGAAAAATCAGTATCTTCAAATGGGCCATTAGTGGCCTTGCTGACACAAGTTATCGCACCCGGGATGGGGTTATAGTTGATGTTTGAAGTATTTCCAAACCTACGTGGCGCTAAAGCCGGAGCCGGCCATTGGTTCGATGTACTCTGCGTGGTGCTAGCGCCAGCAAAGTTAGCTACTCCTTGATACCCACCACTAAAGTCCTCACAGCCGGTGAGAATACCAGTGCTGCCATAGTCATCACTTCCGGCACAATAGCGAGTGTCCCCACTGTTTACTCCTGCCACATACCCTGGGTAAACGCCTACTTTGTCAGCCGCTTTGACTTTGCCATAAAAGCTCAGAGTTATCTTGGAGTAGGCGGGCATGGTGCCTAAATAGATATAAATACTGCGGGGCTGAGAACTACCGCTGGCCGCTGTGTACCCGCACCGAAACCATGATGGGGCTGGATTTTGCGGCGCAAAAAGCATGCCGTAGCCAAAATAGTTGAAGGTGCCGGCACAGGGCCCATTCACATTATTAACGCTGCCAGAGCTCCCAGTATCAGGCCCAATAACCCACCCCCCACCAGGGTCGCCATTACCTGTGTCGCGGGTAAGATTGGCTTGTCCATCTATGACCACCGTTGAAGGATCGAGATTAAGCGGGAAGAAGTTCTCAATAGACACTCCATTTTGGTTTGCGTCATACGGGTTTGAGGTCGTAAGGGTGTAATGAATCGTATCACCCGGTTTCAAAGGAGCGGTCGTGTCAGGAGTCACCGTTACATTGGGGTGGTTTGGATTTGGATCATAAGTGAAGTCATTACTGATACTACAGTCATTTTCACAGGTCTTGCTGCGGTCTGTGTCTCCCGTTCGATAGAAAAGCAACGTGTGATTGTCCGGTGTATCCGCTGGACTTGGCGGGTTTGGCATTAAAATTGTACTGTCGACCGATATAGTGACATTACGACCAGCCACAGTGTGAAAAGTATAATGGCCATTACTGTCCGTATTAACTGATGATTCGTCGCAGCGAGGGCAGCTTACTTTCAGGCCCTCAATACCCCGTCCAGTCGACGAAGTGTAACTGCGATGCACATTGCCAGAAATAGTAACTCCACCAACCTTTATACAGACTTTGTTGCCTGACCTTGTTTTCAGGTGAGTAAATGCAGGTGCTGAATTGTTCGCAGACTGTCCATTTACTGCACTTCCATCAGACACCTGCGCCATAAAGCACATCCTACCTTTGTTTTTTGTATCGGGATTTACTTTAAAATCTGTGGAATATGTATAGGTATTGCCGGCCGTGGATCCGGCACTATGCCAGACCTTTGAAACTCCACTGTAGGCGCATGTACTTACATAAGCATTCGCTGGTGGTTGAGTACCTGGACTCGTTACCGACCATGTGTATTGCCCTGGCGCAGGAAGTCCTCCAAGTCCATTAAGGTAGTTTGTTGGAGGCTGTACATAAAAGCTTGGGCAGTTGTTATCTTTCTCTACTGGATCGCTATTTGAATAGCCGTCTGATGGACAAGTGTCATGACTTGGCGCACTGGAATAAGGGGTGCCTGAAGAATTAGAGAACTTTCCGTTTTGACCACAGTTAGTCGGCGTATCAGTCGGGTAGTTATCTGCTCCCCCGTCTGTAGGCCAGGTGTTGGCGTTTGCAACTTCCCCATTTATCCAGGCAACTACGCTACTACCATTGTGGTCAGGCTTATACTGCATTGTAAGACGAATCGTATCGCCAACAGAGACGGTATTAGCATCTCCACTAGAATCACTTCGTCGCACAGGCAACGCATCTTGGTGACTTGACCCTGACCCAGAAATGTTCTGCCCTGTGATCGTCACATTGCCGTCATAACGGAGAGGCTCACTATCCGGCCCTGTTGGACAGAAAAAGTCACTGGCATAACAAGTTCCGGCTGCTTTAGCTACAATCGGAGCAATTACAAAATAAGAGCCGATACAAGAAAAAATAATGACTGCCAACCAGGCAAACCACCTAGACTTCATATGAATAGCATAACTGCTTTGGCCATCTTTTTGCAAACAAACACACTTCGGGCCCGGACTGGAGGTCCGGGCCCTGTGATGCTTAGCGGTGCCGCTTCCGTTGGCCGACAGCCGTGACGTAGTACAGCAAGTCGGAGTTGCCAAAGCTGCTGCGCAAACGCTTGGTCCGATAAACCCCGCGCTTGCCGGTGTAGTGGAAGCGATAGCTCCTAACGAAGCGCTGGCCATTGATACTCCACACCAGAAGTTTGCTCGCCTGCCAGCGCGCCATACCGGAGTCGAGCGGCTTGCTCACGTAGGCGCTATGGCAAATGCTCACACCCTTGGCAAGAGTGATCTGCCCGTACCAGCTCCCTCTGGGAAGCTCGCTGCCGTTCTTTGAGCTGTAGTAAGTCGTGTTGGCCACGATCTCGGTATGGACCTTGCTCTGCCGGCCGAACCCCGTGAAGTGCGAGGTGTAGCTGTAGTACGGACTCGAGCAGCTCGAGCCGACCTTGGCCGACTTCGTTGCGGGGTTGGCGGGGCGGGAGTACCCAGCTGTGGGGCCGATGACGAAGATGGAGGCCGTCAGCATGGCGGCCAGCACAATCACCCAACGCAGAATCCGCTGCATGCGGATCACCTCCTGTTGTGTTCCGGCAGCCGCCAGGCGCCGGGTTGGTGCTGATGCGGATGGCTTTGCTAAGCCACTCGCTTCTAAGGCAAATTATACCCTATTTTTACAGAATTGTAAATACAATTTTAACCAACTCATGCGCTGCATTTTTGGAATTTTTTATAATGTCGGACTGCCTGGCGGCAAAGATCCGACCTAAATGCTATAATTTCCAGGTTATGAAAATTGGAATTGTGGGGCTGCCGAACGTGGGTAAATCCACGCTTTTTAATGCCCTAACCAAGAACAATGTGCTGGCGGCCAACTACCCCTTTGCGACCATTGAGCCGAATGTGGGAATTGTTCCTGTACCCGATCCGCGACTGGAAAAGCTGGCGGCGCTATATGATGCCAAAAAGATTATCCCGGCCACGGTCACGTTTGTGGATATTGCCGGCCTGGTGCGCGGGGCCAGTGAAGGCCAAGGCCTGGGTAACCAATTCCTGGCCAATATCCGCGAGTGTAATGCCATTGTGCAAGTAGTGCGCGACTTTAAAGACGGCGATGTAACTCACGTGGAGGGCAAAATCGATCCGCTCGATGATATTCAGACAATTAATACTGAGCTCATTCTGGCCGACATCCAAAGCATTGATAACCGCCTGAATAAAATCCGCAAAGATGCCAGCCAAAAGACCTTGGCTGCCGAACTAGAGAAGGCCCGGGCAGTGCTGGACAATGGCCAATTGCTGGGCAGTGTGTCCGGTCTTGATACCGAAATACTTCGTGAATTGCAGCTACTTACGCTTAAGCCATTTCTATTCGTTTTCAACCTTGATGAGCCGGATCTTAGCAATAAGGCCAAGCAGGCCGATTTAGCCAAGCTCGTCTCCCCCGCCCCCTGCGTCTTTCTATGCGCTAAAGTTGAGGCCGAGTTGATGGAACTGCCAAATGACGAAGCCGCCGAACTGCTAAAAGAGCTCGGCCAAGAAGAATCGGGCCTCGATCAACTGGCCGCCGCCGCCCAAAAAGCTTTGAGGCTACAAAGCTACCTAACGGCCGGCCCCAAGGAGGTTCGGGCCTGGACTGTGCCAATCGGCGCCACTGCCCCGCAGGCCGCTGGAGTCATCCATACCGATTTCGAAAAAGGCTTTATCCGCGCCGAAGTGGTTAGTTACGCCGACCTGATTGCCGCGGGATCACTTACGAGCGCCCGCGCCGCTGGCAAGGCTCGGTTGGAAGGCAAAGATTACGTGATGAAGCCTGACGACGTAGTCGAATTTCGCTTTAACGTTTAGACTTTAGTAAATAGAACCGCTCCAGATTACCCTGGGTGCCGGCCACGCCCGAGTCAGCAGAATTGATAATGGAAAAGTCAGGCTTAATTGCCGCCTCCAACTTGTCGAGGATTTCCTTGCGCACTGTTGGATCGGAAATAACACCTTTAAATCTATCGGCCGTCGGCTTGTCAGCCTCGAACTGTGGCTTAGCCATAGCAATAATCGGACCATCCACCAACTCGGCCACCCCCGGCAAAATCTTGGTGAGAGAAATAAAGGATACATCAATAACAGCCACATCCGACTTTTCCGACAACTCGGCCTCGCGGATGTCGGTCTGCTCCATTACCACCACCCGCTCGTCCTGCCGCAGCTTGTAGGCCAGCTGCGCAGTACCGACATCCACGGCGTAAACTTTGGCCGCACCGTGCTGCAGCGCGAAATCCGTAAAGCCGCCGGTGGATGAGCCGACATCCAAGACGGTTTTGCCAGCGAAATCCAATCCAAACTTTTCGGCCACTGAGGCAAGTTTGTCGCCACCACGGGAGACGTACTTCGGCGAATCGATCACCGTTAATTCAATATCCGGGTCGACCTGCAGGCCTGCTTTGTCTAAAACCTTAGAGCCCGAACGAACCTTGCCGGCCATTATCATCCCTTGAGCAGCAGTCCGGCTCGAGGCCAAACCTCGTTCCGCGACTAGCTGGTCCAACCGCACCTTCATTATTTCTTGCGTTCGAGGTATTTGCCGTCGCGGGTGTCGACCTTAATCACGTCATCCTCATTTACAAACAGCGGAACCATAACCTCGAGGCCGGTTTCCATAACGGCCGGCTTCAATGCAGCCGTCGCGGTGTCACCCTTGGCACCGGGTTCGGCATGAGAAACTTTTAAATATACATTGTTGCCATAATCAAGCCCCATTGGTTTGCCATCAAAGCTCATGACAATAGCCTTAGATCCTTCGGTCAAATACTTCTCAGCCTCACCAGCTAACCCTTTATCAATCGCTGTCTGCTCGTAGGTTTCGCTGTTCATAAAGTGCAGTGCATCGCCATCGGTATACAAAAACTGCATGGTTTCCTTGGTGACATCCGCGGCCGGAATCTTGTCGGACGACCGGAAGGACTTGTCGTAAACCGCGCCAGTCTTGAGGTTTTTGAGCTTAGTACGCATAACCGCACCGCCTCGACCCATCGCAATATGCGAGGATTCAATTACCTGATGAGGCGCGCCGTCAATTTGAATCAGCACACCCTTCTTTAAATCAGTATGTCCGTACAAGATATTCTCCTACCGGACAACAAACGGTAATAGAGCTAAGTGACGCGAGCGCTTCAGGGCCACGGCCACACGGCGCTGGTGCTTCAGGCAGGTACCGGTGCGCTTGCGATTTTCGATCTTGCCGTAGCTTGAAAGATAGCGCTGCAGGAGCTTAACGTCTTTATAGTCGACATCATCAACCCTTTCGGCACAGAATCGACAGACTTTTTTACTGTAAAAATTTGCCATTAGAATGGAATCTCATCTAGGTTAACTGGTTCGTCGTCCTTGAGGTCTTCAATCACGACGTCCTTTGATTTGTTTTCAGCTGGGGCTGACTGCGAAGGGCTAAAGTCACCACCACCGCTTGCCTCGCCCGGGCGATCCAAGAAGTTGATGTCATTGGCCACAATCTCGGTTCGCTGGCGCTTGACGCCATCCTTTTCCCAGCTTTGGGTCTGCAGTCGACCGACCACCATGACTTTGCGGCCCTTGGACAGATACTGGCTGGCCAGTTCGCCCAACTTGCCCCAGGCCACGATCTCGTGATATTCCACTGCTTCCTTACGCTCACCGCTGGCGTCTACCCAGCTGCGGTTGGTGGCAACGGCAAATGAGGCTACCGGCTGGCCACCTGGAGTGGTTCGCAGTTCCGGGTCTCGAGTTAGGTTGCCCATGACTATTGCTTGGTTAAAACTTTTGGCCATTATTTATCCTCCTCATTGGAATCGACCGCCACCGCGGCAGGCTTAGCTTTTCCGGCCTTCTCAGGCTTTTGTTTAATATCAACTTTATTAACCATCAAAAAGCGCATTACCTCTTCCGTAATCAAAAGAGCCGCTTCTAGCTGACGCACCTTTGCCGGCTCCATGTCGACCTCAAAATAAACATAGACCGCAAAGTTTTGCTTGCTTATAGGATAAGCTAGGCGCTTTTTGCCCCAATTATCCTTTTTGGTTAATTTTCCGCCGGCATTCCCTACCAGCTTTTCGATTTTGGCAATCGGCGTATCAACGTCGATTTCCAGATCGGGGTGCAGCAGCACCACTAACTCATAATTCTTCACACATTTCCTTTCTATGGGTCCTTACGGAGCCGTCCACTTAACGCAGAGGGCAAAAAGGTTATTGCTAACTGGGCCTGAGTTTAACAGATTCAACAGATGTGGTCAACCTGCCCAGCCTCCCCCTAAATTCTGAACCCTGAATCCTGTATTCTAGTAGCATGTATGTGCTCGCGACTCAGCTAAAAGGCCTGCCAGTTCTCAGCCTGCAAACCGGCCAGCCAATTGCTTCCGTAGATCGACCGATCATGCAGGGGTCCGACCTGGAAATCATGGCGCTGCACTGCCGCATGGGTCGGCTGCGCAATCAAGAGGGTGTGATATTAATGCGCGACATTCGCCAGGTAGCCGCCGATTGCATTATCATCGACTCCTTTGACGAAATCGAGGATGTTAACGAGATTGTTCGGCTGAAAGAAATTGCCGAAAAAAACTTCGACCCGATTGGCAAGATGGTGGTCAGTGAGTCGGGCCAGAAACTGGGCAAAGTTGAGGACTACACAATCAATTTGAAGACCTTTTTACTGCAAAAGCTGTATGTTCATCAGTCGGTTATGAAGAGCATATTATTTAACAACTTGGTGGTGGACCGCACCCAGATAATTGAAATCAGCCCTAGGCAATTTGTGGTTCGCGACGCCACCGTCAAACAGCCCTCCCTGGCACCGGTCGTGCCAAAATCCACAAGCTAAGCATTGCCGTTTCAAAATGCTTGCGCTACGATTAGGTTAGCTTTAAGAAAGTGTGAGTGTGACAATTCTATTGCTATGGTTGGCAGCCTTTGCTCTCGCTTACCGAGTGCTGGCCTCCGACTAATCCGAAAACCGCCGCAAGGCGGTTTTTATATCCCCGTAGCTAAAGCCCTTGCCGGCCAAATAAGCCATTAGCTTACGCTCATCATCATATTTATTAAGTAAATTCCGCGTATTAACTAGCTGCGTGATGGTCTCAACCTCGTCTGCCAAACTTGTCATCGATTGTTCTATCGCTTCCCTATCTACGCCCTTTTTTATCAGCTCAGCCTGCAGCTGACGACGACTCCGGAGCTGATAGGTTTGTCGATCCTGAGACCAATTTGTCGCAAACTGGGCGTCATTTATCAGCCCCTCATTCTCCAGCTGCTTGATAACCTGCTCAGCTGTTTCTGGTTCATACTTTTTACGGCGCAGGTAATCCTCAATCTCACGACGACTCCGGGCTCGGTAGGATAGAAAGTTATAAGCCTTTTCGATAGCCTTACCGGCATCCGAACGCCTTTGCCAAAGAATCATATCCTCGTCCGAGACCTCAGTCCCCACTCTCAGCCCGCTGCCGGTAATCTCCAGCTCGCTTAATGAGAAGTTAAACTTCCCGTCAACAAATATGCTGTAGCGATGCTGCCTTTTAACTTGCTGGGCAATTTTGGTGACTTTAGGCATCAATATAAGATGCTAACTTTTGAACCGAGACAGCGCCCATATCGAGAGTACCGGCACTCAAAGCTTTGAAGGCATCTTCCGCTGGCTCTTCGGAGAAAATTATTGGCAAGCCTAACGCGGCTGCAAAGCCAACTTCAACAGCAACGCTTAGGCCCACATAGCCACCCGTTGCCACTACATATACGACATCGGATTGCTTAAGATTTTTTAAAAATCGATGAGTCAGTTCTGCTTTTTTATCAGCGCTAACCGTCACCATAGTTTCATCGTGGACGAAGCTGGGAGTAAAAACCCTTGCGCCATCGGCAATAAGCTTTTCATTAACTTGCTTGGCAGCCTCGTAAAACTTACTACTTGAAGCAATTGCGACAATCATCTGTTTTAAACGGCGACTTTGCGAACAGCGGTATCGAGTTCCTTCAAAACCTTGGGGTTTTCTTCCAAATACGCCTTGGCGGCTTCCCGACCCTGACCAATCTTCTCGCCCTTGTAGGCGTACCAGGCACCGCTCTTTTCCACCAACTCATGCTTCACGGCCAGATCAAGTACGTCACCCTCGGTCGAAATACCCTTGTTGTACATGACATCAAATTCGGCAATCCGAAATGGAGGCGCAATCTTGTTCTTCACCACTTTAACTTTGACCCGGTTACCCATCACCTTATCACCGTCCTTAATCTGCTCACTGCGGCGAATGTCCAGGCGCACCGATGAATAATACTTCAGCGCGTTACCACCAGCCGTTACTTCTGGATTACCAAACATCACGCCGATCTTCATCCTCAACTGATTGATAAAGATTACGGTGGTGTTCGACTTAGAAATCACACCGGTCAGCTTACGCAGGGCCTGACTCATCAGTCGAGCCTGCAAGCCCATCTGGGCATCGCCCATATTGCCTTCGATCTCAGCCCGCGGCACCAGGGCTGCTACGGAGTCGACAACAACTAAGTCGACTGCGTTGGAGCGGACGAGCGTCTCGGTAATCTCCAGTGCCTGCTCACCCGTATCTGGCTGGGAAACCAACAAATCGGCCAATTTAACACCGATCTTAGCGGCATATTCGGGATCTAAGGCGTGCTCGGCATCCACAAAGGCGGCCAGGCCGCCGCGCTTCTGCACCTCGGCCACAGCATGCAGGGCCAAAGTGGTCTTACCACTCGATTCTGGACCATAAATCTCCACGATCCGCCCCTGAGGGATTCCCCCGCCCAAAGCCAAATCCAAACTGAGGCTGCCAGTCGGAATCGTTTTAACATCAATCTTGTGGGCCTCGCCCAACTTCATAATGGCGCCACTGCCGAACTGCTTTTCGATTTGGCTGACAGCTAGATCTACAGCTCGCCGGCGCGATTCGCGCTCGTTATTTGATACCTCATCCACTTTGGTTGGTTTCTCTTTAACTGCTTGAGTCATTATATATCATTCCTGTTAGATAATATTTGAGGCTTTCATATTTGAGTAGAGTCCAAGGAATCACGAGTACCGCCGCGAGACGTACCAATTGTACGTTGAGCGAGGAGCGCAAATGATGACGAAGGAATCTGCCAAAGATGCAAGCCGATCTGGGTCAGGAGATGGGACGTGTCTTAAGCACCAGCGACACGTCCCATGGGTTGGAAGCTCTTTTTATTTGTGCCTGACCTACCATCAGCATAACCGAACAAAAACCGAACTGTCAATAATTTTGTATAATCCAGGTATGCGAGTCTTCATTGCCATCCCAGTAGCCAATCAACTGAATTCAAAAATCGAGGTCTTCCATGCCCAGCCCTTATTCCAGCAAAATATGCGGCCTTCGCACGTCGAACCGCACATTACCCTTAAGGCTCCCCAAATTGTGGACGATGTGCAGCAATGGATGGCAACAGCAACTGAGGCGATTCGCGGCCATGCCCCTCTTTCCATCAAAGGGATTAAAATCGATTTTATTACTCCGCACACTCTCGCGCTGTTTCTTGAGCCCGATCCATTGCAAGACCTTCAGAGGTCGCTGGCAACTGCTCTGGCCGCTTATAATTCCGCCGGGATCGATCGTCATGAGGTCAACTTCCATCCCCATGTCACTATCGGACGCAGCGACCATCGGTTTAATACCCCCCAGCAGGGCGAACTAATCCGCTTGGCAGAATCTTTCCTGGAGCCTTATCCCACACTTCAGCTTAACCTCGTGCGGCTTTACGCCCACGATGGCCACCGTTACTACGGCATTAAGGATATTAAGCTGCCTTAACGGTAATTATTAAAGTCGAGCGGAAAATCGAGGTCTTGAGCCTTTAAGTGAACAATAATTCCCTGCAGCTCGTCACGGCTGGAGCTAGAAACCCGCACACTCTCGCCTTGGACCTGGGCCTTGGCCTTGGGATAGGCTTCACGAATCAGCTTGGTGATCTTTTTTGCCTTTTCCTGATCTAGACCCTTTTTAAACTTAATTGCCCAACGCATGGTCATACCACCTTGCACCGGCTCGGACGATAAATCGAGAACTTTAATGGATATGTCGCGGCGTAGCAGCTTGGTCTGCAGCATGTCGACAATTGAATCTAGCTGATTTTTGCTGTCACCCTCAATCTGCACACCGACTTTGTCCGCCATAAACTCAATTTTGGCGCTGGTACCCTTAAAGTCGTAACGGGTGGCCAGCTCCCGCTGAGCCTGGTCGACCGCGTTGGTCATTTCGCCCGGGTCATAATCACTGACGACATCGAATGATGAATCTTTAGCCATGCAGACAGGATAGCAGCAAGGGTCCGACCTGGAAAGTCGGACCCTCTGGTCGGGTCTCAGTCCGTATCTTCTGGTTCCGTTAGGCGAACTCGCAAACGGTTATTGAGCTCGAAGACGCCGTCTTCAATCAGCTCACAAAGCGCAATCATCTTGATAGGCCCCTCTTCATCCAGAATTCGATTAGCCTGAGCTCGCAGCTCATCAGCCGCCAGCCAGCCGTCCCCCGGCTTATCAATTGGCGCACCGCACTTAGTACACGCCCAACCAGTCTCTGGATCCGCTGCTGCGATCAAGTGCCACTTGTAGGCATCGACTCTGACCTTCAGCTCAGCCAGTCCGGGCTCGTCTTCCATACTGCCCCTTTCGTTTGAGTCGCACCTTCAGCGACTTCTTATTGACCTCAACGATCCCCTCGTCGATCAGATCGTGCATTGCCAGGCCCATGGAGCCGGCACTCTGTCGGTCGCGAGCGATGGTCCGGATATCCCAAGAGGTATACCACCGCTTGCCTCGTCGGTAGGTACTGCCACAGTCGGGGCAGAGTCGTTCGACCAAGGGATCAAGTTCGGCCACAATGGCCCGCTTGGCTGACTCAATCTCCCGCTGTAGCGCCAAACTTGTGGCGTCCATATTGTCCTTTCAAGGTTCAGGGTGAACTTACAGCCTAATAATTGCGCTTCTACATGAGCGAAAAAAGTCGAAAGACTTTGACTCAAAAGAGGTTTGAGTTAATGGCTCTGGTTGACAGTTAGGGGCTACTGAAACTGGGTGTCTTTGGCGAATTCAAGGTCGTTTTTTGGCTTATCAGAGCTACCGAGCGAACCAAAGTCCTTATTTGCAACTACCGAATTGGTGATAGTCAGCTGGGTGGCCTTGGCGTTGCCAGTCGAGATAACTAGCTTGGTTTTGCCGCGAAAAACCTGGATCGTACCTGGCAGCATGGTGCCATGGAAGGTGTTGCCGCCATCAGTGGTCACCGTAATGGACGTCGCCACATCCTTGATCTGGATACTAACCGCCACGCCATCAAAAACCTCAGTCGGTAGAGTCTGCGACGCATCGAGCTTGGGCACATGCGCCAGAATATTACGAGTCACAACTGTAGTTTTACCCAAACGATTCTTAGCCGTGACCTTAATGGCATTCACGCCGTCCTGCAGGGCAATAGAATCGGTAAAATTACCCCCAGCGTCAGTTAGAATCGGCGAATCGTTGACATAAACATCGGCCCCGCTGCCAACATGACCACTGACTTCAATCAAGCTACCATAGAGCTCTTGGTCTTTGGTTGGAGCTTTGACGTTCAAATCAGGAGCCGCTGTTAGGGCGCTAAATTGCCAGATTAAATACCCTACAATGCCGATCAAGGCGACAGCCGACCCTAACCCTGTTAGCAGCCTGGGAGTCAGCAAAATCCGGGGTCGCACCAAGCGGGTAGCCTGGCGACGCAGTTGCACCTCGGCCTGCCCCCGCTCCTGATCATAGGTCGCTAATATTTCTTCTGGATCCAGCCCGACAGCCCGAGCATAGGAACTAATAAATCCGCGCGAATAGACATCATGGGGCAGCTCTTCATATTTAGCGGCCTCAATCGCCCGCAGATATTTACCACGAACCCTCGTAGACAACTCAATCTCACGCAGGCTCAGGTCCTTTTCGACCCTAGCCGCCGCCAGCTTTTGCCCAATGTTTTGGGTCTCGTGCGCTGCTTTCTTCTTTGCCATAACTACCAGGTTAGCACACCTGATAAGTTAATTATTCGAAATCTTCGGCTTCGCCGCTGGTTTCGCTCAAACTTGAGACCAGAACATTACGCGGCCTGGCGCCGTCGGCCGGCCCCACAATCCCCCGCTCCTCCAGCAAGTCGAGTAGCCGAGCCGCGCGGGCGTAACCAACCCGTAGTCGACGCTGTAGCAAGCTGGCTGAGGCCTTGCCGGTACGAATAACTTCTTCGGCTGCTTGCTCGAACATGTCGTCGTCGGCATCACCAAAGTCGCCAATGCCACCGCTGCGACCACCGACATTAACCGGCTGGGCCAGCACTTCTTCGTTATACTGCGGCTGACGGGCTCCGCGCAGATAATCCGTGATTGGCTTGGTTTCTTTTTCATTAGTTAACACACCTTGAATCCGCCGTGGCTTGGGCGATTCGGCACTGGCAAACAGCATGTCGCCCTTGCCCAGCAGCTTTTCGGCCCCACCTTGGTCCAAAATGGTCCGCGAATCAACGTTTGACGCCACCCGGAAGGCAATGCGGGCCGGAATATTGGCCTTAATCAGGCCGGTAATAACATTGACGCTGGGACGCTGGGTCGCCAGCACCAAGTGAATTCCGGCAGCGCGAGCTAGTTGAGCTAGCCGGACGATTAGAGCCTCAACATCGCCGGCTGCCAGCATCATCAAGTCGGCCATTTCATCGATGACGATGACGATGTAGGGCATGCTCTCTTCCTTATGAGAAGTGTTGTACTCATGAATATTGCGATTGCCAACCTCGGCAAACAGCTTCAGTCGGCGCTCCATCTCCGCCACCGCCCACTTCAGAGCCGAAATACACTTTTCCGGATCTACAATCACCGGAGTAAGTAGATGCGGCACATCGTTATAGAGGTTTAGCTCGACTCGCTTTGGGTCCACTAGAATGAGCTTGAGCTGGGCCGGTGAATTTCGATATAGCAAGCTGGTGAGGAACGAATTAATCATCACCGACTTACCCGCGCCGGTCGCACCAGCGATTAAAAGGTGCGGCATGCTGGCCAAATCGGCCACCGCCGGATGACCGGAAACATCGCGCCCAAGCACAAAGGTTAGGGGCGACTTGACGTCGGTAAACTCATCACTCTTAAATATCTCCTTCATGCGGACTGAAGCGGCCGCCTTATTCGGAATCTCCACGCCCACGGCGCTCTTGCCGGGAATTGGCGCCTCCACGCGAATGGCCGGAGCAGCCAGCGCCAGCGCCAGGTTATGCTCTAGGCCGGTAATTTTATTCAGTTTCACCCCACTCGATGGCTTCAGGGTGTACTGAGTGACCGTAGGGCCGACATTAACCTCGCCCATGGCCACATCGATACCGAAGCTTGAAAGCGTATTTTGAATAATGGCGGCGTTTTCTTTGACGTTGCCGGCATTGGGCTTGGTAGTAGAATCATCCAGCAGGTCGAGCGAGGGCGGCGTCCAGTCTGGATCCGCCACCGCCACCAGGGCGGCTTCGTCCACCTTTTTCGGCTCCTTGCGATTACCACCAAGCGTGCCGCGGATCTCTAGGGCTGGGGCGCCAGCCGGTTCGTTAATCTGTATTTCTTCCTTAGGCCCGCGGACAAAGAAGGCCTTGATCCGCGCCATGAGATCACTTAAACGAGTATTAGCCGCCACAATTACGCAGATTATTAGCAGAGCAAACAAGATAATTGTGGAGGCCGCCACGTTCAGAATGGTCAGGAATAAACTATCCAGCCCGTACCCGACTAGTCCCCCACCCAAGCCCTGATTGGCCACATTCATGGCATCTGTCTTGTCGACACCAATGTGTAGCAAGCCGCTTAAGAAAATGACAAAGCCAGTGAAGCCAACGTAGTTATGAGCCTGGACTTCATATTTGGCGGGCTGGAATAACATGAAGGCAATCAGCAGGAAGATCAGTGGCAGCAAGTAGGCACTGAAGCCAATTAGAAACTTTAGTCCGCCGAACAACCCCGTAGCCAAGACTCCACCAAAGCTAAACATGGCAAAGATTAAGAGCAATGAAAATGCTACGAGCAGCACGGCCACGATCTCACGTGCCACACCCTCATTTAGATTGGGCTTGAGGCTGATTGTTGGAACTTTGCTTTTTTTACGCCGGGCCATATCTGTTACATTATACCGCTTTTGCTACACGACTGCTATGCGGCGGGCGAGGGGCTTTTGCCAGAATCGACTTCGTTGACCACTGGCAGGATCATTGGGTTGCGCTTGGTCTTGGAGTACAGGAAGTCACCAATGTCATCACGCAGGCTGAGTTTAAAGCGCTGCCAGTCGGTCGGCTGGTTCTTGTTGCGACGCTCAAAGGACTTACGGATTTCTAGCCGCACTCGGCCAATCAGCTCCTCGCTCTCCTTCATATGCACAAATCCGCGGCTGATAATATCAGGGCTGGTCAGCAACCGGCCAGTCTTTTTATCAACGGTGGCAATAATCACCACCATGCCGTCGGATCCGAGCGCCAAACGATCGCGTAGTACCAAGTTTTCGACGTCTCCAATACCGGAACCATCGATTAGTACAATGCCGCTTTCCACCCTATCTCCCTTTTTGGCAGATGTTGCGGAGATCTCCAACACATCGCCGTTGTCCATCACGAAGGAATTGGCCGAGGCCACGCCACTCTTCACCCCTAACTCGGCATGGCGCACTAACATATGGAACTCACCGTGAACTGGCATAAAGTATTTAGGCTTCGTTAGAGTAATTAGCTTAGCCAGGTCGTCCTGAGGAGCGTGACCAGAAACATGAAGGATGCCAATACCATCAAGATCGCGCAGAGAATGTTGATAAACCCGAGCGCCTTCGCGCATCAGCGCGTCGATGCTGCCAACCACGGCCTTCTCATTGCCCGGAATTGGATTGGAGCTTAAGACTATGGCATCACCCGGCTTGATTTTGACATGGGGGTGGTCGCCAGTGCTCATTCGAGACAGAGCGGAGTTAACCTCGCCCTGAGAACCGGTGCAGAGAATGGCAATTTTGTCGTCTTTTAACTTAACGCCATCTTGTACTCGCATAATCAATCCGGGCGGGACTTTAATATAGCCAAGCTTAACTGCCAGCTCGACATTGGCCAGCATAGAGCGGCCAATAAAGGCCAGCTTACGGCCGGATTTCTGAGCTGAGTTAATAATCAGCTGCACGCGAGTCAGTGAGCTGGAAAAAGTCGAAATAATCACCCGTCCGCCGCTGCGCTTAAAGATCTCATCGAAGGTGGCTTCGATGTCTTTCTCGACCGGAGTCGCACCCAAACGCTCGGAAGCCGTTGAGTCGCTCATGAGCAGCAGCACATTCTCTTTCCCAATCTCTTCAAACCGATCAAGGTCCATAAATTTACCATCAATCGGAGCGGTATCGAGCCTCCAGTCGCCGGTGTGAATCAATGTGCCAATCGGCGTGCGAATTATTGCCGCCGCCGCATCTGGGATGGAGTGCGTGACCCGTACCAGTTCAACATTGAAGACCCCAACCTGCACTCGCTCATGCTTATCTGGGTCCATTACGCGAAACTGTGGCTGGCTTTTAAGCCGAAACTCCTCAATCTGCTTTTCAACCATGGCCAAGCTGAGCCGGGTACCATAAATCGGCACCTGCATCTTTGGGAGCACATAGCCGGCGGCACCAATATGGTCCATGTGACCATGGGTAATGATAACGCCACGTAGCTTGTGCATATTTTTCTCGATGTAGGTTATATCGGGAATAATGTAGTCGATCCCTGGCTGATTTTCATCAGGGAAGGCAAACCCGAAATCAACAATAATCATGTCGTTTTCGTACTCTATCGCCATCATGTTTTTACCAACTTCGCCCAGTCCGCCCAGCGGAATTACCCGCAGCTTGGGCTCTCGGGTAACTTGGTTGGCCTTACGCGCCTGGACCTGAGTGGTTTGCTCGCCGCCAGCACCGTTGTAAACCGATTTATTAACCGGCACGGTTGGCGCCTGCATTAGCTTAGCAGCCTGCGGGTTCGCCTGGCGCTGACGCCGTTGGCGCGCACCATTTGAGTTACGAGGACCCGATTTGGCATTGCCATTCGACCCACCTGCCGGGCGAGCCGGCTTATCGTTTGTCACTTGTGGCTTATTTTCTTTTGGTTGCATTAATTAATATTCCTTTCGTTAATATTTGTTCGGCAATCGCCGAATAATTGCTTAGATTTTTTCCAAGATCTTAGGGATGTTGGCAAAATCATCCATTAATTGCTGCCTCATGCCCCCGTTATAAAGGGCAGCTGCCGGGTGATAAAGCGGTAAAAACACTTTGCCATCCTTGCGGAACGCCCGACCGTGAGCCTGGCTGATCCGCAGCTCGGGCAGGAAGACGTTCATGGAATGTCGGCCCAGGAAAACGATCAGCTTTGGCTGAATGATCTCCAGTTGAGTCTCCAGAAACGGCATAAAGGCCGCCTTCTCCTCCGGCAGTGGATCGCGGTTACCGGGCGGGCGGTATTTCACAATATTAGTGATATAAATGTCGCTCCGCTCCAGTCCGATACTGGCCAGCATTTCGTTCAAGAATTTGCCGGCTGCCCCCACAAAGGGAATGCCTTGCTCATCCTCTTTGGCCCCAGGGGCCTCGCCGATGAAAACAATGTCTGCATCGGGATTGCCGTCCCCCATCACCAATTGCTTGGCCCCAGCCGCCAACTCGGGAGTGATTTTCTTGTCGATAATCTCCCGCGCTAGCTGGTCGAGCTGGTCCTGCTTGTTCATCTAATTCAATGTACTCCCACAATGTCATCTCGAACGCTAGTCGAGAGATCTTTCAACAGATGCCTCGAGTCCCTCGACATGACAATTAGGCTTTGGCGGCCTTGATACTCAAATTGGCTCTACCCTTATCATCAATCTCCATCAGCTTCACAGCCACCTCGTCACCCTCTTTCAGTTCATCAGAAACTCTCTCTACCCGATGATCAGCAATCTGCGAAACATGAACTAAGCCGTCTTTACCAGGCATAAACTGCACAAAGGCGCCAAACTCCATAATCTTCACCACCCGGCCTTTATAGATCTTGCCGACTTCCGGCCGGGCAGTCAGCCGCTCAATCCAAGCCATGGCCTCCTTGGCCGCCTCGCCACTGGTGCTGGCAATCATCACCAAACCGCTGTCTTCGATATCAATCTCCACCCCGGTTTCGGCAATAATCTTATTGATCGTCTCGCCGCCCTTTCCGATCACATCCTTAATTGAATCTGGGCTGATCATCATCTTCGAAATACGCGGCGCATGGTCCGCCAACTCGGCCCGCGGCTTATCGATGACTCCCAACATCTTGCTCATAATGTGAGCGCGGCCGTCCTTGGCCTGAGCCAAGGCCTGCTTCATAACTTCGGGGGTAATCCCTTTGACTTTAATATCCATTTGCAGCGCCGTAATGCCGTCCTCGGTACCGGCTACCTTAAAGTCCATGTCACCGGCAAAGTCCTCGGCACCCTGAATGTCAGAGAGGATAACGTACTTACCGTCATCGCCCAGTACCAAGCCCATGGCAATACCGGCCACCGGCTTTTTAATAGGCACACCGGCATCCATCAAACTCATGGTCGAGCCGCAAACGCTGGCCATGGAGGTGGAGCCGTTGGAGGCGATGGCCTCGGAAACGGTCCGGATGGTGTATGGAAAGTCTTCCACCTCAGGTATTACTGGCAGCAAGGCCCGTTCAGCCAAAGCCCCGTGGCCAATTTCGCGCCGACCTGGGCTGCGCATGGGTCGCACCTCACCAGTCGAATAGCCCGGAAAGTTGTAGTGGTGCATGTAGCGCTTCTGGGTATCCTGCTCCATGGTATCAATCAACTGAGCATAGCTGGTCGAAGCCAGCGTAGTAATGTTTAGCACCTGGGTGGTACCGCGGGTAAACAAACCCGATCCGTGAGCTCGGGGAATCAGCCCTACCTCACCACTAATCGGCCGGATCTGCACCGGATCACGACCGTCTGGACGCGCATTGTCATCCAGAATGGCTCGTCGAATCTCTTTATCAATCACTTTGCCGAAGGCCGTTTCGATATCATCAGGGCTAAACTGCCCACCCTCGGCACCATGATCACCTTCTTCTATCCCCGCGCCATATTTGTCCATTACCTCGCGCCGCAGGTTTTTAATGGCATCATGACGCAAATACTGGTTTTCGTGGCGAATGGCCTGGCCGAGCCGGTCTTTTAGATAGCCATTGATCAGCGCCTCAGCATCCTTATTGTGATGGTGCAGCTCATATTCTTTAGGTTGGACATCAAGCTCTTGCTTTATCTGCTCTTGCAATTCAATGACTGGCTGAATCGATTTATGGGCCAGCTCAATAGCCTCAACCATGGTGGCTTCGTCCACTTGGTCGGCGCCGGCTTCGACCATCATGATGGCGTCCTTGGTACCGGCCACCACAAGGTCTAGATCGCTCTTCTCCATCTCCTCGTAGGTTGGGTAGGCAATCAACTTGCCGCCGACGCGAGCCACATGAACACCAGCCACGGGGCCGTCAAACGGAGCGCCGGAAATCATCAGAGCGCTGGAGGCGGCAATCATGCCGATGACGTCAGGGCTGTGCACCATGTCGACACTCAAGACGGTCGCCACGGCCTGGATATCATTACGATAGCCCTTCGGAAACAGTGGACGGATTGGCCGATCAATTAAGCGAGCCGTTAAGGTAGCCTGCTCACTGGCCCGACCCTCGCGCTTGAGAAAGCGACTTCCAGAAATCTTACCGGCTGCATACATTCTTTCTTCGTAATCGATTAGTAGCGGAAAGAAGTCGATGCCATCACGCGGGCTATTGGCCACCACGGCCGTTCCAAGCACCATGGTGTCGCCATAAGTTACCGTTACGGCGCCATCGGCTAGAAAGGCCATTTTGCCAGTTTCAATCTTTAACTTGCGTCCGCAGAACTCCGTCTCGAACACACGGGTTTTACCACCAAACGGGTGGATTATTTGTTGACTCATAGTCTCCTATTCTTGGGTGCGAATCAGGGGCAAGAGATTAAATTTTAATCCCAAAACTCTAACCCGTACCCACCTATTAATTACTCTCAGTGACTAATGTCATTCTGAGCGAAGTCGAAGAATCTTTGGCTTAAGATCCCTCCACCCCATTCGGGATGACAGTTACCTTCGGAGGTTCAATTTCTTAAGTATACCTTCGTAACGCTTCTGGTCGTTTTTCGAGAGGTAATCTAGCAAGCGGCGGCGCTTACCTACCATTTTCAGCAATCCACGGCGTGAATGCTCATCCTTTTTGTGGATCTGCAAGTGCTTGGTCAGCTCGGTAATTTTAGTCGTAAAAATACCGATCTGCACCTCTGGTGAGCCGGTGTCTTTCTTATGTGTTTGATTAGCCGTAATAACTTTTTTCTTGGCTTCAGCTTTTAACATAACGGGATAATACTAACATTTCTCCAGGTTAGGCGCAACTATTTTGCGACGGATTTGAACAATATTTTTATTCAAATTTCTTATGCTTCTAACCTGATCAAACAGCCAAAATGGGATCGCGGAGGCTCTTTCGAGCCCCCGCTCCCCACTACAACTAGCCGGCCATGGCGGTGTGGCGCTCGAACCGGATGAGACTGCGAGATGGATCGATCTCCCCCTCCTGGTTGCAGGCAAGGTCGATGACCACGAAGAGCTCGTGGTCGAGGCGGGCCCGCGCGGCCACGCGGTAGAGAGTCCAGTTCTGAGTCCAGGTGGCCTTCTTGACCTCGATCTTCTCGATGTCATACGGCCCAACGTCAGAACTGGGGGCAGCCTTGCCGGGCTTGACCTCGAACTCAGCAAGGCGGAGGATTCCGACGGCCCAGCTGAATGCCAGGTGATCGAAAGCCACCACCAGCTCAGTGTCGAACTCCCTGGGCTCCACTTGCCGAAAGTCGGCAAAGGTGACAGCAACTGTCTTTGCTGCAACTGCGGTTCCCGTCATGTCTTACTCCTTGTCGCAATGGACCGGCGGTGGTTGTAGTGGGCTGATTAATCGGGTTAAGGTGCTTGGGTTATCATTCTAACCTGACCAATCAGCCGATATGGGATTTACGGGGGCTCTTTCGAGCCCCCGCTCCCCACTGCAACTACCGAAAATCGATGGTGGCCTCTTCGAGCTCCTTGTCATCCTCTGAGAAAGTGAGGCGAAGCCGAATGGAGCCACGCGGGCCGGCGGCGTGAACGACGTAGTAGATCTTGGTTCCGGCATTGAGCCAATCGGTGACCTGCACCTGAACCGAGACCACGCAATATGCGTTCTGCTCGTGATAGGGGTACTGTTCCCGTGGAGCGTTGCCGTGAATGACGGTGAAGTTGTCCGCCCGCCGAAGGCGGCCGATGAACTGGCCAAAGGCCTGCCGGTTGAACTTCACCAAGATGGGCTCCTCGCCAATCCTGAATTCCCTACCAGATTCAGCGAACTGAACCGGTACTTCTACCTGCTCTTTGATCTGGGACAAGACAGCTCCTCGACTGTCGGGTGTTTACAGTGGGCTGATTAATCGGGTTATTTAAGGTTCTAAATGCAGTTTCGCTGTTTCCAGCTCATCAGATAAGATACCACATCTTATGACTGCACCGGGATTAAGGCTCCCGGCGGCCTGTTGGGGTTCGAACCCGCCTGGAAAGTGAGCCGCTGTACATCACGATTGCGAACAGCAACCAACTCACCACGAAGGGTGCGATGTTGTTGATCGCCGCCGTGAGCAGCGCGGCCAGTGCGAGCAGCATCCAAGCGATCACCTCATGCGAGGCGGCGAAGAATGCGTGGCCCGCTCGGTGTGCCCTGATAGCGGCCGGAATGAGTGTCATCACCCATATCCCAAGACCGAGGGCTACATCCAGTGCCAGAGTCTGCAAAGTTCTCAACTCCTAGGTGCTTCGACAGTTGAGCTGTCGAACCTCACCAGCCATTTGGCCAGCTGCTACACCTTTCGGTGCCTCCACCCTATCTGAGGGTATGATGAATATAATAGCATAAGTGCTTTAAATTGTCAATAGGTGATCAGGTAGAGATACGGTTGTCATGTCTGGTAAGTTCTGAGCGTTTTTAACGTCAAAATCACCTATTTTTGTGCGTCGCAGATTAGATAGATAGGCCCCTACTTTTAGGGATTCACCAATATCCTCAGCCAGGGTACGGATGTATGTTCCAGATGACACATGGGCCGTAAACCTAACCACGGGGTACTTGTAACTCGTGACTTGCAACTTATGAACAAACACATTCCGACTGGGCATATGAAAACTCTGGCCCCTGCGCGCCAGCTTATAGGCTTCCACGCCACCAATTTTGATAGCCGAGTATTTAGAAGGGGTTTGACGAATTTCACCCACGAATTGGGCTGCAGCCAGTTCTATCGCTCCTTGAGACGGCTGATTATCAGACACAGCTGTAATCTCCCCCTCGGCGTCTCCAGTGGTGCTGACGGCACCTAAGGTCATCTCGGCTTCGTAAACCTTATCTAGCCCCACAAATTCCGGGGCTTTCTTGGTATAGCTGCCGAAAAGCATCAGCATTAACCCTGTCGCCATCGGATCAAGTGTGCCGGTGTGGCCGATTTTTCGCACACCCGTAGATTTGCGCAGCCGGCGGATAATATCAAAGGAGGTAATGTCGGTCGGCTTATCTATCAGCAGCAGGCCGTTATGTGTTTCCATACTGCCTATCATGTCATGCTGAACTCGTTTCGGCATCTTCAAAGATCCTTCGACTCCGCTCAGGATGACGGTTGCGGGGTTACTCCAGGCGCATGGCGAACAGCGGGTTGTTAGCCGGGTTGGACGCCTTGCGTTGGACGATGCGGCCCTCGGAGGTGGGGCTTTCTAATGGGTTGCGAACCTTGGTCTGTCGGCTGGCGGATTCTTCGGCTGGAGCGTCATTAATCAGAGGTTCTGGGTCATCAGAAAGCGCGATTTGCTCAGGATGAACCTGTGGAGTCTCAGGCTCATCATCCATTTCAATATGAGTTGGGGGCAATAACTGCTCCATAACCGGCTCAGTGGAAACCACTGCGGTCTCACGCTGATCAACTTCTGGAAACTGTAGTTCGGCAACAGGTTCAGCAACCGATGAAGCTTCGTCATTGCGAAGAACCTGGGACGAAGCAATCTCAGAGATTGCCGCGCTATGCTCGCGGGTGACAGGATTAGTTATTGGTTCTGGTACTGGAGCAATTTCAGGAACCTGAGAGATAACTTCAGTCACTGGTTCTGCCTGCTTAACAGGTTCGGGAGTGGCTTCGCTTCTTCGCATCTCCTGCTTAGGAGCCTCTTTCTTGGCTTCATGCTGCTGAGGCTTATCTGATTTTTGAGATTTATTATCGCGGTACAGACCCCTTATCACTTGTTGCTGATCGGCGCCCATGGCCATCATTTGAGCAGCCACGGTCAGTGCCTTGGGTGTGGTGTGTGCGGCAGTAAAACGATCAGTGGAAGCAATAATGCCAGCGAGCATGGCAGTGGCAATTGGGCCGTCAACCAAGCCGGTCTGCAATGATTCGCTAAGCGCAATCAGGATCTCGCTCAGTGAAGCCGCCGTGGTTTCTACTAGGTTAATAGCGCCATACTGCTCGTTGGAGCGATGGAAGTCGATATTAATAATTGGCACATTAGTAAGCACCTGCTGATTCTGAGCAAGCACCCTATCAACCCGGCTGTAAGAAGCCACACCGAGCACAATTACCAGGTCAAAGTGGAAGTCACCATAAGCAAAGCTGACGTCACTATTCCTGAAGCCACCTGAAAACGGCGTCACATGAACATTTAGCTTGTTGTTTTCTATGGTGTACTTGATCTTGTCGACTTCGCTGCGGCTCAAATCAACCTGCATGATGAAGTCACGCAGGCCATCTAGCTTAGGCTCGATCAGGTCGGTGGGCAGGAACTTAACCCCGGCTGGCAGGTCGTCGGTAATAACTGCAGTCGTCTTTTTGCCAAACTTGTGCAGAATGGCGCTAAGAGCAATAGTCGAAGCCACCTGGTCGACACTGGGGTGCTGACCGGTGAGAATGAGGATGGATTCGGCTTGGCGAATGGCCTCAGACGTCTGTTGTTTTGGGGTTAATTCTCTATCCATATTGGTGTCCACCTTTGGGCGAATGGATAATCGTAGCAAAAACTGCCAGATCTGTCAAGGTGATTTGACAATGCTTATGTTTTGGCGGAGCCAAAACACGGCCGGAGGAATGCTCACCTCCTCACTGCTTTACAAACCTGGTGGCGTCCTGTATAGTCTCTTTCGTTATGCCGATTATTAAATCCGCAATTAAACGGGTGCGCCAAGCGGCCAAACGCCGTAGTCGTAACCTACAAATTAAGCGAGCCATCCACCGCGATGTGCGCGCCTTTACCGATGCTGTAGCTGCCGGTGACGCCAAATCCGTCAACACTACCCTCAGCGAGGCGGTTTCGGAAATTGACCGCGCGGTAAAGAAGGGTACGATGCACAAAAATACTGCCGGGCGCCGTAAATCAGCTCTACAAAAGCAAGCCAATACCGTATCTGCCCCCAAGAAGTCCGCTTCCAAGCCCAAAGCTGCTGCTAAACCGGCTGCCAAGAAAACTTCCACAAAGTAACCCGCCAACCGGCGGGTCTTTTGTTTCGCAATACTGGTAGCTGGCCACTGGAACCTGGTAACTTATGTATATGACTCCCTCAGATCCCCAGGCTAAACTCCACGACGTCGCCTCCGAGCTAGCTGAGCACGTCAGCCTGCTGCGCGATTATGCCACCACTCCTGGAAATGTCTGGCTGGCACGCGGCGAGCTCGGCCGAATTCAAGAATTGGCCG
The DNA here is from genome assembly GCA_035479795.1 of Saccharimonadales bacterium (SeqCode). Taxonomy (GTDB): domain Bacteria; phylum Patescibacteriota; class Saccharimonadia; order UBA4664; family SCTI01; genus DATIII01. The sequence goes on from DATIII010000001.1 coordinate 32,464, forward strand.
TTGAGATCGAGAAACTTCTGGAACAAATTAAAACCGAATCTTAGCGGGTCGCTTGCTGGTTCGCCGACTGACTAGTTTTTAAAATTAGCTGCTCCACCAGGGGTTCTGCAGCGCCCTCGCCACTTTTAATCTTATATTCGGTATCAACCGCGGCCACAAAGGCAGCTTTAAGGGTTTCTTCGCTGAACAAATGCCGCTTATTTAACATTTTGCCAGCCACGAATGGTGACATCCCCGCGTCCCGGGCCAGCTGTGGAGCGGTAATTTTACCGGCCACCTTAGCGACAAGCAGATTGCGGAGCTGCCATTGGATCATCGAGAGCATATACATCTCGCTGACCTTGGCGATAAGCAGATCTCGATAAACCCCAATGGCTTTTTCGGCCTGGCCGGCCGTCATGGCTTCCACCAGGTCAAAAATTGTCTCATTATGTCCTTGCTCTACCATCTCAGCAACTGACTGGACATTGATGTGCTGGCTATAATCCACTAGCTTGGCAATCTCATTGGACAGCCGCCACTGATCTTCGCCGGCTCGATCCAATAACGATTCAATGGCTGCCGGATCAATCTCCCCTCCCTGTCGCGATACCTCAGCTTTAATCCATTGATGCAACTTTGTGCTGGAAAGCGGTTCAAACTTCACTGTGCGGGCGGCCGTCGATAGATTTTTAAAATAGGTGGTGCGCTGATCGACACTGGGGTCATAAAAAACCGCAACGGTTGTCTCAGGTATGTTGTCTATAAATTGCTCCGCCTTTGGAGCCAAAGATTTGTTGGTACCCAGATCTTCAATGATCACCAGCCGGCTGGTTGCTAAAAAAGGTGCAGCTTGCAAGCTAGCTTTAAGATCTGCGGCGGCTGCAGAGGGTCCGTCGATTCGCTCGAGCCCGGTGTCACCTCCGGTTTTTTTGATATACCCCGCGCGCATTTTAGCCAGCTGCTGCCGCGCTTCATAGGTGTTGGGGCCGTAAAAGAAAAAGATCATTTCTCGTAATGATCATACTTATGATGCTTACCCTTCACCTTTTCGACGGGGTACTTGGCCGCATTCTTATCTAGCTTCGATCTAAGCTCGGCGGCAATATCAAACCCGGCGTCATGAGCGAACAGCAGCAGGGCGTACAACACATCAGCCGCCTCTTCACGCATGGCTACCGGATTGTCTGGATGCTCAGACCAGCGAAAGTGCTCCAGCAACTCCCCGGCTTCAACGCTAATATTGGCGGCCATATTCTTTGGGGTATGGAACTGCTTCCAATCTCGCTCATCACGATAGCTTATGATCTCCTCAGTCAGTTTTTGGATTGAATCCGACATGGCTTTATTTTACTCCAGCCTGCGGGGCCTTCTGGCATTTGGGGCACAGATGCGTGCCCCGTCCAGCCACCCGGGTTTTTATAATTACGGTCCCGCAAACTGGACAGGTCAGCCCCTGCCGGCGAAACACCCGAGCTGACCTGAGATAATCACCTTTGCCGCCCAGAGCATTCACATAGTGCGTAAAGCTCGTGCCGCCATGTTCAACGCCGAGAGCAATGATGGTCTTAATAGCCTCATACAAGCTCTTTACCTCAGCTGGCTTCAAGCTGCCAGCGAGCCGAGCGGGATGAATTTTCGCCAAATGCAGAGACTCATCAGCATAGATGTTACCGACACCGGAAACCGTCGATTGATCGAGAATAACGGCCTTAATTGGTGAACCGCCACGACGCTTTAAAATTGCTGCAAAGGGTTTAAGCTCAAAAGCTTCGGTCAGTGGCTCTGGACCCAGTCTAGCGATTAGTGAGTCGCGGATAACATCCTGCGTTTCAACTAATTTAACCCAACCAAACTTGCGCTGGTCGTTAAAAAATATTCGGCTTCCGTCACTTAGGCTAAAAACCGCGCGAGTGGAATTATCAGGTAGCTCCCGCGCCATACTCTCACTGGGGTGGCCACCGGCGAAGCGCGGTCCGCTCTTGGGCGCCCAGACGATCTGGCCAGTCATTTTCAAATGAAAAAGCAGGCTGTGGTCGCTGCTGAGATTGATGATTAATACCTTGGCCCGACGTTCCAGCGATTCAATCTTTGCCCCGATTACATATTTGTCGATATCCTCACCCGGATACGGAAACGACTTGCCGAAGAGAACTTCGACATCGGTAATTTTTAGGCCTACAACTTTTTGCTGCAGACCCGCCCGAATAGTCTCAACTTCTGGCAACTCCGGCATAGGCTACTCCTTGGCTAGGATGTCGTGGTAAACATTGAAGGCCGCCGTCAGAATCAGCACAACCGGAATGGCCAGCAGAATCCCAATGAAGCCGGCCAGTTTGGCACCGATCATGAAACTTAAGATCACGGCCAGCGGATGCAGATTGACAGCCTCGCTCATTATCTTCGGTGCCAGCAGGTTCGATTCAGCAGTTTGGACTATGGCGTAGGTGATGAAAACGGCCAAACCCATGCCGGGAGAAATACTCATACCAAGTACGAAGGCTGGAATGGCCGCTAGAATTGGTCCGAGGAACGGAACTATTTCCAGTAGGCCGGCCAGGACACCTAGCACCACTGCGAAAGGCAGCCCAATAAAGCTGTAGGCAGAGGCCACCACAACGCCGACCACCAGCGAGAGAATAATCTGGCCGCGGACCCACGCCTGTACCTGATGCTCGGCCTTGGTGCTAAGCTCGCGGACGTGCTTACGGTGCTTTTTCTCCAGGAAATTTATGAGCGAATGCTTGATCTTGTGGTAGTCGATCAGCCAATACAGGCTAAAGAACAGGACAACGGCTAAGAATCCCAGGAATGAAGCGGCACCAAAGGTGGCTGTAATAATAGCTTGGCCGGAATTTGTGGCTATCTCCTGAGTATTGGCGTGCAAGTGATACTTTTGCGAGAGCTGATGAGCCACATCTGGAGCAGCCGCTAGTAACGCCTCAGCCTGCTGCAGCAGCTTTGGCATGACCAGACTGATCAGCCAGGCGATGGACAGAACTGAGACGGTGAGCGGTGTGACAGCCGCCAGCCAACGGCGCACGCCCTGCTGCTCCAGCCAGTCCACCACTGGAAGTAGTGATAAGGTCAGCAGCATGGCCAACAAGATGACCAGGATAACATCACGGAAGAACCATGCCAGTGCAAAGCTGATTATAATCAGGGCCAAGGCTGATACGGGATGCCCGGTTATTTTTCGTAAAGCCACCATTACTTTTATAGGATACAGAATCTATAACGTCATTGCGAGGAGCGGTAGCGACGCGGCAATCCACCAAGTTGTCATCCTGAGCGAAGTCGAAGGATCCTTAGAGCCACCCGCTCTCCGGACGCGCCATCCCTACCTACCATCGGTATTTCTGCCGTACGCACCTAGCCTTTCCCTCTGGCATAGGCGCTCTATTGTATTTTAATCAAGCTGCTACAGAGGCAGTGTTGTGTAGCCGCTATTTCAATAACTGCTATCACGCGCTAGCTTACCTATGACCAGTGGGTAAGGCTCTTTGGTTTTGATTTCCTGATCCTCAATTCCGAATCCTGGATCCTGTTCTAAAATTCATCCTTGGTATAGCGATGGATTTCTTCCACAAAGAGCTCGGGGCGGTTGCCGAGCAACATGTCCAGCTCGGTTTCAAAGCTGGTGTAGCGCTTTTCGAGCGCCCGAGCTTCATCGGCCGTCATCCACTTGTTAATTCCGCCTTCAAACTTCTCCATCAGCTCACCTCTTGGATTCGTACAGTGCACCACAAAGAACATTTTGTCCTCCACCGCTTCGTCTTCGCCCTCTAAAAAGGTGTGTTCATGATAGAGGCCGGCGATCCGGTAATCGGCGCTCAAACCCGTCTCCTCTTCCAGTTCGCGATCGGCTGTTTCGGTAATGGTCTCACCCCAGCGGATCTTACCCGATGGGAAGCCCCAGTAGCCAAAGTAGGGGTTCTTGGTTCGTTGCTGAAACAATATCTCGGTGCGGCCATCAATCTCACGCTCAATCGCCAGCAACACCGCTACCTTGGGCTGCCGTTCAATTTTGCGCTCATCAGTATCGAGCTTGTTGGCATACTCCTTGCCCTTGTGCGTTAGGCGATATTTACCCCTCTCAACCTTTTCCACCAGGTTTAAGTCAACCAGCCGCTGGATATGGAAATTAAAATGATCGCTAGACAGTCCCGTGGGCTTTTGCAGCTCGGCGTAGCCAGCATGCAAGACGAATAAGAGCTCCCGCAAAATGCTGGTTTGGGCTTCGTGAATTTTGGATTCGTGGCTCATGAGGCAAAAACTCCGTTCTCACCTCGAATGTACTTAAGTTTAGCTACCTAAAAAAGTAAAGTCGACTTTAGTTGGGTTTACAGCTCGCCCCAGTTTTTACCAATGGAGGTATCGGCCACTAGTGGCACGCCCAGATCATATACATTCTCCATGGTGTCTTTCAGTAGCTTAGTGACGCGGTCTGCATCCTTTTCGTCGGCCTCAAGAATCAACTGGTCGTGGACTTGCAACAGCATTTTGGCATTCGATCCTTCAAGTTTTTTAGCGACTTCAATCATGGCTATTTTCATAATGTCGGCGGCCGTACCTTGAATTGGCACATTTACGGCAATCCTCTCTGTAGAATTGCGAATCACAAAGTTACTACTTTTTATCTCTGGGCAGGGCCGGCGGCGGCCCAGAAGAGTTTCGGTGTATTCATTTTCCCGAGCAAACTTCTTTACATTCTCAATATAGGCCCGCAGATCTTTGCGAACCTCAAAATAACGGTCAATAAAGCCGGTAGCCTCTTCGCGATTCATACCAGTTGCCACGCTCAAACCATGCGGACTCATGCCGTAGAGCACACCGAAATTAATGGTTTTGGCGCTGTAACGCTGCTCCTTGGTAACCTCATTTAGCGGGACACCGAACATTTCGCTGGCGGTTTGTTGATGCAAGTCGATGCCTTTTTTGAAAGTCTCAATCATGCCCTGGTCTTTGCTCAGAGCCGCTGCCACCCGCAGCTCAATCTGTGAATAATCAGCGCTGACCAGCACTCGTCCTTTCGGCGCCACAAAGGCTTTGCGAATCTGCCGGCCAATCTCGGTGCGAACCGGAATGTTTTGCAGGTTCGGATTGGTCGAATTCAGTCGACCGGTCTGAGCAATGGTTTGGTTAAAACTCGTATGGACCCGAGAATTTTCATCGACATACTGCGGCAATGCCTCCACGTAGGTACTGCGCAGCTTGGTCAGCTCGCGGTATTCGCTAATCAAATTGATGATTGGGTGAGCATCACGCAGCTTTTCGAGCTCGCTGGCGGCCGTCGAAAAACCGGTCTTACCCTTCTTCACCCCAACCTTTTGCAAATCCAGCTTTTCATACAGAATCTTGGCCAGCTGGGCCGGGCTGGAGATGTTAAACTCCTCGCCCGCCGCCTTCCAAATTTGCTGCTCTAGCTTCGCAATGTCCGTCGAAATGACTTCGTTAAACTTGCGTAAAAACTCTACATCCAGCTCGATCCCAGCAATCTCCATATTGCCGAGCACTTCAATCAGCGGCCATTCCGTGGCCTCGGCCAACTTATTAAAACCTGTCTCTGACATCTGTTTTTTAAGCGACTGGTAAAGGCGCCAGGCAATATCAGCGTCTTCAGCGGCGTAGGTTATGGCCTCCTCAATCGGCACACCGTCGAAAGTAATCTGTTTTTTGCCGACTCCCAGTAACTCCGTGATCGGAATCAGCTCAATCCCAAACTCCTTATAGGCCAGGTCATCCAGCGATTGACTGCGCCCAAGCGGATTAACAATAAAGGCGGCGATCATCGTATCAAAAATGATTGGACTAGGAGCGATCCCGTGCCGCACCAGCACCTTATAATCAAACTTTGCATTATGACCTACTTTGCCGACCTTCGGATCTTCAAATACGGCTTTTAACGCTTGGCAGACTGCTTCTTTGCTCAGCTGCGTTCCCTCACGATGCCCCACGGGGATGTAAAAACCTTCCATTTCTTTCATACTGACGGAGATACCGACCAGGTTGGCACTCATTTCGTCGATGCTATCGGTTTCAGTATCAAAGGCAAAGGCCTCGGCGGATTTAAGGCGCTTGACCAGATCGTCCAACTGGTTCTCGGTGGTAATGGCATGGTACTCGGCGCCTTCCAGATGCTTCCGCGAGCGCTTAGCAACCTCGCTGGCCTCTTCATCAGGCTTATCGAAGAGAGTCAGCGGACCGACCTCCATTTCCGGCGGCAATTTGGCCAACAAGGTCTTAAATTCCAATTTACGAAACAAATCATGAATCGCTTGGCGGTCAAATTTGCCAACCGTCGCGCCTTTTAGATCCAGCTCCACCGGAGCGTCACAAGCGATTTCGGATAGTTTGTGGCTTAGATAAGCGATATCCTTGTTATCGCGCAATCGCTCCCCGAGCTTGCCGGGGATCTCGTCGACGCTTTCATATATACCCTCCAGACTGCCATATTGCTGGACTAGGCTGGTGGCAGTCTTTTCCCCGACGCCCTCCACGCCGGGAATATTGTCACTGGAATCGCCCATTAAGGCTTTGACATCCACGAATTGCCGTGGCGTCACTCCATAGCGCTCGCGCAAAGCCTCCAGGTCGTAAATGACTGTGTCGGTAAAACCGCGCCGCATCGTATAAACCCGAGTGTTTTCATCGATTAACTGGAATTCGTCCTTATCACCGGTAACGATAATCGTCTCCAAGCCCTCTTTTTCGGCCTTGCGAGCCAGGGTACCGATAATGTCATCAGCCTCATATTTATCCAGCTCAATCCACGGCAGACCGAGCGATTCGGTCACTTGGCGAGTATATGGAATCTGGGCATACAGATCATCCGGCTGCTTTTTGCGATGGGCTTTGTACTGCGGGTACATGTCCTTGCGGAAGGTGTCGCTGGACTTGTCCCAGGTAATAATGGTGTATTTGGGTTTGAGGTCGGCCAGTACCTTGAGCAGCATCATGGTGAAACCATAGGTAGCATTGGTTGGAATACCTTCAGCCGTCGACAGCGGCGGGATCCCATGGTACCCGCGGTGAAACACCGCGCTGCCGTCTATTAGTACTAATCGTTCTCTTTTGGCCATCTGGAGCCTATTATAGCGAACCTTAGCAGAGTATTATTAATATATAAACCGGCGGCTGTCATGAAAGACGACATCAGCGAAGCATTGGGAATTGTCCTAGAAACCGTGTTTTCTGATATGCCGATTATCCTAGCCGCCTATGGCCCCAACGGTCTAATCAGTCTTTGGAGCAAAGGGGCCGAACTCATTACGGGCTACACTGCTGCGGAAATGATTAACAATCCGAAGGGGGCGGAACTGCTCTATCCAAATCCGCTCGAAAGAAACGAGGCCATCAAGCTCGCGAATGGCAGCGCTGGACGCATCTTTGAAATTCGCTGCAAAAATGGGAAGAGGAAAATGATTTCCTGGTACAACCCGAGGGATACGCTGCCCGAGCTTAGCCTCAAGCGTCTTATCCTGGGCATTGACGTGACCTCATACCAAACCACCATTTCAGGTATTCTAGAAGAAAAGAAGCGCCAAGCCATTGAAAATAATCGGCTGAGCGAGCTTTTGGATAAGCTACTCCAGCTAGATGCACATGAGGGCATCGACGGCAGCCGCTACAGCCGCCGCGAAGCCGACCGTATTGGCGGGGCCAGCCATCTGGGGCGCCGACAGGCCGACACCGAAGAAGACGATACCAGGCATGGTCGCCGTTGGTACGACCCACCTATTAAACCCATAGCCAAGAAGAAGCCTCGACCAAAAAAATGAAGGAACCCCGAGGGGCACGGGGCCCTTCGGGGTTTTGAAGTTTAGGCGTGGTCGGTGGCATACAGAACCACTGGATTGTCAGCCCGATTAGACTCGAGTCCATTATCCAGGAGCCCCCACAGGAACTTGGCGGTGCGCCTGAGAGCCGGCAGACCGAGATCGTTCACCACTATCACGTCGGGCCTAATATCGATTAGGCCAGCCTCGGTGGGGTTTTTCTTTACCTCTTTGCGGGGGTTGAAAACCTTGACGACGGCTCCACCGTGTTCGCGAATCAGGGCCGCATTGGATGGCATGCGAATACTGACACTGACGAAGTCGTGGCTCTCGACCGCGATACGCAGGTCCGGATCGAGGTAAAGGTCCCAGAAATCTTCGGCCACAAACTCGACGAGAAAGACCCCCAAGAACTCCAGCAGTTCACGATGCTCGGCCCGGTTAGCCATGGATATATTACGCGGGAACTTGTCTTTTTTCAGATATCGCTCGAGCGCTGAAAGCCCGCCACTCTTGGCCATAGCTTCCTTGACTAATGCCTTAGTCAGCTTCCTACCGGAATTGTTGCTGACCAGTCGATTTAGCACTAGCGTCAAGGCATCGCCGATGTCATGAAAGCGCTTCATCGAGTAGCCAGATTGCGCAGACCAGTGAATGCCCCACTCATTGGCGAGGGCAATCACGTAGGTGCTGTACTCCAGAGTGGTCGCCTTACCAGCCAGTTCTCCCAGCATATTGCCAAGAGTTGTCTTGCCATGGCCGCTGCCACCGGCCAAGCCGGCCAGCTTAACTGGGCTGCTCATTAGGAACTCCTGACCTCGAATTTTCAGGTGGTGATAGATTAGCGCAAACTTTGGCGAATTAAAAGCCCTGGAGGACATCCGTGTCCTCCAGGGAATTGGGCTTAAACCGCCCAGGCCGACTTCCAGCCGTGCTTCCACATCCACATCGCCGCCAGGGCCGCCCACCTGGGTTGGTAGGGCGAATGGTGGCGATACGGCGTGTAGGCCCACGTGCGGGGCATGAACTGGTAGAGGCCGGCCGCGCCGGAGCTGGAGTTGGTAACCCTCCAGTTGTAGCGCGACTCGCGGTGGGCGATGTAATACGCCTCGTAGCGGCTCTGGCCATAGTGACGGGCCGCCCGCGCAATAAAGCATCGGGCAATCCGCTCTCGGCTCGAAAGCCGCCAGCAGCTCGGTGTCCCCCGCTGGTAGCGGGTGCACAGCCGATTGGCGCAATGATCGGGCCAGCGAACCGTACGGTGCTGGCTATGGTTGGTGGCAGCCTGAGCCGGCTGCCCGGACGTTTCAGTCCGCCCGAAAGCGGGTGTGTTCAGCGCAAAGAAAAGCGCGAGAACTGTTGCGGTTGATCGTCGCACGGTGATTACTCCTTGATTTGAGGTTATCTCTTCAGGTGGTTCCTGTGCGGCAATCGCTCGTATCAGTCTCTCGCGGCCTCCGCTTCCGCCGGCTGGCGGCCAGCGGATTTGCGGCCGGGATAATTACAATCCGTACGAGATCTAACAGCGATCACCTAGTGCCGAATGATTATTCGGTCTATGGAGCAACTTCAGGTGAAATAAATTCTCCTTGGTTGTGGACAATCTGTACTCATTTTAACAGCTGACCGAATTTGACTCAAGTTTAACAGGATTCGTAAATTCAGGATGCGGGATTCAAGTGCTCGTAATCATCAGGTTCGACGGTGTCTCCCTCTGGAATTGTTTTGTCACGAACGTCGTCTACGCGCCGGGCCTCCTCGGCCTCGATAATCGCCCGTCGCTCAGCTATATCTTCCCTGATCTCGGACAGTGGTCGACGAGACCCATCTCCCGCCTCATACTGCTGACTTCCCTTTTGATTAGGCACAGAGTCGTATTTATCGGCCAACTCCTCCAAACTGCGTGCCTCTAAAGTCTCGGCCTCCTCTTTTTCTAAGCGGCCAAGCTTGGCTTCATTAGACATTGGCCCCGGTCCGGTTTCACTCATATTACTCTCCTGTATAAAAACGTCTTAAATTTTCGGGATAATCGGTGGCCAGCGCCTTGGCGCACTCTTCGAATTGGTGTAAGGTGCCGGCGTTTTCAATGACCGTATCGGACATTTCAATTACTTTATCTACCTGGTGGCTGGGGCTGTTACGCTCGGCCTGCTCCTGGGCCGCAAAGGTCTCAAAATCGGTGGCATCGCCCGCACGCTTACGCGCTAGCACACGCTCGAACCGCACCTTTTGCGGGGCATCTACGGTGATAACAACTCCATTATGTATTCGAACCACGCCTACCTCGGTGGCATGACGCATGCCTGGGTACAAAAGTAGATCAACCCCTTCCCCCGCCTTTGCAATGGCGGCCTCAATCCAATAGTTGCTGCCCTTTTCCTGGCGCACTGCCTCTGCCGCATGCTTGTCGACGCTACGATCGCCGGGATTACCCAAATGGTGCTCTTCCACATAGGCGCGAACCAGATCACCAGGGGGCACAATGGCGCATTTTAAGCCCTTGGCAGTTAGGTATTTCGATAGTAGCTGGGCCAGCGTATCCTTACCTGCGCCCGGCTGACCAGTAATCCCAATAATCGTCGGTTGCATAGGAGTAAGTATAACAAAACCGCCCTGGCTGGGCGGCTTGTTGTTAAATACTGAAATTTCTTACTGCAGGTAGTCTTTGAGCTTCTTACTCTCGCGATGCTTGCGCAGCTTGGCCAGGGCCTTGGCTTCAATCTGCCGAATCCGCTCACGAGTCACACCGAACTCCAAGCCAACTTCTTCGAGGGTGTGCTGACGGCCGTCTTCCAAACCAAAGCGCATGCGTAGAATCTTCTGCTCACGCGGAGTCAGCAGGGCTAAAACCTCGTTAACATCCTCTTTGAGTAACTGGTTGGTGGCGTTTTCTAGCGGCGTCTTACCGTCTTCATCTTCGATGAACTCGCCCAGGTTAGAGTCGCCATCATCCCCCACTGGCTGCTCCAGCGACACAATGTCCTGTTTAATCTTAAGGATGTGATTGACCTTATCAACGTCAATTTCCATCTCGGCCGCAATTTCCTCCGGCAGCGGCTCGCGGCCAAGCTCTTGCACCAAGCGTCGCTGGGTGCGAATCAGCTTGTTAATCGTCTCCACCATGTGGACTGGAATACGAATGGTTCGGGCTTGGTCAGCGATGGCGCGGGTAATAGCCTGGCGGATCCACCAAGTGGCATAGGTCGAAAACTTAAATCCCTTGGTGTAATCGAACTTCTCGACGGCGCGCAGCAGGCCCGCCGAACCCTCTTGAATCAGGTCCAGCAGGTCCAGGCCGCGACCAATATATTTCTTGGCAATCGAAACCACCAGGCGCAGGTTGGCCTCGACCATTTTGTCTTTGGCCGACTTGTCACCTTTGGCAATCCGCTTGGCCAATTCAACTTCTTCCTGAGCCGTCAGTAGCGGTACCCGGCCGATTTCACGCAGATACAGCCGTACGCTGTCGTCGGCAATATCTTTGGTATAGTCCTCTTCCTTTTCCTCTTCCTCGGCCGTATCCCAGATGAGCCGTTCCTTTTGGTCAGTCAATTCCACGCCATTTTCGAGTAGCGCAGCATACAGCTCATCGAGCTCCTCAATATTGTCTTCGGCGTCTGGGATAGCCTGGGCAACTTCCTGCTGAGTAACGAACCCTTGCTCCTTGCCCTTGGCAATCAGGCGCTCAATCTCGGCGCTATAAGTAGTGCCCTCTTTTTCCTCAGTCTTGTCTGCTTCAACTTCTGGTGCTTTTGCTTTACGTGCCATTTTTCTCCTGTTGTCTTAAAACCCTAATTTCTAATATCTAAATCCTAAATAAATCCAAAATCATAAATCCAAACCTTTTGGGCATTTGAATTTGGTGCTTGGCAATTATTTAGAAATTAGGATTTAGATATTCGTGCTTCTGCTAACTAATCTTCGTTAGTTAGCAGCGCTTGATACTGTGCCAATAGCCGGCGGACCAAATCATGGTCGCCACTAGCCTCAGCCTCCTTCAATTTGTGGCTGAGTTTGGACTTAGTATCTTTGTTCGAACTCGTTTGCAGTCTTCTCACCAGCTCGAATGCCTCGAGGCTGCGATCTGCTGGAGCAAAGGATCCGTATTCTTCCTCGCCCCGTAGTGCCAGTATTTTCACATAATCTGCGTGGTTTGGCAAGGCTCCAGCCAATTGCGCCAAAGTCATTTGCGGATCGCGTTGTAAGGTTTCGAGAATCATTTGATTGTCCGGCTCGCCAAAGTGGGCCGGCGTCAGATCCTCAAGGCTGAGGCGAACCTCTGGGTAGGCCAGGTTAACGGCCAGAACTGATTCCTCTAGCAACTTCTTAGATGGCTTGGGCGGGATAACCCGCGTCTTCGGTGGCGGGGCTACCTCAACCCTAGGCTGAGACTTTGTCGGCACGTCTTTGGGGGCCTGCTCAATCTTTTCATTAATCGCGGCTTCGGAGATACCTAGCTTTTCGGCCAGCAGCTTCACATAATGATCACGCTCCACCGGATCACCGAGGCGGCGCAGGTTGGCCGCCAGTCGATCACTGTACTGCCGCTTACCGGTGGCGGTGGTGATGTCGTATTCCGTCGCCAGTTGATCAAAGAGGTAGTCAATGGCATATTGCGAATCAGTAATAGCTTGCCGCCACTTGCCGACGTCCTGCTGGATTAACTCGTCGGGATCTTTGGCGCCGCCCAGCCGGACCATCGAAAGCGTAATTCCAAGGTTTTGGCTAAGTTCAATGGCTCGCTCGGTAGCCTTTAGGCCTGCAGCATCGGCATCAAAACAAATTTTAATATTTTTGGTAAGTCGTCCCAGGATTTTTAGCTGATCAATCGTCAATGCTGTCCCGCTGGCGGCCACCACCTGCTTTACACCAGCTTGGTGGCTGGCTACCACATCCATATTTCCTTCGACCAACACTACTTCGTCATGCTCGCGAATAGCTGGTTTGGCCAAATGTAAACCAAAGATCACCCGACTTTTGTCATATAACGGCGTTTGTGGAGTATTGAGATACTTGGGCACTTGCTCGGGATCTAGCACTCGGCCAGTGAAGCCGACAGGCCGTCCATTGACATCACAAATCGTAAACATCAGCCGGCCGCGATATAGATCGTAAACCGTACTTCGTCCTTCCCGCTGGCCGACCAGACCAGCCTTCTTCAGCTCGGCAGCCGTAAAGTCTTTCTTAACTAAAAAATGGCTGAGGGCGTTCCAGTCATCAGGGGCATAGCCAATTTGAAAGTCCTTGATGGTCTGCTTCGATAATTTCCGGGTAACGGTAGCATACTTTAGAGCCGCCGGATTTTTAACCAATGAAGCCTGAAAGTACTTCACCGCCAGCGCCACGGCGGCGGCCAGTCGCTCGCCTTCCTTTTTGTCTTTGGCGGCACTGGCACTGCGCGGCTTGAGCTCCACACCAGCCTGGCGCGCTAATTTTTCTAAGGCTTCGGGGAAACCAATGCCCTCGTACTTCATGACAAAGCTCAGCACATCCCCGCCTTCACCACAACCAAAGCAATGCCAAATCCCCTTTTCGGGGCTGACCATAAAGCTAGCCGACTTTTCCTGGTGGAAGGGGCAGGGTGACTTCAAATTACGACCCGCCTGCTTTAGCGGCACATAGGCATTTATCACCTCAGCGATGTCCAGCCGCTCCTTAACCTCTTCCACTTCGTTCATGTAAGTATTATACAGATAAGAGCGTACAAAAGGCGAAAGCCCCGACATCATGTCGAGGCTTCCAGCCAACTTCTACTGCATAGGGCGCCCAAACGGCCCCGGTATGTGGCCTTGGCGGTTCACAACGTACTGCAAGCCTCGGCCTATTTATGTGCACCACAAGAGAGCTGCGATAGGTGGCGCACTGGCGCTGGCGGGTCATACGGAGAGCCGGGCTAAGACCAGGCTGCACGCAGAGCTTTCGCCAGTCGCAGTCTAGAAAGGGAGTACGTCCAGTGACCGAGCCTTCTTGACGAACGGATTCTTGAACTTCACCACCATGTCTGGTGGCCGACGCTTCGGCCGCTCGAAGTACTTGAACCTGTCCGGCCAGGAGCGCAGATGAATCTCCGCCCTCGAAGTCCGGAAACAAACGACCACCAACCCCGCTGCTGGCACCAAGCCGTTTTCGAGCACGTAGGCGGTCTTGGCTTCCTTTTCGGCAGCGCTCAGGTTGAAGGCGTGGTTGAGATTGACTGCGTTAACCGTCTTGCTCTCCAAGCCGAATCCCAGATCCGTAACGAAGTCGATCGGATGGTGGTACGGGGTGCGCTCGATGATCTTGCCAAAGCGGCCCAGCCGCACCTGCCGCTCGATGATGTCCTCGCCGAGCAAGCCCATGGCCGTCAGGCTCAAGCCTGCGTGGGTGTAACCGCCAGGCGTCTGGGACTCAAAGCGTTCGGCTTCCTCACGGGGCGAGTGCGCATGCCCCTTAGAACAGACTGCGTAATCATCCTCCACCTCAGCCAACGGAATTGGCACTCCGCAGGTTGGGTTGGGGCACTTTATGTGCCCGGCTGGGGCATTCCAGATCGAATCTCGGTTGACCCGAATCCTCGACCGCAAGCGCTTGGGGGTAGTCTGGACTGCGCGGCCACCTTCGATGACCTTCAGCGGTGTCCGCTTGATCCGCAGATGCTTGGCCGCCTCTAGGGCAGCCGACTCTTCCGCCGGAAGGCGGGCTGCCAGAGTGACCATTAGTCGTCCCCTTGCTCGATTTGCAGAAGTTTGGCTGTCGAATTACGCTCGGTAAGTCCACCTCACCATAAGCACTTTCATTATGCTCCCGCTTATTGATAAGCTCAAGCTTTATAATTGCGGTTTGCCCCGCCACTTGAGCGGGGCCGGTAGCGACCTGACGGTCGAAACCTAGTTGGCTACTTCTTCGGGACCTTGCCGTCCTTGCACTCCGGGTTGGAGCAGGAATTTGGGCCACCAGGGCCAAGCATGCTATGCCGACGGCCAGTGCCGTTGCAGGTCGGGCACTTCTCAGTTTCTTGAGTGAAGCCCATGGTGCCTACTTCTTGCTCGAAGGGGTGGGTGTCGGCAGCTGCTGCTTAGCCGCCTTGAGAGCACGATCGCCTTCTGTCTTGAGATGGCGAATAAACCGACGTACGGTCTCCTCGCCTGGCCGGCCGAGGCCGCTGGCCGGAGAGACCGGCACCCGCTTTTTCACCGCGGTCACGGTGCTGGATAGGTGTAGAAACGGCGAAAACCATCGGTCTTCATTGCAGTCCTCTCGTCCTTCGGGTTTGAAACCGACCGTCCATTTATACGCGAGTCGGCCCTTTCTTGCAAGTCGCCATGAAGCCGCAAAGAAGGCTGCCAAAATAGCAAATTATTGGCAGATTGCTAAAATTATGAGTTCAGACGATCAACATACTCCATGCCAGCGCGAGCCAGATCCAGCCAATCTTCGGCATGCTCGGGGCTAACCTGCACCCATTGTTTCATCGGTCGACCAGCCATTGGCTCGAACAAGTGACTGTCCTCCAGCGCCATGGCGCGAGCGTGATCCGGCTCGTCGAGCTTGATCACAATGTCGTCGTGATAATCGACAGCAAAGCCCTTGCCGCTCACCATTAAGCAGCGATGGCCAAACATTTTACGAGCGGTGGCACCTTCGGCCTCCAGAGTCTGGGCAACTTCCTCGAACATTAAAGCGCTCCGGGGGGTCGATTGTAGCCCGACGGGCCGGGATGCGGCTCCAGGTGCAGGGCTACCACTGGGTGAGATCCAACAGCTTCGGCACCCACATGAGCGCCGTGAATACCGCGAAAGTTATTAGCCAGCTGGATTTTATCGCGAGCCGACAGGTTAGAATGCTGGATACTCGAAACGGCCGAGGCAATGTCCGGGTGATCCATTTTAGCCACCACCCGAAACTTCTGCCGGTCCATAAAGGTGTTGTGGCCGCTCATGTGAACGAGGTCACCAACATTAATGCTTTGATGATGGGCATCGGCCAGTCGCAGCGCGGTAAAGCCCTTGGCATGAGGCACGCCATGGAGCATGACATCATAGGGCTGATGCGAAAGGGTGTGAGGCTGCATTAGCGACCCCTGCGCCAGCTAAAATTTTTCAGCGCCACTCCCGTCGGTACAAACCGCAGGAGGCCAATGCGCCACTTATTTTTACCCCCGGCTATAACAACCCTCCGGCCGGCCATCATGGCGCCATATCCTTCCTTGGCTACTTCATGGGCCGACATGGCCCGGGCATTGAACTTAGCGACATTAACACCGGCCGAGGCGGCCCAATGAGTCACCGTTGGGCCTGGGCACAGTGCCGTGACAATTACGCCGCTGCCCTTTAATTCTTGATGAATCGCCTGTGAAAATGACAGCACGTAAGCTTTGGTGGCGTGGTAAACCGCCATAAATGGGCCCGGTGCAAAGGCCGCTGTCGAGGCTACATTGAGCACCCGACCATTGCCGCGCTTAACCATGCCTGATACAACCAGCGCGGTCAGTTCGGTTAGCACAGCCGCATTAACCTGAATCATGTCCAGGCCACGCTTAATATCGGCATCGGCAATGGCCTCGCGATGGCCGAATCCGGCATTGTTTATTAATATCTCGAGCTCAATTTTGTTATCCTCAAGCTCCTGCATAATCTTGGCCGCTGCCCCCTTTTTGGCCAAATCCTGCTCGATTGAGAGAACATTGATGTTATAAACGTGCCTTAAATCCGCAGCAATAGCGCCTAGCCGCTCATGACTGCGCGCCACCAACACCAGATCATGACCGTGCTCAGCGCAGATGGTCGCTAGCTCCAGACCGATGCCCCCGGAGGCCCCGGTAATTAATGCGGTTTTGTTCCAACCCCGACTCGTCATAAGAGCAGTTTACAGCTAACGGCAGGCAGTTTACAGTTTTTGAATCTGTCAGCTGTATACTGTAGGCTGTCGGTCTTTATGGAGAGGTGGCCGAGTGGTCGAAGGCGCACGCTTGGAAAGCGTGTATACGGGAAACCGTATCCAGGGTTCGAATCCCTGTCTCTCCGCCAAATACAGCTAGTTCGAACCGCCAGATTGTAAACGGTCTAGTATTCGCTGTAAACTTGAGCTATGGCCTTAATAGAGCTAAAAAACATAAGCAAGGTTTTTAAAACCGGCGACAGCCAAACGGTCGCCTTGCGTAATGTTGATCTAGAGATAAATAGCGGCGAGTTTATTGCCATCGTTGGCCCGTCGGGGTCTGGAAAATCAACTCTCATGCACATCCTTGGCCTGCTCGACTCCCCCACCGAGGGGTCGTATAGCCTAAACGGCCGCAGTGTCTTGCGGCGTCATGACAGCCAACTGGCCAAACTGCGCCGCTCAGACATCGGCTTTGTATTTCAGTCTTTCAACCTATTGCCACGACTCTCCGTGATACAAAACGTTATCTTGCCCATGGTATATGCTGGTGTTCCAGCCAGCCAGCGCAAGGGACGAGCCTTTGAATTGCTGACCAAGGTCGGCGTGCAGCACCGGGCAGCGTATAAAATCAGCCAAATTAGTGGTGGCGAAACCCAACGGGTGGCCGTCGCCCGAGCCCTAGCCAATAACCCAAGTCTCATCCTGGCCGACGAACCGACGGGTAACCTCGATTCCAAGAGTAGTCAGGCCATTATTGATCTCCTAAAAGCCCTGAATCGCGACGGTAATACCGTAATTATTGTGACGCACAACCCAGAAATCGCCGAGCAGGCCGATCGAGTGATTGAACTACGTGACGGCGAAATAACCAAGGCCCGGGCGACCGTACCAAAAAGACGAATGCGCGAACTCGACCCGGAATCGACCCTGCATGGCTCCGGCAAGCGCACTGAACAAAGGAAAAGGCAATGATGCGAGAAAACGTCAAAATGGCATTCAGATCGATTGCCGGAGCCAAAATGCGCACCTTCCTGACCATGCTCGGCATGATCATTGGTGTCAGCGCCGTGGTGGCCATTAATTCGATTGGCCAGGGACTAAAGAGCCAGATTACCGGCCAGGTTAATGATCTTGGGGCTAATTTAATTTTTGTGTTGCCGGGACAGGTCGTATCCACCAATAATGGCAAGCAGAGCTTTAACCCGACGGCCAGTATTGGCACATCTACCCTGACGACCAAAGACGTTACCACGATCGAAGATACCAAGGGCGTGCAGAAAACGACCATTCTGTCGCTAATGTCGGGGGTAGTCGAGCACAGCGGCACCACCGCACCCGGTGCACTGCTGATTGCCACCACAGCTTCATATAACCAGGTAGTGGAGAGCCCGAAAATAGATAAAGGTCGGTTTCTAAAAAGCAGCGATGACGACGCCTATGTGGCGGTAATCGGTCCCGGCGCTCGCGACACCTTGTTTGGCAAGGACTCAGGTCCGGTAGGCGGCAAAATCAGCATCCGCGGTAGCGAGTTCGAGGTGGTTGGCGTGCTGGGTTCCAGCGGTAGCAATGGCTCTTCGGTGAGCGGCCCAAGTCTGGACGATGCCATCTTTGTAAGTGTGGGTGCTGCCCGGAAATTAACCGGCGTCGAACCCTCAATTTTCCGCGTAGGAGTGAAGGCCGATAATCAAGACGATGTCAGCCCCACCGTCGACCGCATAAAATCAGCGCTTAAAAAGAACCATGGCGGCCAGGAAGACTTTAGTGTATTAACTCAAAAGGACCTACTCTCGACCGTATCGACCATTCTAAACGCGCTAACCAGTGGCATTGCCGCAATTGCCGCGATTGCGCTACTGGTGGGCGGAATCGGCATCATGAACATCATGCTGGTTTCGGTAACCGAACGAACTCGTGAAGTCGGCTTGCGCAAAGCCCTTGGCGCGACTAGTCGGATGGTACTTTCGCAGTTCCTAATCGAAGCCATTGTGCTGAGCGTACTCGGAGGTGGGCTAGGTGTTGGCCTAGCCTTTATCGGAGGAAATCTGGCAGGGCGACTTATAAAAATCACACCCGTCTTTACCCCGCAAATCATTGCCGTAGCCTTCGGGATATCAGTGGCCGTTGGCGTCATCTTCGGTATCGCGCCGGCAATAAAAGCCGCCCGCATGCGCCCCATCACCGCCTTGCGTTATGAGTAGCCAGAGCGTCTTACACCCCGATCACAACATGCCTAGGTCGGAGCTGGCTGTCGTCTTTGCCAGGCAGTTAAAGAGGCTCGAGGAGCTCGGCTACACAGCCAAGCTTTCACTCGCCCACCACGATGCGCTGATGGGGTTGGAAAAGAAGGTGTTGGCCATCAACCCTTTGGAAGTTGATGAGGCTATGCCCTTCGCAATTGTCATCCCTGAATCGGTGATACCTCTAACCGCCCAACTAAAATTGGCCGGGGCTTATTCCTTTCTTCCCGCCAATGAAATGCATGACCGGTTCGACGAACCGGAGATTGATCAACCCTATCTGATAAAAGATATTTCGGCGGGCAAGGATACTGCTCGCTCGAGCAGTGACAACGCCGTCAAGAAAATCACCTCGGCGGGGCGGCTGCCGCTCGACATTTACGAGACCTTAGCGGTGATCCTGCACTACTCTGTGATGAATGAGGACATTCGCGGTCTGCACGCGGCCCGCACCATCCACCGACGGGCAGGTGATGAAGATACGGTAATCGATTTGTATCGCTTTGCGGACTCACTTAAGGTTAAGCGCGACACCGGCGATAAAAATGACCCTCAGTGGGTCACCCCCTCGTGCAAAGAGCGAGTAATTTAGCCTAGTTCTTTTTTGAGCTTTTCGATCAGCTCGACGGGTATCGGATCAATCTTGTTCAAGAAGGCTAGGTAGGCGCTGATAAAGTCGCCGAGCAGCAAGGTCCAGAGCATCTGCTGCAGCTTGGTTTGCCCATGAGCCTCGACAATAATCGGGGCTGGCATAGTGCCGCTGAGTAATTTATTAGAAACTTCAAAGCGCTTTTTTACCCGCTCGCCGTCGAGGCTGGATTGCAGCTGGACAACCTGCAGCAGGGTGTCTTTAGGATGGGCCCAGCCAATAAATTCATTATGGTTATATTCGGGAACTTGATTCCAGAAGGCCACATTCTTAGCATTCTCATTGATATCAATCTTCCACTTCATGGCTGGGAAGGCCAAGCTCGGACCGCCGTAAACCACTATCGGGTGGCCCACTAATCGCTTAGCTACTTGCTTGGCGATGTTATCGGCCTCGGGAACGGTCGCAATGAAACTATTTATCTCCTCTAGCAGCCATTCGGCATTGGTTTCCAGCTCATCGGTGATGCCATCGACGAGACCGAGATGCTCAATCACCGTAGCCAAGGCCTTAACACTGTAAAAAACCGCTAGCCGGGGCTGCAGGCCAGTTGGCACCGTCATTAGCGCATGGCCTCGCGACTCAGCCAACTCGCTTA
Organism: Saccharimonadales bacterium (SeqCode); assembly: GCA_035479795.1. GTDB lineage: Bacteria > Patescibacteriota > Saccharimonadia > UBA4664 > SCTI01 > DATIII01. The sequence goes on from DATIII010000001.1 coordinate 52,564, forward strand.
GCTTGCCGCCAGAGGTGATAATTATAATATGACTCTTAAACTTCTCGGCCTGGTCTAGGAAGCTCAGTGTTTCTTCGGTGTTGCCCGAGTAGCTCGAAGCAATGATCAAGGTATGTTCGCCCACGTAGGCTGGCATGGTGTAATCGCGGACTATTTCAAATGGGATCGGCAGGCGATCCCCAAGCCAGGAGCGAATGAATTCGGCTGCCAGGGCCGAGCCGCCCATTCCGGCGAGAACAATATTGCGCAAATCGGCTACCACTGGCGCTTCCACCTCAAACTGGTGTCGCAGCTGGTCGGCCTGCCCGGCAATCATTCCAAGGCCATTAGAACGGTCAAACTGGGCAATGTAGTTGGGTTCGTCTAGCATCAAAACTCCTTTGCCCTATTGTGCCACAGCTGTCCCAAGGCAACAAAAAAGCCCTTACGGGCGGTAAAGTTTAAGTTTATGACAAGACGGCAAATGGTTTCCACCAGGCGGGGGCTTAGAAGCCCCCGCTCGGCGGATGTCCGATCCCTCCGGATCAGTTTGAGAAGCCCTTTAAGCGGCGAGAGTGGGATTCGAACCCACGTCTCCGGCTTGTGGCCGGCATCTTGGTCCACTAGACGAGCCCGCCAAGCGGCCCGAGGGACTCGAACCCTCGATCCTCCCGATTACGTGTCGGGTGCTCTACCAACTGAGCTAGGGCCGCGCTGACTAAAAAGTAGCGGCTAGGGCGGGATTCGAATCCACTTCGTGAGAAGACCCGCCAGAGTTGGACTGGCCCTCTCCGTCTTACGGGAGCGCTCTCCCACGTGAGCTACAGGCCCCACGAAGTGCATTACGTTGCGGCTATGAAGCCGCGAGGACGGATTCGTCGGCCTGTGCTCTTATCGAGCCCGGCGGATCTTGTTGTCCGCGCTACGCCAACGCCTGTCTCATCCCCGCGGCTTCGCCGCACTACATCAAGGAATCCTGCTATCTTTGGGTACTGCGCCCGCCGGAATTCTCCTGCTCGTCGCCCTCTTCTAAGGAACGACCCTTTACGCCGTTTTCAGCGGAGAACTTAATCCGACGGGCTTACCTAACGCGAGCAAAGACTCTCCTTCCTCGCATTGGTGGCAGAACGAAGACACGGCCGAAGCCGGATCTCCTCCTTTCCTTGGTGGTTAAGCTTTGGAGAACGGGAACGATCACCGTAAGTGCTGCTTGGACGGGGCCAAATAGCTCCGCGTCGGCGAGCGAAGGTAGGTGATCGCGGCCTTAGCCGTTAATCGCGTTCTCGCAGGATAATCCCTTCCTCAGTCAGGACCAGGATCAGCCTCAGTTGACAGGCTCTACCACGAAATAGAACCTCGCAACTGAGGCTGAAATGCCATCTTGTCAAAGTAAGTTGCGAACTAGTGCTTATCCAAACTCACAACTTATAGTCGTAAAAACTACTCCTTATTGTCAGATATGTCAACAGTTATTGTCTCGGAGGGTAAATTTATCCTTGATTGGTGCCAAGACAAGAAACGAAGATGCCCGCAAGCGAGGCGTACAAATAGTACGTCGAGTGCGGACTGCAAGTCGTGACGCCGTATTGCGCCGAGCAGGGATAAATTTAGTACATTCCGCCCATGCCACCCATATCGGGTGTACCGCCTACCGGCTTTTCTTCTGGAATATCAACGATCAGCGCACCCATGGTCATGGCCGTACCGGCGATAGAAGCCGCGTTCTGGACGGCCTCACGCGTCACCTTGGCCGGATCCACAATGCCTTCGGCCTTAAGATCAATCAACTTTTCTGGGCTATTAACGTCAAAGCCATGGCCGCCAGACTTCGACTCCAGCACCTTGGGTAGCTTCTCGTCGGGATTAAGTCCGGCATTATTCATCAGCTGCTTAAATGGCTGAACCAAAGCATTCTTTAAAATCAGCTTGCCAGCATCCGCCGAATTACTGACCCGCGTCGAATCAATATCGAGCTGCTTCGAAAGATCCACCAGCGTCACGCCACCGCCGGGCACGATCCCTTCGGCCACGGCTGCTTTGGTGGCTGCTACCGCATCGTCAACCCGGTACTTCTTTTCTTCAATCTCGGTTTCAGTGGCGCCGCCGACTTTAATTACCGCCACTTTGCCAGCCATGGCCGCCAGACGCTCATCCAGCTTTTCCTTATCAAATTCACTGCTAGCATTGTCGGCCTGGGCTTTGATTTGCGTCATGCGGGAATCGACTTCGGCCGAGTTGCCACCACCTTCAATAATCGTGGCGTCATCCTTCGTGGCAATAATCTTCCTGGCACTACCCAGCATATCCAGGGTGGCGTTTTCAAAGCTGGTACCTTGATCGTCACTGATTACGGTCGCGCCGGTTAGAACAGCCAAGTCCTCTAGGATGGCCTTGCGCCGGTCGCCAAAGCTCGGAGCCTTAATGGCCAGGGCGCTAAACACACCCTTGAGCCGGTTAAGCACCAGGGTGGCCAATGCCTCGCCGTCGACATCCTCGGCAATAATCACCAGCTCTTTCTTGCCGCCCTGCGCCACCTTTTCTAGCACCGGCAGAATGTCTTGAATCGAACTAATCTTCTTATCGGTAATCAAAATGGCCGGACTGTCGTAAACCGCCTCCATCCGCGCCGTATCAGTCACCATGTAGGCCGATACATAGCCCTTATCGAGCTTATAGCCTTCAACCACTTCTTTTTCCAGGCCTAGGGTCTGCGACTGCTCAACAGTCACGCTGCCCTCTTCGCCCACAGCTTCGATAACATCGGCAATCAAGCTGCCAATTTCAGCATCCCCCGCGGAAACGGTGGCCACCTGGGCAATCTTTTCTTTGTTGCCAGCAATCTTTTCCGATATGCCACTGATCTTCCCTAATACCTCGGCCGCAGCTGAATCGAGGCCCTTCCTCAAATCCATTGGATTGTGGCCAGCCTCAATCAGCCGATTAGCCTCATCTAAGATGTGATAAGTCAGCACGGTAGCGGTGGTGGTGCCATCGCCCACGGTGTCGTTGGTCTTCGAAGCCGCTTGCTTGACCAGCTCGGCACCAACTCCGCGACCCAGGGTGTCATCATCCTTCTTCTGCTCGATATCCACCGCCTTGGCCACGGTTACGCCGTCGTGCGTCACGCTGGGTCCGCCATAGCTTTTACCAATCACCACATTGCGACCCTTCGGCCCCATCGTGACCTTGACGGCCTCGTATAATTCCCGCGCGCCTTCGAGCACACGCTTGCGGGCTTCACTTTCGGATACAATTCGTTTTGCCATAAAATACTCCTACTTAACGACCGCTAGGACGTCTTCTTCTTTCATAATCATCATTTCATCGCCATCAACTTTGACGTTGTCAGGCTTGTATTGGCTGTAAACGATCTGATCGCCCACCTTAATTTCCTTAACATCCTTGCCCACTGCCACGACTTCACCAATCTGCGGCTTTTCCTTGGCGGCATCAGGTACATAAAAACCGGATGATGTTTTAGCCTGGGCTTCTAGGGGTTTGGCCACCAAGCGGTCGGCCAACGGCTGTAGTTTCATAATTCCTCCTTACACTGTGACAAAATTTGGCACTCTCGCGCTTCGACTGCCAAAATATTATTATTTATCAACCAAGCACTGTCAATGTCAGTACGCGCAATCGTAAAACGCAACAGAGTCGGTATAATTAATCCCAATGGCCAAAAAAACTGTACTCATGTGCCCTCCGACTTATTTCGAGGTCAGCTACGAAATCAACGACTGGATGCACGTTAATAATCCTGTCGATGTCGACCTAGCCAAACGCCAGTGGCAGGCCGTGCATGATACCTACGAGCAGCTGAGTTACGATATCCACTTGATGGAGCCGATCAAAGGCCTACCCGATCTGGTTTTTACGGCCAATGGCGGTCTGGTGATAGACGGCAAGGTTATGCTGCCGCGCTTTAAATATCCGGAGCGCCAGCCAGAAACCGCCCACGACGAACATTGGTTTGCAACCAATGGCTTCAGCGATATCTTAATGCCGGAGCACGACTTTGAAGGTGAGGGCGACTGCTTACTGGGTAACGACATTATTTTCTCCGGTTACGGTTTCCGCTCCGATCCAGGCATTCGAACCGAACTTCAAGATTTTTTTGATAAGCAGGTCGTCAGTCTAAAAATGATCGACCCACGATTCTATCATCTGGATACGTGCTTTTGCCCGCTCGACGACAAAACCGTAATGTACTATCCAGCCGCCTTTGACGCGTCCAGCCGCCAGGCTATTGAAATGCACTTTCCGCGCCGCATCGAGGCAAACGAAGGCGATGCCGCCGGCTTTGGTCTGAACGCTGTCAGCGACGGAGAAAATGTTGTTGTATCAGCAGCTGCCAAGGGTATCCATGAGCAGCTGCAAAGCAAGGGCTTTAAACCCATTGGTCTCGACATGACCGAGTTCCGCAAATCTGGCGGTGCTGTGAAGTGCTGCACGCTTGAGCTACGAAATTAGGATTCAGGGTAAAACTCGTACGAAGCGATGTTGATCCAACCTAGCATAAGCGGTATCTTGGACTCATGAAGTGGAAACTAGCTCTTGCCCTACTTGGACTGATTATTATTGCCACAGCGGCCTGGTGGCTTTACTTTTACGGTGAAGCCTACGCCGTAAATTCAGTCGCTTCAGCCTGCCAGAAAAATGACGGCCGCACCTACGGGAACCTGGCTGTGGCTTTTAATGGCAAAGAGACGATTAAGCTTAGTAAGGAGCAGGTCGACGGGTTGGATAAAACGCCAGCTGCTGCGGTGACCAAGTTACCCAACGGTAAGCCTGTGGCAGCCGGCCCCACACCCAAAAAATGCGGCTTCACAACTATCAATCGGAGCGGGCGCAAGTCCATGGATAAGTCACGAATCCAGAGATTAGGAGTCCAGGACGGCGCCGTTTACAAAGTCACCGGAGGTTTGTCGACCGAAGTAAGTTTTGTTCGCTGGCATGGGAGCTGGCATGTGCTGATGCCCGGTTCCGAGCCCACCGCGTCAACCAACTCGTCTCTATCACCCAATCCATCATCATCTTCATCGACCAGCCCAACCGCCGCCCCGATAGCCGCTCCTGCGCCGCCACCATCACAGAATTAAGAATTTAGAATTCAGGATTTAGGCTAAAAAGCGAAACCGCCCCAGATGGGGCGGCGTATCACTGTATGAAGTTGTGGCTACCGACCGTCCCACATGATGTGGAACCCGAAGAGCTTGATCGCCGCATAGCCGACCACTATCACAATGCCCAGGCAATAGGCGAAGACAATGACAGCGAGGAGACCGAAGATCAGCTTCTGCCCGAAGCCCCTTGGGCCCGGTGGCACGTGATCGGGAAGACCGTAGTCGTTGGTTAGCATCACGGCCCCTGGAAAAGCGTGATCGCGAGATAACCGACGACACCTAGAAGCCAGATGCAAACGCCAGCGATTGCGAGCTTGTGTGCGAGTTGCTTCATCATGCCGGCACCTGGACTTCTTCGTAGATCTCTGAGAGCCGACGGCACAGGTCACGCCGCTGCTCGTACAGCTGGTTGAGATTTTTGACGATCACATCGGCCTCGGCCACTAGCCGCCTAAATACCGGCCTTGACCCGTGCGAGTCCCGCCGGTGCAGCTCGACCTCGAGATGCAGATCCTTACGAACACCATCGAGCCGCTTCTCCATGATTTCACGGTCGACATCGCTCAGATCGACCATGATCCGGGCCATTTCGCCAAGCAACTGCTTAACCTGCGGGGACATCCTATCTCCTCTGTTGGAAGGGTACTTCTTACAGCGGGAGCATTATGGGCTTATTGGTTTATTTTTGCAAATGGAGGGCTTTTTTGGCTTCGCCTATTTCATCCCAGGGATGCTCGCCGTCAGCGCGCTCAATCGTCTTTTCGTGCCCTTTTCCTAGCAGCATTACCGTATCGCCGGGCTTGGCCAACTTCATGGCCTCAGCAATAGCCTTTGGGCGGTTTAAGATTAGGAACAGATTCTTATCGCGCTTTTTACCCGACTTTTCGGCCCCACCGGCAATTGCCTCCAGAATCTTCTGCCCATCCTCTTCACGATCATCTTCTTCGGTGGCAATCACCACATCGGCGTATTTGCCGGCAATCTCACCCTGCGCTGCCCGCTTAGCTGGGTCACGCCGGCCGGCGGAACCAAATACCACAATCAGTCGACCCTTGGCGCTCTGCTTAGCACCCGGCAGTACCGCTTCAAACCCCGCCGGGGTCGAGGCAAAGTCGACAATCACATCAAATTTTTGGCCCTCATCAATCCGCGTCATCCGGCCCTCAACGTTTTTCAGAGCCGCTACCCCCTGCTCAATCTCGTCGTCGGTCAACTCCAGCGTTAGGCCTACACAGACGGCAGCCAGAGAGTTGTAAACGTTAAAGTCGCCGGGAATATTCACGATCATATTCAGAGCGGAAGAACCGCGCCGCACAATGTAGCGGCTGCCGGTTGCCGTAGTGGTAGCATCCTCAGCCTTGATGTCACCGTACTTAAGGCCGTAGCTCAACGGATGAGTGACCTCACGAGCAAACAGCGCGCTGGCTGGGTCGTCGGCATTCACCACCCCCTCCTGCATGCCCCTCGAATTGGCGCCGACCATGGTAAACAGCTTGCGCTTAGCGTCCCGATAGCGTTCGAAGGTGCCGTGATAGTCCAGATGGTCACCAGTCACATTGGTCATAACCGCAATCTGGTACGGGATGCCCCAAACGCGATTCTGAGCCAGTGCATGACTGCTAGTTTCAAGCACCAGCCACTCAATGCCATCGGCTTTTAGTTCCTTGATACGCTTTAAGAGTTGGCGAGTCTGCATGGTAGTCATATGCACAAAGCTTTGATGCTGCCCCAGGTGCGTGCCGTAACCAACCGTGCTCATGTAACCCACTTTGTAGCCAGAATTTTTGAGCATTTGCCAAATAAAACTGGTGGTCGTGGTTTTGCCATCGGTACCGGTCACGCCAATCACCTTGAGATCACTTGCCGGGAATCCATAAACCACCTGCCACAACACTGACTCGAGCAGGTGTCCATAAGGCTCAATGGCCTTAAATAATCGCTGAGGAATTAGAGCTTTAACAATCCGGCGCATAGAGCAATCTTAATAGAAAAGGCGCTTTTTCACACGGTGCGCGTAAGCCATGGCTAGCCGCTGGCCAAACTTGGCCCAAATTTGGTAACGGCGCTTGTGAACCGGCAGGTCGTAGGTGCCAATAAACTCCGTAACCTCGGCGTTAAAGCCAGTTTTGAACCGCGCCAATCCGGCCAATGGATGCTCAGAATTTTCGATGTCCTCAGCCGGCGGCGTGCCATGCAGGTCGTATTCTTTAATGCCCTTAGCCTTCAGCCACTTCATAATCTCCCATTGCAACAGGTACGGCGCTTGAACATCACTGTGCTCACGGACCGAACCACCATCCTTATACAGAGCCTTTTCACCGAGGTAGGTAATAAAGGCTCCAGCCAAAATCTGACCTTCATACTTGGCAAAAAACATCTGGCCGCTCCCCGCCTCGCTGTGCAAACGCCAGAAGTCGGCAAAATATTGGCGGTCGCGCAAATACACCCCGGCGCGATCAACAGTGGCCTGCATTAGAGCATACATTTGGTCGATAGACTCCTCAGTCACACCTGCCGGCTCGACGCTAACGCCTTTCTTAGCGGCCAGACGAACGTTATAACGCGTCTTTTGCTTGAATCCGCTTATGATCTCATCTTCGCTGGGCTCGAGGCTGACAATGACTGTGGAGACGTTGTACTGGATATCACGTACCTTCTCGAAGCCAAAAGCGTTAAGCTCGGCCGGCCCAATCTGGCCTTTGGCAATCTCGGGTTCAATCTTCACCATAAACGGCGGCGGATATGGCAGCTGCTTTGATAGATACTCCAGGCCCTCCTTCACCGTCACGCCCGGACCTTTACAGATATACCAAATCTCACCCAGCAATGGCACCTCGCGGCTGAGCACCAGCACGGCCACCTCACCGAGCATGAAGTAGAGCGGTTCCCAGCCATGCAGCGCCTTGGTTTCGGCAAAGGCCTTGGATTGCAGAACGTTGCCGCCATCTGGGTTAGCCGCCACCAGTTTATCCCAGCCGGCAATTTCTTCGGGTGTAGCCGGCCTCATTTACGGCCTCCTATAATCTTGCGACCAATCGGCTTTAGTATTGGGAACAGCTTTGACCACACGGCGTAGGCAGTTTTATCAATCGGCGCGTGATAGGTGCCGACCCAATCTGTCTCATCCGGGCCAAAGCCCTCTTTAAACTGGCTCACACCTTCGTTCAGTCGGCCATTAAAGTCATACAGCTTCAGGCCAGCCGCCTTCGCATCGCGAATAGCCTGCATCTTTAAGGCATAATTTGCTTTATTATCCTGGCCCTTCTCGGTCACGCCTCCATACAGCTCAAAGGCCACCGTGCCTGCGGTAGCCACCCATAAAACCGCCTCCGGCTGGCCATCAATTTCGGCGTAATAAATATGATTGCTATCCCCCAGCTGGATTGAGAGCTCATCATAGTAATCCTTGGCATGAATGCTAAACCCAGCCCGCTTGGCCGTCTGGCTGTAAATCCGCCCGAAGCGCCCCAGATGCTCACGCTGGTGGCGGCATTCGACAACCTTTACTCCCTCGCGCTCAGCTTTACGGATATACTGGCGGTGCTTGCGGCTCATTTTTTCCAGCATCTCATCCTCGCTCTGGCTGAGATCAATAGTGAAGGTCTCGGGCAATAATACGTGGTCTTCCGTTTTCTCCCAGCGGCTGCCAAAGGCAAACTCGCGCCAAGCCGGCTCGAGCTTAAGGTACAGCGCCCGGTGACCTTTAGCTGCCTGCCTCAAATGATCAATAAAGGCATGAGCAGCCGCATCTACCGGATCAATCACCGGACCGCGCGGCACATAGGCCACCATTTTGCCCAGCCGCGGGATGGGCCACAGTAACATCTGGGCCGCAGCCTTAATCTGGCCGTCTTCCACCCACGCCAGCCGCAGCGGCGTCCAGCCATTGAGCCGTTTAACTTCACCCCAGCCCCACAGCTGCAATGGGTGCCCAAATGGATGGCCGGCCACCCAATCGTCCCACTGAGCGCGGTTGGTTATTTCCTCGAGTTGCATAAGCGCATTGTACCTTATCTGGGGCCAACCTGGTATACTTCGCTAAGAATTGAAAAGTCAAGATTGAGGATTCAGGAACAAAATAATGAAGATATTAGGCGTTGAAACCAGTTGCGATGAAACGGCTGCTGCGGTGGTGGAAGATGGCATTAAGCTGCTATCAAGCGTTGTGGCTTCGCAGATCGACATTCATGCCGAGTTCGGCGGAGTCGTGCCGGAAGTCGCTGCCCGTAGCCACATTGAAGTCATGCTCCCAGTCGTTGAAAAAGCCCTTTCTGAAGCCAAAATTGACTGGGGCGACATCGACGCCGTGGCGGTTACCGAAGGCCCTGGTCTGATCGGCTCTTTGCTAATTGGTACTTTAACCGCTAGGACCTTGGCTGATCTTAAGAACAAGCCCTTAATCCCAATCAATCACGTTGAAGCCCATATTTACGCCAACTTCTTGATTGATGAGCGTCCTAGTTTTCCCCTTCTGGCGCTGATTGTCTCCGGTGGGCACACCCAACTTGTGCTGATGCGGGATCATGCCGATTACGAGCTACTCGGGCAAACTGGGGACGATGCGGCCGGTGAGGCATTTGATAAAGTCGCCAAAATTCTCGGCCTCCCCTACCCCGGTGGACCTTCAGTGGCCAAAGCAGCCGAATCGGGAGATCCCAAAGCTTTTGCCTTACCTAAGCCAAAACTTGGCAAAGATAGTTTGGACTTTAGCTTCAGTGGATTAAAAACTGCCGTGCTGCGGACTGCCCAAACAGCAGTCGGCAAGGACTTTCGCACTCCTTCCTATGAGCTGCCTTACCTCCTTACCGAGCACCAGAAAAACGATCTAGCCGCCTCATTCCAAAAGACTGCCATCGATATCTTGGTCGAGCGAGTACTCCAAGCCAACGAACGCTACTCCCCTACCTCCGTAATAATTGCGGGCGGAGTCGCCGCCAGCCAGCCACTGCGGACTGAGCTTACCAAGCGACTACCTATTCCGGTGAACTACGCCCCAATGAATCTGTGTACCGATAACGCCGCCATGATTGCCTCCCTGGCCTATTTCCGCCGGGAGCAAACCATCGCACCCGCCAAACTCCGCCCCAATCCAATTCTATCGATGTAGCTTGTGCTAAAATTCCACCTATGAGCAGGATGGAGAAAGCCTACGACCCGTCTAAGCACGAGGCCCGCATTTATAAGTTGTGGGAAGAGTCTGGCGCCTTCAAGCCAGCTGGCGATCCCAAAAAGCCCCCATTTTCTATCATCATGCCTCCACCAAATGCCAACGGCAATCTCCATATGGGGCACGCCATGTACGCCCTGGAAGACACTATGGCCCGCTACGCCCGGATGCAAGGCCGCCCGACTCTTTGGCTACCGGGCACCGACCATGCTGGCATTGAGACTCAAGTGGTTTTTGAAAAGGAGCTGGCCAAAGCAGGTAAAAGCCGGTTCGACTTCTCCCCTGCTGAGTTTTACGATGCTACCTATAAGTTTGTGATGGAAAATGAGCACAATATGCTAGCCCAGATGCGTTCACTGGGCCTCAGCGCCGACTGGAGCCGTAAAAAGTTTACACTCGACCCCGACATTATTGAGATTGTTTACGACACCTTCAAGCAGCTGCATGACGACGGCTTGGTTTACCGAGCCAACCGGATCGTGAACTGGTGCCCTCGTTGTAATGCCGCCTTTGCCGATCTGGAAATTAAATACCGAGAGCAGATCGATCCGCTTTACTACATCAAATACGGACCCTTTGTGCTGGCTACGGTGCGCCCGGAAACTAAGTTTGGCGACACTGCCTTAGCGGTTCATCCCAAGGACGAGCGCTACACGCAGTACATTGGCGAAGCAATTGAGGCCGACGACGTGTTGGGCAAAATTAAACTTAAAGTTATTGCCGATGAGCACGTAAATCCCGACTTTGGCACTGGCGTTATAAAGGTTACTCCCGCTCACGATCCCAACGACTGGGAGATTGGCCAGCGCCATAAACTAGACGTTAAACAAGCTGTCGGAACCGACGGCCGCTTAACGGAGATTGCCGGAAAATACGCTGGCATGAAGGTGCTGGACGCCCGCCAACAGGTGGCACAGGATCTGGAAGAGCAAGGTTTGATTGAGCATATCGACATGAATTATACCCACAGCGTTGGCTACCATGATCGCTGCGGCACCCAGATTGAGCCGCTGGTGACTGAGCAATGGTGGCTGGATGTTCAGGAGCTGAAGAAGCCAGCCATAAAGGCCATAAAAAGCGGTGAAATCACCTTTGTCCCCTCACGATTTAAGAAGCAGGCTCTAGACTGGCTGGAAGGCCTGCGCGACTGGAATATAAGCCGCCAAATCTGGTGGGGCATTCGTATTCCGGTTTACTACAACGCCAAGAACGACTCTAAGAAACCTTACATCATAGCTTCACATGAAACCGAGGCTGAAAAATACTACGGCAAAGGTAATTACGAGGTTGAGACCGATACCTTTGACACCTGGTTTTCATCTGGACAATGGCCTTTTGCCACTATTCAGACGACTGGCGATTTCGACCGCTTCTACCCCACCACCGTCATGGGCACCATGCGTGACATACTCTACCAATGGGTTTCGCGCATGATTATGCTCGGGCTGTATCGAACCGGTAAAATTCCCTTCCAAACAGTTTATCTGTGGGGTGCGGTTAATGACGCTCAGGGTAAAAAAATGAGTAAGAGCAAGGGCAACGTCATTAACCCCCTGGAGATGACCACGCGTTTCGGGACCGATGCGCTGCGCCTTGCTTTGACCATCGGTGTGACTCCTGGAACAGGCGGCACTATTTCAGAAAAGAAGATTGAAGGCTACCGCAACTTCAATAACAAGCTCTGGAATGTGGCTCGGTTTATTCTGGAAAAAGCGGACGACTATTCCCCTATCAACCCAGACCCGCAGACTCCGGCCGATCACTGGATCTTAGCCAGAGTTTCACGAGAAACAGTGGCCATTTCAAAAGCTATTGAAGCCTATCGCTTCAGCGAAGCCGGCGAAAGAGTCTACTCTCTTCTCTGGAATGACTTTGCCGACTGGTACCTCGAAGCCTCAAAGTCAGAAACTAACCTACCAGTCTTGGTTAACTGTCTCGAATCTATCCTCAAGCTAGCCCACCCATTTGCCCCATTTGTAACCGAAGTAATATGGCAGGAAATGGCTTGGCAAAAGCAAAATTTGATAATTTCACCTTGGCCTGATAATTTCAAAACCAGCTCAGCTAAAGCAGGTGAATTTACGCAAATTATGGCTTTAGTAAGCCAAATTCGTTCAATTTCAGTCGATATTGGCCTGCAAAAACCCGCCCTGCTGGCCGACTCCAATCTGGTATTAGCCAATACTGGCCTGATTAAGCACTTGGCTCGATTGAGCGGAATAGAAAAAGGGGAGGGGAGCGGCCTGGCTATCCCCGGAGTATCTGCCGTCTGGCTGAAAGTATCACCCGAACAGATCCAGAGCTACGTATCCAAGCTTAAGCGGCGCCGCGGTGAAGCGGGGGAGTACGCGGCGCGCCTCAAATCGCAACTCGATAACAAAGCCTACGTAAAATCTGCCCCCGCCGAGCTTGTGCAGCAAACTAAAGATCGTCTAGTCGAAGCAAAGGAATTGGCAGGTGAGTTAGATGCCCAAATCAAAGCTGTCGAAGCCTAAGCTTGTTTTAGCATCGCTGGGCGGATTGATTATTGCCTTCGGGGTTGGCTTTGCCATCTGGCTACAGACACCTTGGGCGCATGACAAAGCCAAAACCCTGGCTGCCCAAGCCAAGGTGCTTGAGAAGACCAACGAATATGATGCATTGGTGAAATACCAGATGGCTACCTTTCTGGATCCCGCAAATGCAAGCTATGAAAATGCCATTGCCGACCTGTACCTCCAGCGCCATCGCCCCGATGCCGCTATCTTAGCTTTAGGGCATCTGCCAAAAGGGGAGGGGAGACAACGGATTGCTGAGATTCAGTTCCGGCAAGGCAAGTATGATGAAGCCGTTCGAACTCTGATTGACGATCGCAGCGGGCCGGCCATTGAGCTGACCGCCAAGTGCCTGATGGAGAAAGGGCAGGGGAGTGCCGCCGTTGAGCTGTTAACACGAGCCGATACTGATGAAGCAGCGCTGCTAATGGCGCTGGCGCAGGCCAGCCTCAGCCAGCCGGTTACTAAGCGTAGTGTCAGCTCACCTGAAGCCGCCCAAGCCTTGCAGCGGGCGGAAGCCGGCAAACTGCCATTAGCGCAAGAACTTTACACCAGAGGGCTTCTGCACAGCTCTCAGCGCGTTCTAGAATCTGTACCCAACGACAATGTTGAGAAATTCAAGCTTTTAGCTAACATCAATCTGTCAATCCAGCCGGTTACATCAGCCGGGCTTAAGCAAGCTCAATCGGTCGCCCAGGCGGGTTTAAACCTCAACCCGGGCGACCTACCACTTAGAAAGCTGCTACGAGACGTCGATATAAAGCTTGGCCTAAGTCAGGAAGCCAGTCGGCAAACCAACCTAATAAATGAGCTGAGCCACTAGGTTTCGGCCAGCTTTAGCTCGACCATTGGTCGATCCCCAGCTATAACGGCCTGGGCCCGCCAAAAACCGGTTCTGTCCTTGTTGCGCCGGACAAACAGCGGGCAGCCTGGCTGGATGTGACGCTCCGACGGGCTAAAGCAAGCTCGCAGTCTGAGACAGGGAAGTCGACCGTTCAGTTCGGCTGACAGGTGCCACAGCTTCATTCGGCCAGTTCCTGGCTCCGGCGCGATCACCATGGCCGTCTGGCAAATGTCAGTCACGACTACCTCACTTTTTGGGTACTAACGTTAGAGTTTTAGTTTAGGCCGGTACCGAACAAAAAGCAAACATAGTATTAATAATTGCGTCATACGGACGGACGCATTCCGTTGCGTCCGTCCGTTTTCCCCGGCCAAGTAAGGCTAGGAAAGCGGGTGGTCAGGCCGAAACCGGACCGAAGTAGGAGATGAACAGCACATTGCACTGGGCGCTGATGGCCAGGTCGCACAGGAACAGATCCCATTCGTCGTCCAGGTCCTCGCGCTTGTCGAGCAGTTGGTCGCGGCGCTCGGCGGCTTCACCCATCAGCATCTGGACACAGTCCGGCCAGGGCAGATCCCGCAACGACTGGATGTCACCCGACTGCACCTTGGTCGGTTCTGGACGATGGAACCTACTCGTGTCATCCGTCCCCTCATCGGTGCTCGGATCACGTACTGGATGCGTAACTGCGGGCATATCTCTCCTCTTGGTGGGTCGATGTTCTGGGCGACAATGTTCGGACAAACCGATCATCGCGCTCTTCGGTGTCCTGCATTCTGGCCGAAACGGGGATGGAGGCCACCAGCAGCGCCGTTTGCACAGCATTGCCAGCCTGCGTACCCATCCACACTCCAGCCTTCAGCCAACCCTTGGCAGCTTCTACAACCATGGTTCTACCTCGAGACGAGCTTGAGGCCGGCTGTCTCCTGGCCAGTGCGAACAAATCGCGCCTGGCTGCCGATGCGCGTCAGCGGAGCCAGCCCTGGGATTGGGCGGTCGGCCAGACTGTCCGGCATCAGCGGTACCCAGAAGCGATCGGCGTACTGGCCGTCCTTCTGAGCCAGCGCTTCATGCACCGGTTCGAGCTGGATGCAGACGGTTGGCCGCAAGGGGTCAAATGCCACCTTGTCGTCGCGAGTTGTGGCGTCGTGTCGCCAAGGCAGTACCTGGGCGTAAGGCTCTTCGCACAGCGCAAAGTCGCCTTCCTCAGTCTCGATGTAGGGCAGCCAGGTAGGCCAGGGTCGCTTGGACCCAGCCATGCCGCGGTCGAGTCTTTCGACCGTCCGGCGCACCAAATTGGCCGCCTCGATCATCATCACTCCACCCGGGAGCATGCCCAGCATTAGCTTGGGCAGCCCACCGGAACTTTCCTGACGCGCCAGTTCCACATAGGAACCACCGATCAAATCCAGCATGTGGCAGTCTCTCCTCTTTCGTTTTACTCCGCCTCTATGAACTCGCCGTGCAGACATCGTGAATGCAATGAGCCAGAGTAAAGATTTAAATGTGCACGTTGGCCATCTTAACAGTCTGGTCGTAGTCGCTCATCAGCACGCCTACAAAAATGCGCAGACGGTGCCTGACGTAATTGTTGGATCTGACTATAGGCACTAAAAAAGCGCCTTACCAAGCGCCTAGTTGTATTTGATGCCCTGCGACTAATGAAATGATAACAGAAATTGACAAAAATAACAAACCTTGGCGGAGAGGGTGGGATAGCTACGCATGTCTCCTCGCCTAATCTTGTGCAAGATTAGCACAATCCGGCTTGTCGGCAACGAACCCAGACGTGGGTTCGAATCGTTGAATAAATCCCTGGCGGAGAGGGTGGGATTCGAACCCACGGCACCGTTGCCGGCACACTTGTTTTCGAGACAAGCCAGTTCAACCACTCCTGCACCTCTCCGCGTCCGGATTATTCTATCTTAATCCAATCCGTAAAGAAAATTGCCATAAGCGGAATGGGAATGTCATAATGTGACCAAAGAGGTGCGCATGGAACTGCAAGAAGGCCAGCCAGTAGAAGTGGCCGACAATGGAACTGAAGTAATCCAGCCTGAACACAGCTATTCATGGCAAGCTTCCGAGTTTATTTTCCATCAGAAAACGAACAGTTGGTATGTCACACTTTGGCTGGTGACCGCGGCAATCTGCCTGGTTCTCGGCTTGCTCGCACAGTGGCTGGCTGTAGCCATGGTGGTAGTGATGGCGCTAGCGGTAGTTGTTTACTCGCGCAAAGAGCCACGTACTCTCGGGTATGCGGTGGACGATCATGGCGTTAGCGTCGAGGGCAAGGTGACTGCTTATAAACTATTCCGCTCATACAGTATTCACCAAGATCTCTCCTGGCAGACCATTGATCTTGAGCCGACCCAACGTTTTGTCCCCCGCCTGACCTTGCTTTGTGAGAATGAGAATATTGAGCAGATTGCATCCATTTTGGCCCAGCACCTACCACGCGTTCAGCGTAGTCCTGACTTAGTCGAACGGCTGACACGCTACCTAAAATTCTAGATTTTAACCTGATAATGTGCTAATTTAGCGAGGTTCTTTGAGAACCAATTGTGCGCTCGTAGCTCAGCTGGATAGAGCATCAGCTTGCGGTGCTGGAGGTCGGGGGTTCGAATCCCTCCGAGCGCGCCATGTCATTATTGCCCGCAAATTGCGGGCTCTTTAGGAGAGGTGGCCGAGTGGTTGAAGGCACTGGTCTTGAAAACCAGCAAGTTAACGCTTCGTGGGTTCGAATCCCACCCTCTCCGCCAGATAATGATAAAATCCCAATCACGGAGAGGTACCCAAGTGGCTGAAGGGGCTGGTTTGCTAAACCGGTAGGGGGGCGAAAGTTCCCGCGAGGGTTCGAATCCCTCCCTCTCCGCCAGCAATTATCGATATAATCATAAGCATGAAGCATTATTTGGCCTGGGCCGCTGTCATTCTGACCTTCGTCGCCTACATCCCATACTTTCGCGACATCTTAAGGCGCAAAACCCACCCGCATCTTTATAGCTGGAGTATTTGGGGTCTGCTGACGGTAATTATTTTTGCTCTGCAGCTTATCGGTGGTGCCGGGCCGGGAGCCTTTGTAACATTGATGGCAGGGTCCATGTGCTTTATTGTCATCATACTTTCGCTTAGGTACGGCAAGCGCGATATCACGCTCTCCGATACCATTGTTTTAATCCTGACCTTAATAACCATCGCACTCTGGTTGGTGGCCAAACAACCGGTAGCCTCGATAATTCTGGCAACTCTGGCCGACCTGCTGGCCTTTGTGCCTACGGTCCGCAAATCTTGGAACAAACCTAGAAGCGAAACATTGTCTCTATATGCCACCAACGCCGCCCGCTTCGGTATTACCGCCCTGGCCCTAGATACCTACAGTCTGCTGACGGCTTTGTGGCCGATTGCCTGGGCAGTTGTAAACGGGCTTTTTGCATTAATGCTGGTGTATCGCAGAAGGCGAGTGCGCGGCTAGTGTTTGGCGGCCACGGCGGCCCAGACTGACTTAGCCCCAGCGGCTTTTAATTCGGATGTGCAGGCCGCCAAAGTAGCCCCGGTAGTCACAACATCATCAATAATAAGTACTCTTTGGTCATTTAATGGCTTGCGATAGGTAAAAACTCCTCTGGCTTGAGCCAGTCTCTGCTCACGGCTCTTACCCACTTGCTGGATATTGGCGGCCCGACGCAACAAAGGGCGGTAGGGGATTTGGCTGGCCGCGGCCACAGCCCGAGCAATCAGTGCACCGTGGTCAAAACCGCGCTGGCGCAAGCGATTAGTAGCCGGCGGCACTGAGGTGATGACGTCATACTCGCCGGAAAGTAGAGGAGTGACTAGCTTGGCCAGTGAGCCAGCGGCGGCGCGCAAGTTCTCATATTTGAGTTTGGTAATAGCTTGTTTTACCGGACCCTCGTAATGAGATGCGACGAGGACACCGGATAATTTAGATGACGAGCGGCAACTATTACAGGTCCGACCATCGCTACTGAGTCGATTACAGCGATAGCAGGTCGGCGTCTTTACAGCCACCGCCCTAGGCAGGCATGTTGCGCAAATTACATCACCTTCGTTGCCACAAATAAGGCATTCTAATGGGGCAATTAGGTTAACTAACGAAGCTAGCATAAGGCTTTTCTTGATTAAATTCGAAATGTCTGGCTATAATAGGCAAAAGGCATTGGGTGTGCAACCGTGGGTGGGTTGAGCCGGGGCCTGGTGAACAATAAACGGAGGTCACTTGGAGTGGCAAAGAAGATCCCAACCAACGACGAAAGCGTTTTGCAAGACGAGTTTCTAAATGATGAAGAGGCCAGCCAAAACTGGCTCGAAGACGACGATCAGGTAGAAGGCCAGCTGGCTGTTGATGTCTACCAGACCAAGGATAGTGTGGTTATTAAAGCGCCTATTGCTGGTGTTGACCCTAAAAATCTAGAGGTGGCCATCGCTGAAGATGTGGTGACGATCCGCGGTGAGCGCGTAGAAGACACGGCCATTGAGCGCGAAGATTATTACGTAATGGAATGCTACTGGGGAGCCTTTAGCCGCTCAATTATCATGCCGGTCAGCGTGAATGCCGATAAGGCTGAGGCTAGCCTCAAAAACGGTGTGCTTTCCATCGCCATTCCTAAGGTTATTCAAGACAAGGTTAAGAAGATTAAGGTCGTCGCGACTTAAGAACACAATCGTTATTCAAAAAGAAGCGCCCCTACGGGGCCTTTTTTTTATCTAAAATTGTCATCCTCGAGCGCAGCGAAGGATCTTTCGAGCCAAAGACTCCAATGCCATTATCTTCCCAGGCAGCCAGAGCCTGGGGATTCTTTCGTACCTTTTGAATCAGCAAAAGGTACCCCAAACTGACCGCGTAGAAGTTCACAGCTTGATATACGGCTTCAGGACCAGTCCTTTCTACCTCCGGAATCGGTGGGGCTTACGCCATAGTAATACCTAATCCTCGGCAATAGCAGAAGCGAACTGGTCCTGGCCGCTTTCAGGCTGTTCCATACGCGGGGAGAGGAGAGCCGCGGAATGTGAGACGGCAGAGGAAAGGGAACAAAAAACTCCCCGGAGGGAGATTTTTGTTAAGCCTAAACGAGTTCTTATTGGCCGGTGGAAGTAGTCGAGCCGGTCAGTGAGCCGGTCACGAAGGCCACGGCGGCGTAGGCCAAAATGGCGACAACGATACCGATGATCGCATACAGAATGGTGTTCTTGGCTGACTCAACGCGCTTGGCATCACCATTGGAGATGACATACTGCAGGCCGCCCAAGATCAGCATAATCACGGCGATGGCGCCGACCAAGAAGATCATGATGTTGGCGATGGTCTTAAAGATACCGGACGGTCCAAACAGGCTGTCAGCATTACTATTAGCTTTTGAACAAGCTGCACCGGCGGTGATACTGCCCTGAGTTGGGTCGCAATTGCCAGCATCGTCAGCAACGGCTAGAGCACCCATTGGCAAAAAAGTTGAAGCAAAAATACCGGCTTCTACGGTCTTGTTAAATGCGTTTCGCGGAAAGTTCTTCACTTATTGATTCCTTTAATGGTTAGGCTTAAGTTTGAGGCGATTATATCACAGGTGATTTTCAGGTTACTAGCTCTACTTGATATTGGTGGTCACAAAATTGACGATGGCATAGGCCAGAATGGCGACCACGAGGCCGACAATCGAGTAAAGAATCGTATCCTTAGCCTGCTTCACCCGCCCGGCGTCACCAGTAGAAGTCACGTAACGCAGGCCACCAAGGATCAGCATGATCACTGAGATGGCGCCGACCAGGAAGATCAGGACATTTGATATGGTCTTAAATATACCTCCGGTACCAAAGAGAGTTCCCGGTGTCTGGGCAGGCTGTGCCTCATTGGCACCCTCTTGGGCGCTCAAAGCCAGGGCGCCGGCTGGGATAAAAGTGCCGAAGAATATTCCGGCTTTTGCGATAGTAGTTGTGACGTTTTTCATAACAAGCTCCTTATTTGATATTACCTAATATGAAGTTGACGATGGCGTACGCCAAAAGCACGACCACGAGGCCGACGATAGCGTAAAGAATCGTATCCTTGGCTTGCTTGATGCGGCTGGCATCGCCAGTAGAAGTCACATAACGGATGCCGCCGATAATCAGAATTAGCACGGCAATGGCTCCTGCTAGGAAGACCAGCAGGTTAGCAACCTGGTGAAATAGACTGTTACCGGTTCCCGCTAGCTGAGTGACGCCCTGTTTTGAGCAGGTCTTGGTGCCCGGGTCATAAGTAAAACCTTCACCTACACCCTTACAAAGTTCAGAGTTGGCATCCGCCGCCAGCGCGCCGATGGGGGAGTAGAGCAGGGCGCCGGTCAGTAGGAGACTAAGTCGTCGCATTTAAACATTCACCTTGCCAACCACGAAGGCCACAATGGCGCGCGCCAAGATGACGACGATCAGACCGACTATGGCATAGAGAATGGTGTTTTTGGCCTTGGTAATCCGAGTTGGATCTCCGGTAGAGGCCATATAGCCCACCCCGCCAATGATTAGGACGATGACGGCCACGGTGCCGGCAATGAAGAAAATAGCATCGATAACATTGCCTAAGGCCCCGGTTAGAGCATCCCCGTTACAGGTAGCACCGACTGCATTGGCACCCTGGCACTGAGCTGAGGTGGGAGCAGCCAACACCGGTAAAGGAATGAGAGCGGAAGCAATGAGAGCGATTTTTGAAAAGATTGATTTCATGATTCTCCTAGGTAAATACACCAATCACATAGCCGACTAGCAGGCGGGCCAAAATGGCTATGACCAAGCCGATAATAGCATATTGAACAGTATTCTTGGCGCTGGTGATCCGAGCCGGATCGCCGGTAGAGGTCACATAACGAATGCCACCAATAAAAAGGAAGATGGTGGCCACGATGGCGCCAGCATATATAAATGTGTCGACCAACAGGGTGAGGTAGCCGTTTTGAGCTTCCAGATGCGCGGCATTCGCCTCACAGGCCGCCTTATCGGTAGCATTCACGCACTGGGCATTCGAGGCACCGGAGCAGCCGGGAAGAGTTGAGGCAGTACTGCAGACCGGATCGGTAATCAGACTGCTCTGGTCAGCCAGCACCCAGGCTGGAGCTAACATCAAAGAACCTGCCGCCAGCAGTGAAGCCATAAAAAGCTTAAGCTTTTTCATATCTGGATTGTATCATATCAGCTGCGGAGATTTTAGGATCTGGATCCCGGATCCTACTGCGGCGCGCGGCCGAGCACAAAGGCCACGATGGTGGTAGCCAGAATCGAAATCACCAGCCCGGTAATCGCGTAGGTAATGGTTCGCTTGGCGCTCGCCACGTTCTGGGGGTCACCATTGGAAGCCGAGTACTTAATCCCGCCCAGAACCAGGTAGATGGTGGAGATAGCGGCGGCAATCAATCCCAGGGTGCCAATAACATTACTGGCCAGCTTATCGAAGGTGATAGCTGGAATGTTGAGCGAGCTGGCATTGCCCAAGCTACCTAAGCCGCCCGATGTATTTGGGTTTTGCTGGGTGAATATGCCGGTTTTATCCTTGGCATCGTCATATTTATTGCTAAAGCAGTTGAGCATCTTATCTGGCTTATCACGGTTCTGGTCGAGGTTGCACAGATCAGACAGCTTATTAAACACCTTGTCGCGACAGGTGTCGATCTCTTCGGAGGTATTGCCCGTAGTGCCGTAGTGCTCGGTGCAATCGACCTTAGCCTTGGATTTAAATTGAGATATTACATCCTGAATGGACCTAGCCTGGACTGTCGCCATTGGCACCAGAGTCAGAAGCACAAACGCAAATGAAACTAGCCGTCTCATTGCAGCACCGACCTAGCAATAAAGCTGACAATCAAGTAGGCAGCCGCTGAGATTATCAAGCCGACTATGGCATTGGTAAGCCCGTTCTTGGCCCGCTTCACACCATCTGGATTGCCCTGAGATGTAATGTAACGAATGCCGGAGACAATGATAAAGATGACGGCCAATACGGCAGTCATCGATAGCGCCGCCGCAATCAAATTAGCAATCAAGATAGGAATTGAATTGATGTCGTTGAAGTTAACATTATTAAAGATATTGGGAATAATATCGGCCAGCATTTAGATAATCCCTCCTGGAATGGCCGCGTTCAGAATAGCCGACATTAGAGCCAGCAGCACCACGCCGGTAATGGCGCTCTGCAGCCGATCCTTAGCCTCCTGCACCCGCTCCGGCTGACCGTCAGACACCACATATACGACGCCGGCAAAGATGATCATGCCGACAAAGAGCAGAGAGAGAATGGTGATGAGAAAACGGATGATGGCCGCCAGTAGAACAAATATGGGGTTAATCTTGCTATCACCCACACACACCGTTCCGCCACTACTGGTAACTCCATTGTAGTTTTTGGCAAACAGGCCGAGAGTACCCAGTTTGACGCCCTGAGGATTGCTGGCGCAGGCGGCCTTGCTAGCCGGAGTGTCATTTTTTGCGGTTAACTCGGTGGGCTCTGTGGCCGACGCAGCAGTCGGGTTGGAACTATCGGCAACCGTTGAACCAGCACTCGGCCCCGAACCACTCGTAGAGTTCGAGTTTTCTGAAGCCGTAGTTGGTGTCGATCCGCTCGAGGACGTGCTGGGATTAGTATTGGATCCCGTAGTAGCAGCTGTTTTTTGGGCAGCGTACTTCTGATTAATACAATTCTGAGCAGCGGCCGGAGTGTCCTGGTTACCGTCGATGCACTTACTGGTTAATGCATCGACTATCTTACTTACGCAAATCTCCGCCGAACGATTTTCATTACCTGTGTTGCTATAAAAATTATTGCAGTCGTTGGTTGCCTTTGTTTTTAGCTGATTTTCCACCTGTTGAATGCTCGTGGTCTGAGTTTCACCTAACGACTTTAGGGGCGAGTTTGACTGAGACAAGGCATAAATGCCAATACCGGCACCAATCAATACCAGTGCTCCGATCGCAAGCAATAGCGGTTTTCTCATGTGCCCATTCTAAGCCGTCAGATTGGCTACTGTCAAAACAGGTATGAATACGATACGATAGTGGATCGTGCATTCTCGAGGAAAATCCATTACACTTATGCTTATGAAGGTGAGGCACCGCTCTGTCCTGATGCTTGCCGGCTATTTGCTGGCTATTGTTTCTGGTACTTTTTTACCAATACTTGCATCTCCTGCACGAGCTGCAAGTCCCGCCGATAGCTACATCTGGTACTACCCAATTGGAACAAATAACGTCACTGCGCTATCTAAGGCAATTGATGGTGGAGATGAGCACGCAGATATCTTTAATTCCACTTACGTGTATGTAAAAGACGGCCCCTTTGGCAGCAAGCCATTCCAGTTGCAATTTAATCCCGATCACTCAGATTGCGCGCAAAAAGACACTAAAGGATTCAGCTGTAACAATGATTATGGTGGCCAAGATAAAAACCTTTTTGAGTACACCGGAAAGTACTCTTGCTTGAATGGGGATATCTCCCCCGATAAAACCGGCGGATACTATGAGGTCGAATTTGACGCAGGCATGCACTTAAACCGCGCGCTTTCTAGCACGTTTCCTGACCAAGACAGGGTAGAACTTCAGGCCCTCACGGTATATACGCTAAAATACCATCACCCGACAGATGCGACACATCCCGCCCAAGTAGACACACTGGACTCGACCAGTAGCTTGCCTGCTAATTGCCGGCCTCCAAGAGTAGATGGGGGCTTCCAGCGCGGAACTACACACGGTGTTGATGTGAATCTACAAATTAAAAACTACCAGCATGACCCAGATGGGAATAAAAGCGTATGGGGAGATCTAGACGGCACCACGGGAAACAGCGGCTCAGGATCAGGCGCTAACGGAGGGGAAGGCACAAGTGAAGCTGGCGGTGGTGATTGTGGTGGAGTTTGGATGGGATGGCTTTTTTGCCAAGCCATTCACGGCGCATCCGATGCAGTAGGCTGGATTGAGACTCATTTCATTACACCATTCTTAGACGTTAAGCCGTTGAGCTTCGAAAATAACTCCGACACCAATCCACAATACGCTGTCTGGAATTCACTGCGTAACCTGGCCAATGGCTTCTTTGTCATCATCTTTCTAGTTTTCATTTTTGCTACAACCCTACGTATCAATGTAAACGCATACACCATTAAGAAGATGCTGCCTAAACTGGTAGCGGCTGCCATTCTAGTCCAGTTTTCGTACCTACTTATGTCGCTGGCCATCGATATCACGAACGTCTTCGGTCGTGGCTTGTTTGACCTGGCGGGTGCGGTTTTACCAAAGCTCTCTGGCAGTGATGTTAATTCTGGTTCAGGCATCTTGGGGCTGGCGGGCGCTGTAACTGGAGCGGCAGCATTGGCTATTGGAGCAATAACCGGTACATTATTCGTCGTGATTGCCGGCGCGTTCCTTGGGGCTCTAGCAGTATTCTTTACCCTTATATTCCGGCAAATCTTGATTATTATGTTGATCGTATTAGCCCCTTTTGCCATCGCGGCCTGGGTCCTACCCAATACCGAAAAATTCTTTAAAACCTGGTTAAATCTTCTTGTTAAAGCCTTGCTTATGTACCCTCTAATCGTTCTGCTTTTTGCAGCCGGCCGGCTTTTTGCCGTTGCCGCCGGCGCCAGCGAAAATGAATTTTCTTTGGCCCCAGTATTTGAGCTGGTAGGCTTGGTCGCCCCACTTTTCCTAATTCCTTTTACCTTCAAATTTGCTGGCAGCGCTATGGCTGCGGGAGCAGGAATGATTGCGGGCCGAGCAAGCGGAGTTGGTAAAGGCCTTAAGGAAAGTGATATGGCAAAGAACTTCCTAAAGGAGCGTCAGTTAAAGAACGTGGATAGGCTAGGAAAGGCCGCAGGGACTCGACCAGGCCAGTTCTTGTTAAGCAAGGCTCCTTTCGGTACCCAGGCTCGCTTCGCCCGGCAGCAAACTGGTAACTACAACGAATTGAAAAAGCGATTTGAGGACAGCGGTACAACCACCGCTGACCTCATGAACTTCCTTAGTGGTGATTTGGATAAAATTTCACCCCAAGGAAGATACCTAAAGGGATTAACTGGCAATTCCTCCGCTATCGGCGCTGCCTCAAACATGTTGGCTGAAAAAGGATTATGGGATCAAACTCACCTTGCCAAGCTTAATGCAAATAGTAACTTCAATGACGCCGAGAAAGATCGAATCCGCGACTACGCACTAAGCGGCAAGGGCTTTGGCGAAACATTCAAGAAGAACCGTGTCTTGGCTCTGGCGAACCGTGAGTCCATCGTGATGGGTGCAAACGGAAAAGGCACAATCGATACCACACTTTTAACAACTGGGGCCAGAAGTGCTATTAGGGGAGCAGCTGGAGCGGTTTCCGCCCAAGAGATGTCTAATTTTAATGATAAAGGCACCGAACTTCTGGGGGCGGCGGGAGCCGATGGTATCGGCCAAGTCAGCGCAAGTACAATCGAAAATCTCACCTCAAATCCACGTCTGCGTGCAAATATGACAGACAACCAACGTAAAGCGGTGTACGAGGCTGTAACAAAAAACCAACCCCGGATCGACGCAGATATGCGGTCAAAAATTAGTACCCTTAATACCGAACTAAGTGCACTAACGCCGGGCACGACAAAGTATACGGACAAGAAGGCCGAGGTCGATAAAGCCACTAACGAGTTAAATAGATTTGTAGGAACAGGTGGTGTTGTTGATAAAACCACTACCACCATTAACCCCGATGGCACGCCAGTGTAATGGGTACATATAAAGTTCCACAAAACGTTGAGTCAGAAGATAAGATCCTAGGGCCGCTCAGCCTCAAGCAGTTTATTTACGCCATGATTGGCGTGGGCTGGGGGCTTTTAACTTTTGCGATTCTGCAGAAGGCGATTGTGATTTGGATTTTTGTGGGATTGCCGCCGGCTTTGGCGCTGCTCGCTTTGGGTTTATACCAAAGAGAGGATCAACCGCTGGAAACTTATATGTTGGCCGTGGCCTCATTTATCGGCCGGCCCAAGGTGAGGTTTTGGGAAAAGGAGCCGATTGCCGAAGTCTTTAAGCTCGAGCCACCGCCACCCAAGCCCGAGATTGCCCGCCGTGATCCGCGGGAGGTGAGAGGTCAGCTCTCTAAGCTGGCCAACATTGTTGATACTCGCGGCTGGTCGGCCAAAGAGGCCAGCGTGCAAGAACCAGAGGAGGCGCCAGTAGTGGACCTGCAAGACAGATTAGGAGTAGAGCAGATTGCCAGCGGCACCAACTTTGTGACCGAACCGGCCACCGTCACAGCCGCTGATGACATTCTCGATACTCAAAACAATCCCAATGCTCAAGCCGTGGGCAATTTGATTGAAAACACCGTAAAAAGTGTGCGCGAAGAGGCTTTGGAAAAGATGAAGCAACGTGCCACCAGCCATCCCTCCAAGACCCCCAGCAAGCCAAGCGTAAGCACAATGACACCGGCTCCCACTCCTGATATACTTAAACTTGCCACGGAGGGTGGAGACTTAACAGTTGCCCAAATCGCGGCCCAGGCCCATAAGCAGCAGGCAACGCTGCAGGAAGGACAGGCGGTTAGTATTCGCAATGCCAACGCAAGAGCCTAAACCCAAGCAGTCTAAAAGCACGCAAGACACCCTGCTCATCTCGGAGATCCGCGATGGCATTGTCGTCATGCGCGACGGCAGCCTGCGGGCGGTTATCCTGGCCAGCGCCATTAACTTTGACCTGATGAGCCCGCAAGAGCGCGACGCCGTCGAGTATTCCTACCAGGGCTTTCTAAACTCACTGCATTTTCCGGTCCAAATCCTGGTTAAATCCCAAAAGATCGACCTCGACGGCTACATCGAAAAGCTGGCCGGCCTGCGCCAAGACCAAGACAATGAGCTGCTTGGGTTGCTCATGGACGACTACATCGCCAACATTCGCGCACTGGTGGACGAGGTCAACATTATGGACAAGCAGTTCTATGTCATCATCCCGTTCTTTCCACCAGCCCAAGCCAAACTAAAGAAGGCCAACATTGCCACCGGCCTGCTAAACGCTTTTCGGCCAGCGTCGGTCACCACCATTATGGAAACCGACTTTCAGGCCTACAAGACGGAGTTGGCTCAGCGCGTTTCACTAGTTTCCGGTGGCTTAGGCCAAATTGGCGTCCGTAACATTCCGCTGAACACCCAGGAGCTGATCGACCTCTTCTACGCCTCATACAACCCCGACGTGGCCCAGAATCAAAAGCTGATTGAAGCCAACCAGCTCCAAACCGCCGCCGTAACTAAAGGCCAAGGCGACGCCCCTGTGCAGCTGCCAGGAGGTGGACAATAATGGCGCTGTTTGGACGCAAGGAAGCTAATGATCCGATTGCGCTAGCCGAAGCCCAGCGCCTACGCGAACAGCAAGAAGCCGAGGCGGCCTACCGCAAGGGCATCGTTACCCTCCGCGATCTGATTGCGCCGCCATCGCTCGAAATCACCGGCGACCATGTGCGCATCGGTACCCGTTTTGCCCGCACCCTCTACGTTTACGGCTACCCCCGACAGATCTTCACCGGCTGGCTCAGCCCACTGATTAACCTCGATGAAATCATGGACCTCAGCCTGTTCATTTACCCGGTGGAGAGTCAGGTGGTGCTTAATAACCTGCGACGCAAGGTCGGCCAGCTCGAGGCCACCTACGCCATCAACCAAGAAAAGGGGAGGGTGCGCGACCCGGCCCTGGAAGCTGCCATTATTGATGCTGAAGAACTGCGCGACAAGCTGCAGGTAGGGGAGGAGCGCTTCTTCCGCTTTGGCCTCTACATTACCTTGTACGGCGACAGTCTAGATGAACTAAAAAATATTCAGCGCAAGGTCGAAGGCATCTTTGGCCAGTCACTGGTCTATACCAAAGCTGCCAGCATGCAGATGGAGCCCGGTTTTAATTCTTCTCTGCCGCTGGCCTACGATCAGCTCAGTGTGGCCCGCAACATGAACACCGGGGCCCTTTCCACCACCTTCCCCTTTACCTCAGCCGAACTCAGCCGGAATGAAGGCGTGCTGTACGGCATCAATCGCCATAACAACGGCCTGGTGCTATTCGACCGCTTCAGCCTAGAAAATGCCAACATGGTGGTCTTTGCCAAATCTGGTGCCGGCAAATCCTTTGCCATAAAGCTGGAGGCACTGCGGAGTTTAATGCTGGGTACTGAGGTGATCGTGGTCGACCCTGAAGATGAGTACCGCAACTTGTGTGAGGCCGTGGGCGGCTCATACCTGCGGCTCAGCCTGGCTTCGTCCAACCGCTTAAACCCCTTCGACCTACCGCGGGTGCTCGATAGTGAGGATGCCGATAACGCTCTGCGGGCCAACATTATTACTCTCCATGGCCTGCTGCGCCTGATGATGGGCGGCACCCAGTCGCCGCTAACCCCGGCCGAGGACGCCGACCTAGATGTGGCCATTATTAACACCTATGCCAAATCTGGCATTACCAACGATCCACTGACCCACGGCGCCACTCCACCGACCATGAATGATCTATATAAAACCTTGAGCGAGATGAGCGGCAATGGCCCTAGCCTGGCCCAGCGCCTGCGTAAATACACCACCGGCACCTTTGCTGGCATCTTTTCGGAGCAGTCCAATGTGGACCTTTACAACAAATTTGTGGTCTTCAATATCCGCGACCTCGAAGACGAACTACGGCCAGTCGGCATGTATATTGTCTTAAATTACATCTGGAACAAAGTTAAGTCCGACAAGCGTAAACGCATCCTGGTGGTCGACGAAGCCTGGCAGTTAATGAAACACGAAGACAGCGCCAACTTTATGTTTTCGATCGCCAAACGCGCCCGTAAATACTTCTTGGGATTGACCACCATCAGTCAGGATGTAGACGACTTCCTGAGCTCGCGCATGGGCCGGGCGGTGGTGTCTAACTCGTCGCTGCAGCTATTACTCAAGCAAGCGCCATCGAGTGTTGACCTAGTTGGCGAGACCTTTAAACTGACCAGCGAAGAAAAGGCGCGTTTGAGCCAATTCCCAGTGGGCGAGGGGCTGTTCTTTGCCGGGCTCAACCACGTGATTATTAGGATTCTGGCCTCGCAAACCGAAGCTCAGCTGATTTCCACCACCCCTCAACAAGCCCCTGCTGCCGGGCCAGCGGCCGCACCACCGCCAGCTGAGCCCCAGCCAGCCGTCGAACCAGTTCCCATCCCAGGCGTTCCCTCCGCCGAGCCGCCACAACCAGCGCAGCCTACAGGAACTTAAGCGGTGGCCGTTGAAGACCGCGAGTTAGAAGCAGCCGGCGGCCAATCAAACGATGCTCTGGCCACTAAGCGTTCTAGGGACCCTGTAGAAGACATTCCAGCCCGCCGTCGTTATATGAACGAAAAGGGCGATAGCCTGGCTACCCGCTTCTGGAAACGCCGCCTACTACTTGCCGGGGCCGGAATTGGCGTGTCCCTTGTGGCTGCCATTATTGCCTTTATATTCGCTCTGCTACCCCTGAAGCTCGAGCACTTGATGAAGAGTTTTGAGCAAAAGTTTGGCTCAGCCACCGAACACGTTATTGAAAAACGGGTGGAAAAAGCTACCACGTACTACCTTATAAAGCGGGCTCAGGGGATAAACTTCACTGGCTGTACTGCGGTGGAGGGTGGAAAGATTTGTGACCCGATCATGACCAGTGGATCAGTATGGAAAGACACTTTTAAGAACTGGCAGGCGAGTAAATTTGAGGCGCGACTTGAAGCTGAGCAAGGTATCCGTTTCTACAGCTTCACAAACCAAAAGGGCGTCCACCGAATGGGCGTCCATTCCCGACAAGCCGGAACTGACTTTAACTTTGATACGGCCGATTTTGATGCTGGCAAAGACGTATTTAAAGACCATAAACAAGCCCGCGTGGCGATTAACCAAGCCGTAAGGAACCAAACTAAATGGCACCAAGTTTTTAAACGTCGATTCTACCGCGACCTCCTGCGGACGAAATATCATGTTAAAAAGTGGCGGATATTTGCAAAACAACGTGATGCTGTTAACGAAACCGCCACGGCCGCCAGGACCCGCTTACTGACATACGCTAATGAAAACATTCTCCGACCAGTTATCGGTGACAAGGTAGGGGACTACCTGAAATGTATCATCGAAAGCGGCTGCGCCGAAGGAGACCTAAATACCGACGTGCCATCATACAAAGCATCAATCGATGAGCGCAATGCGGCAGGAGCAGCCGAAGAAGCAGCGCTGCGGTCGACTTGCGCGGCCAGTGATTGCAGTAATGCTAAGGACACCCCACCCGATACTCAAGACAACCCTCAAACGCGAGATAGTAAAGACAAAAAGAACCAGGCTAATGGCGCAATTCGCACCATGGCCAATGATGGAATCACTCTAGCCGTTGATAAGCTAGCCGGCGAGGAGGTCGCCAAGCAAGTCCGCGACCTCCTAGAAAAGGAAATTGTTAAAAAAATCACCGGGGTGGCGGGCTTAGGAACGATGGCAATGGTGGCCACCCTGGACGACGTACTGTGGAATGACAAAGTCGGCAATGTGATAGAAGCCCAAAAGAAAGCCCAATACGTTGCGACCTCCTCAATGTGGGACACCATGAATGACGAATTTAAAGACGGCCATATGTCGGGCCCAGAAGTTGACGCCATGAACACTCAGCTGGAGGGTACCGAAAAGTCGCGATTGTTTAGCTACGACTTCCATCTGCCACGCTACGATGCCAGCAATAAAATTATTAAAGAAGCCGCTGCCGCCACCAAAGTGCCTGATTGCACCGACGGACACTACCTCACCGAGCAAGAGGTCCTCTGTCCAAATAAGAAGGTGAACTCCACCACCGGCGCCAGTACCGCCTACAAAGGTAGTGAGCTCGGCAAGCTGGTTCACCCGGTGGCAGAAGCTTATCGTGGCACAATTGGCGGGATAGTCGACTTCGTCGTAAATATTGCAGGCGATATTTTGGCGCCGGTGGCGAATTTACTGCTGAAGCTGCCCGGCCTGTCACAGCTTTTTGGCTCCTTCGCCGACCTGATTTCCAGCCTGGTTGCGCAAGTGATACCGATTGTATCGACCGGGATGGAGAATGGTGCACCGCTTTATGAATCCATTCGAATTGGTAAGGATGTCGCAGCTCAAGACACCGGTCATTTCACCATCGGCGGCCAGAAATTGACAGTACCGCAGCAAGTTAGCTTGCAGCAGGAGGTTGATAAAGACCAGCAAATTGCCGATGCTCAAGGAGGCCTATGGCAAAAACTCACCAACTTCGACAATGTAAACTCCGCTGGTTCACGCCTAATGGCGTCTCTGCCATTTACCAGGCAGGGCGTAGCCAATCAATTTGCCAGTGTCATTATTAATCCACTGCACGCGGTAGCCGCCCTCAACCCGCTGACCATCAGCTTCGCTGAAACTTCGGGCGACCCGGCCGATGTGGACCACTACGGTTATGATGTAAACGACCCCGCCCTAGACCGATCTCCAGCCAGCCAGGAATTCGACAATTGTGACCAGATTGAAAAAGACTGGGCCCAGAAAACCCATGATAATCCGGATGGCAATAATGGCACCGACTTTTGCCGGCTCGAAGCCGTAGCCGCTGGATCCGCAGGACCAACATCAACCACCGAGGATGACGGAGGAATTGGCAGTGGTGGGACACCCCCCGAATGCGGGCAAACAAGCGCTCCAGCTAGTAATAATCTCTACCTTCTCGGCGACTCCTTTACTGTCGGAGCAAAGGCGGCTGGTATTGAGGATAAACTAAAGAACGCCGGATACACCCAGGTAACAATCGACGGGTCTACGGGGCGTTCTATCACTGGTGGCGGCAGTGATGGTAACCAGCTTTCGGGTGAAGAAGCTAGTAAATCAATCTCGGGTGCGAATACGGTGATCGTTGAGTTAGGGACAAACCCCGCCGGCACCCAAGCCGATACACTAAAAAGCCAAATACCGACAATTCTCACAAATATTAGAAAAAACAGTCCTTCCGCCAAAATATATTGGGTAAAAATTGCTTCCACAGTCTCAGGGTCGGATTATGACGCTCGCAATAAGGTAATTGAAGATGGAGCCAGCGCCGGGAACTATACCGTAATTTCACCGGCCAGAATATCCGGACTTCACCCTGGGAATTACGACTCCTATACCCAGCAAATCGTTAACGGCCTCGGGGCAACAGGCAGTGGCGCAGCCTCCTGCGGTGCACCAACAGGAGGGTTTACCAACCCATTTCCCGATGGATGGGTTCCAAATCGATTAGATATGGGCTACGACGGAACCTTTAAAGGTCATATTGTAGCGCCATTTGATGGCACTATTACCTACGCCGGGCCATTTAACGGATGGAACGGAAGCCTTGGGCTGATAATAAAGGCTGACAAGGACGTTGGACTCCCAACTCGCAGCTTATTCTTTACTGAAGGAGTTAAACCAACCGTAGGATCTGGCATACATGTGACAGCCGGGACACCTATAGCCGACCCAGTACCCTCGCCATATGGCGATGCCTATGGGCAGGGATCTACCGGCGGCATTGAGTGGGGTGTCTCCCAGGACGGCCCCTCCGGGTCGCAGGTCGATACCTATGCCATAGCACTGGGGAACTGTAGCGACCGAGCTAAGTCCATGGTCCTGGAATTCGCCAAGTGGGCTGAAGAAAAGCTTGGAGTCGATAAACCTTCCGCAACTGACCACGCGGGCTGCGCATGATGAAAAGCCTACAGAGGTTAGTACTATGCCTAGCCATAGTCTTCCAGCTAAGTCCGGCTGCGACTTTGGCAATCATCCCGGCTGACCAACACGCGATAGATAATGATACTACCAAATATGATCCGAGCTACTGTTCAACAACTAGCTCAAATCCGTCATCTGTTTCAGGGGATCAAGTAATCCGTTTTTTGCAGGCCTTGGCCGAGCAGGAAAGTGGCGGTGATCCAACTCAGCCTGGATCGGCTGGCAGTGCTCGTGGAAAATACCAATACATTGACACTACTTGGCAAAATAATTCACAGGCCTACTACCCACCCGCTCATGCATATCCCATGGCCAACCTAGCACCTGAGAATATGCAGGATGCGGTTGCCTACATTGAATACAGCCTAAAATTTAAGGAATTGAATAATGATTTATTCAAACTGGCGGTCAGCCATTTTTGGCCAGTCGCCAACCAAGATCCGTCTCAATTAGACATCTATCCGCCTTCAAACAATATTACGCCGCGACAATACGCCAATGCTCTGATTGCCAAAATAAAAGCTGGTAAGGGAAGTGAGATTACCGTTGATCCAGGCTCGGCCCCTGAGTTTGATAAATATGCCCAAAAGGCCGGTATTACTCTTGGGGGAACCTCCACGGCATCCACACCTCAATCGGACACGTCTGGATGCCAGTCAGATCCCTGTGTGGATACTGGTGCAAACGACAGTGGCACTGTAGTCCTCGACCCAGGGCATGGCCCTTCTAAAACAACTGTGGATGATGCGACCGGTCTTACCATGCAAGAAACCGATAATCAGCCCGAAGGGCATGATGTATGGGAGGTCTCTCAAAAAATTAAAAATAAGCTGGAATCTGATGGTTATAAAGTTATCTTGACTAAGAAAACTGAAAATGATGACATCACCTTCCGAGGACGAGCAAATATTGCCAATCAAAACAATGCGGCCATTGCGGTTTCAATCCATACCGACGGTACTCAGTCCTACAGCTCATTCCAAGAAGTGTGGCCTCAGGAGGTGGGGCAATACCGCCAGGAAACTCAAAGCGGCGGCCGCAAAACCTATTTCAACAATGACGGCCTAGCTAAAACCAGTAAACAGTATGCCCAAGATATATTAGATGCCAGAAAAGTCGCAGCGGGCGTAGATGTTTCATTAGGGCACTTTAACCGAAACGATGTACCATCGCCTGGCACAATCTCAATGGTCCAGCTTTTCTCCAAGATTCCCTGGATTTATAACGAAATTGGTAGCGGGCCGGGAAATATCGGGTTAACTACTTCGCAGAAGGATAAGTATGCCGAAGGGTTAATTAATGGTATTGAGAAAGCCGTTAAGCCCGGCTCGTCCGGTTCAGCTGCAACCACTGCTTGTGCAACCGGTAATAATGCCGCTATTGTTCAAACCGCCATTAAATACGCTTGGGCCGACGGGGTACATGGGCATCCTCAAAAGCCGATTTATCACGCCGCTGTGCTCAAAAGCATCGCTGAGCATCGCTACGTTGGTGGAATTGTAACGCCCGGTAATGACTGCGGCGGCTTTGTAACTATTGTGATGCAGAATAGCGGAGCAGATCCCGACTACAACGGCGGTACAGATCCTACGAAATGGGGAAACACCTACGGCCAGATGGCTTATGCAAAAAGTCACACGGAAAAATTCCAGCAAGTTTCTGATATTGTCGGCCACCCAGTAAATAACACTGCCGACCTGCAACCGGGAGATATTGCGATAGTAGCGCCCACAAGTACAGAAGGTCATACCTATATCTATGTGGGCCCGCAGAGCGATCATCCAAACTTTCACGGCGACTCGGCTTCTGCGTCAATTCCGGATCGTTCTCCAAATGCGGACGGTTTCCAAGCATTTGGACATGGTCAACGTTATACTTGGTTTAGATTGAAGGCCTCACAATGAAAACGAGATATATTACCGCTTTATTCATCTTGGCTGCCATAGTAGTTGCGGCTATTTTCGTGCCAAGAATAGGTAAACTGCCGGTGCACATCAGCGCGGTTCCTTCAGGGTCAGCGATTTATGTCGACGGCAACCACCTACTGTTCACCCATACAGCCTATGTTGCTCCAGGAAAACATTCTTTTGTGGCTAAGTTCAAATATTTTGATGATGCTCAAAAAACAATGGATGTACAGAAAGCTGAAAACGTGGAACTAGCTCCTCGGGCTCTAAGCGACGCCGCAAATAAGTACTTGGATAAGAATCCCTCGATAAAAAAAGAGGTTCAAGAATACTCTGAAGCCGCCAATGATCGCGAAAGCCAGACCACCACTAAGAAATACCCATTCTTAAGCCAGATACCATATATCCGACGCACCTTCCAAATTAACTATGGTGATCCGGTGAAAACTAAAGATAAATACGGCGCTATTGCCTTATACATCACCTACGTCGATCAGCAGTCCCTTAATGATGCTCTTAGCTGGCTTCGTAAGAATCAAATAAACCCAACTGATGTGGAGGTTATTTTGGTAAACGATAATAATATCTTCACCGCGAAGGTAATTGGTAATCCCGAATGAGAAATCGCGTATTAATCATCCTTGGCACCGTGTTCGTTATAACGGTCATTATTCTTGGTTTTTTCCAATCCACGAGACAGACGGTCAATATTGACCTACAAAATGCCAAAAAAATTGAGATTTTCCAAGATACTGGCGGAGAGGGACATCCGGGTAAAAGGAGGCTTGTGGCCTCATTACCAGGTTCCGGTAAGCTATCTCTACCAAAGGGAGTATATGTTTATAATGTGGTCGCTAAGAATAGCGATTTTGAGGATAAAGCGGGCTTCTTTAAAGTTGAAAATCGACCAGTATCACTTGCGGTTAAATGCCTATTCTCTCAAATAAAGCTGGCTCAGCTAGCTTTTTCAGAAGGCCCAGCGATTATAGGCGTGTTGAATGGTGCCTACCCAAGCGCCATGCCCAGCTACTCTGTTGATGTCATAAGAATATACGAGATCGGTGAGTGGGCTGCGGTTAAGCTTTCTCCAAAAAACCCCCAGCTGGCCGTCGTTAGGGTGGTGCTTAAAAAGATAAATGGAAATTGGGTGGTCGCCACCGATCCGCCGGCAATTATTTTGAGCCGTCCTGTATTCCCAGATGTTCCAAAAAACATACTGGACGACATTAACAATAATAGTTAGCGAATCTGGATTACGACTTTTTTAACATCGGGTGGAGAGAGGATTTCCGACTGCCTCATCCGCAGGTCGCTGGCCGCGCTGGCGTTGGGGGTGGTGATTTTTAGAACACCGTCGTTCAAACTGGCAGCGCGGCACTGACCCGGATACCACCTATCAAGCTGAATCTGGATTTCGGCCAGCTGATCAGCCCTGCCCAAATTCAGCTGCTGCGCCCTTTTCTTTAAATAGTCATTCATATTATCCATTGGTGAGGTCCTCGGTTCGAATAGTTGTAAAATCGCCGGTCAAATCACTCGAAACATCGGCATTAGTGGTGGTAATCACGGTTTGATACTCGCTCAATACATTTATTAAATGCTTACGCCGAGCATCGTCAAGCTCACTAAAGACATCATCAAGTAGAAACAAGGGTTTGCGGCCGCGAGTTGATTCAATAAACGCTAGTTCCGCTAGTTTCAACGCCAACACCACCGAACGCATCTCGCCCCGCGAGGCCACATTATTAATATCGGATCCTTTGAAGGAAATGTCGAAGTCATCACGATGCGGCCCGATAGTGGTGAAGCCCGCGCCAATATCCCGCGAGCGATTCTGCTCCAGCGCCGCCAAAAAGGCCGATGAATAGTCGTCGCCCTCGAGACTGCGATACTGTAAACTCAATAATTCACGGCTACCGGCAATACCAGTGTAGAGATCTTCGATCCGCTCATTCACGTAAGAAATTAAGTTTTGGCGCGACTGATCAATATCAGCGGCTAGTTCTGTCAGCTTCACATCCCAAGCAAATAATTCGGATTCTTGACCGCGCCAGTCAGCCAACAGAGCATTGCGCTGAGCCAAGGTGCGGCGATAGCGCTGGAGCGTTGTTAGGTAGCCTGTGTGGGTCTGAGTTAATACAAAATCGAGGTAGCGACGACGGCGCTCAGGTGGACCAGAAATTAACAAAAGATCATTGGGCTCAAATAAAACAGTTAGCAGTGACCCAACATGATCCTTAAGTGGGCGACCAGCACCGTTTAATTGGGTCTTCTTTTCGGTAGAAACAGGGGAGCGCCTATAGCCCAGGGCTAAATTATCGTCATCCAGTCCCACTTCAATTCGATAAAAATCACCATCGTCCCTAATTAATTCCTGATCCTTAGCCCGAAAAGACCGGGTGGTCGCCAGTACGAATAATGACTCTAGGATATTAGTTTTACCGGTCGCATTTGGGCCAACGATTAAGGTGATATTCGGATTAAATTCCAGTGACTGATCGCTGAAGGATCTAAAGTTTGAAAGTTTTAAGCTCTTGAGCATTCACTATGTTCGAAGCGGCATGATGATATGGAGATAATCATCGGCGCTGTCACCCTCCGGCCGCACCACACAGGGGTTTAGCTTGCCACTAATCGCAAAAGAAACTTGCTTAGTCTTAATCACCGCCAAGGCATCTGACAGATAGCGGGCGTTTAAGGCAATTTCTCCGTCATCCCCAGCCACCTCGCACTCAGCACTCGAATGATTTTCACCCACCTGGCTAGCTGAAGACATAATGCGCATTTCACCTTCGGCTTGAATCTCAATCCGAATGCTGCCGGCATTTTCGCGAGCAAACAAACTAGCCATCTTGGTAATCCGCGAGAATTCATTTGTATCGACGGTCGCTTGAGTCTCCGATTGCTCAGGAATAATTTGCTGGTAGTTAGGAAATTGGCCATCAATCAGTCGCGAAACTAATTCAATATTATCGGCCTGAAACATTACTTGGTTGTCACTGAGATAGATGCCGATATCGCCGTCGATATCACTTAACACCCGCACCAGCTCGGCCATGGTTCGGGCCGGGATTATGGCATTTAAGGCTTGCTTGGGAGTGGCGGCAAGCTTGATTTTGCGCTCGGCCAACCGATAACTATCAGTCGCCACCAAGGTTAAGGTATCTTCCTCGCTATGCAGATAAACGCCAGCCAGCACTGGTCGATTTTCATCAATCGAAGCTGCAATTACTACCTGAGCCAGAGCCTCGCGCAAGGTATCCGCCGGCAATACCACCGCCGGATCAGACTTAACCTCTGGTATCAGTGGAAACTCGTCGGCATTAATGCCATTAATCTGGGATTCGTAGTGAGCCGCTTTTACTGTCACATTAGTCTCCGAGGCGCTCAGCTCTATGTTGCCGGCGGGCAGACTGGCCACAAACTCGGTCAGTAGGCGAGCCGGAGCCGTTACCGATCCCTCTTGCTCAACCTTGCAACCAATCCAGTAATTTATACCAATCTCTAGATTCGTGACTGCAAGCTTTAGTCGATTCTTATCAGTACTTAAAAGAACGTTAGAGAGAACTGGCAGGCTGGAGCGGCTGCTTACCACTCGACCAACGGTGCCGAGAGCCTTGGCAAAGTTTTCTTGAGTTAAGCTCAGCTTCATTTCCACATCCTTTTCGCATATTTATTACTTATTAATTTTTTTAAATTCGTAGCAGTCTTTGTAGGGCCTGGGGAATATGGGTATAAGCCGTATTGTTGGCTTAAGTACTGTAAAAAACAAGCATAAGGCCTTTGGAAAAGCATCGGAAAACTCAGCGGAAAAGCTGTGCTTAAAATAGAGGTGTTTGGGAAAAGCCAAAAACCCGGTAGGGATAACTCGACCCGGTTACTGACTTTGCTCACAGGATTCGCCCAGTAAATCCCCAGGCTGTTCACAGAATTATCCGCTCTTTGACGCGGCTAAGTTCGCCGCGCAGGTCTTCGTCGACCTCGAGCAGTTTCTCGATCTTTCCCACCGAGTGCATGGCGGTAGTATGATCGCGGCCACCAACACACGATGCAATTTTAGGAAAACTCAATCCCAATTCATGGCGCATGATATACATGGCGATCTGGCGGGGAACCACAATCTCCTTATCCCGCTTGGCACCTAAGATATCGTCGGCTGAAATATCAAAATAATCAGCGGTCTTTTCAATAATGAGCTTCGGAGTCGGCGGCTTTCGCTTTGGTCCACTAGCGGTAATGTTTCCAAGTAAGCTGGTGACAGTGGCGATTGATGGTTCAGCACCCCGGAATTCACAATAGGCCAGGAGTTGAGTAAGAGCACCTTCGAGTTCGCGAATGTTGCTTTGGAAATGGCGGGCCAGGTAATCAATCACCTCACTGGAGAGTTTAAAGCCCTGGCGTGAAGCCTTGGCCTGGAGGATGGCCGAGCGAGTTTCGAGATCAGGAGATTGGATGTCGGCGGTCATCCCCCATTCAAACCGACTGCGCAGGCGCTCCTCGAGGTGGGGGATGAGCTTGGGTGACTTGTCGCTAGACATAATAATCTGCTTATTCTGTTGGTGAAGAGTGTTAAAGGTATGAAAGAACTCTTCTTGAGTCTTTTCTTTATTTCCCAGGAATTGAATGTCGTCGACGATCAAGACGTCGAGACCGCGGTATTTTTCAGCAAAATTTTTGGTTTTTTTACTTGAAACGCTGGAGATAAATTCGCTGGTAAACTGCTCACTGGTGACGTATTCGATCCGCTTGGACGGGTCGCGGCGCAGAATCTCATTACCGACCGCTTGAACCAGGTGAGTTTTACCAAGTCCTACGCCCCCATAAATAAAGAGAGGGTTATATTTGCCGCCAGGATTTTTGGCCACAGCTTGGCAGGCGGCGTAGGCTAGCTCATTGGAGCCACCAACCACGAAGCTTTCTAGTGTGTATTTGGGATTTATAGTGATTGGCTTCGAAGACGGCGCCGCTGGCATGACCTCTGGTATGGCTACAGGAGTGGGGGCGGCGTTCAGTGGATCTATGGCTGCGGGCTGAGGCGCTGGTTTAGAACTTACCTTGTACTCCACACTTTCAATCCCAGGACTCATTCGGGCTAGGGCTGATTTAATATCGGCCCCGTATTTATTTTCCAACCACTCCTTAGTGAAGATGTTTGGCACCGCTACAATAATATGGCCGTCTTCCTGAGCAATAATGGCAGTGTGTTTAAACCAAGTGGAAAAGCTGGCGCGACTGACATTTATCTCTAATTCGCCGAGCACGGCTTGCCATAATCCACGATGGTCCAAAATCTTTAGAGCCTCCTTACCCCACTAGTTCGTGAGCCTCACACTCACTTGATAGTACTAATCATAACCGTCTTAGCAGTTGTCCACAACGCCAAATTTTGAGGAATATTTTTGCACAAGGCCTAATCTAACAGATTATAAACAGTGGAAAACTGTCGCAAAGCTTGGGAAAAAGAAAAATAGTTATTCAGTCAAAAGCCTCCATCCCGCGTATGGAGCAGCCAGTTTTGGACAGCTTTTGCTGGTTCAAAAGCTGTGGAAGATAACCCAGGCTCTCGCCGCCTGGGAAAGAAAATGGATTGCTTCGTCGCTACACTCCTCGCAATGACAGGTGAGATCCTGAAACGAGCTCAGGATGACAAAAAGAGTGGTCAACAGGTTGACCGAGAGGTCATTTTAAGGTATCTTTCTTGAGTTATGTCAAAGCGAACGTATCAGCCGAAGAAGAAGCGCCGCCAGCGAGTACATGGCTTTTTAAAGCGTATGAGCACTCGGGCTGGGCAGCTGGTGCTGAAGCGCCGTCGGCTACGTGGCCGCAAACGAGTGGCGATCTAACTCGCGTCGCCTGGGCGGCGCATTTTTGCGTTAACATCTTGTGCTCCTCGCTTGCCGTACTATTTGTACGCCCCGCTTGGTGCTCGAAGTTGCCTGAAACTGCACTCACCTAGACATCGCTTAAGGAATTTGTATGTTAGCTTCACAATACCGCCTCAAGAAAAGTCGAGAAATAACCCGCGTCTTACAACGCGGTGTTTTTAAGTCCGTTGGTGTAATGACTATAAAATTTCACAAGAACGGGCAGGACTTTAGCCGAGTAGCCATCGTTGTCAGTAAAAAAGTCTCGAAAAAGGCAGTGGTGCGTAATAAAATCCGTCGGCGGATATCGGGGGTTCTCGAAGACAAATGGGGGACAGTGGCTGGTGGATACGATATAGTAATGGTAGTGCGCGAAGATATTTCGGAGCTGGCCGCCCCACAGCTTGCCAGCCGGGTGGTTTCATTATTTGAGCGCTCCCAGATTGTAAAAGGTAAGTAATGTCACTTTTTGATTTAGTCTTAGTCCAGCCGCTGTTAAACATTCTATTTGGAATCTACGCTCTAATCCCGGGGCACGATTTTGGCGTGGCCGTCATTATTTTGACCGTTTTGGTGCGGCTAGCGCTCTGGCCGTTGGTCACCAAGCAGCTGCATTCTCAGCGGGCTATGCAAAAGATGGCTCCCGAAATCGCCAAGGTTAAAGAAAAGGCGGCAGGTGATCGGCAAAAGGAAACCGAGATGCTAATGGAGCTGTATAAGGAAAAGGGCACCAGCCCATTTGCGCCGCTGCTGCCACTGCTCATTCAGCTGCCAATCTTCATCGCCCTGTACTCAGTCTTGCGCCATAGTGTGGATGTGGCTGCCATTGCCAAATACTGTTACGGATTTGTGGCCCATCTATCGGCCGTGGCTGATGTGATTGGCCATAAGATAAACTTTAGCCCCAGCCTATTCGGATTAATCGACCTTACTAAATCCAGCCCAGTGCTAGCTGTAACTGCCGCCGGAGCGCAGTTTTTCCAAACTCGCCAGCTGCAGCCTAAAAATCAGCCGATGGACGATCAAGCCAAGATGATGTCGGGCATGACCTATGTTTTCCCGATCATCACTGCCCTGGTGGCACTCAGTCTGCCGTCGGCGCTGGCCCTGTATTGGACCTTCACCAGTGTCGTGGCCATCTACCAGCAGCGCGTGGTTCTACTGCGCGACGCGCACGAGATGGAGGAAGTGAAAGGGGGCAAAAAGTGAATCCGGATTTAATCGCCTCGGCCGAAAAGAAGCTAGCCGACCTCCTGACTTTTTTCGAAGTTAATCCGCAAGTAGAAAGTGAATTTGACGGCGAAACTCTGCATTTACGGGTGGAGGCCGATACAACTGGGCGGCTGATTGGCCGCCGCGGCGAGACTCTTCAGGCATTACAGCATCTACTCAATATGATGCTGCGGCGTGAAACTACCGAGCGCGTTTATGTGCAGATTGATGTGGGCGGCTACAAGCAGGCTCGTTTAGGGCGTTTAGTGGAGAGGGCCCATGAGCTGGCGTTAAAAGTGGCTGAGGACGGCCAAGAGGCCGAGCTAGCGCACCTGACACC
>DATIII010000002.1:0-156036 GCA_035479795.1 Saccharimonadales bacterium (SeqCode)
AGCCAGAACTACACCTACACTCCCAGCCCAGCCTCCTGTGCTTCCGGTGCGTGTACTTCCTACACCCTGACATCCACCTTGGAAAACACCAAGGATCCGCAGGCTACCGGTGGTACCTACACCGTCAACTCTGCTAACTAATAAGATCCAACTAAAAAGGACCCCGACCGAAAGGAAGGAGTCCTTTTTAGTCGAGGTCGAAGCCCAGCTGATTAGGGTTGGGCGGAGCGTCGGCGGCCGCCGTCACATTCGCCTTGCGAACATAGCGGAAGCCGCTGGCCAGATCTGCTGGCTCAATGATGTTACCTGTGAAGCCTTGTGGGCCGAGGCGCCTGTCATTTAGCTTGATTTCGCCCCACTTATAGTAGGGGCCGGCGGGTACATTCCAGTTGCAGGTAGTTGAAAAGCGGCAGGTACCGCAGGCACGCAACCATTGGTTAATAGCCGCCGTTTGATCCCATAACAAGTCCTTTTTATACAGGACAGTTGAGCGGTTATCAAATTCGCCTTCCTGACGCCATTCAGCCTCAGGGTTATCCGCGCACTTTGCCTTGGAGTACAGCCAAACAGCATTGCAAAGCTCTAATGGCTCCAGGCCGGCCTCCTCAGCGCACCACAAGTAAAAGTTCCTAATCGCGTCCAGGACGGTATCCGTGTAGACATTACTATCCTGGTCGCCGTACACCTTCACTATTTCATTGGCCAAGGTGACCCGAGCGACATGGATGTCCACGGGGATAGGGAAGTTGAACGGGCTAACGAAGCCCGCATCCATGAAGTAATAGATAATCATGCTGACCATCTTGTGCTGGAAGCCCTTAAAGCCATTGCCGCGGTGGTCGTTGCGAATACGGCGCACGGCTTCATCCCAGGAATCCAGGCCGAGAAAAATATTGCCGGGGTCGGCGTCGTAGCGCTCCACCAGCCGTCGGGCGTTCTCCACCCAGAATTGCGGGGTTTGGCTTTTGCGATAGTTAAGACCGACGGCCTGCAATGCCTGACTCAGGACCTCCGGGTCCAAGTTAATGGCGTACTCCGGCAGATAATACTCCGGATGCTCATCAAAGATCTTCGACATAGCCTTAACGGCCGTCACGGAGTCCACGCCGCCGCGCATGTAGTAGTTGATATGAAACAGCAGCAGGCGATGCAGGCGACTGCCAACTTCCAGTGTTTGCGGCATATGCCGAGGGTCCTGCGGCACAACCGCGTCGGGCCGATCAAACGGATCGGCTCCCACTCGGTAGAGCTCAAGTATGTCGTACATGACCTCCAGACCCTTTTGCCAAAAGATCCGCGTGCGCAGCTTGGGTATATTGGTTTTCGAAATAGTTCTCACCTCCTCTCTATGTGAAGAGAGGGTGTCAAAGGGCTTAAACGCTACCGAGTATACCAGATATGGCCGGTGACCGTTATAATCAGATCTGATGAAACGCTACCGATATCGCCGAATTTCAATTTGGACGCTAATTATCGCCATCTTGACCTTGCTGGGAGCCGGAGTCACCCAAAAAGGGCAGGTAGTACTGCCGACTCTTTCGTCACAACCGGGTTTTTACCCAGTGACGCACGTGACTGATGGCGATACCATTGAGGTCAATTTAGCTGGGAAAAATGAGATCGTAAGGCTCATTGGGATCGACACGCCGGAGGAAAAAGATCCACGCAAGCCGGTTCAATGCTATGCCTTGGCCGCTGCCCAGCATATGCAGCAGCTAGCGGGAGACAAGAGTGTGCGCTTGGAAGCCGACCCGGATACCAGCGACCGTGATAAATATAACCGGCTACTTCGCTACGTCTATCTATCCGACGGTACCTTTGTAAACCAGGCTCAAGTTCAGCAGGGCTACGGCTTTGCTTACACCATTTTCCCAAACTCCAAATTAGATCAGTTTCGAGCCTGGGAGCGCGAAGCCCGGGGGGCTAATCGTGGCCTGTGGGCCGGCTGCCAAATTCACTCCGAAGGTGAGAAAGAACAAACTAACGACCAATGATCGTCTAGGAGATCGGGGCTTCGGGTTTGCCAATCTTGGCGCTAAGGATCACCTGACGCACCTCACCATCCTTATCCTTAATTTGAGTGTCCTGAGTTTCATTGTAATAAGCTACCAAATGATGGCTCATAATTTCGGCTAAGTCTTTTTGCTTAAATTTTAGCTCTTCGAGTTCAGAATTAACGGTTTGAAAATCACGATCAGCCTCCAGCAGTTTTTTTGCCTGCTGACGTTTGGCTGTTAGCTCCTTAATTTCTTCTTGAAGCTTCTGGTACTCCTGATTCTGCAGTAGCACATCTTTGAGATTATCGCGCATTACCTTGATTTGATTGCGGACCTCGTCCATCTCTTCCATTACGCGGTGTACGGCATCAACTGTCTTTTCGTCCATTTGTTTTCCCTTAATTCTTTAACGAGTATAGCAAACAAAATGCGTCTAATTGCTTTGACTTTTATATCTGTCAGGTGTTAAATATCAAAACTGTTCCCTGACAAAGGAAATTATGCCTGCAACAAAGCTTCAGCACGGCTGCTACAGCCTAAGAAGCGCTTTCTCCATCATCCAGCACGCCCATGCCGGAGCACCGATGGGCTATATCGAGGCCTTGGAAGTCGCCGACGCGCCTGACGGCAAGCATCGGATTGTGCTTTGCCACTACAACGGCAACCGCGGCCACTACAGGTTCGTGGAGTTCGAGAGTGTTGAAGACACGGTCCGTGAAGTCAATCGGCTGCAATGGGGCTCGCGGGCAGCCACGGACGAGGAGTTCTATGCTTCTCGCGACGGCTTTGTGCGCTTCGTGGCACTGGAAGAAAACCAGGCCCCGTGGTTCTACGCAGAAGACGTCACCAACGTGACAAGCGACTGCGATTTCGTGATCGAAACATGAGCGAGTCCAAACGCGCTCACTCAGGACGGACCATCAGCTTTCTGTTTCGCTCGAGGCGTAAAGA
The DNA here is from genome assembly GCA_035479795.1 of Saccharimonadales bacterium (SeqCode). Taxonomy (GTDB): domain Bacteria; phylum Patescibacteriota; class Saccharimonadia; order UBA4664; family SCTI01; genus DATIII01. Next base: position 2,949 of record DATIII010000002.1, read on the forward strand.
GAACAGCGATCGGGGCATGCTTGAGATCAACCGCAAAACCAGCGTTCTGGTCACAGTCACAAATGTCGACGACGAGCAGGCTCGAGTCACGGTCCGAACCACGGTTAATGACCATGGAGGACCACTTGATCAAACCGGCTTTATTGCGCCCAGGACCATGCCCAGATCTGAAGTCCACGCTTTTGTCAGCGGGGTGGCTGCACTATCGCTGGCATTTACCGGCCGCGAACCGGAGGTGAAGACTTAGGCGGTGGCAGGGAAACCTGCTGCCGCTTTTTTAATGAAAAACTGAGGCGCTCCGGTCGTATATGAACGGAGCGCCTATTCGGCTGGATGCGACCAAGCGTCAGACTCGAGACCTGGTCGCACCAAGGGCGGCAAGGGGCCCGCCCCAGCGCCGAAGATGATCGCGGGTCCTGTTGTAGAGGCGATCTTCAAGATCGCTGTCGGGTCGCTGCGACTCCTTTTCGAAGCGTTTGAGCGCCAACCCGGGGTTGTCGCCGGAGCTGACCATCCAGCTCACCGCCTCGAACTCGCCGGTCTCGCGGTCGTTGTGCGGATGACCGCTGGCTGCCTCGTATCGCTCTTTGGCTTCGGGGTAGGAGTTGCCCCGGCCGCGGAACAGGCCCATCGCACGCTTGAGCATCAATGCTCCCTTCTTTCGGAGTGAACGTGCTTATGCCAAAAATACTCCCGCCACTTATTGGTTGTCAACCAATAATAAATAGGCGATTTTCGGCACGAGTTACGGCTGTATAGAGCCAGCGGCGCCAGTCTTCATCGCTCATATGCTTGTTACGCTCTTCAAACACAATCACCGTATCAGCCGACGATCCTTGGGCTTTGTGAACGGTCAGGGCATAGGCGAAGTCAAACAAGTCACCTTTAATTTTTTTATCAGGTGTCTTCGGTAATTCTTTAACTGTTTCGCGGGCCCCAAATTGTTCACGCAGTAGCAAACCTTCATACTCAAAATCATCGATTTTTAAGCCCACCTGCCACCACTTCTCCTCATCGTCAGCCTCGGCCTTGTTTATCCAGCGCACCGAACCAGTCATGCCGTTGTACAGCTTGGCCCGACTATTATTGCGTAGACAGACAACATGATCGCCTGACACTGGATCGGCTGACTCAAACCCCATGCGGCCGCGTAGCGACTCATTGAGCCGGACTCGAGTGTGGTTGTAGCCACACAACACCAGCCAATCCGGCCGCCACTGCTCGAGCAGCTCATCCATGACCACGCCAATATCATCCGCCCCACGATCAATCTTAATAACTTCGCTGCCATAGCTGCCAGCCGGAATCTCTCCGGTAGTGCGGGCCAATGTAGCTGCTTGCACGATCCCTGAGCCTGCAGCCTGTCGATAAACCGCTTCCAGACGCAGCTGCGGATCGGCCATCAGATTAAAGCTAGATCCAACAGGCGGCAGTTGGCCATGATCGCCAACCGCTAGAATCGGAATGCCAAATGACAACAGGTCCTTCCAAATATCGGCGGTAACCATACTAGCCTCATCGACGATTATCAGATCAAATTCTAGCTCTTTCTTTTTGCGCCAACCGGTAATCCGGCCGCCGGAGTCGGTTTCGGTATGGTAGATCAGGCCATGAATGGTCGATATATTGTCAGACTTTTTGGCAATGCGATGGCTCTTTAGAGTCTTTTCCAGCACCCGCACGGCCTTACCGGTATAGGCACAAAAGGCGACCTTGGCATCCGGATCGTTCTGACGCAGCGCCTGGCGAACATAGGCTATCAAGGTAGTTTTGCCCGTACCAGCGTACCCACCCAGCGTTATAAATGGCTCAGATTTGGTTCGGTACCACCGGCCAATTGTCTGGAGGGCTTCAATCTGTTGTCTTGATAACTCGTAACTCACAAAGCCAAGTGTACCAAACTCCAGCATCCAAAAAATCCAGACATTTTGCGCCAGGGCGTTGGAATTAGTGCTAATGCTGAGTATCAAATGAATGCCATAGGATAAATTTAATTAGCTGGGAGGGCTTAGTATGGAAGGAACTGCCGAAAGGAGACACCGTTTGGCGCAGTGGGCCGCCAAGATCTTGGATTCGGATCTGGACGCCCTGGCCAAGGCGCGCAAACTAGTGGCGCTAGGTTATGACGACGCCGAGGCCGACGAGTTGGTAATGCGTAGTCAGTTTGCAGCGCAGCAGCCGGTCTACTATGAACAGCTGCCGAACGCCGACTATGCACCGGACAGTGACGAGTGATCAGTTACAAGTAACAAGGATTTGGTTTCGAGCCGCTTGTCACGTGTTACATGCTACTTGTAACTTTCGTGTAAACTGTTGGCATGAAGATTTATTCCTGGAATGTCAATGGCATTCGCGCCGTTCATAACAAAGGCTTGTTTTTACCATTTATCGAGCAACATCAGCCCGATATTTTGTGCTTGCAGGAGACCAAGGCAGCCCAACACCAGTCACCAGTAGAGGTGCCGGGCTATACCGAGCATTGGAATTCGGCCGAGAAACCGGGATATTCCGGCACGGCCATCTTTACCAAGCATCAGCCAGTGGCGGTTATTAATGGCTTTCCTGAAGATCTAATTGAAAAATACCACCTGACAGGTGATGTTTACGGCGACCCTAATAAAGAGGGACGGGTGGTGGCAGCCGAATTCGACAGCTTCTACGTTGTCACCGTCTACACACCCAATGCCAAAGATGATTTATCGCGCATCCCGTTACGCCAAAAATGGGACCCGGCTTTTTTGGAATACTGCTTGCGGCTGGAAAAAACAAAGCCAGTAATTTTCTGCGGCGACCTTAACGTGGCCCATACCGAAGATGATCTGGCTCGCCCCAAGCCTAATAAAGGCAAGAAGGGTTTTACCGAAGAAGAGCGCGGGGGATTCCAGAGCTTTTTAGACCATGGATTCGTTGACACCTTCCGGCTGTTCCACCAGGGCAACGGCCACTATACCTGGTGGACTCACTGGGGAAATGCCAGGGCTAACAACGTCGGCTGGCGGATTGACTATTTGTTGGCCTCCAAAGCTCTGAAAGGCAAGATCGCCAAGGCCGAAATCCATGCCGATGTCATGGGCTCCGACCATTGCCCAATCTCTCTGACACTTGAGGGCTAAGTGAATTTCTTAAAGCAGGCGGAAGAGCCGCTTTTCCCGGACATCCTCTGGAATCGACCACTCGTCAAAAATCGGGGAGGCCGCCTGTTGGCTCTCGGTGGTCACTCACGCGGTTTTGCGGCCATCCAGGCGGTTTTCCAGTTGGCCGAAGCCGCCGGGATCGGCGAGTGCTTGATTGGTATTCCCGACAGTCTGGCCAAGTTAGTGGGTGATGCCCCCGAAATCATGGGCTTACCGGCCAGCCCATCAGGATCCCTGGGCAAGGCGGCACTGGGCGAAGTTCTCCATACGGTGGCCGATTGCGATGGTCTACTAGTGGGTCTGGATTTAACCAACAATTCTGAAACAGCCGTTTTAGTCGAATCCGTTCTGCAGAAGGCCGAAAAGCCAATCATGATGACCGAGGAAGCCCTGGATACTTTGCCTGGTTCGGCCCAGGTTATCACTGAGAATGCAGAGGCTGTTTTGATTGGTAGTATGAATGCCATTATTGCCGTTGCCAATCGAAACAAGTTGGCCCTGCAACTTCGACCAGAGAAACAGCTAATTGGCCGGATTGAAGCCGTCCAGCAAATCGCAGACGCAGCTAAATGCGCTCTGGTAATAATTGGACGCGAGATTATTGTCTGTGCTGATGGCCAAACCAGCATCACGCCCCAGCGGGGTGATGCGTCGGACCATCCGGCCGTGCAAGCAGTGTTTGCTCCATTCTGGTTGCAAAATAAATCTAAACGCTTCGAAGCTCTGACCACGGCTGCCTTCGTTTTAAGCAAGTCACTACCCGCCGATCAAGATCTGACCTACGGCCAGATCGCGGGGAGTATTCGCACGGCCCTGCAGCATTTCAGTTAACCTCCGGCTGAAAAATGTTATGCTATAGAGGTAATGCTTACCGCCAAGTCGGAAAGTCGTGGAGTTCGCAGCATGGATGGCCTTCGTCGATCGCGGCCGCTACTGCAGCCTGCCCAGTCTCTGGCAGGCCGACCGATCACTCTAGCTGGCACACCGCCACAAGAGCCAATTGAGCCAGCTGCTGTTTTGGCCACGACCAACATTGTCGTACCTCGCCGTAATTTAAAGCCATACATCTTAACCGCTGCCTTTAGCGCGGCTGTGCTTTCGGTAACGCCAATTTACAATTACCTTCAGCAACCCAACGTGGCCTTTGATCAACTGGTTGTCAAAACCATTAACATCGTCCACCCCCAGCCTATAGTGACTGTCGAGTGGGCAAAAATTGATTCAAGTCTTCCAGCTCTAATTAACTCATCCTCTGGCCTAAAAATAGGGGTATCGGTTATTGATCTTTCAACTGGCAAGCAAAGCAGTTATGGCGAGACCGGGGCCTTTACTGGTGCCAGCACCACCAAGGTTGTAACCGCCATCGCCTTCTTGCAGATGGTGGAACAAGGGAAAGTCAGCCTATCTGAGAAGCTCGGGAGTAGTCCAGCAGATTACCAGCTACGCCAGATGATCCAACGCAGCAATAATGATTCATGGGCGCTCCTGAACGCGCGAGTGGGTACGGCCAGCCTACAAAAGCTGGCGCCAAGTTATGGGGCCAATTCTTATAAGTACATCGGCAATAAGATTTCCGCCGCCGATGATGCAACCATGCTTGCCAGACTATATCAGGGCAAGTTACTCAATGCCGACCACACGCAGCTGCTGCTTTCGTACATGCAGAACACCAACAATGAGCAATTAATTGCCGGATCTGATTTGCCATCTGGCGCCACCGTTTACCATAAATACGGCCAGCTTGACGAGAACCTGCATGACACCTCGATAATTAAAATTGACGGCCGGCCGCTTATCCTTTCCATCTACACCGCGGGAAGCGGGGACTATACCACGCGGACCAATCTCATACACCAAATTACCGATTTAGTCATAGCCAAATAGTCCGATGCCATCAGAAACCCCAGCCGATTTGCCCACCCAAGCAAACCAACTAGTAAGTAAAAGCACTGACACTTTCAAGATCGAAATAGTCCAATCAATAATTGCAAGGCGGAGGAACAGTGCTCGATGGGCCGTAGGGATAGTTTTGGTGGTATTGTTTGGTTCCACTTATTTTGATAAACACTACGATGCCGAGGCGTTAATCATTGCGGGTTCCATTTTTGTTCCGTGGTTTACAACGCTTTATTTCGTCAACGCCGCAAACTGCCTGCAGCCTAGGACATATTATCGGCATTGGAACAAGATTGTGTACTATTCTCTGGCCAAGTTGGCAGTATTTTTTAATATCATTGATACCACTGGTGATGCGAAAGGAATCTTCAACCCTTGGCACGGCTTAATGGATTCCACCGTGTCTTCTAGACCGACCTTATTAACGGACATGGCAATTTCTGCCGGCACTGGCTACAAAATTCAAAGAAGCCTGAAGCCCGCTGAATATATCGAAGCATATTTCAAACAGCAGCTTGGGTGACTGCCACCCCCTCCAGCTTTCGTTTCTCGGCCGATGGGCGGTAGAAAGCTGACTAAATAATTGCTGGTACCGCCGGTCGGGCTCGAACCGACATGAGGTTGCCCTCACGGGATTTTGAGTCCCGCGTGTCTACCAATTCCACCACGGCGGCGTGCTTCTTGAAACCCCTATTGTTTGGTTCCAGAACCTAAAAAGATTATCATAAAACAACACGGATATGAAAGATAAACCTAGCCCATGAGCGAAGCCAAAATAGTCCATTTTCCGCACCACAAACGATCCGATTCTGCTAATAATCCGGATGCGGCCGAACACGCCCGAGCTCGGATCGCGGCTTTGCCCGATCAATACGCTAGCCACGCATCACCTCGCCCGGATCTGGCACGCAAAATCCCCCCCGCCAGCCCAGCCGCCCAAGATCAGCCACTCAGCTCGGAGATACCAGGTATCGATGATCTTACCGAAATCGGCCGCCAGCTAAAGGGTGGAAATTCACAAGAAGCTCCAGAAGGCCAGCCGTCAGAAAGCCCACAGGAAACGACAACTAAAAAACGTCGTTTACCAAGCCAGGCTAAGCCCCTGATTTCCGCGGCAGTTACCTTTGTCATTATCTTTATGGTTTTTAAGGCGCCTATCTTTCTGACCCAGCTGAGTTACGCCACCCAGAAACCTCCGGTAACCGCGCCTTCCAATAACTCTACTGCCGTTGGCCCCGACCCGGTGATCGATATTGCTAAAATCAACGTCCACGCGCCAATCGCCTTTGCGCACAGCAATACCGAAAGTGATATTCAAAAAGATCTCGAAGGGGGAGTGGTGCACTATGCCAACACGGCCCTTCCCGGGACCACCGGCAACAGCGTCATCTTTGGACACTCATCAAACGACTGGTGGGAGCCGGGAAATTACAAGTTCGTCTTTGTGTTATTAGACAAACTAGCAGTGGGTGATACCTTTACAATCAATTACAACTCAAAGCAGTATCTTTACAAAGTTGCCGAAGTGAAGGTTGTCGAGCCCACGGATCTGAGCGTACTCAACCAAACCTCTGACGCCGAAGTAACCTTGATCACCTGCACTCCACCAGGTACCAGCTGGAAACGCTTAATCGTTCGTGCCAACCAAACCACACCGGTAACCCAAAAATCGGCTCCGGTCCAGCCGGAAAAGCACGGCATTTTGCCAAGTAACGCCCCCGGCATTGTAGACAGCCTCGGCCGCCTGTGGAACAGCGTGGTTAACTTGTTCTCAACCGATAAGTAGTTATTTGCGAACCGTAATGGCCCGAATCTGAGCCTCCCCTGTAGATGTCGTCGCTACAGTTAAAGCACTCTTATTATCGGTTGAACTAAAGGCCGGTAGCGCACCCGCCTTAGTCAAAACATTGGAGTAATTACCATCAAATTCAGTCATGACAATCAAGCCGCCACGATTGAGCAGGAGGTGATAATTGTCAAACCAATTAACACCGGTAGCACCATTATTCAAGTCACTAAAAGCGTAATTCTTATCCCTCTCGACGTCATAAGTCCCCACTGCTGAGCTTGTGGATACTAAGAGAAAACGCCCATCACTATTGAATTTGGCGGTGTCTGCCGGGAGACCCACATCTATGCGCGTAATTTGGTTACCAAAGACGTTCCCGTAAATTACCGCTCGATGAGTATCATTGTTAACGACAGCCACCTGGGCACTCCCAATGTAAGTAGCAAAATCTAAACTGTAGTGCTCGCCCGCTGGCAGGGCAGATACCAACTGCTGCTTCTTGCCACCATGGTCCATTAACCAAAGTGAGTGAGTCGGCTTCGACCCATCGACATAAACAACCCTATCACCAGCGAAGCTGTAGGACATGACATGGTCAGCCAGCACGGGCGAGGTTGACCCAGCGGCAATGTCTAAACGCCGTAATTCACCGCCAGAAAGCAGATAAATCTCACGCCAGTTACTCGGGCTGATGTTGGCGACAGCCAGATCAACCTTAAACACATCAGTCAGATTAATAGGTGTATCGCCGCCTGAGCTCAGCATTAAATAGCGCACGGCGTCGCCAATCTGGCTGCGCACCATCAAATGGGTGGCATCATCTGACCAAGCCATAAGCTGGACACTTTCTGCGGACTGAGTGTCATTGGCCGGTGCCGAAGCAAAAATTTTTGTCTGTGCCCGTGAATTTGAGTCCACCCACCAAACTCCGGCATCTGGCCCGGTAGGGACGACATAGCCGATGCGTCGGTGATCACGACTGGCCATAAATTGGCTAATGGCCGCCCGATTGACCACCTCCTTGGCCTGGATATGCTGAGGCATAAGAATGACGTACTGAGCCAGGCTAACTTGAGCTGGAATCGCCTCAATGAGTTTGTGCCAGGTGCGATAGCCGTCCTTGGACACCACAAAGTCATGTTGACCGCCAACAAAGGTGTTGCGGTAGGGGGTTTTCTGCTTAATCAACTTACCGTCTACGGTAATCTTGGCGCCACTGGGAATAGATTCGAGGATCACTAAGCCACGATGCTGCAGTCGGCCGGATTTAAAATCGTAGCTATAGCCGTTGCCATAGGCAATCAATAAAACCGTTCCGCCAACAATCAAGAGGGCGGCCAGTAGGTAGCTAAGGATGACAAGCAATCTTTTAGGCATTGGATTCAGCATTCAGGATACAGGATTCGGAAAAAAGCTTCCAGATCTCAGGTTCGCACCCTAAAGCCTAAATCCTATATAATGCCGTTATGTTTGGAAAACGCTTAGCCCTCGATCTGGGCACCTCAAATATCCTGGTGTACGTCCCGAAGCAAGGGATCGTCGTTAATGAACCAAGTGTGGTGGCCCTGAGCACTAGCGATTCCAGCGTTATGGCCATCGGTACGGATGCCAAGGAAATGCTGGGCCGTACACCGGATAGTATTGTGGCATCTCACCCTTTAAAGGATGGTGTAATTGCGGACTATCGGATAACTCAGGCCATGATCAAGCACTTTATTGGTAAGGTTCTAGGGGGCTTTCGACTAACTCGCCCAGATGTCATGGTGACCGTGCCGGCTGGAGCCACCTCCACTGAACGACGCGCCGTGGTTGATGCCACTTTAGCCGCTGGCGCCCGGGCGGCCTATATTATTCGTGAGCCGGTGGCGGCAGCCCTAGGTGCCGGCGTCCCAATCGCTTCGGCGGCCGGCAATATGGTAGTCGACATCGGCGGAGGCACTACCGAGATTGCCATTCTCTCTTTAGGCGGAGTGGTAGCCCAAGCCTCGGTGCGGGTGGGCGGCAATAAGCTAGATGCCGCCATTGCCGAAGGCATCCGGCGCAGCCACGGTCTGGCTATTGGGCAACAAACCGCTGAAGAAATTAAACACACCCTTGGCAGCGCCTTAATCCTCAAACAGGACGAGCACATGGAAATACGCGGTCGCGATGTGATAGCCGGCCTGCCAAAGACCATAACGATTTCATCGAATGAAATAACCCATACCATCGCCGACGAACTGGAAAAAATTATTCTGGCCATCAAATCGGTATTAGAACAAACACCCCCCGAGCTGTCCAGTGACATCATTGATCGCGGCATGGTGCTAACCGGTGGCGGAGCGCTCCTAAAAAATATTGATAAGCTCCTTACTAACGTCACAGGCGTGCCCTGCGTCGTTGCCAAAGACGCCCAGCTCTGCGTAGCCAAGGGTGCCGGTATTGCTTTGGATAATCTCGAAGAGTATAAACGTAGTCTGGCTGGTCTTAAGTGATCCTGGAGCCGTCTTGCTAGAATCTAAGCGTTTAATCAGATGGGGTTCTTTGGCTTTAATGGCCCTTATGCCCCTACATGCCTTTTTAAGTGTTTCGGCGGGTCATATCTTCGGTCACCAGGCAATGTGGCAGAGCTGGAAGGAAGGGTTGCTCGTCTTGATGACCTTGGCGGCTATCAAGCTACTGGTTTCCGACCCGACCGCCTGGCGGCAATTCAAAAAACCACTCAATCTATCAATCATCATATTCGCAGCAGTGGCTCTCATTGTAACCGCCATTACCCGGCCACCACTGGTCGCCACGCTTTTTGGGCTCAAGACTGATCTAGAATTTTTGCTGGTCTTCGGGCTTGTCCAGCTGACGGCTGATCGAGGGTTTCGCCATCTACTGACCAAAGTTCTCCTAATCAGCTCCGGAGTAGTGATAGGCTTTGGCCTTCTCCAAATCTACGTGCTACCAGCTGATTTTCTGACCCAGCTTGGCTACGGCCCCACAACGGTCGCCGCCTTCCAGGATGTTGACCCGGCCATTCGATCGGTCCGCATTATCTCGACCCTGGGTGGGGCAAATCAACTAGGTAGCTTTTTAATCCTCCCGTTAGCCCTAGTTTTCTGGCGAATACTGAAACGCCCACGGCTCTGGCAGGTTTTATATCTCGCAAGCGGCTTAGTCGTGGAATGGCATACCTATTCGCGAAGCGCTTGGATTGGTACGGGCTTAGCCCTGGTAATCTTATTTGTGGCAGCATTGAGAAAAGCTTGGCGAGCCCCAGCGACGTTGATATTGGTCCTGAGCGCTGGCCTAATTATGCAGCTGCTCGTGAACTCAGCCGGACAGGATAATAAGTTGCAGTACTATCTTTTCCACCAAAGAGTATCCGACACTGGCTTCAAAGGCTCTACCGATTTACACTCGTTGGCCTTCGACGCTGGTCTGCGCGAAGCCACAGCCATGCCTCTGGGCGAGGGGCTGGGGTCGGCCGGCCCAGCCTCGTTCCATAATAACCGAACCTTAATTCCCGAAAGCTATTATCTACAGATCGCAATTGAAACCGGCATCCTCGGACTCATGACCTATCTTGCCACCCAGTTACTCTTAGGCCTCAATTTATTCAAACGAGGAACTGGATGCAGTGTGGGATTACCGCTGCTGGCAACTCTGGCCGGCATGGCCGTCGTGAATCTATTTCTTCATGGCTGGGCCGATAGCTCCACGGCTTTAACGTTCTGGACACTGGCCAGTGCGGCTGTAGGGGAGAAGACCTAGTGTCCAAGCAAGCCAAATATCCAAAAGTAAAGATTCTCGGTGTTGACATCGACGCCCTGAGCATGCGGGAGGCTTGTGATTATATCTTAGCCCTCAGCTCAAAAAAGTCGGCTTGCTACATAGCCAAGCCCTACGTTGAGTTTATGGATCGGGCGGCTAGCGACCGCCGTGTGCGACAATTATTGGCTGATAGTGAGTTGTGTTTGCCCGATGGAGTTTCCCTGCAATGGGCGGCCGCCTATAAACAGGGAAAAGGTGGACTGGGTCGAGCTCTCGGGTTGGCGGCAGCCATTGTTTTTCAGCCCTCACGCATTTCTGATCCGCTCCCGGAAAAGTTTGGTGGGACGGTCTTTACCTGGCAACTACTAGCGGCAGCGATGGAGGCTGGAAAATCGATTTATCTAATCGGATCGCCTGCCAACAACCCCATTGCTCACACCGCCAAGGTAATTAATAATGCCTTGCCAGATCTAACAATAGTAGGGCATTGGCCTGGTCGTCTAGCCGGAAAGTCAGGTGACAGTTTATATAAGGCACTGGCTAGCGGTCGGATTGAAGGAGAGCTGGTCGACGATATTCAGCAAAAGCAGCCGGACATTATCTTGGTCGGTATGGGTTTTCCAATCCAAGAAGCACTTATGGCCAAGCTGACGCCCCAGCTGCATCACGGAGTTTTGATAGGCGAGGGTGGGACCTTCGATTACGACAGTTTTGGTGGCGGTCGGCGCAAGGCACCAGCCTGGCTTCAGCGATCGGGGCTGGAATGGTTTTGGCGGCTCATACTTGAACCTTCGCGACTTAAGCGGCAGTTAGCCATACCGCGCTTTATGTGGAAAGTTTACAAAAGCAAAATTTAGTGGCCTAGAAATACTGTTCAAACCACTGGCCTTGATGTAACATAAGCACAATAAGGGTAATCATCAATGCAGTGTCCTAGCTGCGGCAAGACTGGATTCGTCACAATTGGAACTAAGCGCTACTGCAGCAACTGCGGTTGCTTGCTGTCGGGGGTTGCCACCCCGAGCTTGTCTGATATCAAAGTCGGCCCCAAGACCCCACTAGCTCCGGCGCCAAAAACAGCTTCGGAAATGCACGGCGCCCAAATTGGGCCCATTAAGACTAGCGGTGTACTCGATCTTCGCCAAGCAAAACCTAAGCCCGCTCCGCAACCAATTTCCGTTTTGCCCCCGGCCCTGGAAAAGCCCACCGAACCCGTCGCAGCGCCTCAACCGAAAGCCGTAGCACCACCTGCACCTGCACCTGCACCTGCACCTGCACCTGCACCTGCACCTAAAGTGTCGGCGCCGATAGCCTCGCCCACAAGCTCGATCCTGCCACCGCCTTCTACTAGCCCTCAGACCCAATTATCAGCCGATACTTCTCCGCGCAGTCCAATGTTCCGCAAATTCAATCCGCATCCGGCAGTCGCCAAGCCAGTCGGCCAGCCCTCAGTCGCTAAAGACATGCCAGCCCAAGTAGCAGCCCAAATAGACTCCATGGGTGCCCTGGCCCAGTCCGCGCCTGAGCCTACTGCTGCAGAGCCGGTGAAACCAAAATCTCCAGAACTTGAGAAAGCCATTAATGCTGCTCGTCCAGGCCAGACCTTCACCCCTGCCCGCGCCGCCGCCGGTGTGGCAATTGTCGCCATCCTAGCCGGCTTTGTCTGGTTGCAGAATTCCCCCAAACTAGCCTTCCATGATGCCGCCGCCAAGGCTGGAATTGAGGCCAGTCTACCAACCTACGTGCCTTCCAGCTATCGTCAAGCCGGGCCAGTAGAGGCGGGAAATGGTCAGGTGAGCCTACACTTTACCACTCCTGGCTCGGATGAAAAGTTAAATATAGTACAGAAGAAAACCGACTGGGACCCAGACTCATTGCGAGAAAATTATGTGGCTAAACAGAGCGATAATTTTCTAGCTGTCCAAGGTCAGGGCTTAACGATTTATGTCTTCAACAATCAAGCCAACTGGGTCAACCACGGGATCTGGTATTCCATTAGTGGGACTTCAAAACTGTCACGCGAACAAGTCCTCAAAATCGCCTACGGCCTGTAACCCACCTGGATCCCGGATCCCGGATCCTGTATCCTGATTCTATGAATGATTCCGCTTGGGAACGCCTAATTGATGCAGTTGATGCCACCTGCGGCATTGATAAACACAGTAAAAATATGCGGCCGCTGGATGACCGCCCCGACTTAAACGAAACCGTTGAAGTTTTTGAGTTCGAGCGCGGTGGCCAAGCTTACAAACTAGAGCGAGTCAGCGGCCCAGCTATTATTGACCGCAAAACCCACTTTACTCATCGCGCCGGGACGGCTAATCGCATCGAAAATATTTACGACGAACATGAACTGGGACATAAAGTCACCCTATATAAAAACGAGGCGGGGGACTGGCAGCCTCAAGATATGAGCGCCTTGTCGCTATGACTGAAAAACCGAAGGTTCGCGTTCGCTTTGCCCCGAGCCCAACCGGATACCTACACATCGGTAATCTGCGCTCCGCTTTATTTAGCTATCTGTATGCGCGCCACACCCAGGGCAGCTTTATCCTGAGAATAGAAGATACCGACCGCGCTCGACTGGTCGAGGACGCCGTCGATTACGTAAAAGAGAACTTACTTTGGTTGGGCCTCAACTGGGATGAGGGGATTGAGAAGGGTGGTGAGCATGGGCCCTATGTGCAGTCAGAGCGACTAAATCTTTACGCCGAGCATGCCGAAGCGCTAGTCGAGCAGGGGAAGGCTTACCGTGATTACACGTCGTCCCAACGACTTGAGGGACTAAGACAACATGCCCAAAAGGCCAAACAGCCATTTAAATTCACTAAAGACATGGCTCAACTTGAGCCCGACCATAAAGATGATCCATTTGTGATCCGCTTTGAAATCAAGCCCGGTCCGAATGTCATCTGGAATGACGCCGTCTGGGGAGAGCAAACTTGGAAGCGCAAAGTATTGGATGACTTTGTCGCCCTTAAGTCGGATGGCTTCCCTACTTACAACTTTGCTGTAGTAGTGGATGATCATCTCATGGAAATCAGTCATGTCTTGCGCGGGCAGGAGTTTCTTTCGACCACGCCAAAAAATATTTTGGTTTACGAAGCTTTTGACTGGCAGATACCTCAGTTCGTGCATCTTCCGCCAGTTCTAGGCCCGGACAAATCAAAGTTATCAAAGCGCCACGGCGCCAAGTCCGCTCTCGAGTACCGCGACGCCGGCTATTTGTCTGAAGCCGTTTTTAATTACCTCGCCAGCCTAGGTTTCAATGACGGCACTACTCAAGAAATCTACACTCCAGCCGAACTAGCCAAGGTTTTTAACCTGGGCAGAATCCAAGCCAGTCCAGCCATATTTGATCCGGACCGGCTAGATTGGATGAATGGCGTGCACATTCGGCAAATGACGACCAAGCAGCTGCTGGTCCGATCAGCTGAATTCTGGCCACCCGAAGCCAAAAAATTTGATGAAGCATACCGCTTGAAAGTACTCGAACTGATTAAGGAACGTCTGAAGTATTTTGCTGAAATACCTGAGCTAACCAGCTTTTTCTTTACCGACCCAAAACTGAACATCAAGCCCGATTCGCAGCCAATGTTGCTAAAGGTTGTTAACAAACTTGAAGACAGTGACTTTAGTGAGAAAGATCTGGAAAACCGTCTCCGGGCCCTGGTAGCCGCCGAAGATCTAAAAACAGGCCAGGTGTTTGGCATCATCCGACTGGCAGTCACCGGGAAAACAGCCGCTCCGGGTTTATTCGAGACCCTCCACGTGCTTGGCAAAGAAACCAGCCTACGCCGACTCCGTCACGCCGCCGGAGCATAACCTTTATGCTATAATCCAGGTATGAAAGATATCCAGATCGACGGTGATCGGTTTGAGACTTCAACGCCTGATCCAGCCAATAAAAAACCTAAGCCCGACTCCTCCAGCGAAGGGCGGTTTGGTCGTTTCAAGAATTGGTTGAAGACCCACCATACGCGCATTATTTTGGGGCTGGGAGTTTTTGTGGTGGCGCCAGTGGCTGTCTGGGCGTACCTAGAGTCAACCAAGCCGGTGGAGCAGGTTTCTCAGGACGTCCATGTCAAAAAAGCCGTAAAGCCGCAAACTGAAGCCTCACCCTTAACTGGTGTACAGGTTGACCCGGCCCTGGCCGCCCGGCCCATCACCGCCGCCGTTATAGAGAACCATACCGACGCCCGACCGCAATCGGGTTTATCGGAAGCCGGCGTCGTGTATGAAGCTTTGGCCGAAGGCGGCATTACACGTTTTGAAGCCTTCTACCTTGAGAACCGGCCCAAGGAGCTGGGCCCCATCCGCTCAGTTCGTACTTACTTTGTTGATTGGGCTCTGGAATTTAATGCCCCTCTGGCCCACGCCGGCGGCAATGCCGACGCCCTCGACATTATCGGCCCTCTCGGTATGAAGGACATGAATGAATTTGTTAATGGCGGTTATTTTTACCGATCCAAGGACCGCTTTGCGCCCCATAACCTCTACACCTCAAGCGACCAACTCGATTCTCTAGAAGCCAGACTAGGATACAACAAGCCTTCAAGCTTTAAAGCGAGCCCCCGCAAAAAGGACACCAAGAGCGCCCAGCCGGCCCACCCCGACATCAATATCAATTACTCCTACAACGGCTACCAGGTTGAATATAAGTACAATGCCGACTGCAATTGCTATGATCGCTTCCTGGCCGGCGCTCCGCACATCGACCGCAACACCGGCAAGCAAATTCAAGTTAAAAACGTCGTCGTTCAATACATGCCCACCAGCTACGGCACTACTCGCATCGGCGAACAGACGGTTATCATGGGCACTCCAGGTAGCGGCAAGGCGATTGTCTTTACTGATGGTGGGGCAGTAGAGGGGACCTGGAGTAAAGCGGCTCACGGCGAGCGCACCAAGCTGCTCGACGCAGCCGGCAAAGACATCCCCTTAAATGCTGGCAATACCTGGTATAGCATTGTGCCGACCGACAAGACTGTCAGCTATTAACCAGCCGATTGATTCAGAGTTGAGGACGAATATTTTATACATAAGCATTATGGTATAATTACATTGTAATAACCGGCTTAGCCGTGAAAACCAAAATCAAACCAAAAGCCAAATCTAAACCAACAAAACGAGCATTAATAAAAGAACTGCGGGCAAAAGCTGCGCGGCGGGCTGGTCATAATGCGCGCAGGTCAAAGAAGCTAGCCCACCAGAACTTGGCAATTGTGATGTTTACTGCCATCATCACCATATCTTTTGGTGGTGTGGCTTTTGCTATCAACTTACAGCTGATTCCGCCGCCCACGGCGTTTAGCAAATATCCTGATACTCAAGCAGTGCTGGATAATTACATAAAACATCCCAAGATCACTCCAGATGGTTACCCCGACCAGATAGGTAAGGCCTCTTGGTACGCCATCGGGTTGCCGGCACCCGACGCCCTAACCTGTGCTTCAACCACTTTCCCACGTGGGACTCACCTTAAAGTTAAGAATCTCCGCAATGGGCGTGAGGTGGTCTGCCTAGTTAACGATTATGGCCCTCAGGCTTGGACGGGCAAGGTGATCGACCTTTCGCGCGGCAGCTTTGTCCAAATTGACTCACTGAATGCCGGAACCGCACCTGTCGAGATTCGCGTTCAAAAGTAGTTGCGCTCCTAGGTACTTTAGGCCATAATATCTGCCGTCTGGCAAATCCCCAACCTGAGGAGAGACATGACAGACAATAAACCCGAGGAGAAGGTGGAGACGAGGAAGCTGCGCGTCATGCGCGCTGTTTTCAATAAGGATGCACCTCCGCCTCGCGGCTGGAGAGGACTGTTCCACCGGGATGGAGATCTCATCAAGGCCCTGTGCGGCCAGTCGCTGCCGAATGACCTCACCAAGGCCACACCCTGCCAAATGGGCCTGGCCCGGCTGATCTGGGACTGGCTGGCAGCCAACACTGCCCTCGAAATCCAGGAAACGACAGCCAGCCGTATCAAAGTCGTCCGTCGGGCAGCTCAAGGCGACTCCGGGGCACTAGCCCTACTTGGCCTGGCCTAGACAGCCTCACCCGGCCCTGGTGGCGCACCCGCGCTACCAGGGCTGTGTGCTACTCAACCTTCAATAATTCAATTTCAAAAATAAGTGTGGAGTTCGCTGGAATAGTCCCGGCTCCCGGGGAACCGTAACCGAGCTCCGGCGGAATAACCAGCTTACGCTTGCCGCCAACCTTCATGCCGGCTACACCCTGGTCCCAGCCCTGAATTACCTGACCACCACCAAGCGTAAAGCTAAAGGGTTCATTCCGATCATACGAGCTATCGAATTTATTACCATTAGTTAGCGTGCCGACATAATTAACCGTCACTTTTTTACCGGCAACAGCCTCATCTCCGGTGCCAATAACTTCATCAGTTTTTTGGAGGCCCTGCTGCGAGGCCTGAGGTTGATCTGTCACAGGTTGCTCCTTGGTTACTGGTTTAATGGTGGCTCGGGCAAAGATAAACCCGGCCACTATCACCACGACGATAAAAAGGCTTAGTAAACCGATTATCTGACCACTTCTCATATCAAAATTATAGCATGCCGACCCTTACGCGGGTCGACATTTTGGTGTTAGTAACAAGTATTGGGCCAGGGGCTGCAGCCCCGAGCCGCATAGGTCTCATGCGCCTTGGCGTCCTGTACCTCGGCTGGTGCGTCGGAGGCATGACGGTAGCCACCATAGCCGCCCCAGGTACCATCGTTGTACTGGTAGGCGCCGTAGTAACCGTTGCCGGTGTTAGTGGCGTAGTTGCCACCCGATTCCCGCGCGCGAATGCGGGCAAAGATGTCTCCGCTCGGCGCAGCTGTACTGACACGGTGCGAAGCAGCCTGGTGGTGCGTTACAGGCGCCGTAGCCGCTACCGGGGCCACGGAACCATAGCCGTCAGGCAGGGGGCGATCGGTGGTTGGTTTGCTTGGAATGGTTAATTCTTGGTCGACGCTAATTACGTCGGGATTTGATAGTTGGGCGTTGGCATTCCAGATTGGACGCCAATTTTCTAACTGGTTGTCGGCCGCAATCGAAGACAGTGATTCTCCGGTAGCGACCTTATGTTTTTCTGGCTGGTCGGTTGATCCGCTAGCAGCATGAGCACTGCCGGAGGCCATACCAATTCCCGCCGCTATTGCTAGCAGCATAATGATTTTACGCAAGTTTTCTCCTTGTTTTTACTCTAATGGCGCCCTGTCGCATACAGCCATTTTTTGGCGTCTACTTCACCTCACACAGTGGCACAAGCATTTAGGCTAACAAAGACCTCGTTAACGGTCAATAGTGCAATTTAACAGTTTTTGACGAAATTGACACGCAGCTTAAGAGGCTGATAGGTTGAGATAATTACAAAAATTGGTGGGTGAGTCCCAGGAAAGGTTTCCACCTATCCTGGGACTCCCATTTACTGGCCCTGGGCCAAGCGCAACCGCTTCACGTTGGCGCTGGCCTCGGCGGCCTGGGTAGAGGCCACTTCAGTCTCGTCGGCCTCGGTCATCCCGACACTGGTGGTGACCACCGGCGGGCCGAGCAAACTAGCCACCACGGCGGCCGGCGCGGTCAGCACCTTGTCATCGAGAAGTCCCACTCCCTTGTTCAGGGCGCAGGCACTGGCATCGGCCAGGGCCTCCCTGGATACGACGACCTCACCGTAACCAGTTGGCTGCTTGCACTTGAACCCAACGTCATCGACCCGAATCCCGGCAATTCCACCGATTTCCCGAGCCTTGGTAATGATGCGCTTGTCGAGCAACCCGCGGATCAACTGCCGGTAGGTGATCTTGCCGGCGTCCGTCTGGATGACCTGAACGATGCCCTCGTAGAGGTAATCGCTCCAGCTCGACATTTCCAGCTGCTTCTTGGCGACGTCGACCACCTGGAAGTGGATGACGGGTGTGACCTTAAAGGCCACGCAGTCGCGGGTAACGATCTTGAGCTCTTGGCACTCGTGCTTCTGAGGCCGCATATCGGTGGGGGGCTGCTTGTGGATAAACGGCAGCTTGAACCACTGGCCGGCGGTCCGGATCATCAGCTGCTGCCGCCGGGCCGGGTCCCAGCCGATCGGGCAAGGCAGAATGAACGGGCCGAAGGCGCGCAAGCCATACCGATCCCAGTACCACGTCCGCAGGTGGAGCGGCATGCCGAAACGGGTCATGACGGACTCGTGGCCGTAGGGCATGCGAAAACAGCTCTTCTTCCCATCGGCATCGTCCTTGGCCTTCTTGGCCGCAATGCCGAGAATTCCGCCGGTAGTGACACTACCCCCGACAAGTGAAGGAACAATTGTTGCGAGACTGGGCATAAGCCCCCTCCATGGGACTCGAGATTTACAGGTAAAACGTACTCCTCGCACCCCAATAAAACCACAAGCTCAATCAATTGTTAATAAGATTTTTGGCAGAATGCTCAAATCGGATCTACTGCTTACAGCTACAATAGGACAAAAGGAGAGTAGCCATGTGGCCGAAAGATCCAGGGTCGCGTTTGCAGGACAAAGACACAGAGATCGAGCAACTGAAAGAAAAACTGGCTGACATAAAGGCGAGTCGACGTCGCAAGCTGCCGCGACCACTCCGACGCCTTTTGATAGCGCTGGTAATCTGGGAAACGGCCTGGAAGGGTGCAGCCTTATGGCGAGCAGCCAGGCGTGGCCAGATCGGCTGGTTTATCGCCATATTATTCTCTAATACTGCTGGCGCCCTGCCAATTACCTACCTAATGCGCGGCGAAGACAACAGAGAACCGGAATCTAACCCTTAAGCCTCCTCTCAGGAGGGTATGAGAAACCTAGAATTTGCCCCTATACCTAGATCCATCCTCACGCTCGAGCCATTTTCAGTTATTTCTCAGCTAAATCACAGTAGAATAGTGTTATGAGAATTCTGGTTGTCGAAGACGAGCACAAAATAGCTAATGCACTCAAGCAGGGTTTGGAACAGGAATCCTACGCTGTCGATCTGGCCTACGACGCCGATGAAGGACTGAGCTCAGCCCTAACGGCCGAGCATGATCTAATTGTGCTCGATAGAATGCTCCCCGGCATGATCGAAGGCATTGAGATTGCCAAAGAGGTGCGGGCTAACAAGATTCATACGCCAATACTAATGCTGACTGCTAAAGATCAGATTCGCGATCGCGTGGCCG
Organism: Saccharimonadales bacterium (SeqCode); assembly: GCA_035479795.1. GTDB lineage: Bacteria > Patescibacteriota > Saccharimonadia > UBA4664 > SCTI01 > DATIII01. Next base: position 22,671 of record DATIII010000002.1, read on the forward strand.
GGCTAAATGCCGGAGCTGATGATTATTTAGTGAAGCCTTTTGCTTTCGAGGAGCTGCTTGCACGCGTCAAAGCCTTGCTGCGACGGCCACAGGATAGCTTGGCCAACATCCTACAAATCCATGACCTGTCGCTCAACACGCTGACCTACGAGGTCAAGCGCGCCGGCAAGGTAGTTGGCCTGACCAGCAAGGAATACGCCCTGTTGCACTACCTCATGCGTAATCAAAACCGAGTCTTGAGCAAAAACAGTATTATTAGCCATGTCTGGGATTTTGATGCCGACATCCTGCCTAACACCGTGGAAGTTTATATGGGCTACTTGCGTAATAAAATCGAGCGACCATTTAAAGGCCCAGCTTTAATCCACACCATGCGAGGCTTTGGCTACAAGATAGGGGTGGAGGAATGAGAGAAGTGCGTCGGTGGTGGCAAAGTTTGGACCCAGCCATTCGGCTGACAGGATCATACCTGCTCATCATTATGCTGATCAGCTTCTTTTTCAGTGTGGTGCTGTACTACATGGCGGCCGGGCAACTTTCCGAGGGCCTGCGCCATCAGTATTTGCGCTTCGGCTGCGGACCGGGCTGCGACCCGCAGGGTCCGGTGGGCTTAATTGTCCGAGAAGAACTAGCCATCGAAAAGGGCAGACTAATAGCCCAGCTAGCCTATTTTAATATCCTCATCCTAATAATGGCCGCCGCCTCGAGCTTGTGGTTGGCCAGGCGGACCCTCAGACCGATCGAAGCCGCCCTAGAAGCTCAGAGCCGCTTTTCTTCGGACGCCTCTCACGAACTCCGCACACCTTTATCGGCCATGCAGGCCGAAATCGAAGTCGCCCTGCGCAATAAGAAGCTTTCGAAAGATGAGGCCATCAATGTGTTAAAAAGCAATCTGGAGGAAGTTATCAAACTGCGCGGTCTTTCTGACTCGCTACTACGCCTGGCCCGCGAAAACGGCCTGGATTATACCGCTGTCGATTTGAAAATAGCTACAGCCGAGGCTGTCAGCCGGTTGCAAGTTTTAGCGGACAAAAAGCACATTAAAATCGTGGACCAAACAGATTCAGCAATTGTCTCCGGTGATTATATTAGCTTAGTCGATCTAATATCTATCCTGATCGACAATGCCGTCAAATATAGTCCTGAGAATAGTCAGATTACGATTCTTTCCGACACATCCAGCCGTTTCGCTAGTCTGACTGTCAAAGATAACGGCCCGGGCATTGGCAATACGCACCTAACACGTATATTTGAACGATTTTACCGGGCTGACGTCTCGCGCACGGGTAGTGGCGGATACGGATTAGGGCTCTCTATAGCCAAAAAGCTGGCTGATCTACATCAAGGTAAAATTGAGGTTAAGAGCCAGGCAGGCAAAGGCTCAGAATTTACCTTAAAAATACCTGTTCTAAAGCAGGGGGCTTAATACTCCTCAAAAAATAGAGTTAGGCCAAGCTTTGTAGCCTCCGCCTCTAGCTTTTCCTTACCGACTGAGTCAATGGTTGATTGGTCAACTCGTACGATCACCTCAATATGCGGGTATTCCCGAGCAATAGTAGTCGCTAGCTCTCGACCGGTGTTGAAAGGTAGCGACACCGATTCGATGTCTTCCACGCCAACGCCACCCAATATCTGGGCCTCCACATAATATGGATCACGCCCTCTCTCACCCTCATACTCGCGTCGTAGAAGCTCGGCCTCTACCGCGTCATCAACGGTGAGAATATTTTCCGCCCCAGACAGCAGTGGAGCAGAACCGTCCCTAAGCGAGTCCCCATACGAAAATGTTGTCCTTGTCTCGACAACCTCCGGTTTGATCGTGACCGCGCATTCACCGTAACGATTGTCGCCCAAGCCGACTGCCTTAGAATCCGGCCCCGCGGCTAACGCACCATAAACTATTCGGCTTTCAAGCACGTCGTCTTTTTCCCGACGACCAGTCCGACTCTCCATATTTTGGCGTCGAGTTGAATCAGGTGTGCCACCAGAGGTTTCAATTTCACCGTAACCGAGCAGTCGATGACTATCAAATAAAACCCGTGCCAAGACTTCTGGCTTGGTATGAACCACCCCAGCTCGCTCGGCGGCTTGGGCCTCTTCGTGTACCTTTTCGGCAGTGCCTTGGTCAAGATGGAGTCGAGCATAGACGGCGGCCAGAGCGGCTGGACTTTTTTCTTCGGCAGCCGCCACACGCTCCTGAGCCGGGACATGGTTCTCCTGAATGCTTTTCAATATCTGCTCTAGTTCGTGGCTTGAAATCAACTCCAGAGCCATTGCAGCCTCCTCAGGCCGCGCCACATACTTGTGCTCAAAAAACTTCCAGGCCTCGACAGCTAACAGGTCACGTTCCGAGGATTCAGGTAGGTGCCTGAGCAGGGGAATAATCATATCGGCTTCGGCCTTGGCAGCTTCTCGAGTTGCGGTTCGTGTATCCTGGTCATGCCGGAACCGAAAGGGGTCAGTAATTTCGGCTAACGCCTGGATACGCTCCTGAGCAAGTCCTACATTCAGCCCAGCCAGGTCAGCTTGGTTTAGTGGAATAGGCTCACGGATGACGCGCTCGGATTTACCAATTTTTGAGTATGAATTATATAGGCCTTTCACCTCTGAACGCCGAAACTCTCGGGACAATCTAGAAACTACCTCAGCCACCTGGCCTGAATCGGCTGGCTGTTCACGCTCTAAGGCACTAGTAACCCCCTCAAAGCAATCTTTGAGCTTTTCTGGGTCTCGCAAATCCTTAGCTTGCTCGACCCTGCGAACATCATGGCTGGTAATTTCCGACCGGGCAACCTTTAAAGCCTCTTCCAGACCGGGGGTAGCACTTGTTTCCGAAGCCTTGGAATGAAATTCTTCTGCTTCTGGTGTGGCGACTTCGCTCATAAGCGCTAGCATAGACTATAGACCTGTAAACTGCTATAGTGGTCGGGTTCAATCCAGGCATTGCCACTTCTCCATACATTGCGTATCACGCCATCGCTCGGAATATACTTGTGCCAAAAAAGTGCATTCCTCGCTCTGGCCCCATCGTCTAGAGGCCTAGGACGCCGGGTTCTCAGTCCGGTAACAGGGGTTCGAATCCCCTTGGGGCTACCAAAAAGTGTCCGACTTTCATGTCGGGCATTTTTTAGTAAGCTTTTCTCGGTTTTATATGATATTAGTGCTTTTTGAGAGGCCAACATCCTTGTTAACCTCTCAAGTGGATCACACCAGAGTCCGGCCCATGATGGTGTCGAGCGATGCCGCCATGACCACACGCTCCTTATGGTCGGCATAGTGGGCGATCTCCGTGTACCTCATAGACACGACGAATCGTATCGAACATCTTGTTAAAAGCAATCTGGTCTTCAGGGAGGAGCTCCATGAAGCCGCTCAGGATGCGAGGCGTAACTCGCTGGGGATCCGACATTCCGGAGTCCTTTCTTAATAGGTTTAGCCCTGTTGTCGAGGTACTGGCCCTTGAGCCACCTCAATCCAAAAGCTAGTTATATCCTTTTACCATTAATACTATAGAATGACAAGGCTTTATATCGAGCTAATTAACCTAAAATCCTTGGCTTTTTAAGCTAATAACGGCATAATAAAACAAAACATAAGAGGTTTCGTGCAGCTAGCAAGTCGCCGTTTTTCAATCCTGGCTAATATCCAGATAGCGCTAGGCGCCGTTATTGGTGCGGCGATTTTTGCAACCTATTATCTTGACCCTACCTCGCTGCGTCAGGCCAGCCTGGGGGTGGCGGTTGGTGGCCTGGGGGCGGTCACTGCCATCTACGGCCTAACCGGCCACCAATTACTCAAAAAAAACCAGATGAAGACTTCGGTGACAATCCTAAGCGTTCTGTCTGGCGCCAACATATTACTGGTAATTCTAGCCAGTGGCGGCCTAGATTCGCCTTATTACTCCTTGTGGCTGCTTGGCATTGTAGTGGCCGGTTTTTTTGGTTCTATTGCCACCCTGGTGACTCTGGCAGTTACGGCAGGCTACTTTGTCTATGATTTTTGGGTGCACGGCTTTGCCTCGAGCTATATCACGGGGCACATTGGCCAGCTGGCTATCAGCCTGACAACCGGCGGGATTGCCGAATGGATTCACTTGAGTCTGGGGAGGGGGTCTATGCAGCATGCCCAGGTGGCTTCCTTGTCCGGTAAACTTAGTCAGGAGCAACTCAAGGCCGATGTCTTGATGCAAAGTGTGGGTGAAGGTGTGCTGGTGGTAAATGCCAACCGCCAGATTCAACTCTTTAATCCAGCGGCCGCCCGCATTACCGGCTGGGATGAGCCCAGCGCGCAGGGTATTGATTACCGGCTGGTGTTAAACCTGCACGATGCCAAGGGGAATAAGATTGAAGACCGCGATGATCCCTTCACGGCGAGCTGGCGTGAGGGCAAGAGCACGGTCCATACTGATCTGACAATGGAAACTAAGGGCGGTCACAAGATTGCCATCGAGCTGTCATTGTCACCGATTTTTGATGCCAACCACAAGGTAAGCGGCGGTATCGCTCTGTTTCGTGACATTAGTGCCGAAAAAGAGATTGAGCGCCAACGCGCCGAGTTTATTTCGACGGCCTCCCACGAAATGCGTACTCCCGTCGCCGCCGTCGAAGGCTATCTGTCGCTAGCCATGAATGCGGCTGTGGCAACTGTGGATGACCGCGCCAAGGGATACCTGGAAAAAGCCCACGCCTCGACCCAGCACCTGGGTGAATTATTTCGGGACCTGCTATCGGTTACCAAGCTAGAAGATTCCGGCAAAAGCGACGCTATGGAGGTCTTCGACCTGACAAAGTTGGTAAAAGATTCCTCAGCCGACATGGCCTTTACCGCCGAAAAGAAGGGCTTGGAAGTGCAGTTTTCGGCCGCCGAGCAGAGCGTTCGTAGCGAACGGGCCGTACTGCCCATTTACGCGGTGCGAGCAAACCCCCAGCGGATCCGCGAGGTCGTAATGAATCTCATAGAAAATGCCGTCAAGTTCACTAGCCAAGGCAGCATCCACATTACCATCGGCGGCACTGCTGATACCGTGACCGTTAGCGTGACGGATACGGGGATTGGTATCTCGCCAGAAGACGCTTCGCACTTATTCCAAAAATTCTACCGAGTTGATAATTCGGCTACCCGCACCATTGGTGGTACTGGACTGGGACTCTACCTCTGCCGCACCATTATCGAAATCGCCGGGGGCCGTATCTGGGTGGAAAGTAAACCCGGAGAAGGCAGCGCTTTTAGATTTAGCTTGCCGCGAGTGGCTAGCCAGGCAGTGGGAGCCGTGCCTAACCCAGCGACAGCCTCCCCAGTTAAACCAGCCTCGCCCACCCCCCAGCCAGTGCCGATAGCGGTTACATCAACGCTAGCGGCAAAGGCCAACCCGCCCCAGGTTTCCAGCACACCACCGGTTGGGGTAAAATAATTGCGAAGCGGGTTTATGCTTGTTATGCTTAAATGGAACGGGAGACCCTAGTGGCAAAGGTATTATTGGTAGAAGACGACTTTAGTTTGCGCGATATTTATAGTGCTCGTTTTCAAGCTGAGGGTTACGCTGTGGTTACCGCTTCGGATGGCGAAGAAGCCCTGGCCGTAGCTGTACGTGAGCGCCCAGACCTGATCGTACTTGATGTTATGATGCCCAAAATCAGCGGCTTTGATGTGCTGGACATCCTCCGCTCGACGCCCGAAACTAAGGAAACCAAGGTTATTATGATGACCGCTCTGAGTCAAGATGCTGATCGCGAGCGGGGTGAATCGTTGGGAGTTAACAAATACTTGGTAAAGTCACAGGTGACCCTTGAGGACGTAGTAGTTGCTGTTAAGCAAGCCCTGGAGGGAGCCCCAGCTCCGGTTGCACCAGCCACCCCAGGTGCTGCTCCAGCCACACCTCAGCCACAGGCCGCCGCTCCACCAGCCGAAGCAACCACCCAAACGCTACCGCCCCCGCCAGCTGGCGAAGAGCCACCAGCGGCTACCTAAAGGCAGCGCACATGCGCATTAACCAATATATTGCCCGAGCCACGGGCATGTCGCGCCGCCAAGCCGACGAGATGGTAGCCGGTGGACGAGTAATGATTAACCATATCTCCGCAGCGGCCGGACAACAGGTGGCCGATGGCGACGTCGTAATGCTAGATGACAAAGCGCTATCCATTACCGCCGATAGAACCATCATGATTAACAAACCGGTAGGCTACTTGGTTAGCCGTACCGCCCAGGGTGCGCCCACCATCTACGAGTTACTCCCTCCTGATATGGCTGGCTTAAAGCCAGCTGGCAGACTGGACAAGGATTCGTCTGGCTTACTGGTTATGAGTAATAATGGTCAAGTGATTCATAAATTTAGCCACCCTTCTAAAAACCTGTGGAAGGTTTATCAAGTGACTCTAGACCGCCCTCTGAAACTTGACCACGCAAAACAGCTAGAAAAGGGCGTTAGCTTAGAAGATGGGATAAGCCGATTACGGATTGAGATCCAGCCTAACCATTTAACCGTGCAATTGCAGGAAGGCCGCAATCGGCAGATCCGGCGAAGCTTTGCGGCACTCGGTTATGAGGTTAAGACTTTGCACCGCACAGCCATCGGCAATCTCAAGTTAGCAGACCTGGCTTCAGGCCGGTACCAGGAGATCAGGGCGTGAGCTGGATAGCCACCTTATCGCTGGTTTTACTCAGCCTGCTCCCGTGGCAGCCAGCTGGATTAACCAAAACATTGGAGAGCTGGAGCATCGAGCCTGCTGGAGCCGAGGTAAATTTGAATCAAGCCCCTCCGCTACCAAAAGTCCAAATCCCGATCCGTCGTAGTAACCCGAATCTAAATCTGCAAGCTGCCAGCGCCTACGCTATTGACGTAGAAACAGCTCAGCCACTTTACGAACAGAATGCTAACACCCAGCAACCGATCGCTTCGGTTACGAAACTGATCACGACCCTGGTGATTCTCCAGGACCACCCGCTGTCAGATAAAATTACCGTTCCCACACTGCCAGCCTATACTCCGGCCGATGATCTGCTGGGCTTAACTCCAGGCGAGGTATTCAGCGTCAGTGATCTGCTGCAGGCAGCCTTGGTTCATTCGGCCAATGACGCCGCCGATGCCTTAGCAATTGCCGATAGCGGCTCACGCGAAGCCTTCGCCACCAAGATGAACGCCTACGTCGCCAAATGGGGAATTGAAGGAACTCAGTTTTCTAATCCAACCGGGTTAACCGACGCTGGCAACAGCGCCACGGCTATGGCCCTGGGCAAACTATCTCTTCTGGCACTGCAGCGGCCTGCCATTCGCCAATTTGGCAACCAAGGCGGGGGCGTGGTAGCTGATGCTGCGGGTCGTAAATTTGCGCTCCGACCCACCGACGATTTATTGTCAACCGGCCGGTTTCATGGTATAAAAACAGGGTACACAGCTGCCGCCGGCGGCTGTTTTGTTGGGCTGACCACCATTAACGGACACGAGATTATTACTGTTGTTCTTGGCAGCCCCGACCGCTTCGGCGAAACCGTACAACTGGCTAATTGGATCCAAGCAAACTACATATGGCTGTAACGCCCCTCATCGCAATCGTCGGCCGACCTAATGTCGGGAAATCAAGTCTGTTCAACAGGTTGGTTGGCGTGCGCCAAGCCATTACTCACGAAACTGCCGGCACCACCCGCGATGCCAATTACGGGGCCCTAACCTGGAATAAGAAGCACTTTATCTTAGTCGATACCGCCGGCATCCACCGCGCCGATGGCGAATTAGACCTGGCCGTTCAAGACCAAGTGAAGGAAGTGGCCAAGCTAGCCGACATTATTGTAGTCGTCGTCGACGCCGGGAACATAATTACGGATGAAGACCGCGAAGCCGCTACCTTGGCTCTCAAAACCCGCAAACCAGTTATTTTAGTGACTAATAAGATAGATACGGTTCGGGCCGGTAAAGCCGATTCCTTTGAGCGACTGGGGGTAAAGGAAATAATCGAGACTTCGGCCATCCACGGCAGCGGATCTGGAGATTTACTAGACGCGGTCGCCAGCCAGATAGCCGAAGACACTGCGCCGGCTGAAAAAGAAGACGTAATCACCCTAGCTTTCCTCGGTCGTCCCAACGTCGGCAAATCCAGCCTATATAACTCACTGGTAGGGAAGCAACAAGCTATCGTTAGCCAGATCGCTGGCACCACGCGGGATATTGGCTCGACTGACCTGAAATATCATGGTCAAACCATTCGGCTTCTCGATACTGCCGGTTTGCGGCGGCGGGGCAAGATCGAAGCTGGGGTGGAGAAGTATTCCAGCCTGCGAACCTTGGCCGCCGTGGCGCAAGCCGACATTTGCGTAGTGGTTATTGATGCCACGGAGTTGAGCGTGGCCGGCGACCAACACATTGCCGGACTGGCTGCCGAGGCTGGCAAGGGAATAATTTTGGTGGTAAACAAATGGGACCTGATTGAGCGGGACGACAAAACCCAGGCTCGCTACACCCGCCGGCTAGTTAGCGACTTTGCCTTCATCCACTGGGCCCCTTTGGTTTATACCTCGGCCATTCAGGGACTTAATGTTGCACGGCTATTTGAGTTAACTCGTCAGATCGCCGAGACCCGTAGAATCACTATCCCAACCGGCAAACTCAATTCTTTGATTGAGAAAATGGTGGCCAAGCAGCCGCCGGCCGGCCTAAAAGGTCGGCAGCCCAAGATTAAATACGCCACCCAAACTGGTACCAACCCGCCAACTTTCAGAATTTTTGCCAGTTACCCCTCCTTAGTCCACTTTTCCTACCAGCGTTACTTAGAAAACGGCCTCCGCGACGCCTATGAGTTTATTGGAACGCCGATTAAACTAGAGTTTAAGGCCAAATCTTAATACTACGAAAGAATTTTTTATGTTAGTAGAGTTCAAGGAAGAAACGAGCAGGGCAAACGAGACGTACAAAACGTACGGCGAGTGCGCAGCGCAGCTTGTGACGATGAAATGTGCTGACAGAGGAAATTCTCTATGAAATTAATTATCGGACTCGGAAACGTCGGCAAACAATACCACGCAACCCGCCATAATCTGGGGTTTGCGGTTGTCGACGTGTTGGCCATTACTTTTGGCCAACCAGGAGGCTTCAAAAAGCATTCCAGGGCGGCGTCTGATATTTTAGACCTCAAAGCCAGCCACGGCTGCATTTTGGCCAAACCAACAACCATGATGAACCTTAGTGGCCAGGCGGTAGGGGAATTATTGCGCTTTTATAAGGTCGAACCTAAAGATGTTTGGGTTATTTACGATGATTTGGATCTGCAGTTCGGCCAAATGCGCGTGCGCGTAGGAGGCGGTAGCGCTGGGCATAATGGGGTAAAGTCCATTATTCAACACATCAGCGAAGACTTCTGGCGCGTGCGGCTAGGGATTCAGAATCAATACCTGGCCACCACTCCCACCGATAAGTTCGTATTAGATCCCTTCACAGCCGAAGAGGCCCCTAAAGTCCCTGCCATTGTCGAATCGGCTGCTAATGAAGTCGAATCCGCCTTACTCAAAGGTGAACTGACCGATCACACTCTTAACCTGATTTAGGCAAGAAAAAGCCCCACATAATGTGGGGCGGGTGGGCGGCCACCGGTTTGCGACCGCCCCTGAACTGGTACTACGAGCCGGGAGCCTCCTTGACGCTAGCAGGAACATCCTGAGGACTCTGGAAGGCCGGACCGTGAGTCGCCGCCCACCAGGTGCATCCACGAGGCCAGGGCTTGGGCCGCTTGCCCTCACGAACCTGGGTAACCAGGCGAGAGCACTTCTTGGCCGAAAGCCGGGTGATGGTTTCGCTGCCGCTGACGGCCGCGATCCGGCAATGCCTTGGCAGGCTACCCACGTCAAACCCCGTTGCGGAGCTACCCAGAGGCTTTGCCTTCTTGCATGAGTCAAGGAAGGGGATGTCCCTCCTGAACTCAGCCACCTTGCTGCGCTGAACGCAGTAGATCGTGTCATCGACCTGGATCGAGACACAGCCAGAGGCCGTTGTGGGTGCCTGTGCCGGCTGAGCTGCCGTCTGCCGATCAGAAGAACCACAGGCGGAGACGAGGAGAGCGAGGACCAACCCCGCCATAATCGTCGTGAAACGAATGATGCGGGCGAAGTGGCCCATGATTACCGTCCAAGGGTGAGTAGTGTTTTCAAATTCCTGGACCAGGATGCGATTTGCTCGCTTCCTGGTTGAGAACCTGACCCTACAAAGTGCGTCTCACCTCTGAGATTGTTAACTATAATAGCATAGTGGTTACGTTTTGTCAAGAAGATCCAATTTTCTAGACATGGAAAAGCCGGCCGCGAACGACCGGCTAAACCAGAACTTCAACTTCTACTTCTTGAGATGGCAACCTTTGGGCCGTACCACCTTGCCGACGTATGGCTTGTTCTTAGGAGTTGGGCGCATGTACTCGCGCCACTCCGAACACGTCAACTTCACGATGCGAACCGGGCCTTTCTTCATCGGATACGGGTTCGCCTTCTGCCGTAGCTCCGGGCAGTCCTCGTAGAGGTGGGGCGGGTCCGCCTCGGGGTTCTTCGGCACTGGAGATTCTTGCTCCTGCTCGTAGGCCTTGCAGTCGACCTTGGGCCGCTGCTTCGGGATCTTGCAGTAGTCGAACGGCTCACCATCGGGGCTGGTCTGACCATTGGGGTCTTCGGCCCCCAAGGGGCTGTTCGACTCGTAGCCGGGCTGCCTGCTGTAATACTGTTGATCCTTAACCCACCACTTGGGCGGATCGCACTTCTGGACGAAGGCCTGCGGCTCCGAGTAGTCGGGAAAATCCCGGTCGTACTGGATCTGCTGGCCAATGACCATGCCGACCAGGAGAGCAACAAGACCGCAAACGACAGCAGCCCAAACGACGTCGGACTTCTTCATGACACCCTCCCGGGTAGTAGACAGATTGTGTATGTTCTGGACCGGTAAAAACCGATAAGTACTATAATAGCATTATTCTTATGTTTTGTCAATATATATGCAGGATAGGACTAGACTTAAATATCCTTCGACGTAGTTTGCCCTGAGCGAAGCCGAAGGGCTGAAGCCGAAGGGCTCAGGATGACAAATCCGACAAGTAGTCTAGATATAAATAAAACCCCATGCAAGGGACAGGGTGGCCTGCCACGGGCATCGGGTTTTATTGCACCCTCCAATACCTGCCCAGGGGCATTTTCGCGATCTGGCAAATGTGAGGAGATCGGGTATTCGAGGGACTGAACTACCTGCTGGCGAATCTAAAGGAGGGTGCATTCAGACTCCCCTAGCAGGCAGGTCAGTAGGGTTTACTGGTTGAAAGTACCACCTCAAAAAGGTATGATTGGGATAGTAACATTAAATGTTATAAATGTCAATCGAATTTATGTAAACTGACTGTGCAACCCTCTAAAATTACTTATGCTAATTCCCAATATCCAGATGCGCTTCGTGAGATAGCGGCGGCCCCGAAGCAGCTTTACGTACTGGGTGACTTGAAGGCCGGGCCGTTGGTCGCGGTTGTCGGGTCACGCCGCCCTACAGATTATGGCAAACAGGTGACCCATCAGTTGGCAACCGACTTGGCCCGAGCCGGGGTGGGGATTGTATCTGGGCTGGCCCTGGGTATTGATACGATAGCTCATCAAGCGGCTGTGGAGGCCGGGGGTTATACCATTGCCGTCCAAGGTAATGGGCTTGATAAGGTCTACCCTCATAGTAATCGCGGATTAGGCATTAAGATTCTTGAATCAGGCGGAGCCATTATTAGCGAATACGACCCGGGTATGCCGGCTTTAAAACAGAACTTTCCAGCCCGCAACCGCATTATTTCGGGCTTAAGTTTGGCGGTGATTGTGACCGAAGCGGATGCCTCCAGCGGCTCGCTGATTACTGCCAATTTTGCGGTTCAGCAGAACCGGCAGGTTTTAGCAGTACCGGGCAACATTACCAGCCAGCGCTCGGCCGGACCAAATAACCTGCTTAAACTCGGCGCCATACCAGTCACCAGCGCCAGCGATGTGCTGGCCGCGCTCGACCTGGAATCCCGGGCCTTAAAGGCTCGGCCAGCCATTGCACAGAGTGCTGAGGAGGCCAAGTTACTCGAACTTATGGATACTGGCACCACCCAAAGCCAGCAACTGATTGAAGGCGCTGATATGACGGCAAGTCAGTTTGCCTACGTGATTAGCTTGATGGAGATCACCGGCAAGGTGCGCAACCTAGGCGCCGGTATTTGGGTGCGCCGCTAGCTTCAGCCGCTCTTGGCTTATCGTAATATCCAGACCAATATATAGCAGCAATTGGAAAACAAACACGGGAATATCGCGAAACTCGTGTAGATAAAAGCCCACGAATTGGACTACAAATAGGTTTACCAGTACAGCCGATTTGAACATTTCCAAGGCGCTTAGCCGCATCACCGGGTTGCTCAGATTACGAGCTGCCCGAATCATGAGTAGCAAAGAGATCAACAAGGCTGTTAATTGGGCGTAACTAGCATAGGCCAAGTCAGCAGATAGCGGCTTTTCCCAACCCAAGCCGGGTGGCACTAAAGACCACGCGCTTAAGATCGCAAACAGTGTGGCTTGGGCAATAAGAAAGAAGGAGATAGATCTGTTTACCGCTGGCTTGGCGGCTAGCTTGGTGTAGAAACGCAGCAGGCCGGCCTTGAACCGACGCCAAGACAATTGGCGCCGGATTGGCAGAGGCTTTATATCGTCAATAATGCTCAGTAGCGCCTTGGCGGTGGGGTTATTGCCGGCCTTGAATAATAAGAACTCGGTGCGTTTTTTCTCGGCCTCATCCAAATCATTCAATACCACTTCTTCCATCTGATGCAAGGCATTTAGGAGGTACTCAGTAGACGAAAGCTCCTGGTTGCGTGCAATGCGGCGGAATAGGAAGAACAGGGCTAAAAATAAGGCATATAAAATAGCAGCTGTTGGCCGAAAAAAGTAATTGTTGTCGCGGGTTATAAACTTGCCCAGCTCATCTATAAAGATGCCGAAACCAATCCCACCAAGGATAGCCGAAAGCCGCCGGGTGCGTTCGGTTAGGTAAATCAGCGTGAGCACAATTGCGGCTGCCATAAGCAGTCCGCCATAAAGCATATGGGCAATATGCAGACGCCCACCTATCTGGGGATAGCCGGTTACGAAGAGGTAGAACCGCATTAATAGTAGGCTAGCAATGGCCGTAACCATGAAGGTTTCTAGCAGTTCGCCAGCGTGAATATTGCGTTGTAACATGCGACTCATGCTTATATCCTAGCTGTCATCTCGAGCCCAGTCGAGAGATCTATTTGAAAGATGTCTCGAATACCTCGACATGACAATAAAAAAGCCCCGGAGGGACCCCGCACCTGGTGAGAGGTGCGGGGTATCGCGGGGGTGTGGCTAGAGGACCTCACCTTCGAGGTATTTCCAGCCGGGGCGCCGCTCCTTGCAGGCCTGAATCGGCCGTAAGGCTGCGTCGGTGCGGAGGTGGATGACATGGTCGACCACCCTGCAGAAGACCCACCAGTCGGACTCCTCCTTGAGTCCCGATGCACCACCGGTGTAGTCCCGGTAGGTGCCAGCGCCAGCCCAGGGGAAGTCCCCAGGCTCGACCAGATCGGGTCGGAGCGCCGCCTCGGAGGATGGGAGGCCGGTGCGAAGAACGAACCTGAGCTTGTGGTCGACGTTGTCGGTCAGACCCTCCTCCGCGCTGATTCGGGTCTCGTCGCCAACGCTCACGAAGTAGAGGCCGGTGGAGCAGGGATCCGAAGGATCCGGCACCCTTGCCGGGTCCAAGATCACCACAGAGACTTCCACATCGTCGCCGTACTTCTGTTGAAGGTTCGGGACCATCACTTGATGGAACCAAGTATCCAGCTGCCGCTGGATGAGGAGGCCGAATCGCTCGGACACGGGTTTCCTTTCGTAGTAGGGGCTACCTCAAAAAAGGCATGAGTACTAGAATAGCATAAGAAGCTTATTTTGTCAAGATTCTAACAGATGGGATATAATGCTGTTTAAGATGAAAAACTTCTGGAAAGACCTACCAAAGCCGTTCTTTTGCCTCGCCCCCCTTGATGACGTCTCCGACACCGTCTTTCGCGAGGTGGTTATCCGCGCCTGCCTGTCCGGTAGGCAGGCTGGCGCGCCGAACGCCGTGTTTACCGAGTTTGCGAATACCGATGGCTACTTACACCCAAAGGGTCGTATTAGCGTTCAGCGAAAGCTAGATGTGAATGACAGTGAACGAGAGCTGGGTGTGCCGTTAATTGCCCAGATATGGGGCGCTAATCCAGATCATTACTACCAAACTGCCAAAGAGCTGGCGTCTACCGGAATGTATGCCGGAATTGATATAAATATGGGCTGTCCAGAAAAGGGCATTGTTAAGCGTGGCTGCTGCGGGGGGCTGATTAAAGAAGAGAATTGGGATAACGCCGCCGCCATTATCCAGGCTGTCAAAAAGGGCGGCGACGATCTGCCGGTCAGTGTTAAAACCCGGATTGGGGTTAATAAGATTATTACTGAGGATTGGATCAGTCATATCCTCAAGCAAGATATTGCCCTCTTAACCGTGCACGGTCGCACAGTGAAGGAAATGAGCAAAGTACCGGCCCACTGGGAAGAGATCGGCAAAGCCGTGAAGCTACGGGACCAGATTGCACCGCACACGCTAATTGTTGGCAATGGCGACGTGGAGTCGCGTGAGCAAGGGGAGGAACTGGCTGCCAAATACGGCTTGGATGGCATTATGATCGGCCGCGGCGTGTTTCATAACCTGTTTGTCTTTAATAAGGAGCAAACCGATCACACACCTGAGGAGATGCTAAAAATCCTCCTTAACCATGTTGATCTGTATGGGCGCACCTGGGGGAGCGATAAGAGCTACCAGCCGCTCAAGAAGTTCTTCAAAATCTACGTTTCCGGTTTTCCGAATGCGGCGGAACTGCGCGCCCAGCTGATGGGGACTAAGACTCCAGACGAAGCCCGCGAGATCGTTAATTCTTATCTGAAACAACCTATAACTGCATAACAAAACGCTCCCGGTAAAGGGAGCGTTTTGCGTTTACAACAGGCCTAATTTACGGGCACAGGCAGGCCACGGGCGCCAGCCGCGAACGGCTTGGTCGGCGTGGGCCTTAGTATCCTGGACCTCGGCCGGGGCTAAGTCCGGACGGGCATAGCCACCGTAGTTGTTCCAGGTACCCAGACTGTACTGGTAGGCGCCGAAGTAACCGTTACCCGAGTTACGGGTGTAGGTACTACCGGACTCACACAGACGAATCTGGTAAAAGGCATCATCGCCAGCCGGGGCAACTACCTTAGTGGTAGCAACCTTAACAGCGGCGCGGCGGGCGGCCAATTTGGCAGCCTTAGTAGCCTCTTGCTTGGCCTTCAGCGGGGCAATCACGTCGGTATCGAAGTTAGGCTTCGGAGCGACGACAACTGTCACCGGTTGGACCTGTAGGGTATCGAGTTTGATCTCGTAAGGTGCGGGGGTCTCAACACTGGCCTGAGCCGTTGCTGAGGCGGTTATCAGACCGGTAAACGGGCTGATGACCTGGGCCGTTAGTGACAGATGTGCCACCAACGTATGTAGATAGTTACGCATAGCGCAGTTCGTAAAACGAGCTGTGATACGTCCTTTCTGGTTAGTGGTGCTGCCCAATAAAAAGGACCTCGCATTGAGGTCTTTTATCGAACGCGGAATATAATAAACCATAAGTGGTATTTTGTCAATACTTAACAGGTGGCTAGGTTTTCCCTACATCTGTAGAATCAACTTAAGCATTCTCTCAGGTCATAGGGCTAGGCTATGATCAGTAAAAGGAATTACACCTATGAAAGTTCGTAAATCATTAATTGTGGCCTGTGCGGCGGGTAGCCTTGGTCTGGCCAGTGTAGGCGCACTGGCTGCCACTAGCACAAACTCTTCCGGCAGTTTAGTGGATGATGTAACCAACCATTTCCATCTAAACAAATCAGAGGTCCAGCAGGTATTTGATAATCATCGAAAAACCGAGAAGGCCAATCACGAGCAGAAATATGAAGATAGGCTAAACCAGGCCGTCAAGGATGGCAAGCTGACATCGGATCAGAAAGATAAAATTCTGGCCAAGCACAAAGAGATGATCAGCTTTATGGAGTCACTAAAGGATAAGACGCCACAAGAGCGCCACGACGCTATGAAGACTAAGATGGACGAGCTAAAAACCTGGGAGAAAGATAATAACATCCCAGTGGGTTACCTGGGCGGACCGGGAATGGGGCATCATGGTTTCGGACACGGGCCGAAAGGTGATGGACCAGGTGAGGGGATAGGCATGCGCATGATGGACGGCGAGCCTCGATAAATATAATAAATAAAGACTTGTCTCGGAGGCCGGCGATATTGCCGGCCTCCTTTTGGTATGACTAGCTGCCCCAGCAGGTCTGGCAACCACCCCAGTCACGCCTGGTTAGCCCATCGCTACGAAAAGCAGATACGGCCGGAGGCGATACCGCACTCTCAGGCGGCGGCACAGCCCACATCTCCGGATCGAACTTGATGCCGTGGTCCTGCATGAACGCGACGGTCGACGTCACGTCGCGAGCCGTTATCTGCGCAGACGGGTCATCGTTAGGCTCATGGTGAATGAACCGTCGAGCCACCTGGTGGAAGAACACGGTGTAGTTGGTGGTGTAAAGCAAAAAGGCGTGCCAGCCGATGTCAATCTTCCCGGATGGTGTAAAGGCCTCGTCGGGATGATCGCCACACAGCTTGAGGAAGCCGAGAGTGGCGTCCATGATCCGTTCGGCCTCCCTGACGCTGGTTCCGTGATCTTTACAGATCCGACCGGTCAGTCGCAGCCAGAGGATGGAGTCGATCAGGTCCCGATAAAGGAACTGTCGAGGTTCGGCGCGAGTGGGCATAACAACTCACTTTCGTCGTTTGATGCGCGACAAATTTATACCACTATGTACCCAAGGCGTCAATGTGAGATAATTGAAATCAAAAGGAGAATACAATGAGAAAAAGTGCATTTGGTGGTGGATTTTACTTCCTAGTATTCATAGGAGCTTCAGTCTATTACCTCGAAAACGCCCACAGCTTTGGTCAAGGCTTTATTGGCTTGGTAAAGGCATTATTTTGGCCGGCCGTGGTGGCCTTCCAAGCCTTTACTCTGATGCATATGTAATTTTGCCCTCTTGGAGCTATAATTAAGCCATGAGAGCTCTCTGGACTGGGTCCCTTAGCTTTGGCTTAATCAACATCCCCGTACGGCTATATTCGGGTAGTGAGTCACGGGGTGGTATTGAGCTGACCATGCTTCATAAAAAGGACCTTTCACCAATCCGTTATGCCCGAATTTGCCGCGCCGACGGCAAGGAAATTCCGTTCGACCAGATTGTAAAGGGCTACGAGTACCAGGAAGGTGACTACGTGGTGCTAACCGATGACGATCTGAAAAAGGCCAATGCCCGGCGGACCAAGAGCATTGATATCGAAGAGTTTGTGCACGAGGATGAGATTGATGTGCGCTACTACGAAAAGCCATACTATCTAGAACCTGATAAAAATGCGGCCAAACCTTACGCTCTGCTACGAGAGGCTTTGAATAAAAGCGGACGCGTGGCGATTGCCAAGTTTGTGCTGCGCAATAAGGAGCATTTAGCCGCCGTTAAACCGGTTGGCAAGGTATTGGTTCTGGAGCAAATGCGCTTTCCATCAGATCTGCGAGCGCCATCCAAGCTAGATATCCCGGAAGCCTCAGCCGCCACCAAAAAGGAGATTGATATGGCCCTGGCGCTGATTGATCAACTGAGTGCGCCATTTATACCTGAAGATTTTCACGACACCTATACCGAGGAACTCGAAGCACTGATTGAAGCCAAAGCTAAAGGCAAAAAGCCCAAAGCCGCTGGACCAGCACCCAAGGCCACACCGAGTAAAGACCTAATGAGCATGCTCAAGGCCAGCCTAGAGAAGGAGCGCGACAAAGCCGCGTCCAAATAAATGGCCCTGGCCGAATATAAAAAGAAGCGGACATTCAAGAGTAGTCCTGAACCGGCTGGCAAATTACATAAGCCGGAAAAGCACTTGCGATTTGTGGTCCAAAAACACCACGCCAGCCAGCTCCATTATGATTTTCGACTAGAGCTCGATGGCGTCTTAAAGAGCTGGGCGGTGCCCAAGGGCCCCTCTTTAAATCCAGATGACAAGCGACTAGCTATGATGGTCGAAGATCACCCCTATGAGTACCGGGATTTCGAAGGGGTTATTCCGAAAGGCAATTATGGCGCCGGCAAGGTGATCGTATGGGACGAGGGTACTTATGAAGATTACGAGCAATCAAAAGATCTAAAAACTCAGATTAAAAATCTTCGCGCGGGACTAAAGAAAGGCGACTTTAAGTTTGTGCTGCATGGCCAAAAGCTGAATGGGGCCTACGTGTTGGCTAAGATGCAGGGTCGGGGTGAAAATAATTGGCTACTGATCAAGAAAAAGGACGATTTTGCCACCGCTGAGGATGTGACCAAACAAGGCGAATCTGTAAAATCCGGCCTGGACGTAGAAGCGGTCGGTGATGTTCCGGGCAAAAAATGGCTCAAGACGCCGAAGTTAAATCTGAAAGACGCTCCTAAGGCCACCCAACCAGGCAAGCTAGAACCGATGCTGGCGACATTATCAAAGGAAGCATTTGACGGTCCGGACTGGCTGTATGAGATCAAGTGGGACGGCTACCGAATATTGGCGCATCTGGGAGACGGTGAGGTGAAACTACTTAGCCGCAATGGCAAAGACTACACCGAAGTGTTCGCGCCGATTGCAACGGAGCTATCAAGCTTGAAATTAAATGCCATCTTGGACGGCGAGATCGTGGTCTTGGACAAGGATGGCAAAAGTGACTTTGGGGCCCTCCAGGATTACCAAAAAACGGGTGCGGGCCATCTGGTATACGAGGTTTTTGACGCTCCTTTTGCAGATGGTCACGACCTTCGCGAACTCTCATTGACTAAGCGAAAGGAGATCGTCGCCGAAGCCATAGAGGATCTGGAAAACGTCCGCTATAGCGACCACATTACCGGAGGCGGCAAGGCCTTCTTCGCCCAGGCCGAAAAGCTGGGCTTGGAAGGCATAATGGCTAAACAAAATGACAGCCAATACTTAAATGGCAAACGGGGACAAAGTTGGCTGAAGATTAAGACCCACCAACGGCAGGAGGTGGTGGTTGGCGGCTGGACAGAGCCGCGCGGCGGTCGCAAAGGTATGGGCGCCCTTATTGTTGGCGTTTATGAGGAGAAGAGTCTACGCTACGTCGGTAATGTTGGTGGCGGATTTACTGAAAAGAGCATTGATGACATTTTGGTAAAATTGAAGCTCTTGGAGCGCAGGACATCACCCTTTAGCGGGCCAGTCAAAAATGATACTGCCATCCATTGGGTGAAGCCCGATCTGTTAGCCGAGGTAAAGTTTGCCGAATGGACAGGGGACGGCCATCTGCGGCAGCCGATATTCTTGGGACTGCGTGAAGATAAGGAGGCCCAGAAGGTGCAAAAGGAAGAAGCCATCGAACCAGGTGGGAAGTTTACACCGACTCATCGCGATAAGGTATTTTGGCCCAAGGAAAAATACACCAAGGGTGACGTGATTGATTATTACGATGCCGTATCTGCCACCATCCTGCCGCACCTGGTTTATCGGCCGCAGTCAATGAATCGTCATCCGAACGGCATTAAGGGGGCTAGCTTCTTTCAGAAGGATGTCGAAAAACACCCTGATTGGGTCAAAACCAAACCGATTTACTCAGAGTCAAACGATGGGGATATTAACTGGCTGATCTGTAACGACCGCGACACACTGTTATACATGGCCAATTTGGGCTGTATTGAGCTCAACCCCTGGCACTCGCGCACCGCTAGCTTGGATAAGCCAGATTACTGTTTGATCGACCTTGATGCCAAGACCACCAAATTTGAAGTCGTTGTCGAAGTGGCCAAAGCGGCTAAGAAGCTACTAGATGAGATTAGCGCCGATTGCTTTGTAAAAACTTCTGGAAAAACTGGCATGCACATATTGATACCGCTAGGTGCTAAATATTCCTATGAACAATCCCGGCAATTTGCACAATTAATTGTTGGCAAATTGAATGAAAGATTGCCGAAGATAACCAGCGTGGAGCGCAATCCAGATAAACGTCGCGGTAAGATCTATCTGGATTACCTACAAAACCGCAAAGGCCAGACGATGGCAGCCGCCTACTGCCTGCGACCCGTCGAAGGCGCCCCCGTTAGCGCCCCTCTTAAATGGAGCGAAGTTAAGAAGGGCCTTGATCCCCGAAAATTCAACATAAAAACTATGCCAGCTCGTATCAAGAAAGTCGGTGATCTTCATAATGGCCTTACTGGTCACAGAGGCATTGATATGATGAAATGCCTCAAAAATCTCGAAAAGTCTTAATAAATAGATGTGGAGAAAAATAGGGTTGCGCCGCGATGACTCTTTATTTAATGTATAGCGGATATGGCCAAGAATCTAGTAATAGTTGAGTCACCAGCCAAGGCAGCAACCGTTCAAAAGTTCCTAAATAAGGATACATATGAGGTAGCGGCCAGTGTTGGTCATGTCCGTGATTTGCCCAAAAAGGGCATGTCCATCGACATCGATCACGGCTTTGCCCCAACGTACGAAATTAACGCCGATAAGAAAAAGGTAGTATCGGAGCTCAAGAAGAAGGCCAAAGCAGCTGATCATGTCTGGCTGGCCAGCGATCCCGATCGCGAAGGAGAGGCTATAGCCTGGCATCTTAGCCAGGCGCTGGCGCTCAAGCCTGATCAAACCAAACGCGTGGTGTTTCGCGAGTTCACTCAATCAGCTGTGAAGTCGGCTATGGACTCGCCTCGAGCCGTCGATGAGCATCTGGTAGACGCCCAACAAGCCCGGCGAGTACTGGACCGTTTGGTCGGTTATGAGTTATCGCCGATTCTCTGGAAGAAGATTCAGACCGGCCTAAGTGCCGGACGCGTGCAATCGGTGGCAGTACGATTGATTGTAGAGCGCGAGCGCGAGATTGAAAATTTTGAAGCCAAATCGTCATTTAAGGTTATAGGCCTATTTGACGCCGATGGTGCCAGGCTTAAGGCTGAACTGACCAAAAAATTGGCCACCGAAGATGAAGCTCGCAAAGTATTAGAAGCACTTGCTAATGACAGTTTTAAAGTAACGGCACTGGATCAAAAGCCGGCCACGCGCAACCCGGCCCCTCCGTTTACCACTTCGACCTTACAGCAGGAGGCCAGCCGCAAGCTATCATTTAGCGTTCGTCAGACAATGAGCGTAGCCCAAAAACTTTACGAGCAGGGTTTTATTACTTATATGCGTACTGATTCAGTCAATCTTTCTGCAACGGCTATTAACGCCGCACTGAAGGTTATTGAAAAAGAGTACGGCAAGGAATATGCCAAACAGCGCACCTACACCACCAAAACGGCCGGCGCCCAGGAGGCCCATGAAGCCATCCGGCCAACCGACTTTAGCCGGCAAACGATTAGTGGCGATCGCAACCAGGAGAGGTTGTACGAGCTAATTTGGAAGCGAGCGATTGCCACACAGATGGCGGAAGCAAAATTGGAAAAGACGATTGTCACCGTCAGCGGCACACCCAGCGGTAGTGAATTTAAGGCGCAGGCTGAAACCATCCAGTTTGATGGATTTCTCAAAGTTTATATGGAGGGCCGCGACGAGGAGGACGAGACCGAAGAAAACTTGCTACCAGCTCTCAAGCCTAGCCAAGACCTGCCCCTCCTAGAGGCCTCCGCCAAGCAGACCTACGACCGCCCAAAGCCCCGTTACTCGGAAGCTATGCTGGTGCGCAAACTGGAAGAAATGGGCATTGGTCGGCCGTCTACCTATGCACCCACGATCTCGACCATTCAAGATAGAGGCTATGTTGAAAAAGCCGACATTGAGGGCAAGGAACGCTCCAGCATCGAGCTGAAACTGACTGACGGCAAAATCGATCGCCAAGAAGTAACCGAAACTTACGGCGCCGATCGAGCCAAACTGCTACCAACGGCCGTTGCCATGTTGGTTACCGACTTTCTTGTTAAGTATTTCCCTAACATTGTCGACTTTGACTTCACGGCGAAGGCCGAGGGGGAGTTCGATGAAATCGCTGATGGTAAGAAGGCTTGGAATGCTATGATTGCCGAATTTTACGGCCCATTTCATGAAACCGTCGTGGCCGCCGAAGGTGTCAGCCGGCAAGAAGCCTCACAGGCCAGGGAACTGGGTACCGACCCCAAAACCGGCAAGCCCGTAATAGCACGTTTGGGTCGATTCGGCCCAATGGTACAACTGGGGCGCGCTGAGGATGAAGAAAAACCAGTTTTTGCAGCTCTGCCAGCTGGCAAGCAGCTCCATACCGTTACTATGGAGGAGGCCATGGAGTTGCTGAGCCTGCCGCGGCTGGTCGGCCAGACTGAAGACGGCCAGGATATCCAAGCCAACTTCGGCCGCTTTGGCCCTTATATTAAGGTCGGCACCACCTTTGTCTCAATTAAACCGGATGACCCCTTTAATATCACTCTCGAACGAGCTCGAGAACTGTGGACGGAAAAGCAATCAGCCGATGCTGCCAAAAACATCAATGAATTTCCTGGTGGAGTGAAGGTGCTTAATGGGCGGTTTGGGCCCTATGTTACTGACGGCAAGAAGAATGCTAAAATTCCTAAAGGAACTGACCCTGCCAGCATTTCTGAGCAAGAAGCCAAGGCTTTACTGACGGCCGCAAAGCCAGCCAGACCCCGGCGGCGACGTTAATTCCTATCTTGTAAATCTGTACAATTGGTTGTACGCTAATTTGTGAAATCGTCTAAAGTCTGGTTGTTACAAGCTAGTCTTGTTGACCGAAAACTAATGTAATTACTAGAGGCGAGGAGTCGTTAGAAAAACTATGGCAAAGCGACGCAAAAAAAAGCGGTCATTCTATAAAACGCGAAAGCCAGCGGTCGTTTTGGCAAGCCCTGAAATTATGCTACACATCCCGGCTGTTGTCCCCACGGGATGGGCCCTTATTAAATATGATGCCCCGGCCGTAATACACGACATCGCCGAGCAGATCCGGCGAATACAACGAGCGCTTTGGAGTGTGCCCGCCAAGGCCGTTTATTACCTCGGTGCCATAACGGTCGGATTTGGCACCTTAGGGTTTGGAGCCGTAACCGCCTATGATACCCTCCAGCACTACGGACCAACTCTTAATAATCCAGCGGTAATAATGAATACCAAAAACACCGGCACGACCATTCTCGATCGCAATGGTGAGGTTTTATATCAGGGCTATGGAGCCGTCTTGCGTCACAATATACCGTACGAGGAAATGCCGACCAGTCTGAAGCAAGCCACCCTGGCGGCCGAAGATCCTGATTTTTACAAGCACCAGGGGTTCTCCTGGAAGGGAACGGCCCGAGCAGTCTACCAGGATGCTATTCATACCGGGAAGATCCAGGGCGGTTCGACCATTACCCAGCAGCTCGTCAAAAATACTCTGTTGTCATCCGAGAAGTCGTTTACGCGCAAGTACAAAGAAATCATTTTGTCGATACAGCTAGAGCACAATTACAGCAAAGACCAGATAATGCAGATGTATCTAAATACCATTTATTTCGGCCAAGGTGCCTATGGGGTAGAGTCGGCGGCTGAAACCTACTTCCATAAGTCACCCAAAAATTTAACTCTAGAAGAGAGCGCCCTCCTAGCGGGCCTACCGCAAAGTCCCAGTGTTTATGATCCGAACATAAACCCTGATGGTGCCTTGGAAAGACGGAATTATGTGCTGCAGCGGATGCAAGAGCTTGGCTATATTTCTCCTCAGACAGCCAAAATAGCGGTAACCAGTGCCGTCCAAGCCGGGATTCGTGACTACACCATCAAAGCCCCTCATTTTGTTTTTTATGTACTGGACCAGCTGCGCAGCCAGTACGGATCGGAGATGGTCGAAAAGGGCGGTATTGTGGTCCACACTTCGCTGGACTATGCCAAGCAGCAGAAGGCCGAGGAGATAGTTAAAACCCAGGTCACGAAGCTAGCCGGGCATCATGCCACCAACGGTGGGCTCGTATCGATTGATACCCATAATGGTGACATCCTGGCAATGGTCGGCAGTGCCAACTACGACAACCCCAACTTTGGGGCCGTCAATGTGACTTTGGCCCAATTGCAGCCAGGATCAAGCTTCAAACCCATCGCCTACGTAACGGCCTTTGCAAAGGGTTGGAATGGTGCAACTAAGGTGGATGACAAACCAATCAAGCTGCCCCAGGGTGACGGTACGATTTATGCGCCCCAAAACTACGACCAGAAGTTCCGCGGGCCAGTAACTCTGCGCCGAGCACTGGCTAACTCACTCAATATCCCGGCCGTCGAAGTTCTTCAATATGCTGGGATTCACGACACGATTAACACTGCCCACGCGCTCGGTATTCAGGCTCCCAGCCTGACCGACGAAAGCCGGTATGGGATGAGCTTGGTGCTGGGGGGTGGGGAGGTCCGGCCGATCGATATGGCAGGAGTTTATGCCACCTTTGCTAACAAAGGGGTTTCGGTTCAACCGCGAGCCATTACCCGAGTTGAAGATCGATTTGGTAACAACATTACTCAGCCAAGGCATCAAAAGGCCAATCAAGCCGTTGATGGTCGGCTGGCCTACATGATTACTAATATTTTAAGCGACAATGGCGCCAGAACTGAAGAATTTGGGGCTAATTCACCCCTGAAGCTGAGCCGTCCAGCAGCCGCCAAGACGGGTACCACCAATGACTTTCGGGACAACTGGACTGTGGGTTACACGCCAGATATAGCCACAGCCGTCTGGGTAGGTAATAATGACCACACGCCTATGCAGAATGTGGACGGCATTACTGGCGCCGCTCCAATTTGGCATGATTATATGGAAATGGCTCTCGCCGGTACTCCAGTAAATAACTTTGCTATACCATCCGGCTTAGTCACGGCCAAGGTCTGTGCCACCGACGGCGGACTAGTCGACGACAACGATACTAAAGGCGTAACAGAAGTCTTCCTGGCTGAGGCTAAACCAACCCAGCACTGTGGCTGGTCCAGCCCGAAGCCCAAGCCAGTTTTGGTTCAGGCCGAAACACCGGCCGCTGCGCCGGCCCAAGTGGCGTCTGCGCCCGAGGAGGGGGGGAGAGGTGGAGGTGATCCGAGCCAGGATCAAAATCCTCCTACCCCGAATCCAGGGAATGTTCCGACGCCCCGAAAACCCTAAACAATCATTTACTTTACCTCAATCCTGGATTCCGTGTTCTTAAATCCCCAAATCCTGCTCCTAAATCCTTAATTGACACCTTTTGGGACATATTTTATAATGTATCTAACGTGGAAACCGATACACTCACAGCCGGGAAGGCAATTGATTATCGAAAAACCGCCGAGGCTATCCTCAGCGTCCTCAAGCAGGAACGCGATCGCGAGATAGTAGCCCGGCGTTTTGGGCTGGGAATTGACCGCCGCCACACTCTCGAGAAGATTGGTCAAGCCTTCGGTATTACCAGAGAACGAGTCCGTCAGATTGAAAAATCGGCGACCGCCAAACTGATGGCTAGCCAGCACCAGCATATTAAGGACGTGGATGCCATTCTTAGTCAGCACCTGGCTCGAGTCGGGCACATTGCCCCCTTACGCGAGGTCACCGAGGCCATTGGAGCCAAAACTCCAGCCGAACGAGCCTATGTGACCTTCCTAGCCACTCTGGCGCCGTCGATCGAGGTAATTGATGAAAATGATTACTTCCATGCAGCCATCGCCAGTCTTCCCCAGTTTGACCGTATGAAGCTGTCCATCGCCACTAGTAAAATTAAGGCCCAGCTCGACAAACATGGTCAGCCGGAAAGCCTGGCCCGGCTACATAAACTAACAACTCCTGATCTGCCCCGAGAATCAGTCGAAAACATTGCCAAGATTTCGAAGACGCTGGCTGAGCTTGATGGGAAGTGGGGACTGGTTCATTGGCCTCAAGTTAATCCTCGGTCAATTCGCGACAAGACCTTCTTGATTTTAAACAAGCATAATCAGCCCATGCACTTCACCGACATTGCCGGCCGCATTACTGATCTGGGACAGCGCCGGCGCGAAGTAACTGTTCAGGCGGTTCACAACGAACTAATCAAAGACCCTCGGTTTGTACTGGTAGGGCGGGGGATTTATGCCCTCAGCGACTGGGGCTACACTCCCGGAACTGTGGCCGACATTATCACCGAAGTCCTGAAGCAGCAGTCACCATTACATAAAGATGAGATCGTAAAACGAGTGCTGCAGAAGCGCCAGGTGAAAACCACCACCATCGTCTTAAACTTACAAGAAAAAGACCAGTTTGTGCGGGTGGCGAAGGCTACCTACGGTTTGAGGTAACATGGGCGTACTCGGAGGGATTGTTTCAGCCATTCTGCAAATCCTCGGCATCATGCTGTTTAAACTTTACGGCTGGGTGGTTATTGTCGCTATCTTGGGATACCTAATCTGGCAGAATCGCCGCCGCGAGCAGTGGGTCACCCAGACCGATCATATCCTGCTGCTAGTAGAAGTCCCTAAAGATAATGAAAAAAAGGAACTGTCGGCCGAGCAAATGTTTGCCAGCCTTCACGGCATCTTACGGCCGAAGTCTGAGCTGCGCCGCGAGGGTTCGCTCCAGGAGCACATCAGCTTGGAACTGGCGGCCCGTGACAATCAAATCCAGTTTTATGTTTGGACACCCAAGCACCTGAAGGATTTTGTGGAAGGCCAGATTTACGCTCAGTATCCATCGGTGCGTATCCGAGAGGGGGTGGAAGACTACACCACGATCGAAAAGGGGGCGCGGGAAGTTTACACGACCGAGCTATCTCTCACTAAGGACGACGTATTGCCGATCAAAACCTTCCAGACCTTTGAAGTCGACCCGTTGGCCGGTATTACCGCCGTCTTGGCCAAGCTCGAGGAGACAGGCGAGGAAATGTGGATTCAAATCCTGGCGCGACCAATTGACGATTCCTGGCAAGATGATGGGCATAAGTACATTGAAGACATTAAAAATGGCCGGACGCCCCATTTTCGCCGAGCCTTGCTTGATCAACTGATTGCCATACCTCTACATGTCGTAGCTAATTTTGTAACAGCCTTGGCATCGCCGCCGGAGTCGGCGGACAAGAAGGGCGGGGAAGTTAAACTCTCAACCGGACAGCAAGCCGTCATAAAGGCGGTGGAGAGCAAGGTAGCCAAGCTGGGTTATCAGGTTAAAATTCGGATTACTTATCTTGGGAGTGACGCCGATCGAGCTAAACAACGGGTTCAAGCCATTGTGGGCGGTTTTAAGCAGTTTAATACCACCAGTCTCAATGGCTTTACAACTAGGCACAGTCTGGTAGGGGACGCCGGGCTAGCAGAATATCAGGCCCGGCTATTCATGGGCGAAGGGTCGACCTTAAATATTGAAGAGCTGGCCAGTGTTTACCACCTACCGCACAAGAGCGTCGAAACTCCCAATATGGTATGGACCACCGTTAAAACCTCCGAGCCGCCGTCTAGTCTACCAGCCGAAGGGGCGGTCGCGCCCGAAGACGTCAGCTTGTTTGGTCAAACCAACTTCCGCGGGCATCAAATTAAGTTCGGCATTAAGCGTCGCGACCGTGACCGTCATATGTACATCATCGGCCAAACCGGTACGGGTAAGTCGAAGCTATTAAACCTCCTGACCCTGTCTGACATCTATCACGACATCGGATTGGCGATTGTCGACCCGCACGGCGACTTCGCCACAGATATGCTGCAGTATATACCCGAGCATCGGCTAAAAGATGTGATCTACTTTAACCCGACCGACCGCGACTTTCCGATCGCCTTTAACCCCCTTGAGGTCTACGATCCGGCCTTTAAAAACGATATTAGTTCGGAAATGATTGGCGTCTTAAAGCGGATGTTCGACTCCTGGGGGCCCAGATTGGAGTACATTCTGCGATACACCATCTTGGCGCTGCTCGATTATCCGGATTCGACCATGCTAGGGATTACCCGCATGCTGACCGAAAAGGAATTCCGTAAAAAGGTGATCCGCGAGATCAAAGATCCGGTGGTGAAGAATTTCTGGGTTAACGAATTTGCTAGTTGGAATGATAAATTTGCCAACGAAGCAGTGGCCCCGGTGCTGAACAAGGTCGGTGCTTTTACCGCTAACCCGCTGATCCGTAATATCATTGGCCAGCCCAAGAGCAAGTTGGATCTACGGGGCATAATGGACGAAGGCAAGATCCTAATTGTTAACCTCAGCCGCGGCCAGATTGGCGAGGATAATGCCAGTATCCTGGGCGCTCTAATGGTCACTAAGATTCAGCTAGCCGCCATGAGCCGAGCTAACATCCCGCTCGAGCAGCGCCGGCCATTCTATCTATATGTCGACGAGTTCCAAAACTTTGCTACCGATTCGTTCGCGACCATTCTGTCCGAGGCCCGCAAATACCAACTAAATCTGACCGTCGCTAACCAGTATATTGCCCAGATGCCCGAACAGGTGAGAGACGCCGTGTTTGGCAACGTTGGGACCATGGTAAGCTTCCGTGTGGGCGCGGGCGACGGGCAAGTGATTGGTAAATACTTTACTCCAGCCTTCGAGCCTGAAGATCTCATAAAGTTAAATAATCAGCATATTGTACTCGACATGACTATTGACGGCGAAAAGAACATCCCGTTCTCGGCTACCACTCTGCGCATGCCGGAGCCAGAGCGTAACTACACACCCGAAATGATCGCTTACACACGCAGCCACTACGCCAGTGCCAGGGGCGATGTAGAGCGCGAAATCTCGGAGTGGACACTTGGTCAAAGCGCTGCCGAAAAGGCCACTGATGAGCAAGCCACTCCCGAAGAACAAAAACCGAACACGTTTTTAGGCAATCTCAAAAATCCCAATCCGCCAGCAGCCAGCCACTCAAGCCACGGAAATTCTAATCGAAACCGTAATCGAAATCGGAAATCAACAGGTGGCCAAACCAGAGAAAGCCAGCACAGAGGCCAACAGGAGTCTCGATCTGGTGAACGGGAAAGGGCGTCTGTTGGCGCTCAAAACAGCCAAAAACAGGATTAAATACATAGGCAGTAGTAGCGGATAGTCGGCGCAGGGAAGAGCAGGAAATAATTCTCGCCACCGACATGATATTAGACCGGGCGAGCGTGAAGTAATGAAGAATGAAGCAATGTGTGATAGCGTCGCACAATGTATATTTTGCGACATACATCTATCTGTGAAACCGGTGTATGGTTGAACCTTGAAAGATAGCAGCTAACAGGTATAAATGCCTTTATGGAGCTATTATTCTCTCTGCTAATGGGATGTAATGCCATTAACGGCCCTATTGTAAAAACTACATTCACTTGGGTGTTCGGTTAATATTCAGCGGGTCTCTACTCCACCCTACCCTGTTACTGCTAATGTTTATTAACAATGATTTATTTACCGCCAACAACGTACTAACTACGCCGGTGAACGAAAACCGAACATGGGGGAGAGAAGAGAGTTATCCTCTTTTATTTATAGTAGGCTTTGTGCTCGACCCGAAGATCAATATACTCACTAGGCGACTTCCTGCTTCGTGCTAACTCGCTCATCACGGCTGCTAAGTCCCCCAGTTCCTCCCCCGCCGGGCGAGTGGTATCCACCTTTAGTAAAAATCCTTTATCAGTTTTTACATAAAGCTCACTAGTGCTTTGGCTGACCGACGATTCCCCTGCCTTCAAACCAGTCTTAGTCGTCAATCCATTTAAAAACTCGTTGCAGAATGACACGAAGGCAGAAGATACGGCGGATTTACCCGGTTTTACCGGTACGTTACTAGCGTCGATGACCACCGGTAACCTGGAATAAATGCCCTTAGTCGGTGCGATGACCGTGCCATCAACATCTAAAAGATAGGTAGTGTCGCCAGTTCTCCAATTTAGTCCAGGCTGTCGCTCAACCACCTTTATCTTTAGTCTTCCTGGTAGTGATCTCTCAATAGCGACATCTTTTAGAGCTGGCTCGGCCTGTTCGAGATAGTTAGCCAAGGTCCCCGTGTCCGCCAGAACAGTATTACGACCAAAGATTTGTTTATGAAGCCCGTCATTCGCAAGAGCAGTCACCCGTTCTTTGGGAAGGGCCGTATTTCCCGAAACACTGATCGACTTTAGGGCTGTCCACCGAGATATAACGACCAACAAGACAAGGATGGCTACACCGACACCTGCTAGCCGGATCCATGATGATGGAATACTAATATCACGACGGGGCTTTGATCGACGCGGTGGCCGTCGATCAAAGTTGGGTCGACCAACTCGGTTGACTTGGCGTGGTGGCATTATCGATCGCCCCCGGCTTGCAAGATCACCTGGGCCAATTTATCAGCGGCATCTTTCGCCCCAAATTGTTTTATATTGTGGCTCAACTCGGCTCGCTTTGAAGGGTTATTAACTATATCCAGAATGGTGTCTAAAAACTGCGCTGATGATAGCTTGGCCTCATTCAGCACAACGGCGGCACCCGCTTGGTCTAAACGGCGGGCATTACCAACTTGGTGGGCGGCCATCTGTCGATTAGGGATTATGATACTGGGTTTGGCCAGCGTCGCCAGCTCAGCGATGGTATTGGCGCCAGCTCGGCTCACCACCACGTCGGCCGCTGCATAGGCCAATGCGAAATCATCCTTTAGATAGGAAGCTACAAAGTAGCGATCCCCTCCCCTTTTCCTAATTTCTCCGTATTCTGCTGGGCCGGTAACATGAATTACCTGGCAGCCCCGAGTCAACTCATCAATGATAGTTTCGACCAACTGGTTAATATTATGAGCTCCCTGGCTCCCCCCGATTACTAAAACTGTCGGCAGATCACGATCAAAGCCAAAGTGATCAAGACCGGCTAGGCGCTTGGCCTTCATTAGTTCGGGTCTGACTGGAGTGCCCGTAAATATCAGGTGGCGGTGCCAGAAACGATAAACCTCTACTGGGAAGCCGACTGCAACCTGAGCGGCCCACTTGGCTAGAATTTTGTTATTTAGACCAGGAGTGGAATCTGGTTCGTGAATAACCATGGGTACCCGTAGAGCCCACGCGGCAAGACCAACGGGAAGTCCAACAGTTCCAGCTTTGTTAAAAATAACATCGGGCCGAAACCACAGGATGTGCCACATTGCTTGAAAAGCCGCTAAAAATACCAAAATAATATCCCGTAGGTTCAAGACGAGGTTGGTAAGACCAAGGTTGCCCAGTACACCACGCCCGGGCAAACGCCGGAACTTTCCTCCAAGTACAGGTCTGAAAGGCAGCTTGGCTGCCCTAACCAATCCTGCCTCGATACCAGAGGCCCGACCAATATATAAAAACTGGACCGATTTATCGCGACGTTTGAGGGCGTCGGCGACTGCCAACACCGGCGAGACGTGGCCGGCTGTTCCCCCACCGCTCAGCAGAATTCGCATTTTCTACCTCTTTTACCGTGTACTTAGAAATATTTAGTAGCATTCCGACAGCGAACATCATGATAACCAGGCTCGACCCACCATAGCTTATAAACGGCAGCGGGATGCCCGTTAGGGGCACTAGCGAAACCATGGCGGCAATATTAATGAAGGCCTGGAAAAACAGCACGAGCGTCAATCCTCCGGCTACTAGGCGAGCAAACATATCCGGCGCAGTTTGAGCGATTTTAATCCCCCGCCAAACTAAAACACCAAACAAACCAATGATTAGCAGCGCTCCAATTAGCCCAAATTCTTCGCCAATTACTGCAAATATCGAGTCATTAGACGCCTCTGGTAGATACCCATAGATCTGGATGCTTTTGCCCAAACCTGCTCCCAAGATCCCCCCACTGCCAATCGCAATCAGAGCTTGGTTTACGTGATAACCTCCTCCACTGGCATCTTTACTCGGGTCTAAAAAGGTAGCCAAACGGCTCAGGCGATGCGGGAAGCTAACGATCGCCATCCAACCAGCCACTACGGCTCCAGAGACTAAGATTCCCAGATCACGCAAACGAATTCCCGCTAGGTAAAACATGCCCATTGCCGACATTGCGACAACCAGCATTGTTCCCATGTCACGCTGAAAAACAACCACTATGACACTCATAATCCCCAGCATGATCGCGAAGGGCACCACTCCGTCCCAAAAGCTTTTAACCTCGGCTTGGCGCTTTTCAAACCAGGCCCCCAGATATACGACCATGGAAAGCTTGAGCAGCTCCGCCGGCTGGAAGGACACAGGACCCAGATTGAGCCATCTGGTGGCTCCGTTTTTGGAGAAGCTTAAACCTGGCACCCAGAGAGCCAACAGAGCGATCACCGAGATTACCAAAAAGAGCAAGGCGTAGCGTCGCCAAACCTTATAATATATGCTCGAGGCAATCATGAATGAAATCACCCCGGCAGCAATATTGATCAGCTGACCCTTAAAGTAGTAACCAGCATCAACGCGTCCAAGGAGCTTTTGGCTAAGTGCCGGGTTAATGTTATACATCATTATCAGCCCAAAAGTTAAAAGAACGCTGACAATAACCGTCAGCATGTAGTCCGGCCGATGCGCCCGGGCCGTGTTCACAAACTATGATTTCCGAGTAAGCCAATCACCAAACCAATCGCGCCAACCACCTGGCCAACCACCCAGAATCGCATAGTAACCTTGGTTTCCGGCCAACCAATAGCTTCAAAATGATGATGGATGGGCGCTGATAGGAAAATCTTTCGCTTAAATAGCTTCTTTGACATTATTTGTAGCGCACTTGAACCGGCTTCCACCACAAACACGGCCCCAATAATCGGTAGGACCACGATCGAATTGGTCAGCACAGCGATAACACCCAGAGTCGTTCCCATGGCAAAGGCACCTGAATCCCCCATCAGAAAGCGCATCGGGTAAATACTAAACCAGGTGTAAGCCAGCATTATCCCCACCAAGGTCGCACAAAAAGC
Source organism: Saccharimonadales bacterium (SeqCode) (assembly GCA_035479795.1). Classification (GTDB taxonomy): domain Bacteria; phylum Patescibacteriota; class Saccharimonadia; order UBA4664; family SCTI01; genus DATIII01. Next base: position 55,596 of record DATIII010000002.1, read on the forward strand.
GGCTATGCCAAAGTTTCCCTGGAAATACGCGATTACGGCGTAAGCTGCAAAAGCGGTAGACAGCAATCCCCCGGCAAGGCCGTCGAGACCATCTGTTATGTTAACCGCATTGGCAGTCGATACTACCACGGCCACGAACAGTGGAATATACAGCCAACCAATAGAAAAATCACCAACGGCGGGTATATGAATAAGATGATAGCCCAGCTTAAAGTAAAAATAGAGCGAACCGAGAATCGCGATGATTAAAATGAGATTGAATTTAAGCTTCGCTCTCAGGCCTCCGGCCAGGTTGGATGATCCTCTGATGTTGATATAGTCATCGAGTAACCCAACTAGCCCAGCCGCAACTAGTACAAACAAAGGCAGATAGGTTTGACTCCGACTCAAGTTCAGCAGCAGCGTGACGACTACCGCCGTAATAATCATGATCATGCCCCCCATTGTCGGGATGTCACGTTTATGTTTAGCTGCCTGCAGACTATGAACAATCGGAGCCGCCTCACCCGTTGTGGCGTGAGTACGGGCCTTCTTCCACCACTTGAATCTAAACGCTAGTGTGGTGTACACGGGCGTCAGCAGCATGGCCAAAGCGAAGCCAGCTGCGCCTAGCAAAAAGACGTGCGAAAGCGGAACTATTTGTGATTCGTGGACGAAGGTCATTGCTCTAACATTACCATTTTCTCATCTGTTTATCCAGATGGCGGCACCGCATAATATTGCAGCAACCAGCGCGTTAAATTAGCAAAAATCGGCACCGTAGTACTTTCGGCAAAGCCAGCTACCTTGGGTTTATTGACCCGCACCATAACCACGAACTTGGGATCTTCAATCGGCGCAAACCCAGCGAATGATCCAATGTTGACGCCCTCGATATATCCTGGGCCGTTCGGGTTAGGAATCTGGGCCGTACCGGTTTTACCAGCAATTTTGTAGCCCGGGGTAAAGGCGCGATAGCCAGACCCATGATGCACCACCACCTCCATCATATTACCCAAGTCGGTAGCCGTCTGCTTAGAAATGACCTTGGGGTTAATTACTTTTGGAGCAGTTTTTTGCACCGATCCATCAGCCTTATCTCGCTCGGCTACCACATATGGCTGGTAGAGTTTACCTCCATTGGCTATGGCGCCGACGGCGGCAGCCACTTGAATCATGGTGGTTGAGATTCCCTGCCCGAATGACATATTGGCGAAGGTGACGTCACTGCTCGTCGGAGGTGGCACGTAGCCGCTGGCCTCGCCCTGTTGTTCAATTCCGGTGCGTTTGCCGAACTTGAAATGATCAGTTATGAAGCTTCGAAATGACTGCTTTGAGGTAGAGGTTATCTTGTTCGGATCAGTCCCTAATAATTTAAGTATGTACATGACACCGGTATTCAGCGAGTCTCGCAGAACCACTGTCATCGTCGTATTGGGGCCTTCATGATGGTTCTCGGCATTACAGACCTTGTAGCCACTTACCTGCTCACAACCATTATCGGTATAGGTGCTATCTGGCTTAACTTTACCCAAATCGAGGCCGGCAGCCATGGTAAAGACCTTGAAAACAGAGCCTGGCTCAAATTGGTTTGTTACCACGCTGTTGGAAAATGTGGTGTAATCCGCGACCTTTGTGTAATCGTTAGGGTCGTAGGTTGGATAATTGGCCATGGCTTTTACGGCACCAGTGTCCGGATCAAGCACTACTACACTACCCGATTCCGCCTTAACCTCCTCCACCCCCTGTTTTAAGAAAGTTTCGGCTTGGGATTGAATGTTTCGATCAAGCGTTAAAACCAAACCAGTGCCATCAGTTGGCTGTTTAATTACGTTGTCGGTGGTAGCAATCGGCACACCATTAGTGTCAGTTTTGGCATTCAACTGACCAGGGTTCCCTTTGAGTTCGGTGTTGAGAAAACCCTCCACTCCATACTGTCCATCGCCGTCATTATTTACAAAACCTAGCGCCTGGCTGGCCAATGAGCCCTCCGGATAAGTACGATAATCTTGATTAACCATACCAACTCCGCGCAAATGAAGACTAGTAATGGCGGCTGCCATCTTTTCATCAACGCGCGTCTTTAAAACCGCATATTCATGGCCTTTGTTTAAGGCGTCGAGCAGTTTGTCGGCTGGATCGCCAGTTACAGCTGCCAATTTTGTGGCGGCCGACGCCTTGTCCTCCATGATGCTGGGGTCGGCGTAAACCAGCTTTAGGGTTTGATTGAGCGCTAAGGGGACTTTGTTGTCACCATCTTTGACATAAATTTGGCCTCGAGCGGCCGGAATCTCATATTTGCGTTGATGTTCGCTGAATGCTAGCTGCCGGTAATGGCTATATTGAATAATTTGTAAATCAACCAGCCGGCTGACAATTAAGACACCTAAAACAACCACGACAAACTTTAAGCTGCTAACCCGCAGATTTTGTCCGAGCGACTGCATCGGCTACTTAGCGTAGGTAACTTGGGTGGTTGGTACCAAGCCTTTGACCGCTTGGGAGTTTTGAATTTGCTGAATTGAAGTTAACCTGGCGGCCTCAACTTCCAAGGCTTGCTTTGATTGCAAGGCCTGCTTCTGCTGTGCTTGCAGAGCTGATAGCTGATAGCCAAAGACACTAGATTTGGTTATTTGGTTGAGATACAAGAGCGCTAGAACTGTGATGGTCAAGATCATCACGACCGTAGCCGATACCGGACCAAGTTTAAGTTCGGTCCCGGTCCGGGCCAGGTTCTGGTTGCGCCGCATAGCATAGGTTGCGGTCGACATGTGTAAGGCTTCCTTTTTGGTTTTGGTTTTTGGTGCTTTATACGGGTTGGCGGTGCTCATCTCGCCCGACTTTTACATCGGGCCACCGCCAACCCTGGGGTTGTCGGTCGTTATTTAACGACGCGGACTTTGATGCGCTGAGCGCGTTGCGGGGCTACTTTGATGACTAAAGTCACTTTGGCTCCTTTTGGTTTTTTATTTTCACTGCGGCTCGAAGTTTTGCGCTGCGAGCACGCGGGTTAAAAGCATCTTCGGTCCCGGAAACTGCCTTTCGAGTCAGTTTCTTCAAGGATGCCACATGGTCGCAAACACATATCGGTTGCTCGGATGGGCAGATACAGTCCCGGGATTCTTGGTTAATAAACTCTTTAACAATTCTGTCTTCTAACGAGTGGAAGCTAATAACAGCCAGTCGTCCTTCAACATTCAAGATGTCGACAAGAATCGGTAGAGCTGACGTGAGTTGCTCGAGCTCGCTGTTTACAGCTATGCGGAGAGCTTGGAAGGTACGGGTTGCTGGATGAATGTCTTCGCGGTAGCCAATAGTTTTGCCGATTAGATCCGCCAGCGCTTTGGTGCTACTAAGCGGTCGGGCGGCAACAATGGCCCCCGCGATACGACGTGATTTTCGTTCCTCTCCGAACTTGTATATTAAGTTCGCCAGCCGTTGCTCATCGTAATGGTTAACGATATCAGCAGCTGTCAGATTACCCACGGCGTCCATACGCATGTCGAGTGGCCCATCGGTTCGAAAACTAAAGCCTCTTTCTGGCGTGTCCAGCTGTGGTGACGAAACCCCTAAATCGAGCAGTACCATGTCTATCTGAGTGCCTCGCTCTTTTAAATCTTGAGCGGCTTCCAGATAGTTTTCATGGATAATCTCTACCCTATTTGCAAACTTCTGCTGCAGACTTTTAACTGCTTCGGAGTCGCGATCAACCAGTATGGCTTCTCCGCTTTCGCCGATAATTTCGATTATGGCTGCAGCGTGCCCGCCGTAACCCGCAGTACCGTCAAAGTAAGTCTCACCAGCCTTAGGGGCTAGCAGCTCAACGACTTTGTCGCGCAGTACAGGAATGTGTGGTTGGGTGGTCATTTCAAGGTCACCTATTTAGCAGCCAGCTTTTGTTTGAAGTTTTTGTTTTTGTAGAGTTTTTCCGCCGAAGGCGGAAGTTAGTCTCTAAAGCGAGACTAGATGTGGTAAGGAATTTCTCATAATTCCATGTGGAAGTGTGGGTCATTCCTTAAAACGAAAAGTGTGTGAGGTGGAGTTTTTTGTTGGTAGGAGCCAGGGCGTTTGCGGTATCCCTAAGGACCGTTGCGCTGACTGCCAAGTAGTTGGTCTTGAATTTTTGTTTTTGTATTTTCAAAGAGCGGGTGTGGTTTTTAGCTACGAGGAGTTTTCAGTCTCCAGTAATCCCCTGGCAGCTTAGTAGCGACTACTTCACGGTTTTTGTCGAACCCGCCGTAAGCCAGCAATTCCTTATCGATGATGATACGGCCCTGCTTGGTATCCATGGTTGTCTCGCTCAGTCCTTCGATGATTCGATCAGCCATATCGGCTAGATCTTCGTCGAAAAGAATGGGCATGGCCCCGCCTCCGCGACCTTTGGTGGCCGCTTCGAACTGAGTATTCCAGACGTTCTCCGGGTAGAGATGTAAGTAGTCTTTAAAGCCTTTAGTGATAACAATCTTCCCCCCTGCAAACTCGTCATGGAGCTCGGCTGGAATTGTCAGCCGGTTCTTGTCATCGAGTTTGCGTCGGAAGTATCTCACTTATGCTCCTTTTCAACCCTCTTGAATTACCCTCTTTTGTAATTCACTGTCATCAGTTTATCACCCACTTTTACCCACTGTCAACAACATTTACCCACTTTCTTCCAGTATTTTACATCTAAAAAAATAATGGCTCTGCGGAGCCATTATTTGTTAAACTTAGCTATTTTGACTGCTAGTTAGCTGGGGAGTTAAACCCTTCCAGCTGTTTCCAAACCTCTACCTGCAGGTTCTCAATCGGTACTCTCACCTGTTCCAGGGTGTCACGGTGACGGATAGTTACCTGCTTATCATCGAGTGATTCGAAATCCACGGTCACGCACAGCGGCGTACCAATTTCATCCTGGCGGCGGTAACGGCGGCCGATTGACTGGGTCTCGTCATATTCAGTGCGGTATTTATCGCTGAGCTGGTCAAAAACTTCGTGCGCGAGCTTAGACAGCTCCGGTTTTTTAGAAAGTGGAAGAACAGCTACCTTAATTGGGGCTACCTCCGGCGTAAACTTCAGCACCACCCGCTTTTCTCCATTCACCTCCTCCTCATGGTAGGCGCTGTGGAGTAGGGCTAACATGAGCCGTCCAACGCCGACTGAAGGCTCAATGACATTTGGAGTATAGCGATTGCCACTAGCCTCATCGAAATAGCTAAGATCTTTCCCACTCCCCTCGCTCTGGGCCTTGAGATCAAAGTCGGTACGGTTAGCGATGCCCCACAGCTCTTTCTTGCCAAAGGGATAGGCGTATTGGATGTCAGTGCTAGCCGCCGCGTAGTGTGCTCGCTCATCTTTATCGTGATCATACCAACTGATGTTGTCTTTTTTTAAACCGATCCTGAGCAACCAGTCCCAGCAGTACTGTTTCCAGCGCTCATATTCAGTTTTTTGGTCATCCGGGTGAATGAAGAACTCAAGCTCCATCTGTTCAAGTTCGCGAACTCTAAAGATAAAGTCTCCGGGTGTTATTTCATTACGAAAGGCCTTGCCTATCTGAGCAATACCAAAGGGAATGCGCTGGCGGCTAGTCTCCATCACATTGGCAAACTGGGCAAAGATGCCACCAGCCGTTTCGGGACGCAGGTAGGCTAAATTGGCATCATCTTGAACCGGGCCGACATAGGTCTTAAACATCATTTGAAAAGTTCGAGTTGGAGTAAAGGTACCTTTCTTCCCGCAATTAGGACATGCCATGTCTTCAAGAGCCTTATCGTATTGCTTTAGATCTTTGGTCTCAATCCCAGCAATGTGATCCGCCCGAAAGCGATGTTTGCAATTTTTGCAGTCCACCATCGGATCTACAAAGGTCTCAACATGACCGCTGGCCTGCCACATTTTGGGGTTCTGAATAATGGTTGAATCCAAGCCAACTACGTTGTCATGCTTCCAGACAAAGGCCTTCCACCAGGCATCACGGATATTTTTAGCCAACTCGGTGCCGTAAGGGCCATAATCCCAAAACCCGGCCAGGCCCCCGTAAATTTCACTGGCCTGAAACACAAAGCCCCGCCGCTTGGTCAGCGAAACGAGCTCTTCCATGCTTGGGCCATTAAGTTTTTGAGTTTTTGCCATTACCACTAATTATATGTTCAGATCAACCCCTGGCTCAAGCTAAAACCTGCTCGCTCCTGAAGCGTTTGCCGAAAGTATAGTCGTAAAAGGCGTTACAAATGACTAGACCCTCTGATGACAGCTTGGCAATGTCGGCAATCTCTCGAATTGTTTCCGGAGGTCGGCTGAGCATTATCCGCCACAGTTTAATCTGGGTTTGATCCATCGGCAAATTGCCGGCGGTCGAGCAGCCATCATCAACAATCCCCCCGAGCTCCAAATTAAACCGGTAACCTCGCTGATCATCGCTGGCTTTGCAAATCATACAACCCTCTAAAGCCGGCCGATAGCCCAACTTATCAAGCAGCCCCAGCTTAAACCACAGCTCTAAAGTCGGGCCAGCCTGCCCTCTATCCAACTCTGCCAGCGAAGTAGCCAATAGCTCGTATAGCCCGTCATGATGCTGATTTTCGCCTCCAAGCTTGGCCACAATTTCGCTAAATAAATAAGCCTGACGCAACTGTTCGTAATCGCCAACTAAGGTTGCTGGGAGTTTTACCAGACGAGCTGAAGTTAGAACATCCATACTCTTGCCTTTGACGAGCATTAATTCGCTTTCGTTAAACGGTTCCAGATGACCAGCCAGTTTGCTTTTGGCCCGACGCAGGCCTTTCCCGACCACGCGTATCATCCCTCGGTCCCTGGTTAGAATCGTCAGAATTCGATCGGCTTCGCCCAGGTTCGTACGGCTTAAAATTATGCCGGTAGTTTTATAGCTACGCATGGTTTTAGTATCTAGGATTTAGGATGTAGGATCTAGAGTCCTTTTGGTCTAAACCTCAATTCTAAATTCTGAATCTAACTGAGTGCTTTCATCACTTTTGTGACAACTTCGTCTGGAGTGTGATGGGATTTGATTAGATAATCGTTAACGCCCAGCGCCCGAGCCAGCTCTTGGTTCATATCGACTTCTTGCTCACCTAGATTTGTTAACAAAATGACTGGCAGATTACGTAGATTCGGCTTTTTCTTAATCTCTTTCAAGACATGAAAGCCGTTGAGTTTGGGCATAAGAATATCCAGCAAAATAATATCGGGCAGATAGTCCTCTAGAAGATCCAGACACTCTTGACCATTGGTGGCCACCACAATATCGTGGCCTTCAAGTTCAAACTTTGCCTGATACATTTCAACCAAAATGGCATCATCTTCCACCAGCATTATCTTGGCCATATTTGATTACTCCTTTTCGTATCCCAGTATTATACACCTACTGCAGAAGCGGCAACTGCTTGGCTATGGGCATGGTAAAACTAAACTTAGATCCCTTGTGCTCGCGACTGGTAGCCCAGATGCGCCCGCCATGAGATTCCACTAAATTCTTCACGATGTACAGCCCCAGACCGCTGCCCCCCGCCTGCATACTCATGGGGTTATAAATGCGACCAAACTTTTGAAACAACTGGTCAACATTGGCAGCCGTAATGCCCACCCCCTGGTCGGTAATACTGGTCACCAGCTCATTACCTTGGACCTTAAAGTCGATATTGACCTCACTTTTGGGCAACGAATATTTGATAGCGTTATCAACTAAATTCAGTAGGATCTGTCTAAGTCTGGTCTCGTCGGCCAAGACTAATGGCAGTTTCTGGCGGCGATTTATTTTAATCATGATTTGCCGCTCAAAACCCTTCGAGGCCAGCTCGCTAACCACGTCACTAATTAACGGCTCAACCGCTAGCGGCGCTACCTTAAGCCGAATCTTGCCGCTTTCGATATAGCTGGCATCAAGCAGGTCTTCGACCAAGTTGATCATGCGCTGATTAGTTTGGTACACCCTAGTCAGAAAATGAAACTGCTTCTCGGAAAGTTCACCAAAATCCTTTTTGATGAGCATAGATAAGAAGCCTTTGATAGCACTCAGGGGTGTCCGCAGCTCATGCGAGACAATGGAAATAAAGTCGCTTTTGACCGCCTCAATTTCGCGCTCCTTTTGCACATTCGAAATTACCGCGATGCCACTAATAACCACGCCAGCGCTATCAAAGATTGGCGAGTAACTGATTTCTGTCCAAATATGTTGGCCGTTTTTGGCCTGGAGCAGCGCCTCTCGCTTGGTTACCACTTCACCCTCACCCAGAACATGTTTAATTGGCGACAAGGCCGACAGATTAAAGCCCTCAGGTGAAATCGTCCGCACCACATCCGTAAACAGCCGACCAACCACCTCCCCGCTATTGAAACCGGTGAGCTTGCAGGCTGCTGGGTTGAAGCCAACAATCCGGCCATTCTTATCGAAGATCACAATGCCTTCTTCGGCAAACTGAAAGACCGCCTCCCATCGTTCGCGGCGGGAATTGACCTCATTATAAAGCTCGGCGTTTTCGACGATCACGGCCAGACGCGAAGCTATTAGCTTGAGGAGTTTGATGTCATGCGAGCCATATTCCTGATCACGATGACTGACCAGAATCGCCCCGAGCACTTTTGAGTGGTAGGCAATCGGTACTGCCATGGCATTTCCGGGAAACATTTGCCCCGTCGCCTCACCTGCCCGTTCGGTTAAATCAGAGCGGCTAATGTAGCTGCGCGCCACCAAGCTCGGACCATCCAACGTGTGGGTTGGCTCGTGCTCATTCATGGCGGTCGAGGTCGCCACCCGCTTCAGCAACTGGTCGGATGGAGAGTAAAGGTAAATACTAACGCTAGGCGAACCTAGGAGCGACATGGTAACTTCCAGATATTTGCGATAGATTTGATCAAATCTAAATCCGACAAACCCCGACAATTCAGAAAGCGTGGTTAGCTCACGCGAGTGACGGCCGGCCAACCGAGCCATTTCATTAGCCTCAATCGTTTTTTCTACCAAGACAGTGACATCCCGAGTGGTAATTAGAATGTCGCCCCCCGTCAGGGTGTTCTGCATTTGGGTCGCCACGAGCTGAAGATGACTGACACGCCCACTTACCCTAGCCTCAGCGTAGAAGGTTATCTCTCGCCCTCGCCTGACCATATCAAGCACCTCCGACACCTCCATGTCATAAATAAACAGATCGCTGATCGGAGGCTGGTTCATAACTTCCAGGTAGTTTTGCCCAATAAAGCTTTCGTTGAATTCCGGCCACCGTGAATATAATGACATTATGCGATTTTCAGCATCCAGCACGACCATGCCAATACTATGGCTTTCCTGAATAATGGCCAGTTTTTCGCGCTCCGAGTATATTTCGGTCATATCTCGCAAGCTAATGAGTGAGCCAATCACCTCGTCCGTGACCCCGTAGTAGGGACCAATCACCCCTTCCAGCACTCGCCGGCCAGCTGGAGTAATAACTTGGATTTGGACCCGGCGACTACGACCATCTCCTGCCTGCTCCAGGGCCTCAACCAGATCACCAAAAACCTGCAGATGACTTTCGGTTCCAGCATAATCCGTAAAGTTGTCGGCAATTTCGACAAGGTTGGTGTTTAGAACCTTTTTGGTCGTGCCAAGCAAGCGATGAGCTGCATCATTAAAGTAGCGAATTACCCCCTCTTGGTTAACAATCACCAGCCCGTCCTGCATACTATCCCGTACTTGGTCGACTTCATTTTTAGCCTGAGCATTACTTTGACTCAGTCGCGAAGCCCCCAGAGCAATGGCAGCTTGCTCGGCCAATAGTCTTAGTAGTCGCATCTGAGCAAATGAAAATATCCATGGGCGATTGGTGAGAATAACCAGTACACCATCAATCCCCTCACCTTCCATCAGCGGAGCCACCGCCATACTGTGAAAGCCCTGAGCCCTCAGGACCTCAGCACGATGGGTACCCTGAATTTCTCTAACTTGTAGGCTGTCCTTGGTTTTTTTAATTTTATCGAGCAGCGGTGTACTTTCGGGTAATATTCGGAATTCATTAATATCCGACAAGCCTAAGTGGCTCTGCAACTCTAATCGATTTTTGGCATTATACAGATATAAAGCCACTGCGGGGACACCTAAAGCTGTCCTGGCTTCTTCAATAACCCTTTCGGCCAACATTTTAAATGGCTTGCTGCCATCGGCAATGGCCCGAGATAAGTTCAGCATAGCCCTGGTCTCACGCGCGCTATCACGGACACCTTCGCTGAGGCGAATGGCCCTAAATGAACTAGTAGCTTGTGCCACCAAGGCGCCCAGGACTTCATTGGCCTCCTCGGGAAAGTCGGCCACGGCAATACCACCATATAGGTTGTCTTCGTACTCCAGAGGCCAGATTTTATACCTTCGCCCTCTAAAGTCCAGACTGTCTATTTGGTTCTCCTTAACCGCATCAATCAGCTTCGCTGACTCGTCCTGCTGCAAGATATCCTCACTGCCGTTAAATAGCACGAGTTTGCCGGTCCGGTTATAGCCAACCACCGCCACACTACAGGGTGGATAAAAATCGGTAATACAGTCCACCACTAAGGTCGCCCAAGACTTAATATGCTTGGCCCGAGCCAAGTCCTGGACGTACCGGGTAATCTTATTGGTTTGAATATCGCTGGCTGGAGGCAGTGTGGTTGGGTGGGATTGATGAAATGCTGGTTTGTCTTTGGCCATTCTCACCCATTATTACTGATGTAAAGGTACCATGGCGCACCGAGACGCCTCAAGCTTAAGAGGATTTAGGACAGGTTCTCTATCAACCCTCTAGATTCTAATTCTTAATACTAAATCCTAGGGGATAATCTTGGCTTGGCTGAGGATGTTATTAAATTCACTCAGATAATCATGCGAGTCGGTGCTGATCACCATCGTCTTATCGCGAATTGGTAAGATCACCACCACCCCATTATGCCGTTGATCATCGATCGCACCCTCGAGCCAAGTGGCATTAATACCCGAAACTTGAACCGTCTTGCTGGAAACATCCTTCTTCTTAATTTTGTCGTCGTAGCTGCGGATAACATTAGTTTGAGTTTTATTCAAAAGCTGAAGGTGGAAGGCATGGGTATTGATGACCTTATTATTAAGATAGTTGTTGACCACATCCAGATCGGCGATCAGATCCAGCTGAACGACCGAATCGGTAGAATTATGTCCCGCGTATAAACTCCAGCTTTTTGGTATGTTGAGTGAAAAGCCACCATCAACCGGCAAGGCGGTATAGGTCCGATACGGTAGCTCGTTGGCCTTGATATTGGCGGCATCATCTAGCTTTTTCTGGTCGGCGGCTGCCGCTGCCTTGGCCCGCGAAACAGTGTCATTGAGATTAGCCGTGGTTACGGCATCGTGGTTGTAAGCAATAACAGCCAACACCCCAAACAAGACCATTCCTAGGCCTAGGAAAATGGTAAGCACAATATGTAAATTAACACGTCCGCCGTTATGCATGATTCTTATGCTTATACTCTACCTTGTCAGATAGCCAAATGGCAAGCTCAAGGGTAATGATAAAGATGGGCTGCCCCGCTCATCCGCTGAGATAGTCGGGGTAACTCAAAGGCATAACTAACTACCCTGAGCGGCCGATTAGCTTTTTTCAATAACTGATCAAACCGCCCCATGTAGCGGCCAATGCCAAAAATGAATACCCCATCCGCCTGCGACAAATCCGCCCGCCACATGTCACCCAAGTGAATACTGATGCGACCTCTGTATGGGATGATGCGCACGAGAGAAACAAGCCAGACTAGTGGGTTTATTTCATAGCCAATGCCGTTCACCCCTCTTCGGGCGGCCGCGATCAGCACCGCACCATCGCCACTTCCTAGATCAACCAAAGTTTGCCCAGGTTTAAGATCTAACAAGTCTAAAGCGCGCTCGGCCTCGCGACGACGCATCGGCAAATATGGTGCGCCCACCAGTGCACTGGCCCCAAAGGCGGCCACCAGCGGCAGAATCAACCACCACATTTTATAAAAACAGATCTGGCTCTTCGGTCGCCGCCTCGGACTCGGCTGGAGTGGCTCCGTCGAACTTAGCCTTGATCTTTTCCACTCGGTTTTCAATCGTTTGCAGTTCTTGCTTAAGCTCACCAGCTAGCTGCATTCCCCGCTCAAATTTTGCCAGCGCTTCATTCAAATCAACCTGCTCCGACTCAAACCAAGCTGTGATACTTTCTAACTCTTTTAATTTCTTCCCGAAATCGTTTGTTTCACTCATTATCAGCCACCGCTTTAAGATTTCCTTCGGCTAATTGTAGCACGAGCTTCGCACCGGCATTTACCTGGCCCGGGCCAGTCACAACCTTATCATTATGCCGAACAATGGCATAACCTCGCTTTAAAGTGGCACTCGGATCAAAGCTGGCCAGCAGCCTCAATTGTGAGTCTAGCTGGTGTCGCACGGCACGCATCAATCGCTCATGAGCATGGATCAGCTGGGTCTGCATCGTCTCGACCCGATGAAGCGGTAATCGAGCGAACTTTTCGAGTGCGCTGACATTGCGCAAAATTACGTGCTGGAGATGTCGGATGTGGTGGTTCAGCGACTGAGCTAATGCGGTCTGGCGATGGCTTATCAGCCGAATCACCTCTTCCCTATCGGGTACCACAATCCGGGCAGCGTCGGTCGGGGTAGCCGCCCGACGATCGGCCGCAAAGTCCGCCAAGCTAACATCACGCTCGTGCCCCACCCCTACAATCGTGGGCGTCCGGCTGGCCGCAATCGCCCGAGCCACGGCTTCAGCATTAAAGGCCTGGAGGTCCTCCAAGCTACCTCCGCCCCGGATAATTACTAGTACATCGGGGGGCGTGGCCAGCTGGTTGAAGTAGTTAATGGCGCCAATCACTTGGTCTGGGGCAGAAGCTCCCTGGACCTGAACATGGGCCAGCTGGATAGTTACGCCTCCCCATCTCGTGCCTAGTATTTTCCAAAAGTCCTGATAGGCATCTGACTGCTCGGAGGTAATTAATCCAATTGTTTGGGGATACTCCGGCAGCTGACGTTTACGAGCTTCGTCAAACAGCCCTTCGGCTTCTAACTTGGCTTTAAGCATCTCAAAGGCTCGCTTCATTTCGCCTTCGCCGGCCAGAGCCACCGATCGCACGGTGAAGCTGAATTTACCCCAGTTGGTGACCTTCGGGAAGCCTGTCACACGCACCTTCATGCCGTCTTCCAGCGGAACTTTGAGCTGATAGACCGGCATAAAACATGGCAAGGTGGCATCATCATCTTTGAGGTCAAAAAATACCCACTTGCCTTGATTTACCTTAAAACTCGAGACCTCGCCCTCCACCGTCACCGCCGGAAAGGCAAAATTCATCGTCTCGTTAAGTGTATCGAGAAAGGCTTTGACGCCAATAACCTGATCGACTGGTGGCTCCATAGGGATATTATACGTTAAGATTAGGTGATGAAATACTTGTGCATTCTCGGCCGGCAACCAGAATTTGGCTTGCTCGAGCTAGAAAGTTTGTTTGGTGCTGGTTCGATCCAATCATTTGATGCTCAGACTTGTTTGATCGATGGTGAAATCGATATCAATAAACTGGGCGGCACCCTGAAGGTTGGTCGCCTTCTCTACCAGGGCGAGGCGGCCGACCTCATTGATTTGCCAATCGACTGGACCAAACTGACCAAGCATGACGGGAAAATAGTCTTTGGTCTGAGTTATTACGGCATCAAGGCGACTCCCCGTTTCGTAACAACACGCGGCCTAGAGGTAAAGAAGCGTCTGGAGGGGTCGTCGCGGTTCGTGGCCCCCAAGTCTGGCATTCAGCTCTCAGCAGCCCAGATAAAATTCAACCATATTCTGGATAAGGGTTTTGAGTTACTCGTCGCCGTTTCGAAACAAGAAATGGTAGTAGCTGTAACCGAGTCTACTCAGAACATTGATTGGTATTCCAGGCGCGATTATGACCGCCCGGCCCGCAGCGCCAAGGTGGGCATGCTCCCACCTAAGCTTGCCCAAATTATGATAAATACCACTTCGTCCGACAAAGTCTTCGATCCGTTCTGCGGCACCGGTGTAGCGCTGCAAGAAGCCCTCTTGCTGGGACGCCAAGCCCAAGGGTCCGACCTTTCACCGGACATGGTGACGGCTTCTAGGAAAAATTTGGAATGGCTCAAAACCGAAGCTAAATTACGCGGAATCGACAATCTACCCATCTGGGCCGTCGCGCAGGCCGACGCCCGCTCAGTCGGCCTGCCAGTGGGTCCCGCGATCGTTTCCGAAGGTTATTTAGGTGAGAATCAAACCGCTAGGCCAAACGATCAGAAATACAATGAATTAAAATCCCAAATTGAAGCGCTATACAATGAATCATTGAAAAATTGGGCCAAGCAGTTGCCACCCAGCGCCCAGGTGACGATCACTGCCCCCGTTTGGCACACTACCTCTGGCTGGAAAGGGACTCAGATTATTGACTCTCTACCTGATTTGGGGTATAGTCTAAGGAGTTTTTCGCACGTTAATACGCGCGAATTAATTTATCGGAGGCCCGACCAAATCGTCGGCCGACAATTGCTATTACTTAAGAAGAACTGACATGGCCCATACAAAAGCTGGAGGATCAACTAGACTCGGACGCGACTCAGCAGGCAAACGCCTGGGGGTTAAGCTGTTTGGTGGCCAAGAGGTCAAAAACGGCAACATCATTGTCCGTCAGCGCGGCACTCGCATGGAGGCCGGTACCGGAACTCGGGTAGGCGTGGACCATACCATTTACGCCGTAAAAAGTGGCAAGGTTAAGTTCTTGAGCAAACAGATTACCAAGTTTACCGGGCAGAAAGTCCGCCGGACCTTCGTCTCCGTCGAAGATTAAAACGCCCCACGGGGCGATTTTTATTTCGCCGCGGACTTTATAAAGGCATCAAACAGTGGATGTGGTCGATTGGGTCGAGATTTGAACTCCGGATGGAATTGGCTGGCCACAAAGAACGGATGGTCGGCAAACTCAATAACTTCAATTAACTTCCCGTCCGGCGAAGTACCGGCAATAACCAAGCCCGTCTTTTCTAACTGATCCCGATAGTCATTATTAAACTCGTAGCGATGGCGGTGGCGCTCGTCGATGCGATCTGTTCCATAGGCTACAAATGCCTTGGTATCCTTTGCCAGTACACACGGCCAGTTGCCCAGCCGCATCGTGCCGCCTTTGTCGACCACATGTCGTTGCTCGTCCATCAAAGCAATTACTGGATTCTTAGTCTTTCCGATCTCCGCAGTGTTAGCATCTTTCAAACCCGCATCCCGCGCAGCCGCAATGACCGCCACCTGCATACCCAAACACAGTCCGAGATATGGCAACTTCATTTTTCGGGCATGCTGGGCCGCCTGAATCTTGCCTTCAACTCCCCTCGAGCCAAAACCACCGGGAACAATAATGCCGTCGAAGCCAGCCAGCAGTTTGTCAGCACCTCGTTTCTCGACTTCTTCGGCGTTTACCCAATCAACCTGCGGATCAAGATTATGAGCCCAGGCGGCTGCCTTGATGGCCTCGGTGACACTCATATAGGTATCTTCGTGATCCATATATTTGGCCACAATTCCGATCTTTATCGGCGATTTTTTAGCCACAATCCGTTTGTTAAGTTCGCGCCAATCATCCAGCTTGGGATTGGCCGGCTCCTCGCCTAGCCGCTTCAACAAATAGCCAGCGACGCCCGAGTCTTCTAGCGTCAGCGGCACCTGGTAGACACTGCTAGCAGTTGGTAGCGGCACAATCGCCTCTGGCTCAAGGTCGCAAAACAGGCTCATTTTATTAATGATGTGATCGTTAACTTCATGCTCAGCCCTGGCAAAAATCAAATCGGGCTGAACTCCCGCTGCTCGCATATCGCGAACGGTATTCTGCGCTGGTTTGGTTTTCAGTTCTTTAGAAGCTTCTAAATATGGCAAGTAAACCACGTGAGCCACCAAGGCATTATTGTAGCCAACCTTGCGCCGCAACTGACGAATGGCATCCAGGAAGGCCAGCGATTCGTAGTCGCCCACGGTACCACCAATCTCGACAATATGGATGTCATAGCCCTCGCCGGCTTCCAGAATCTTGGCCTGGATGGCATCGGTGACGTGAGGGATGATCTGGACAGTTTTGCCTAAGTACCTGCCCGCCCGCTCATCGGCCACCAACTGAGCATAGATTTGGCCATTCATCACCGAGCTTTTGCGGGTTATTTCCTCATCTAAAAAGCGCTCATAGTGTCCCAGGTCCAAATCAGTTTCAGCGCCATCAGCCGTCACAAACACCTCGCCGTGTTCGGCTGGATTGAGCGTGCCAGCATCGGTATTAAGGTAGGGATCACACTTCATGATGTTTACGGTATAACCGCGGGCTTTTAGAATAGTGCCTAGCGAGGCGGCAGTAATGCCTTTACCAAGCCCAGAAAGTACCCCTCCGGTGACAAAAATGTACTTGGTGTTCAACTTTGCCATATCCCCTCGTACCCTCTTACTTCAACTCCGCGAGCGCTCGGTCAAGCTGTGGATCGCGGCCGGCATTGAAATCATCTTGACCCAGTTTAACCTCAATGTCAGGCTTGATGCCTTGTTTATCAATCGTTTTCCCGGCCGGCGTAAACCAGTGCGCCACCGTAATTTTTAACTCTGCACCACCAGTCAGTTTGGTAATTTCCTGAACGCTGCCTTTACCAAAACTTTTGACACCAACCAGCTTGGCGGCAATGTTATCGTGCAAGGCGCCAGCCACAATCTCCGAAGCCGAGGCACTGCCTTCGTTAATCAACACCACCACCGACAGGCCAATCAAACCTCCACCCGCTTGGCTCTCAAGTTTATCGCGCGTCTGGCCGCCGTGCTTTTCTTCTACCACCACTTTGCCAGCGGGCATAAACTGGCTGGCCACGGTTACGGCGGCGTCGAGGTAGCCACCAGGATCATTGCGAACATCCAGAATGATCTTGGATGCACCTTGAGCGCGTAGCTCATCGGCCGCCTGCTTGATCTTATCCGCTGTATCAGAGCCAAACTCGGTTATCTGGATATAACCAATACTACCGGGCTTCATGCTCCACTTCACGCTGGTGACCGTAATGGTATCTCGGGTAATCTCATAATCTTTGGGTTCGCTATTTCCCCGAATCACTTTGAGCGTCACTTTAGTACCTTTATTGCCCCGAATTTTACCAACGGCCTCATCCAACGGCATGCCGGATGTGTCTTCATTATTTATGCGCGCCACTACATCGCCAGCTGCCAATCCAGCCGTTCTGGCTGGCGACCCGTCGATTGGCGAGATAATCGTCAGCTTATTATTCTTAATCCCCACCTCAGCGCCAATGCCGGACAGTTGCCCTTTGAGCTGATTATCCAAATCCTTAGCCGACTTGGCGTCCAGATACACGGTGTAAGGATCACCAGCCGAAGCCACCAGGCCAGCGCGAGCGCCATCCATCACCTTGCCTTCATCAATATGGCCGTCGAACTTGCGCTGGAGCAAGTCGTAAATGTCATTAAGATTTTCGAAGTCGATTGTTTTAGGATCACTACTGAGATGAATTAGTTTGGGCGAAGCTTGACCGGCAGTAAAACCCACTGCCACCAGAATTATGGCTAATACAAACTTAATTAGGCCGGATTGTCGTGATTCCAAGCTATTTCCTTGAACTTAAAAGTGTATGAATTGTAAGCCCGAGGCCGATATCGACATGGTCGAATATTCGCCGTTGTTACCGAAGTTGTACTGGCTAACGGTGATGTTGCCACCACTGACGCCTTCAACATACATGGCGTGGCCGTAGGGGCCGGACATGGAAATGGCGACATCACCAACCCGCGGGTTGCCATCCACGGTGATGCCGGCACCGCGAGCATTAGATGGCCACTGATTAGCATTACCACGACCACCCCAGTAAGGCATGTAGCGGCCCGAGTCGGCGACGCGAAAGGCGGTGTAGCTCACACATTCACGGTTATACATCCCCCAACTGTCAATCGTGCTATCTTGTGGGGCGCTGCACCAGCGGTTGGGGTAACCACCGCCACATTGACTACCACCACTGACGTGTCCACCAAACTGGGATGCCAAAATCGCCGCCTGCTGGCTCTTGAGCTCATTGGCCCGAGCATTATTAGCCGCCGCCTGCTGCTGATATTTAGCCTCCTGGCCTTGAGTCTGGGCCAGAAGCTGAGACTGTTGGGCCTGCTGGCTGGCTAGAGCCGATGCGAGATCACCCTGCTGCTTGATGGCTATCTCCAGATCAGCCTGCTGCTTTTCCAAATCGCTCTTGAGCTTTCTGACTGTCTCAGTGGCTTCCTGAACATGGTCCTTCAGGCGATCATAATAGATCTGCTTATCAACATAATCACTGAAGTTTTTACTTGAGGCTAGGATCTCTAGCGAGCTCAGCTGGTTCTGCTGGTAAATGGCCCGAATGTTCTCATCCAAGATCTGTTTTTTGAGAACCAACTGCTGCTTGGCATCTTCGATCTGAGCCGTTAGCTTGACCTGCTTGGCCCGACTGTTGGCAAGCTGGTTTTGAATATTGGCAACTTGAGAATTAATAATCGCCAGCTGCCCGGCTAGAGTGCCGGCTTGGGCGTGATAGCTGTTAGCCGCACTTTGATTCTGGGCGGCGGCGGCACTGGCGGCGTTGATTTCGTCTTGGAGTGTGGCATGGGCTGCCGGAGCAAAAACTAAAGATACGGCGGTGATAAGTGCACCGAATCTAACTATTGTTTGCTTTTGGTTTTTGCCTATTTGCATCCTAATGAAATTCGCCCCTTAACGCTTACGATTATATAGGATTTAATATTTAGAATCCAGGATTCGGTTATGGTTAAAGTTTAAGGTAGCGTTTGAGAGCAAAAAGACTGGAAACAGTGCCAATCAGCATCCCAATGAGTAATTCAATGAGTGTTACTAAGGCCACATGATCTTGCAAGAACCCAACAATTGATTTGGTATCGACATAATTACCGAGCTTCGGAGCACCCGTTAGCACTACCGAGTAAATAAACAGCAGGGCCAGAATGGCAGCGATTATGCCGTAGAGTGCAGCCTCAAAAATAAACGGGCCACGGATAAACCAGCTGGTCGCCCCTACCAGCTTCATAATCTCAATCTCCTCTCGACGAGTGAAGATAGCCATTCGAATGGTGTTAAAGATAATTAGAGTCGAAATGACTATGAAAATAATGGAGGCCACCAATCCCGTCGCCTTAAAAAAGTTTGATGTCTGGATGATTTTATCAATCGTGGCTTTTCGATCACCAGAGTAGCTGACGGCGTCACGGGGAGCTAAGAGCGGTTTTACATCGGATTGACCGGCAATGGCCGTGATGGGCTCTAGTTTATTAGGGTCCTTGGCCTTGATTTGCAGCGATGCCGGCAGGGGGTTATCGGCTTCCGAAATGGCTTCGAGTAACTTCGGATTGTCGGCGTTCTGCTTGCGATATTCGGCCAGGGCGTCAGCCTTCGATATAAACTTCACGCCCTGAACGTTGGGCGCTTGCTCTATCTTGGCTTTGAGCGCGTTTATTTGATCCGGCGTATCAGCGTCGTTTAAATATATGGAAACATCAATCTTCCCGACCACACCCTTGATCGTCTGCGTTAGAGCCGAGTTGGCAATATAGGAAACTGCCACCAAAGTTAGCGTCACAGTCATTACCGCCGTGGCAGCCGTAGATAGCCAGGCGTTGCGGACGAAGTTGTGCAGGCCGGTTTTAGTGATCCGGACAGTGGTGACAAACCTCATGCAACCCACCCATCTGGAGCAGCGCTAACTTGAGTGCAGTCAAAGAAAGCGCTGAGCAACGGAGCGAGGCGTACACCAAAGTACGTCGAGTGAGTAGCGGAAGTGATGACGCCTGAATGCGCCAAGGTTACGCCGCGACTCATAGAGCGTACTTACCTTGCTCTTCGTCTTTAACTATTCTACCGCGCTGGATCGTAATAACCCGCCGCTTCAAGGCATTAACAATTTCTTTGTTGTGGGTGGTCAGTAGAACGGTTGTGCCAAAGCGATTAATCTTAAGTAGCAACTCGATAATGTCCCAGGATGTTTTGGGGTCAAGATTACCTGTCGGCTCATCGGCAATGAGAATCTTCGGCTGGCGAATCAAGGCTCGGGCAATGGCCACCCGTTGGCGCTCACCACCAGATAATTCACGAGGGAAATTGCGCTCCTTACCGGCCAAGCCCACCAGCTGAAGCACCCGCGGTACGCTGCGCTTGATTTCGCGATTAGAGGCACCGGCGACTTCTAGAGCAAAAGCCACGTTTTCATAAACATTGCGGCTCGGTAGCAGTTTGAAGTCCTGGAAGACTACCCCAATCCGGCGGCGCAGATGTGGAATATTAGTATAAGTAATGGTGTCGTAATCAAGCCCGCCAACGATAATCTTGCCCGAAGTCTGGATCTCTTCCCTCGTCAGAAGCTTGATAAGCGTAGATTTACCCGCACCACTGGCGCCCACGATTGTCACAAATTCCTTGGGCTGGATATGTAAGTTTAGACCGCTGAGCGCGATCGACTTATTCGGGTACATTTTGGTGACACGATCAAAAAGAATCACGTGACAATCTTATCATTTTATCGTTGCTGCCTAAAGTTAAACGTAAGTATTTTAACAATGTGGATAATCTGAGGCTCGAGCTCCGAGATGACCATATATGGTTGATAACCCGCTGCCATGGTTGATCTGGACATGTTCGCCAAAACCACTGCCATCATAACCACTGAACGAAACCACACCTGAAGCGGCCGCATAAACCGGTGCGCCAAAGTAGGCCGTTAAGTCTATGCCGGTATGAAAGCTGTAGGGCGCCGACCAATTGGCCGGCCCAAATTCTTGCGCCACGTCAAAGCCGTCATCGAGGGGCCAGCGCAGTCGACCCATATAATTGTGGGGATTTACTGGGCTGCCACCCACCTGGACCTCGAAGTGCAAGTGCGGGCCGGTTGAGCAGCCACTGGTGCCCTCAAAACCAATGAGATCACCGGAATTTACATAATCGCCGACATTAACCACGCGTCCCCCAGAGTACCTCGCTAATTTAGCCTTAAGCTCACCCCGTGCAGCTTCAATCTGGGCTAGATTGGCTTCGGCTTGAGCTTTTTGGTAGGCCAGTCCCTTCTGGGCTTCGGCTAGTCGGGCGTTCAGGCCGGCCAGCTCAGCTGATCGCGCGTCTAATTCTTTTTTGGCCTTGACCACCTCTTCTAGAACTTTAGCTATCTTGTCTTGGCCGCTTTCGAGATACTGCTGTTTGTTGACAAACTGCGAAATAGATGTGGACCCAACCAGTATCTCCAGATCCGTTTGATTAGACTCGGTATACTGCCGCCGAATGTATTCGCCGAGAACCTGCTGCTTGGCGGCCATGCGGGCTCGGGCGTCGGCAATACCAGCATTGGTTTCGGCAATCTTCTGCAAGGTATCGTTAATCTGGGCCTGAACCACCTCCAGTTGCCCATCCACATCCGCTATGCGGCTAGACGTTTCAGCCGCCCGACGGTTGGCATCACTTAGCTGGCTGGAAACATCACCCAAGCTCTCAGCCGAAGCCAAACTTGGCATGGTGGTGACAATAATCGCACTAATAATTACAGTGGCTTTTCGTAAACTCACGAGGGTCATTTAAGCGGTTTAACAATTGCCTGTCAAATAGAAGTTTGAGCTTTGCTAAGCCATAAAATATAAGCATTAGCAGCTTGAGTGGCTTGGGCAAAGGCAAATCATACTTTGTGCAAAAAATGTAAAAATTTGGGTCAGAAAGTTTATTTTTTGGAAGTATCACCGACTTGATCTGACAAGTAGGCATCAATAAACTGCTCAAGGTCCCCGTCCAGCACGGCCTGCGCCTGGCTGGTTTCAGCCCCCGTCCGATGGTCTTTAACTTTGGTGTAGGGATGCAGCACATAGGAGCGAATTTGGCTCCCCCACTCGGCTGACTTTTGGGGCCCACGCAGTTTGGAAAGCTCCTCGGCCTGCTGCTCTAGCATCAGAGCTGTGAGCTTGGCTTTCAGAATGGCTAGGGCCTTTTCTTTATTCTGTAGCTGGGACCGCTCGTTCTGAATAGTCACTACCACGCCAGTCGGAACGTGAGTAATCCGCACGGCCGAATCGGTGGTATTAACACTCTGGCCGCCGTGACCACCAGCTCGAAAGACATCGATGCGCAAATCCTTTTCGTCAACTTCAAATTCCTCGGGATGGACTAGCTGGGGAACCACCTCCACCATCGCAAATGAGGTCTGGCGCAAGTTATCGGAATTAAACGGGCTGAGGCGTACCAGCCGGTGCACGCCCATCTCGCCCTTGAGTTTACCGTAGGCGAACGACCCACTAATTTCTGCCGTCACGCTCTTAACGCCAGCTTCTTCGCCGTCACTTCGGTCGACGACATCAGTAACCCAGCCCCGCGCTTCCGCGTATCGTAAATACATGCGCAAAAGCATTTCGGCCCAATCCTGGGCGTCGGTGCCACCCGCACCGGCCATTATCGATAGAATAGCCCCCTCGCGGTCGTGCTCACCCGATAATTTCAGCTCAAACTGGCGTTTGTCATACTCTGCCTGCAACCGCTCCAGATTCTGGCTCAAGTCAGATTCGAGGCCGTCATCTCCAAGCTCCGACAGCTCGGCCGCCATGGCAACTTCTTTGTGTAGCTGCACCCACTCGTTAATATGAGCGCGCAAAGCCGCTGCCTGCTGAGAAATGCTAGCCGCCTGTTTTCGGTCATCCCAAAAATCCGGAGCCTCCATCCCTGCTTCCAGCTGTTCCAGCTTATCCTGATCGGCTTTTATATTCAGCCGTTCCATGGCCGTTTCGATATTCACCTGCAGCTCCGCCAACTGTTTCTTAATCTGTTGCATGCTGATTATTATACAGGTCGGACCTTTACCGAGTTGACTACTCTGCAAATTGTTATGATCTACAGATATAAATCTCATTATTTAGAGCTGAAGGTCGGACCTTAATCTCCAACACAAAAGCCCTCCGTTTAACGGGAGGGCTTTTGTGGCTATCGCTATATGCGACAAGCGCCACATGAGTAACGGGCCTCTGGGCTAAGGCCGGTTGGCCCGTTACTAGCGGCTAGAGAACTTCCAGAACGAAAGTTTACTTAACCTCTTTCAGTTTGTTGGCTAAGGCGATCTTTGACCTGCGGTAAGTGTAAGCGGCGTAGCCGATAGCACTGGTACCGAACAGACCGGCTGCAGCCGATTCCGGACCGGTTTCCGGCAAGTTAGAACTTGTCGGAGGGGTCACTGGAGGCTTCGGATTGCAGGGTTTACCTGGTTGGTCAACACAGACGGGCTTCGAAACATTCACGTTAGTAAATGCCACGTTGAAAATCTGGTTGGTGCCGGCAGCCCGGACAGAAGCCGAGTTGCGCAGGTGGTGGGTACCTTCCGGCAGCTTCGGATCGATGGTGGCCTTGAGGTAAACGTACTGGGTACTACCTGGATCCATATTATCGATCGTTACACCACCGGTGGTAAGGCGGTCGTCAGACAGCATCTTACCGGCCTTACCGGTCAGTGAGTTAACCAGCTTGGTGCTGCCAGGAACGTAAGTTAGGTAAGGGGGCAGACCGTCGGCCACTTGGACCTGGGTCAGCTGAGTATTACCTTCGTTCTTGATCGTCAGCACGTAGTCAAGCGTTTCGCCAGCCTTGGCAGTATCTTCGGTAGCAAACTTATCTTGGCTACCGTCGACCTTCACCTGCTTGACGATGCTTAGGGCACTGGCCTTAACGCGAGCGCGGACAGTCACCGAGGCTTCGAAGTTGAAGCAGGGCTGTTCGTCACCCAAATTCAGACCGCCCGAAAGCAGCTGGTTCTGTTGGTCTTGGGACAAAACGTCCTCACGCCAGTTAGGAGCGTCGTTGGTACCAACGTTGTGCTTCCACACGGTGGTGCCGGCAATCGGCTCTAAGTAGGCGCTGGCCAGCGACAAATTGACGTTGGCACTATTGGTTACAGTGTTGGTGTTCGAACCATTCACCTGAGTGGTGATGGTTTGGGTTTGACCGGGAGCGGTCGGGATATTGGCCTTTAAGGTCAGGTTGTTAGCAACCTTACCGGAAGTGGCCTCTTCCTTGTTGTGGTACCAAAGGTACAGCACCACGACGTCGTCAACCTTAGCGTTGACACTTGATTTGTAAGAGGTATCGCCATTGGTGTAATTGGCAACACCCGTGAAGCTTTCGATTGCAACCTGAGGGTCGGCTAGCACCTTGAACGGAGCAATAGCCATCGCCGTTGAGGCAACCGCAAGCATCGCTTTCTTAAAAATGTTCATTGTCACTCCTTAAATGAGAAACAGTTTACTAATGTAGCATCACTGACCAACAAACTTGATTAAGGTGTAAAGGAACTTGCGTTTGAAAGCTGGATAGATAAGGACCAATGAGGTGCGGTGACCGGGGCGAACGAATCGCCCCGGTCCCGCTTGTGCGCCGGGGGGGGATGGCGCACGGTGGTCGAGATGTTCAGCCTCAGCAGTCGTCCGGCCCGTTGGGGCATGGATCTCCACTGGTACTGCCGTTGTCCGGCGGTGGTGTCGGCGGGTTGGTTACAGTGGAGTTGCCTCCGCTGTAACTACCGTTGTCGCCGCCGGTCTGGCCGGCCGATCCGCCCGAAGACGACCCAGTGTCTGTGCCTTTCGGGGTGGACGAATTCCCCGAGGAATCTCCACCCGTTCCGGGCTGTTGCTGCTGGGTCACCTGCTCGGCGTTCCCCGAGTTGTAGCCCGAGGTCGGCTTTGAGGCGTCGGCCACCGTCTGCGGCGGCTTCTGCGGGTTCTGGAAGTCCGGACCAGACTGCGGCGAACCGCAATATGGACCCGACTGTCCCTGACACTTCGGCTTATGCCGACCAGGAGGCGGAGTGCCTCCCCCACCGCCGTTGGACGGCGGTGTGCCCGGACCGGGTCCGGTGCCATTACCGCCACCAGGAGGCGGCGTGCCATGCGATCGATTCGGCGGCGGCCGACGGCCACCACCCTGGTTTGGCCCGGGGTGTCCGGGCTGCCGAGGCAGATGCTTCGGCAGCGGCAGGAGAAGGTTCACGCATGGCCCTCGGGCCACGATGCGCGCCTCTCCCTTGATGACCTGGACCATCACCCATTCGCCGGGGCTGAGGGTAATGGCATGCCATTTCATCACGCCGTGCGCTGTGCAGAAAGTGTCCAAGACGGACACCGCCTGCTGCAACTTGATCTCCCGGAGATTGCGAATCCACTGTCGAACGTCGGCCAGCGACCGACCATCGAAGGCGAACCAGCTGCGGTTAGCCAGGAGGCCACCGTCGCCATGCAAAAAGCGCCGAGTCCAGCCGTTGTTGGCCGGATTGCGGAGGACGTTTGCCAGCCGAACGTTGCCATCCGGCCCCAAGAACATGTTCTTGGGAGCGCACGCGCCCCGACTGGAACCCGGAGGATCCAGCCGAAGGCCAACGCCGGTCAGAAGAGCACCCTTGCGGGGCACCTGACCAGGGGCGATGGTGCCACCGCCACCCTTGAGCACCGCGGGCTTCGGCTTGGCCGGCTGACTTGCCGGAACCGAAGTCCCGGTCTCATCAGACGATGCTATCGCCGTTGGCGTAGTTGCCGTCGGAGTGGTAGCCGCCGGAGCGACTGTGGTGGGCTTGCTCGAGGCCTCGCGCGATCTGGACGAGCCGGTGTCGACAAGGTTCGCCACAAGCATGACGGCGAACACGAGGAACAGCACGAAGCTGCCAGCCCTCAGAATCCCCGTAGGGATTGTTCGCCATGCCGGCGAACCGGCAGCGCGGTTGCGCCGCCGAAAAACCGTCGTCACCACAAGGAGGACGACGGCGATGATCAGAATGGTCCACATGAGTGGAGTCCTTTCGTGAGTTGGGATAGGAATCCCTGCCTAAGCCGTCGTCCACGACCCTAGCAGGAAACTGCACGTGTGCCGTGGGCGGCACAAACACACATGCAGAGTTCTGCTAGGGTCAGGTTGACATCTCGATAAGGGCTGACGAGCCCTTATCTATCCAACTTTTCAAAGAACCCTGCTAGGCGGATATGGGCAATATACCATAGGCATTTTGGCCTCACATCACTCTCCTAGTAGAGCAATAGATAAATCTATCATGCATATGCTAAAAAGTCAAGTACTTTTAGCGGTTATGCTTAGGCATTATTACATAAAGTATTAGTGCATTCTTACTGTGCAAACAAACAGAAAGGGGTGGCCCGTAAGCCACCCCTGCTGTTCCTACCTCCCTACGGCCTCCATGGCCGCAGAAGTTCTACTTGAGCTTGCGCCGCTTGGTTGCGGCACAGAAGGTCGCGACCGGATTGCGAGCCGTGTCGTAGCTCTTGGCGAGGAGATCGCTCTCCACCCCGTAAGGGTTATCCGAGCACGAGTAGCGCTCGACGACTCGAGATCGCGTCAGCCGGAAGTACACCGGCCAGCGCTGATTGACGGAGCCAGAGGCCCCCTTGGTGACACGCCCGTCCTCCATGCCGGTGGCACTCTCGATCATCGGCGCCAGCCAGGAGTAGTCTCCCGACCGAGCGCCAGCCAGAGGGCCGCCCTTGATCGTCACCTTGCCGGTGGCCTTGTCCCAGGTTATGGAGCTGACCGCCTGCAGTCGCTGGTACGAGGGCTGCTGACCGCCACCGTTGGTGACAACCAGACTGGCCGCCAGGTTGACGACATTGCCAAGGCTCAGTGAAGAGCCCTGTGCCGACCCGTTGGTGACCGACATGACAGTTGCCAGAAGGGCCACCGCCAGACCTGCGAGGATAATGCGCCGCATGCGGCACCTCCTTGAGTCGAAGTTTGGATGTAGGGTACAGCTTATCCCTCAACAATCTGAAGGATTAACTACTATATCACAAAATAAGAGAATTTACAAGCCTGTTATGCTAGGCTTTTTACCGCAGCCTGAAACTGATCGCCGCGGTCTTTATAGTTTTTAAACAGATCAAAACTAGCGCTGGCCGGCGAAAGTAATACCACATCCCCAGCTTTAGCCACGGATGCTGCCAGCTTCACAATCTCTGGCATTTGACCAGGCCCCTCCTGATAATGCTTGAAACCCGCCCTATCCAAGGCTTTTTTAATCTGAAGACCAGTTTTGCCAATCAGGATGACCTGGCGAATTTTTCCCATCTTTACTTCCTCAGCTAATCTGGAGAAGTCGGCCTTCTTATCTGATCCGCCGAGAATTACCACCTTAGGCTCTTTAAAGGCCTTAATGGCGGCGATGGCTGTATCGGGATTTGTCGAAAACGAGTCGTCGTAGTACCTCACACCGCCCACCTCTCCGGCCAGCTCCAGGCGATGTTCCAGGCCCTTGAATGCCTTGATAGCGGTACGAATGGCCTCCACATTGCCTTCGGTCATATCCCAGGTGGCAGCAACAGCCGCACAGATGTTTTCCAGATTATGCGGACCGACCAAGCCTACATCACCCGTTTCACAGATGGACTGATCTTTAAACTTAACGGTTTCATCGTCTACCCACGCCCCAGATCTGGAATTAAAGGGCAGATGACGGGCCCGGCTGGCTTGACCTAGGCGCAAGGATTCAGTATTTGAACAATTATAAACGGCAATATCATCCGGGGTTTGAAACTTGAAAATATTGGCCTTGGCCTGGGCATACTCACCCAAATCAGCATGCCAGTCCAGATGATCCGGCGCAATCATTAACATAACGGCCACCTGCGGACTTCTGGTAATACCCATCAGCTGGAAGCTCGACATTTCCAACACCACCAGATCGCCATCCCGGATATCATCCAGAAAATCCAGGGGTGAGGTGCCAATATTACCCCCCAGATGCACCTTACGACCAGCCGCTTCGAGGATTTTGGCAATTAAGGATGAGGTAGTGCCCTTTCCCTTTGTACCGGTCACCCCAATGATGGGCACGGGGCATTGGTTTAGAAATTCGTTTGTAATCGACGTAACGGGTTTGGTCGTAATAAATGAGATGGGATTAACACTTTGAGAACGCACGATAAGATCGAACTGATCGAGATCCTTTAGATAATTTGGGCCTAATTTGGCGGCATATTCAGACGACAATGCGATGTCGGCGTTGCTGTCACAGATAGTGATGTCATGCCCCTGAGCACCCCAATAGCGGGCAGCCGATTGGCCTTCGATGCCGTAGCCGAGAATGGCTACCTTCACCGCCGCTTCTTCTTGCCAGCGCGGCGCTGAGCGCGATTAAGCCCCTGTTCGCCCTCCCCATCTGAAGTAGCCTGCTCGGCAGCCCTGGTAACCGCGGTTTCCACCGGTGCCTCGGGTGGAGCTTCGCCAATCGAAGCCCGAAAGATAGTACCCGCAATCTCGGCTTCCATCAGAGAAATCAGGCGTTTAAATAGACGATAGCCCTCGCTTTTATATTCTACCAAGGGGTCCCGTTGGCCAATGGCCCGCAAGCCAATACCCTCCCGTAGGCGGTCCATGGCCTCGAGATGCTCAATCCAGAGGCGATCCAAGATCTGTAAATACACCAAGCGCTCCAGAATCCGCATACTTTCCTGGCCAAATTGTTGCTCACGGCTGTCATAAAGCTGGCCAGCATACTCGGCCAATACACCCTGCGCATCGCGGGGATCGGCCTTTTTAAGCCGGTTCGTTACCCCTTCATCCAGTGGCATCATGGCTGTCGTTTGTTCAATAATCTTGTCGGTTTCTACCATCCCGGTGCGCGCGTCGGTATGGACAGTTACCAGATTAGAAAACTCATCGGCCAACATGCTCTCGATCTCTGGCCGTAGGTCAGTATTTTCCAGGGCTTTGCGGCGGCGCGAATAGACCACCTCGCGATGTTTGTTCATAACATCGTCGTACTCGACCAGCTGTTTGCGAATATCAAAGTTGTGACCCTCCACCTTCTTTTGAGCGCTCTCCAGGCTGCGGCTGACAATGGCGTTTTCCAGCGGCACATTATCGTCCAAGCCCAAGGTGTCCATCAGGTTTGCTACGCGTTCGCCACCAAAGATCCGCATCAGATCATCCTCAAGAGAGACATAAAAGCGACTGGACCCAGGATCGCCCTGGCGGCCACTGCGCCCCCGCAGCTGGTTATCGATCCGCCGCGACTCATGACGCTCAGTGCCAATAACATGCAGGCCACCCAGGTCGGCCACGCCTTCGCCCAAGACGATGTCGGTACCACGGCCGGCGATGTTGGTAGCCAGGGTGACGGCCTTCGGCTGGCCGGCAGCCGCAACAATGGCAGCCTCGGATTCATTATTTTTGGCGTTGAGGATTTCATGCTTAACACCAGCTTTTCGGAGTAATCCAGATAGCACTTCATTTTTGGCAATCGAAACGGTGCCCAGCAGAACTGGTTGGCCGTGTTCTTGGCGCTCCTTAACCTCGGCCACTATGGCGGCAAACTTTCCGGCTTCGGTTTTATAGATCTTATCCGAATAATCCTTACGAATCATTTCCCGGTGGGTCGGTACTGTTGTTACATCCAGTTTGTAGATCTTGGCAAACTCCTCAGCCTCGGTGGCAGCCGTACCGGTCATGCCCGCCAGCTTTTTATAAAGCCGGAAGTAGTTCTGGAAGGTGATGGTAGCCAGCGTCAATGACTCCTGGCGAATCTCGACCCCCTCTTTGGCCTCGATGGCCTGATGCAACCCCTCAGAATAACGACGGCCGTGCATCAGCCGCCCCGTAAATTCATCAACGATGATGATTTCGCCCTCGCGCGACACGTAATCGCGATCGCGCTGGAAAAGCGCCTGGGCCTTCAGCGACTGCTCGATATGATGGACTTCCTCGATCATGCCGGCTTCGTAAACATTATCAACGCCCAGGATCTTTTCTAATTTAGAAATACCGGCATCGGTAATGGCCACCGCCTTGAGCTTTTCATCAATAGTGTAGTCAACCGCTGGATCAAGCTGGGTGGCAATCCGCGCAAATTGGCCGTACTTGTCGGTACTACCTTCGGCTGGAGCCGAAATAATCAGTGGCGTTCGAGCTTCGTCGATCAAGATTGAGTCGACTTCATCAACGATGGCAAAGTTGAGCTGGCGCTGTACCATATTGTGAACGTCGTTCACCATGTTGTCGCGCAGGTAGTCAAAGCCAAATTCATTATTAGTGCCGTAGGTAATATCGGCGGCATAGGCCTCACGCCGTTCAACCGGCCGTAGGTGCTTCAGCCGATCGTCAGCCGCCGATTCGTCAACATAATCGGGATCGTACAGATAGGCAGCCACGTCAAAGGTGGCCTGAGGCACGATCACTCCCACCGACAGACCAAGGCTATGAAATACCTGCCCCATCCAGCCAGCATCACGGCGAGCTAGATAATCATTGACCGTCACTAAGTGAACGCCCTTGCCGCTCAAGGCGTTTAGATAGGTCGGCGCGGTCGACATCAGGGTCTTACCTTCACCGGTTTTCATTTCCGCGATTTTACCTTCATGTAGCGCAATTCCGGCCATCAGCTGGACATCATAATGACGCTGGCCAATTACTCGCTTAGCCGCCTCCCGCACCGTGGCAAAAGCTTCCGGCAGCAAATCATCCAGCTTCCCGCCTTCAGCCAGCCGCTGCTTCAACTTGCCTGTCTGGCCCCGCAGCTGCGACTCGGTCAGCTTTTTTATCCCTGGCTCCAGGTCGTTGGCCTGCTCGGCCAAGGCCCGCAGACGCTTAATTTCCCGAGCATTCGGGTCGCCCAAAATCTTGGTTAAAACGCTTCGCATAATCTCCGATATTGTAGCATAGCGCCGACAACTATTGACTGAGCTTGACAATCATTGATTAATAATTGAAAATAAGCATAACAATAATTAAAAACAAAAAAGGTCAATCAAATATGAAACACCTTAGGTCCAGCCGTGGCGCAGTCGATATGATTGTGATTGCGGTCGTACTGATCGGCGCCCTGCTCGTCGGTGGCTACTTTATTTACCAGCAGCAACAGGCCGGCTCCGGCGGTACCAGCTACCAGCCTGCCACCACACAAGATAATCAAGCCAGCGACGTCCAAGACCCAGCCGCAGCGGTTACAAATGACTCGGAGGCTAGCAATGAAGATGCTAACTAAGGCCGTCGTAGTGTCGGCTTCACTGTCCATTGCGGCTATGCCGATGGCGTCACTCGCCGTCGATCAAGCGACAGTACCTAAAGCCTACGAAAAGTGTTTGAAGATTGAAAAAACCATAAATAACTTTGGACCCGCTCTACAGAGCGTTATGGACAGTCACTTCAATATGCCAACCGGCGATGCTCTGAAGAAATACCCAACCATAACTGCATCTGATACAAAGTATTCCTACACCAGTTCGACCTGGGCCGATAAGACGCATTACAACTACGCCATTTCCCGTGACCGCTGGAGCACAACCCTGGATTACCTGAAGAGTGCCACTTACTCAAGCGGCGCTAAGAAGGGCCAGCACATTCTCGACACCAGCAAGCTAGAGTCACTTTTGGGCGATTTCGATACACGAAAGGCAAATATTGAAACGCTAGTAAATGCCAAAATTGCCCAGTTGGCCGATAAGGCAGCCTACCCCGACTTAGTTCCAAATGACTGCCTGACGAAAGATGGGAGAGCCAGAATTAATGCCCGTGGCAAAGATCTAAATGGAACTGTTAAGAGCCTAAGGGAGGCCATTGCCCATATGTATCAGAAGCCGATTCACAATGAAATCCAAGCGCTGATTAAGCAGCTTCTGAATGCCAAGAAAGATAAGACTAATCCGGTCGACACATCTAAATCACGGGGACACACGGTTATCGCAAGCCCTGTCGGATAACCTTAAATAACTATAAAAATCGCCCCTCCGAGGGCGTTTTTTATAGCCACTTTCCATTTGTAATTATTCTTCGGTGATTATTGGCTCGCGGCCGAGCATTTTGGCAAATAGTTTGCGGCGGCGGTTTTTAGCCGGCTCATGCTTACTCTTGTAGCGCAGAATCTGAGCTTTTAGCTTTTGCTCGCAGATGTCGATGGCGGCGTACATATTAACCGTTTCTTCACGGGCGTGCATCCGCTCGCCTTTCACATCAATTTCAATCTCACTAATACACTGGCTGTCGGCCGTGTGGGATTCATCGAGCTCAAGGATGACGCTGCCGCTGACTTCGCCGGTGCCGCGAGGCAGGAATTTATCCAGATTACCTATCTTTTTCTCAATGTACTCCATGATTTTTGCGTCTAACTCAAAGTGCCGCCCTGTGGTTTGAAGCTTTATCATAAAGAGCCCTCCTAAATGCTAAATTCTAAATTCTGAATCCTACGTGTCATAGCCACTCCCCTCCATAATATTCTTGCAGCGCCTTAGGTAGACGAACCTTCCCGTCCTTCGTTTGATGATTTTCAATGATAGCAATCAGAGTTCGGCTGATAGCCGCGGCCGTCGCGTTTAGTGTGTGCACGGCTATTGTACCGTCTTCCGTACGGGTGCGAATTCCCAAACGACGAGCCTGGTAGTCAGTACAGTTTGAGGCGCTAGTTAACTCTCGGTAGCTACCATCCACCGGGCTCCAATACTCAACATCGTATTTTTGGTAATGGGGAGCGCCCATGTCACCAGCAGCGGTGCGGGTGACTCTATAGGGGATCTCTAAATGCTGGCAAATATCTTCTTCGAGTTTAACTAATTTCTGCAGCCAATCGTCGCTGTCCTGCGGCGCACAGAAAACATAGAGTTCGAGCTTATTAAACTGGTGGACCCGGTAGAGTCCCTTTGAGTGCTTGCCATACGCCCCGGCCTCACGACGATACGACGGGCTCCAGCCGACATACAACTTTGGCAGGCCTTCGAGAATCTCGTCAGCATGATAGCCCGTTAGTGGGATCTCGGCGGTGGCGATCAGGTGCAAATCTTCCCCCTGTAGACTATAAACCTGCTCCTCTGGCCCCCTAGGGTTAAACCCAGTTCCTGTAGCAATGCGTTCGCTCACCATATGCGGGACATCCATCGGCACAAATCCGGCCTTCTCCGCCAGCTCGATGCCTAGACGCTTGATTGCCATCTCGAGTTTCACAGCATTGCCCTTCAGATAGTAGAACTTACTCCCGGCTACCTTGGCACCACGCTCAAAGTCGATCAAATCGTGCTCTTCCATGAAAGCGACATGATCTTTAGCATCACCTTTTTCGGCCTCACCCCAGACGCGCTCCTCCTGGTTAGATTCTTCACCGCCTTCGGGTGTATCCGAAGCCATAAGATTGGGAACCTGACTGATCAACTCATTAAAATCGCTCTCCAATTTACTGAGTTTCTTTTCCGCCACCTCTAATTCGCCCTTTACCACCTGGAGTTTCTTCAACTCAGCTGCTGATGGCTTGCCTTTGACGTTAAGCTGGGCGCGCAAGTCGTCCACCTCGCCCACCAGCTTAGTGCGCTGCTTATCAATCTCTAGGAGTTTGTCGATATCAACCTTGGTGCCACGCAGCTTAGCTGACTGCTTATACTTATCGGGATTGGCGCGTAGGTCTTTAATATCAATCATAAAATTATTATAGGCCGAGCTGAGCGGAAATTAAATGCTTTACCCAAGCCAAAACGCTTACTTTTCTAACCGCAGACGGCCGACTAACCAGTCCCGGTCTAGACTGGCCAAAAACCACCCGGCTTTGGGCCCGTAATCTTTACCCAAAATAACGCGATATAAAGACTGGAAGGCAGATTTATTATCCACCTTAGCCGCATCTTTAGCTGCATATATCAGCTCATGCATCCGCTGGCCATCTACCTGGCCCTCTTTGCCAATCGAGCCGGCCAGAAGATCCATAAACTTTTTTTGTTCCGCCGCCAAATCAACATCGGGAAGTTTCTTTTGAACCTCAAATTTTACTTCTTCAGGAGCATATTTCGCCAACCAATTTTCAACAAACTTGAGCTCTTTCTCCAGCACCGCTTTTTCATCGTCATCTTCGGGCTCCCAGTCTGTGCGCTGTAAGAGCTCCAAAACCTCATCAAAATCGCCCTGAGCAGCTTGATAAACCTGAACCAGGTGCTTGAAAGGCACAGAGGTAATCATCTTTTCTTGACTACCGGCCACTGCAAATTCATAGGCATCGCGAAACTCATGATTTGCATCACTCTGGGCGGCAGCAAATTCATCCACAAGATTATAAAGCCCTAAGCCGGGGTCAAAGAATATTTTCTTTTCGGGGCGGCTGCGAACGATAAAGTAGCGCAGAAGCTCAGCCGGCATAATTTTGAGCGCATCATCGGGTGTAACTACATTTCCTTTAGAAGAGCTCATTTTTACATTCTCACCAGGACGGTGCATATGACCATAGCGCACCTCGCCATAAGGCGGCTCCACACCGAATATCTGACGAGCAAACGCCATACCCGTGTCGTATGAGCCGCCAGCAGCACCATGTTCCTGGGCGCCAAACGGCTCAACGTTTACATCCAACTCTTTCCAGCGCGCCGGCCAATCAAGTCGCCAGTCCAACTTCACCATCCCATCGTCATAACTAACGCCGTTGATGGTTTTTCCCTGTTTATCCCAGGTCCTGACGTCGGCTTTAACGAAACGATCAGCTTTATCCAGATACTGCACTGGGGTCCAATCGGCAGCCACATCGCGCCCAAACTTCATTACAATTTCTCGCACCTGATCAATTTTTTCCAAAACCGTCTCGATGTGCGGAACCATGCGCCCGGTGCTATACAGCTGCTCGTAGCTTTTCAGGATTTCAAAGCCCTCTCCGCCTATCCCCATCGGCTTCAGGCTTTTTTCAAACTCAGCGTAGAAGTGATCGGCATAGGTTTTGTGGCAGTCACCAAAAGGATCCGGGATTAGGCAAACTGGATGACCGGAATAGTCTTTATCAACCTTTGGCAGGAAGTCATACCACTTACGTAATGGGTCAAAGTTGTCGACGACGTGAATGTGGGTGGCTTTGCGCCCCCGCTGTCGCACTGCCCAGGCCAGGGCATCGGCGGTCATGATCTCGCGATAGTGTCCTATATGGTAGGAGGCTGAGGGCGAAATACCGCTCGAGACAATTATTTCGCCGTCCGGATACTTTTTAATAATCTCATCGGCCGCTAGGTCCAGCCAATAATTGCTTTTGGGTTCAGTCATATCAGATATTTTACATCAAAAAAGCCCCAGACCGGGGCAATTTTGGGTTCGTATAGGTTACTCTATGTGTTTAATCTTATAGACCATCTCACCCGAAGGCACATCGATCGAGACTTCCTCGCCCTTGGTCTTGCCCATCAAAGCCCGGCCAATCGGAGATTCGTTAGAAATCTTACCCTCTTCTGGATTAGCTTCCTGACTGCCGACAATGGTGTAAATCTGCTTGCCGTCTTCTACTTCCAGATGAACCGTAGAGCCAATATCAATCTTGTCCTTCTTCTTGGGACTCTCAATTACAGCTGCATTACGCAGAATGTGCTCGATTTCTGAAATCCGACCCTCAATAAACGACTGGTGATCTTTGGCTGCGTCCCAAGACGCGTTTTCGCTTAGGTCGCCATATTCTTTGGCTTCCTTGAGCTCACCGGCAATCTTAGGCCGTTCATTTTTAACTAAATTTTCGAGCTCGGCCTTGAGCTTCTCGACACCGTCTTTGGTTAAATAAAATTCCTTTGATGTGGTATTCATTGTGAATCCTTTCTGCGTCTGCACCAGAATGGCTGAAAAAAATTCTCGAGGGGATCCTCGAGTCAGACGACTTGCCTTTTGATTACTAAACCGCTTATGTATTTAGTTTGTAGATCCATTCTTACGCATGGTCAGTTAGGCGTCAATAGTTACTATTGTCAGATAAAAATAAATATTTGCTTTTGGCTTAATTAAGGCGCTATTGGACGCATCCGCCAGGCCGGCTAAAACACCAAGCCAAGGTTTCGCGAACGGCGGGGGCTGCAAACTGAGCGCCTTCGCCGGAGTTCTCAATTAGTACCACAATCTCAATCTGGGGATTATCATAAGGCGCGAAGGCCGTAAACCAAGCATGAGGCTTGCGGTTGCCAGTGGGATCGGTTTCAGCCGTACCGGTTTTAGCCGCCACCGCTACGGGAACTTGCTTCTCGATGAAGCAGCAGGCGGTCCCGTAGGAAGCTGAGACCACCTGGCGCATACCCGAACGAATGATATCGAGATTATATGGTGAAATAAATCCTTGACCCAGTACCTCTGGCTTAACCGTCTGGGTGGTTCGACCTAGCGAGTCGTGAACTTCCCTGAGTAGATGTGGTTTAACTACCTTGCCACCGTTGGCAACCGCAGATTCAGCCACCGCCATTTGCAATGGCGAAGCCAGCAGATCGCCCTGACCAATCGAAATATTATAAGTGTCTCCCAGCGTCCACGATTCGCCGCTGAGCTTTTTCTTCCATTCCGGGGTTGGCACCCGACCAGCAGTTTGTTCGGCGATATCAATTCCCGGCTTGCGACCCAGGCCAAACTTTTGATAGTAGCTAGCCAGCCGGTTAACCCCCAGGCCAGCGATATTGCCATAGCCGCCACCCACGGTAAAGAAGTAGACATCCGAGCTGACAGCAATGGCTTTAAAGATATTAACAACGCCTAGGCCGCCGGGTTCGTAGGAACGATAAGTGTATTTAACATTGGGATCATATTTGTTAGTAACGACAATCGAGCCGGTATCGTTGACGGTAGTGTCCTGGCTGACGACATGCTCCTGCAGGGCGGCCGAACCTATCAGCGGCTTGATAATGGATCCTGTCGGGAAGGCACCGGCCATGACTTTGTTAAATAACGGCTGGCCAGGATCGCTTACCAACTTCGTGTAATCCTTCTGGCTAATGCCGCCGGCAAACAGATTATTGTCATAGCTTGGCGCATTGACGGCAGCCAGCACCTCACCAGTATTGGGATTAATCGCAATTCCTGACGCCCGCTTACTTCCCGCCGCTTGCATCTGGCGAGTAATAGCATCCCGCAGAGTTTTTTGAAGATCGCTGTCAATCGACAAAACAATATCGCTGCCGGCTGAAGCCGGGGTGGAGGCCAGTACCTTAACCGGCCGTCCCGAGGCGTCAACCTCGGTCTGCTCGGTACCATTTTGGCCGCGTAGCACCTGCTCGTAATAAGCTTCAATGCCCAATTTCCCGACATAGTCCGTTGGCAGATAGGTGCGATCATTTTGTAAATCCTGTTGACTGGCCCGACCGGTGTAACCCAGAATGGCCGACAACCCAATATCCTCGCCATACTGGCGAATCGGGTTTACATCTAAACTGAACCCCGGGACCGTGGTGGTGGCTTGATCAAAGCCAAGAGCCGTCTCGCGCTCGAGGTTAGGGGCAACCAATTGAGGTTGCACCCGACTAAGACATTCACGCTGGGATTGGGTTTGGGTCAGTTTGCGAGCCAGCTGCGCCGTTACGCAGTCGGTTTCAGATTTTGCGGCAATCTCGGCGGCTGGCTTACCAATCAGGTTGCCAACCTTGACATAAAGTTGCTGCCTGGTCGCCTCGTCCTTGGGCAGTAAACTTGGGATAACGGTAATGTCAAAGCTGGCCAGGTTCTGGGCTAAAACCTTTTTATGGCGATCGTAGATTAGACCACGTGGTGCCCGAGTAATCTTCTGGCGGAGGCGATTGCCTTCGGCCAACCCCAGATTGCGCTGCCCCTGCACGACTTGCAGTTGAACTAGCTGAGCCACCAGCAGACCGGCCACAACTAGAATGGCTGCGACCAAGATATAGAGGGAGCGCCGGCTGGTGGGAGTCTCAATAGTGCCGGCCTCGGCGTCAGCCGGCAGGATGGCATCTGCCCAGCTCTCATGACCGCCCTGATCACGCTTAATGGTTGGCCGGCCCTTGCGCGGCCGATCTTCGCCCCCGTAGCCAAATAACGGACCCGCCACTCTAGGCCCAGGCCGCCTTCGTGGGCTTTGACTGCTGCCCTGACATCGAAGTGCGCCCCAACATTAGGATGAGCGCCAAGCTATCGTTGACAATCACCTCACTCAGGATCATCGAATAAGCGTTCCCAGCAATTGTCCCGTTAACGGTGCTGATAATCACGAGGTCAAACAGAATGGTACCAAGGGTTACCGCTAGCAGCATAGTTATCAGCGAGTCCACTCGAAGGCCAAGCTGGCGACTGGCAATGATACCTAATGCCGCCACGCTGTAAAAGGCCATGCGCAGCCCAAAATCAACGGTACTGGCGTTGTCCAGGAGAAACCCGCCGAAAACCGCAGCCCCCAAGGTGGTGGTGGCCGACCCGTAAAGGCCAAAGAAAAGCACTGCCAGAAGCATCAAATTAGGCATGACTCCAAGGGGTCTCCAGTGTCCAAACAAACCAACCTGCACCCAGACCAGACCCAAAATAATTAAAACTTTACCAACTGCCTTCATGGCCGCACCACCACGTAAACAATCTCTAGTTTGGAAAACGGCACGTCGGTGGACACTTGGGCTGACTGGAAAACTCCATTCTCACGCTTATCCACCGTTTGCACCTTGCCAATAATAATCCCCTTGGGTATGCCGCTCCCTAGACCGCTGGTGATAACCGTATCACTAGGTTTGATCGTTTGATTTTGGGCAATTTTGTCAAATATTAAACCACTTCCTATCTGGCCATGAATAGTCCCTGTCGGCCGATCCGGTTGGTCTTGGTCAATAGCCGCCACCCGAAAGCTCGGGTCGATAACCAAGAAGACCTTGGCCGTCTGCGGACCAACCTCCTGCACCGTACCAACCAATGTCCCAGAGGTGACCACTGCCATGCCGACCTGAATCCCATCATTACTGCCCTTGGCGATCGTAATAAACTGGCGGAAATTGTCTGGCTGATAGCCCACTACCTCGGCAGCCGCTAACTGCTGGGGATTAATGGTGCCCGCCCCCAGCTGCCGGCGCAAAGCTTCGTTTTGGGCCTTCAGTTCGGTATCGCTAGAAATTTTCTGCTGCAAAGCCGCCACCTGAGCCTTTAGCTTCTGGTTCTCGGCCGTTAGCTTGCTAATGGGCGTAAACAGGCTAAAAAAATTATCAAACCCGCCCCCCGCGCGGATTGTCGCCGTAGTTATCGGTTTGCCAATGGCCCCTATGGCGTTTCTAACCGGCGCTAGCCAGCCTAGCGAATTAGCAATAATCAACAATAACCCCAAGCCGAGTAAACCAAACAGGCGACGGTTAACCCCAGGTCTGGTCAGCAACCCAGCGCGACGTTTCATGCCTGGACCCTGCCGTACTGGGTTGGCACCAGCACATCTTTGAGCGCGTCCAGATCTTCGAGCACCAGCCCGGTGCCACGCGCCACGGCCGTCAGTGGATCGTCGGCCACGTGAACCGGCATTTTGGTTTCGCGATGGACCAGCCTATCCAAGCCCTTCAACAATGCCCCACCGCCAGCCAAAATAATTCCGCGGTCCATGATGTCAGCCACTAGCTCAGGCGGTGTCTCTTCAATAGCTAGCTTAATGGCATCGACAATTTCCTTAACACTGCGGCTGAGCGCCCGACGGATTTCTTCATGAGTTACCATTATTTGCTTAGGCAGACCAGTTACCAAATCGCGCCCGCGCATGGCCACCGTTGCCTCGCCTTTTATGGGATAGGCCGAGCCGGCCATAATCTTAATATTCTCAGCCGTGCGTTCGCCAATCGACAGGTTATATTCTTCGCGAGCGAACTTAATAATGTCTTCGCTCAATTCGTCGCCGGCAATTCGCAGGCTCTTTGAAGCCACAATCCCGCCAAGCGAAATAACCGCTACTTCGGTCGTGCCTCCGCCAATGTCGACCACCATTGACCCCTCCGCGTCTTGAATCGGCAGGCGGGCCCCAATGGCCGCTGCCATCGGCTCTTCTATCAGGAATGTCCGCCGGGCGCCAGCGTTCGTAGCGGCATCTTCCACCGCCCGCTTCTCCACCTCGGTCACGCCAGAGGGAATACCAATCACAACTCGAGGTCGCGGAATTAATGTAAACCGCTGCCGATGAACTTTGTCGATGAAGTATTTCAGCATTTGCTCGGTGACTTCAAAATCGCTAACCACCCCATCCACCAGCGGCCGAGTAGCCACAATGCTAGCCGGTGTCTTACCTACCATCCGCTTGGCCTCGTCACCTATCGCCAAGACTTGGTTGGTCTTGGAATTAATTGCCACCACGCTGGGCTCATTGATAACAATTCCTTGACCGCGCACATACACCAAGGTGTTGGCCGTACCCAGGTCGATACCAATATCGTGCGAAAACCGCCCCAAAATCTGGTTAAACATTACCGTTAGTTTAACAGGAGTGGAAAGGCCTTACAAAGGTAAAGAATGTGTTCACAAATCGCCCGGTGAGCGCCAGGTTAGCGTATAACTCTTGTGCTCAAGTTAGGAACTTTTAAGGGGATGTGCGGCCTTATCCAAGCTAAGAAGCTTGATCTCGTCTAGGTGACGGAACTTAAGCTCGGCCGAGTTTTTTTCTAACGTTTTCGGACTGACAGTTAAGCGCACCGGGCAACCTATCAAATCCGCATCAGCAAACTTACCGCCAGCCGATTCATCACGATCATCATAAAGCACGCTAAAGCCATTTGTTTGCAGCTGGTCGTAAAGCTTGTCAGCGGCGGCCACAACCTTGGCATCTTCGCCGATGCGTACGAGCGAAACCTGAGCTGGGGCGACTGACTCTGGCCAGGCCAGACC
This sequence comes from Saccharimonadales bacterium (SeqCode), assembly GCA_035479795.1. Classification (GTDB taxonomy): domain Bacteria; phylum Patescibacteriota; class Saccharimonadia; order UBA4664; family SCTI01; genus DATIII01. Next base: position 96,141 of record DATIII010000002.1, read on the forward strand.
CTTATCGTCTGCAAAAAATTCGGCCAACACACCAACAAGTCGACTAACACCGATCCCATACGAACCCATGATCATTGGGTGCTGCTTGCCATGTTCGTCGGTAAAGACCGCGCCTAGAGGCTCAGAAAACTTGGTGGCTAGCGGGAAAATATTACCCACCTCGGCGGCTTTTACTTTGCGCAAGTCGGCCTTCTTAACACCAAGCTCTTTCAAGACAGCTTCGTCATTAATAATTTCTTCGTTAATGGCCACCTTTTGCTTATCGTCGATGTAAATAATGTCCTCGCCCACCTCTAAAACTGTCTGGAACTCGTGCGAATACTTCGAGAACATGCCACCTGAAGCATAAGTGTAGTAGGTGTTGTGGCCAAGGCCGAGTCGAATGTAGACATTCTCGTAGGCCTCCCGAGACTTTTGGTAAAACTTATCGTGCTGCTGCTGATCGACAGAGAAGGAATATAGGTCCTTCATGTAAAATTCGCGGCAACGCATGATGCCACTCTTAGCGCGCAGCTCGTTGCGCATCTTCCACTGGAATTGATAAGTATAAATTGGGAGGTCTTTGTACGAATTGGCATAACGGCTGACGATGCGCGTCATCGGCTCTTCATGAGTTGGCGCTAGGCCAATTTCGACCTCGTTCTGCAAGGCTGTTTTAAACCACACATCAACTTCATCGTGGCTCCAGCGCCCGGTTTTTTCCCAAATATCCTTAGGTTGGAGCGTTGTCATCTGAAGCTCTTGGCCACCGATCTTATCCATCTCTTCACGAACTATTTGCTCGATATTCTTGAGCACCTTCAAACCGAGTGGTAGAAAGGTATAAACTCCCGCCATTTCTTTATGAATAAACCCAGCACGCAGTAGCAATTGGGCACCCTTGGAGGTCTCATCCTTGGGTGTTTCCTTAGTGGTTTTAGTAAAAAGTTGGGACAGTCTCATTTATTTATAGCCGTGTAGGCGATGTAGTTATTTAGCATATGGAGTGCGATTCCGGGGATTATTGACCCAAGGCGCACGTACAAGAAACATAATAGCAAGCCGAGTATGAAGGTGTATACGTCGACATTGGCTTGCAAATGGGCAAAACCAAACAGCAGGCTGGAAATAATGGCGCCGCCGGCCAGGCCGAACCGCTTAGCGAAGGCCGGGAACATAAATCCCCGGAACACCGGCTCCTCCACCAGCGGCGGGATAATTACCAGCGCCAGCAGGCTGATTGGCTGGAGGCCAGAGGGGACATTTATAAACTCATTTGATTGAGGCTGGTTGGCATTAAATCCGGGACTAAGAAATGTCAGAACCGTATAAACAACCCCAATTAGCACTGAGAAAAAGATCATTATTAAAAGTACGTTCCACAGGGCGCGCCAAAAACTAAACGGCCTCAGACCGAGCGAGCGAAGAGTGACTCGGTATTTGCGCAAATAATATCCAATTATGAAGTAGGATGCCGCCAGATCAAGCAGGACGATAGCAAAACTGGCGACCGGGTCACCTGCGTCATAGGCCTGCAGCCAAACCTGAGCCGTCGGAAAAGCCGGCTCGAGGACCTTCAGCCAAACCACTACGGCCAGGGGTAGTAAAACCCACGGAACCAGGAAAACGGCCAGGGCCTGGCGGATATTCCAAGGCACCGAGAGAATACGTTGGAAATACATTAGTTTAGCCTGGCAATATCAAAGGCCGTAACGACGACCATGAGCAGAATCAGCGCCACAAATCCAGCGGCATGGATCGCGGTTTCTACCCGTTCGCTTAAAGTCTTGCCACTGATGGCTTGGGCCAAGGCCATAACCCAGCGGCCGCCATCGAGTGCCGGCAGTGGTAGAGCATTAATAACCGCCAAAGACAGTGAAATTGAGGCGACAAAGGTAAGCACATAGGCCAGGCCGAGGTTCACAATGTTGCTTAAGATAACCACAATACCGACTGGCCCCGCCACTTGATCGCTCACCTGCCCGTGAATAAACAGCCCGGCTATCAAACCGCCAAATGCCAGCAAAGTCCCGATAATTAGCTGCCAGAGCAAGCCGGCCGACACAATTAATGAGTCGACGAATCCGTATTTTAGTTTATAAGTTTGTAATGGCGTCACACCCAAGAACCCTTGCTTACTGTCTGCCGGGCGTAGCAGAGTGTGGATGGTCCGGCGCTGACCATGGCGATCGACATCAATCGTCACCGACCGCCCTGCATGGCTTTTGGTAAAGTTCAATAAATCACTTTCCGAGGACAGCTTCTGCCCGTCGGCTTCGAGCAAAATGTCACCTCTCTTTATATCGTTTCTATCCGCCGGGCTATCAGGTTCGACAGCCACTACCATAACTTGCTTCGGCTGGGCGTAACTGGCCTGGCCGAAAGCGAACTGTTTATCAATCAACGGCGGCAGACCGGTAAGACACAGATAAACCAAGATTAAGTAGGCAACAAGGGCGTTCATCGTCACTCCGGCCAGCAAGATCTTGGTCTTGGCCCAAAAACTGGCAGCCCCAAAGCTGCCTTCTGTCCCATCGGTTAGATTTTCGCCTTTCAGCCGGACGAAGCCACCCAGCGGAATCCAGTTAATGGAATATTTTGTCCGGCCGACTTGACGCCCGTACAGTAGCGGCGGGAAGCCAAAGCCAAACTCTTCAACTTCCACTCCATTACGTCGCGCCGCCACAAAGTGCCCTAGTTCGTGGACAAAAACCAGCAGGCCGAATATCAAAATAACCAGCAGGATAATAGAAATCATTAGAACTATTATAGCGGATTACTGGCCGAAGCGGCGCCCGCGATTGGCGTACTCGGCTAAGGCTTTATCCAACTCGGCCTCATCAAACTCCGGCCAGAGTGTATCGGTAAAGTACAGTTCACTGTAGGCGCCTTCCCAAGGCAAGAAGTTACTCAAGCGTTGTTCGCCCGAAGTGCGAATAATCAGGTCCGGATCGGGAGTGCCGGCCGAGACTAAATAATTGGCGAAGGCTTCCTCATCCACGGCCTTGACTCCGCTTTCTAGCGTACGATTTACCGCCGCCACAATGTCGGCCCTACCGCCGTAATTAAAGCAGATATTAAAGGTGGCATTTGCGTTGTGGTGAGTCAATTTCTCGGCCTCATTAAGAGCTGCTGCCAAGCCACCTGGCAGATCGTCGCGGCGGCCCCAGAAATTCAAGCGCACACCCCTTTTGTGATAATGTTTGACCTCGTTTTTCAAGCCCCACTCGAGCAGCTTCAAGAGCGCGCCAACTTCGTCCCTGGTGCGCTGCCAGTTCTCGGTAGAAAATGCATAGACGGTCAAAGTGGTGATGCCCCGCTCAACAGCGGCATCGGCCATCTTCTTTAACGTTTCGTAGCCAGCTTTGTGAGCCTCGACCACACCCAAACCTTTAGATTTAGCCCAACGGCGGTTACCGTCGGGAATAATTGCGACATGATTTGGCACTGCGCTGCTCATAATGACTCTAGATTGCCACGTCGCCGCGCTCCTCGCAATGACAAATCTAAATCCTGAATCCTAGATCCTAAATCCTGTTTAGACCGTCATGATTTCGGCCTCTTTGGCCTTGGCAACTTCGTCGATCTGCTTTTTATAAGTATCAATCTTCTTGTTCAGCTCGGTTTCGGCAAACTTTACATCGTCCTGAGTAGCTTCCTTGGCCTTCTCCAGCTTCTTCACTTCGTTCAAGATATCGTGGCGGATGTTGCGCAGCGAGATGTTAGCGTTTTCCACCTTGGCTCCGAGATCTTTAACAATCTCGCGCCGACGCTCTTCAGTCATCGGAGGCACATTCAGGCGCACCACATTACCGTCACTGGACGGATTGAGGCCTAGCGACTGGGTTTCACGGATAAGCTTTTCAATCGGAGCTACATTGTTTTTGTCCCACGGGCTGATCATGATCGTCCGGGCATCGGGAGTGGTAATGGTGGCCACAGCCTTGAGTGGCTGCTGGGCGCCCCAAACTTCCAGGCTCAAATTCTCAACCAGTGAGGTCGAGGCCCGGCCGGTGCGCAGACTACGCAAGTCTTCGCGCAGGTGCTCGACCGCCTTGTCCATCCGCCCGTTCGCACTGTCGACCAGTGGGCGCATGTTAAGAGCTAGCTCCCAGCTCGAGACGGGAAAATTGCCTAATAACCACGTTCTCACCCACCTTGGCGCTGACTTCAGTAGTTAAAGCTTCAATGGTTTTGTCCGGGTCCTTCACAAACGGCTGCCGACTCAAGCAAACGGTCTCATAATACTTATCAATCTTGCCATTCACAATCTTGAGCTTGATGTCATCGGGCTTTTCGCCGGCTGGCGAATTGACAAGCTCGCCATAAAACATTTCCTTTTCCTTCGAAACCACATCCTCAGGAACACTCTCTGGATTTAAATATTCAGGATCGGTCGCCGCAATGTGCATGGCAATGTCTTTAGCAAAGTTTTTGAAGTCTTCCGTCCGCGCCACAAAGTCGGTTTCGCAGTTAACCTCTACCAACACACCAATCTTTTCACCGTGGACGTAGGAGGCCACGACGCCGTTACGAGCCTCGCGGTCGGCACGTTTGGCCGCCTGGGCGGCACCCTTTTTACGCAGTACTTCCATGGCCTGCTCCATGTTGCCATCAGTTTCCACTAAGGCCTTTTTGGCATCCATCATGCCAGCGCCGGTGCGCTCACGCAGAGTTTTAACGTCTTCGATTGTAAAGCTCATTACTTTCCCTCTTTTTCGTTTTCTTGGTCTTCAGAAATTTTCTCTTCATGCGCCTTTTTAGCATACTCGGCAGCGCCACCTGTAGCGGCTTCGGCAATGGCATGGGTAATTACGCGGATCGACTTAATAGCGTCGTCGTTAGCTGGGATCGGATAGGTAATCATATCCGGGTCCGCATTGGTATCGGCCACCCCAATAACCGGGATGCCCAGTGTCCGGGCCTCGTTAATGGCAATGTCGTCACGAACGGCGTCCACTACAAACACAGCGGCCGGGGCCTCGTCCATATTCTTAATGCCACCGAAGATCCGATTCAGGTCTTTGGCTTCGTTAGAAAGATCCAGCACTTCCTTTTTGTTGTACTTAGAAGCAAAGTCGCCGCTTTCTAATCCGGACTCAAGATCCTTGAGCCGGCGGACACGGGTTTGGATAGTGCGGAAGTTGGTCAGCATGCCGCCTAGCCAACGCTCGGTAACGTAAGGCATACCAGCCTTTTCGGCCTCGTCTTTAATAATCGACTGGGCCTGGCGCTTGGTGCCGACAAACAAGATCTTTCCGCCATCAGCCGTAACGGCGTGGGCGAACTTAACCGCATCTTGCAGGTAATTGATCGTCTTGGTCAGGTCAATAATGTGGACGCCACCACGAATACCAAAAATGAACTGGTTCATTTTAGGGTTCCAACGCCGGGTTTGGTGGCCAAAGTGCGAGCCGGCCTCCAATAGCTCTTTTACAGATGTATCTGCCATATGTCTCCTTTTACTTCATCTCGACTGCCCAGTTGGGAGGATTTATTGCCAAGACTGATTCGTTCATTGATTTGACCTTGGTACTTTAACAGATTAGAACAGGTTGCACAAGTACCGCTTCAGGAGTATTATCACGGGGCTTACAAGTGCACCTGGAGGAGAAATGAAACAGTTGGAAGTTTGCCGCGTCTACGTTGACGCGCATGTAGCTGGCTGCCAGGTCGTCGTCAACCCCGGAGAAGAGAACCTGAAGGTCCTTGAGCCGAGCAGACTCTTCCCCATTGGGCTCAACCGCTACTTGGCATGGGAAACCGCTGATCACGACGACGACACCGGAGAAGCGTGGGTCTACGTATTTCACCACCGCTACGACCATGATGGCGACGAGTGGCTGGTCCATGAAAACTCTCTCCGCGTCGTCGATGAGGATGCCAAGTTCCAGCTCTTCTACGACTGGGACCCTGGCTGCGCGATCAGCGAGAATCCAAACTGGAAGCGCCTTAGCTGACATTCATACAACCAAGAAAGGACCGTCTTGCGCTATTTCTGGCTTTGCAGGGTAAGCGTGCTCTTCGACCCGCCCAAGGGCATTGGCCCGCACGTGATGTTTGCAACCGGACAGCCGTCCGACTACGACGACGGTCCGGCCCTCCCCGAGCGCTCCATCCTGCCGGTCGGAGGAGACAACTACGTGGCCTGGGACTTCAACGACCTGGGCGCCGGCCTGGTACTGTTCAATCTGGTACTTGCGGCCGGTCAAGACCCGCGAGTACATGCCGGGCCGATCGTAACCCAAGACGGTGAGTTCGAACTGGTGCTCGGCCAGCACACCCCTGTCGGCGGCCGGCAAAACTCCAACCTGCGCCGGCCCGAGTGGCGGGTTGTTGATGAATGACCACGCCCCCGCGGCCCCCCGCTGCGGGGGCCGCGGGGTTCAGCCGATCACATGGCTTGATAGATCTGTAATTATCTGCTATATTGGTTCGGTTATGAAAACCGGAATTCACCCCGAATTGAAGACCACCAAAGTCCACTGCAACGGCTGCGGCACTGATTTTGAAACGGCCGCCACTGTGGATTCTATTACCGTGGAAATTTGCTCTAACTGTCATCCGTTCTACACGGGTAAGCAGAAGCTGGTTGATACCGCTGGTCGGGTTGAGAAGTTCCGAGCTCGGGCCGAGGCCGCTTCTAAGGCTAAGTCAGCCAAAAAGGCCAAGCCAGCCAAAAATGAAGATGCCGAAGTCGTAGAAGACAACAAGCCAGCCAATGATCCGGAAATGAAAGAAATTGCCCAGGAGTTCAAGGCTGAAACAGTAGACATGCCAGCAGCTGATTCTGACGCCGAAACTACTGAATCTTAACTAATTCACAAGGAAACGCTCTGATACAATTGTCATGAGCGTTTTTTGTTACTTATGGACCAAACCGAGCAAAAAATTCGAGGCGAATACGGCGAACTGCAGGCCAAGCTGGCCGATAGTTCGATTTTTGGCACACCCGAGTACGCTAAAACCGCCAAGCGCCAGGCCGAGTTGCAGCCACTGGTTGATTTATATGACCAGCGAGCACAATTAGAGAACGATTTAGAGGCTTTGATGGACCCAGACCTGGCCGATCTAGCTGCCGTTGAGACACCGGTGCTGGAGTCTAAATTAATTGAAACACAAGAAAAGCTGCGTCTGGCCTTGGTGCCGAAAGATCCCAATGATTCAAAGGATATAATTGTGGAAATTCGGGCTGGTGCTGGTGGTGATGAATCCAGCCTGTTTGCCGGCGAGCTCTACCGTATGTATATGCGGCACGGCGAAACCAAGGGCTGGAAGGTGGAAATTGACTCTGAAAGCCCTAGCGATGTCGGCGGCTATAAAGAAATCATTTTTGAGGTTCATGGCTCTAATGTCTACGAAGACATGAAGTATGAATCTGGCGTGCATCGCGTCCAGCGGGTGCCAGCTACCGAGAGCCAAGGCCGAGTCCACACCTCCACCGTCACGGTCGCTGTACTCCCGGAAGCCGAAGAGACCGAGCTGGAGATTGCCGATGGCGATCTGCGGATTGATGTTTTCCGTAGTGGCGGCCACGGTGGCCAGAGCGTTAACACCACCGATTCAGCAGTGCGCATTACTCACCTACCGACTGGACTCGTTGTCACCTGCCAGGATGAGAAAAGCCAACTTAAAAACAAACTCAAGGCCATGGGTGTATTGCGGGCGCGGCTACTGGCGATCAAAGCGGAGCAGGAGCAGAAAGAAAACCGCGAGGCCCGGCTGGCCCAAATTGGCTCGGGTGATCGCAGCGAAAAAATTCGCACCTACAATTTCCCCCAAGACCGCATTACCGACCACCGTATCGGCCGTAGCCAGCATGGCTTGCCCCAGTACATGGCCGGTGACATTGGCGACATGATTGAAGCGCTAAAGGCCGAGGATCTTAAGCGCAAACTCGAGACGGCAGCGGCGTGACGATAGCCGAGGCCAAGCGACACGGCGAGCAAGTATTAGGCCGGGCCGGAATTGAGAGTAAGCGCATTGATACTTCGCTGCTGCTGGAAAAAGTTAGCGGCAAAAAGCGCACTTGGCTGTTCGCCCACCTTGAGGATAATCTGGACGACGACCAAGCTAAAAAATTTATCGATCTAATAAATGAACGGTCTAAGCGGCGACCACTGGTCCACCTAACAAATGCCCGTGAATTTTATGGTCTGGATTTTTATATTAATGAGTTTGTACTGACACCAAGGGTTGAAACCGAACAGATGGTTGGATGGGCTATTAAATATGCCCCTAAAAATTCCCATCTAATCGATATAGGAACGGGATCAGGCGCCCTTGCCATTGCGATTAAGAAACACCGGCCGGATCTAAATGTCACCGCCACCGATGTAACCGATGAGGCGTTAGCAGTCGCTAAGAAAAATGCGAAGATTCATAAAGTCGACATTAGCTTCATCAAAAGCGATCTTTGGACCAATGTCGAAGGCAAATTTGGAACCATTGTTACCAATCTTCCATATCTAAAAGACGATGCCGACCTAATGCCAGAAGTTAAGCACGAACCAGATATTGCGCTATTTGGCGGGGCCGACGGATTAGACATTTACCGCCGGTTCTTAGAAAAACTTCCGGATCACCTGGCCGAAAATGGCTATCTATTCACTGAATGTGATCCCTGGCAGCAGGCAGATCTGATCGCCGAAGCCGCCAAGGCTGGCCTAAAGCCAATCGAGCAGAGTTACTTTATTTTGGGCTTTCGAAGCGTTTAAGACCTAGGCGCTTCTTCCAGCGCGACATCGACTGATTTAGACTGTCCGTCCCGCAGGTACTCAATCTTCACTTTGTCCCCTACCTTATGCTGGGAAATTAGCAGGCTCAAACTGTGGGTGGCGTCCAGAGTTTGGCCACCAATCTTAGTGATAATGTCGCCTTCTTTAAGACCAGACTTGGCCGCCGGGCTACCCGGCACGACTGCCAGATTCTGGTTGTCGCCCGTAATATAACCACCTTGGGTAACCGGCAAGTTATTAGAGGCGGCAAATTCTTTGGTAATCGGAATGTAACGCACGCCCAAATATGGCTTGGTGATCTTACCGGCTTTTTGCACCTGGGCCAGCTCAATTTTTGCCTGATTAATTGGTATAGCAAAGCCAATGTTTTGGGCGTCACCAGCCACGGCCGTATTGATACCAATTACCTTGCCCTCAAGGTTCACCAACGGCCCCCCAGAGTTACCGGGATTAATCGCCGCATCGGTCTGGAAAAGATTCTGTAACTGTTCCTCACTGCCCCCCGTTTGGTCCCCAGCCGTGACTGGCCGGCCAAGGCCGGAAATGATGCCTTCGGTGACAGTATTCTGAAACTGACCCAAGGCATTACCGATTGCCACCACCTTATTGCCCACCGCCACACTCGATGAATCGCCCAGCTCAGCTGCCTTGAGGCCGTGAGCATCAACTTTGATGAATGCCAGATCGTTCTGCGCGTCGGTGGCAATCACCTTGGCGTTTTTATACCGTTTACCATCCGAAGTATAGACATCGAGCTCACTGGCGCCGTCGATCACGTGATTATTGGTTAAAATCAAGCCGTCGCTGCCCACTATTATGCCGGTTCCAGCACCCTTGGTAGTTTGCGACTGGCCAAAGAAAGAAAACCCAGTCGACTGCGAGGTGATGGAAACCACACTGGGTGAAACCTTTTTGGCTACATCGACTGCTGCTGAGTTTTCCTGCAGCACGATGGCTTGCTTACTGACCGGAATTAAAGCCGGTAAATAACGCACTACCACATAACTACCGGCTGCCCCACCGAGTAAACCGACCACCAAGGTTAAAGTCACAATCCGTCTAACGAGATTATATGGCAATTGATTGTGTTCTTCGTGTTCCATAATTCTCCTTATAAACTCCCATTCCAATGGGTACCGGCCACCACGATAGCTAATAACACCCCGGCAATGGCCACATATTCGATCAACCGGCGTCGACTCAAGGCCCGGGTGGCATGAGCATGATGTACGCTACCAAAAACGTACCCTAATCCCAAAACTATGATAACCGCCTGCGGCACAATAATGTAGCCGTCACTAATAATGTAATTAACCTGCCAAATGGCTAAAATCCAGGTAATTTGAGAGACAATTAAAGCCCAGGTAGCGGCCAGTAGCCCGGCTGCTCGTTCGCCAGTGCCCTTGAGGTACCATAGAGCAGTAATGTAAGATGCCAGCCAAGCCACCGAGACTACAGCCACGTCTGGCAGATGCCAAAAAGCCGCCCACAAATAAACCGCAGTTAGACTTAGGGCCTGGAGTACCACCGCGCCGAGCACATGCACGGTTTCGGCCCGCCGCAGACGGTCCAACCAGCCCAGCGTCAGAGCGTAAATAACGGCCAGACCGATTTGAGTTAGCGGTGGCAAGATGGGGGTGCCAAGGGGTGGGCGGTTGAGCCCTATTAGTAGTGATACACTAACCCCTAAGACAATGGCTGGCGCTAAAGCCAAGGCCGTTTCCCGTCCGCGGCCTCCCCGCCACCATAGAAAAATAGCGGGTAAACAAATCAGGCCTATCGCAACCCAAACAAAGTTGTAGTGACTTAGAAACAGCACGGTTGCGGCTAGTGCTGCTCGCGCCAATCCAGTTAAAAACGCTCTCGGGTTCATGGCGTGGTGGGAATCGGCAACTTATAGTTTGCCCCAATTATCACCACAATGTCGGGAATCTGAGTTTCACCGGCGCTTAATGTCGTTGGCTTGACTGCCTTCCCGGCTTTAATGCCAAACCGCTTCTCCAGATACTGCAAGGTATAAGGCTTTTTGCCACCGCTGTAATCAATAATGGTGCTCGCCTGGTGATCGTTGGTTGGCGCCGACAGCGTGGCCACCACATTGTAGCTGTAGGCTTGTAACTGCTTGGTGACGGCCGCTGCCATGCCTACTTTGGTGGTGCCATTTTGAATCTCAATGGCCGCTGCCTCCTGCTTTAGATACCCGTCTACAAAGATAGTATGAGCCAAAGCTTGGATTTCGCTGTAGTTAAAGGCCCCAGCTCGTGGAATCTCAATCGAACCCGCTCCAGGGAACTGGCTACTGCCGTCAACCAGCAAACCAGCAGGTGTCATGTCCAGCACTTTTTGTTGGGTTTTGGACGTATCGAGATCTTTGACAATCACCGCCAGCTTTTCCAGCTCCTTGAGCTGTAAATCGGTTTTAGCATGGCTGCCCACACTATCGATCAAACCACCGATTTTAACCGGGTTCGTCAGAGTCGAGGCTTCCAGCGCTTTTTGCCGCAGTGCCACTAGCAACTGCTGCTGCCTGGCTGCCCGGCCAAAGTCATTACCGCATAGCCCATGTCGACACCTGGCAAACTTTAGCGCTAACTTGCCATCCATGTGGTACTGGCCAACCGGCAAGGAAAACGGACAAAAGCCCCGGTCATTATCGCAAGGATAGGCTGAGTCGTAGAGTTTCTCCTTATTGTTAATATCAACTCCCCCGACAGCATCGACAGCCTGCTTAAACCCGGAGAAGTCAGCTTGAACATAATAATGAATCGGTAGATCGAGAATTTTCGAAACCACCTGCTTGGCCAAATCCGGCCCACCATAGGCATTGGCGGCGTTGATTTTGCTGTAGCCATAGCCGGGGATCCGCACATACATGTCCCGTGGGATAGAAAGCATGGCTATGGTTTTTGCCTTGGGGTCAATACTAGCCACCATTATCGTATCGCTAAGGTTGCCGCCATCATGACCAGATCCGCCCGTTCCAAGCAGCAGGATATTAATGCGCCCATCACCTTCGCCCTTAAGTTTGGTTGGGTCGACCGGGCCACTCAGGGCCGGAGCCGCGCGCTCAGATGATTTTTGAATAACCCGCTTAGTGGCCAACACCGCCTTAACCCCCACGAAGGCGAAGACACAAACCACCGACAGCGAAGTAGCAGCAAGAAGACGTTTTTTAGTAAAGGCGGCTCGGAATTTTGACTTCGGCCTGGACGTCTGGGCGGGTAACACCACCCCACCTCCGGCCTCTTGATCGACCACCGGAGGAATTGCCGGATTAACCGGTATATCGGCTGGCCCTCCCGACTTAAAAGACTCCGGCCGCCTGACTTGGCGGACCGGACCATCCAGTCGTTTGACCTGGCGTTTAGCTTCACCCATTGACCTTAAGTATAACCATTTTCCAGGTGGGCGTAAAGGTTGCGGCGCTCCCTTTCGGCCTCTATACTTGATATGATGAATCCTGAAAAACCAGATATGGCAACAGTGGACCCTGCCCCAAATCCACCTGTGACACCCGCAACCACACCCGCCGAAGCTAACACTCTGCCGGCTGGCCGCCAAAGTGCCCTCCGTATTTTTTCGGGTTGGCTGTTTAGCTGGTTTATCCTGCCAATCGCTCTGGTACTCTTCCTGCACCTATTCGTATTCCAGGCCTTCCATGTGGTTGGCAGTAGTATGGTCAACACCCTACATGACCAAGACTACTTAATTATTTCTAAGGTTGATCATACCGTGGCCAACTTGCAGGGTAAGGATTATATTCCGGCACGGCAATCGATCATCGTCTTCCACTACCCAAAGCAACCGGACCTAATATTTGTAAAGCGGGTTATCGGGCTCCCCGGCGAGCGGGTGGTTGTCCGCGACGGCCAAGTCCGGGTCTACAACCCCAGTCACCCTGAGGGCTTTGACCCCAACACTGGCTATGAACCAGACGGCACGCAAACCTTAATTGATACCGATGTCACCGTACCGAATCACACCTTGTTTGTATTGGGAGACAACCGTACACCTGGCGGCTCCAGCGATTCACGTGATTGGGGCTTTTTGCCCGCCGACAACATCATTGGTAATGCCGTCCTGCGGCTCTTTCCCTTCGATCAAATTCGCGGGCTCTAACTCCTAATTTGGATTAATTGTTTCGATAATCCGCTGGAGCTCAGTGTCGCTATCGTAGGCAATGACCAACTTGCCGCCCTTGGCTCCCGGCTGCATGGTCACCTTGGTGCCGAGATAGCTTTCCAGAGCTTTGGTGAGATCATTACTGCCGGCAATTCGCTTTAAACCATGCTCCTTCGAACCAGCTGGAGCCTTAAAGGCACGCGTAAATTCTTCGGCCTGGCGCACCGTCCATTGATTCTTGATAATTAGGTCTAAAAGCTCGGTCCGTTTGGCTTCATCGTTGACGCTCAAAATGGCTCGGGCATGACCTTCGGAAATCTGGCCACCAGCCACAGCTTGGCGGGCCGGCTCGGATAGGCTCAGCAGGCGCATGACATTAGAAACCGTCGACCGAGCCTGCCCCGCTCGCTGAGCGACTTGATCAACGGTCAGGTTAAACTCGTCTACCAACTTGCGATAGGCCATAGCCGTCTCGATGGGATTAAGGTCCGACCTTTGGACGTTTTCAATCAAGGCTAACTCTAATTTTTGCTGCTCATCAAAGCTGCGAATAATCACCGGGACGGTTTTCAGCCCGGCCAATTTGGAAGCTCGCAGACGACGCTCCCCGGCAATTAACTCATATTTGTCACCTTGCTTACTGACAACCAGTGGTTGCAGCACACCATGAGTCTTGATCGAGGCTGCCAGGTCTCCCAACTCAGCTTCATTAAAGGTTTGCCGGGGTTGGTGCGGGTTGGGCATCACCGTAGAGGGATCTATCTGGTGAACGGCGTCGCCAGTCGAGGCCAAAACCGCGGCTTGAACATCACCGACATCAGTGGGAATCAGGGCATCAAAACCTCGGCCAAGTCCGCGATTCTTAGCCATCAGACCGTCACCTTTGCGCTAACTCGCTTATCAACTTCCTTCGCCAGCGCGTTATAACTCCGTGCGCCCTTGCTCCAACGGTCGTAGTGGGTAATTGGTTGGCCAAAGCTAGGCGCTTCCGCTAGGCGGACATTGCGCGGAATAATGGTGTCAAACACTTTATCGGGAAAATGCCGCTTAACTTCGTCGTGAACCTGAGCGCTTAAGGTCGTGCGACCATTATGCATCGTCAATACCACACCCAAGAGATCAAGCCCTGGGTTCAAACCCTGCCTAACCCGCTGGACTGTTTGGAGCAACTGACCGAGACCCTCCAGGGCGTAAAATTCGGCCTGAACGGGAATAATCAAACTATTGGCCGCCACCAACCCGTTTAGCGTCAGGAGGCCAAGCGAAGGTGGGCAGTCAATCAAAATGTAATCATATGGCAAGTCGGCCAGCGACTCCTTCAGCCGAAACTCCCGCTTGTCGTCGCCAACCAGCTCGACCTCGGCGGCTGCCAGCACGGGCGCGGCCGGCAGCACCACCACATTGCTATATTTGGTTCGCAGGGCCGACTGGTGAGCGTGGCTGCGGTCCATTAAGACATTGTAGAGCGATGTCTGAAGAGCGGTTTTATCAATGCCAAAACCGCTGGTGGTATTACCCTGGGGGTCCAAGTCGACAACCAGCACCTTTTTACGACTCTTTGCCAAAAAGGCAGCCAGGTTTATGGCAGTGGTGGTTTTACCAACTCCCCCTTTTTGATTTGCAATTGCAATTACGTGCGCCATTAAACCTCTTTCTTGGTTATTTTAGCATCAAAAGAGGTTATGGTTCCAGTTAGAGTGCCACTGGCTCGGCGATCACCACGACTCGCTTGGTTTGAGCCTTGTCACTGCATGTGTAGATGGTGATATGGGGCTTAGTGGAATCGGATTTCAGAATGGAAGTCTCGGTACTAACCACCGTCTTTACCTGTGAAATCGTGTAAATTAGACGTTTGCCGCGCCAATCCACCACCACGGTGTCGCCATTTGAAAGTTTGTCGAGATTGTAAAGTGTGGAAGTATTGGGTGGTAAGAAGCGCCAGCGATGGCCAGCCAGTACAAAGTTACCATCAGCCATATTGCCAGTTTGGTGCCACACCCCCTCTTCTTTATCGAGAATCTTCAGGCTCGGGCCCTCTAAAATCGCCGTACTTACGCCAATTTTGGGAATAATTAGTCGGTTGCCCGCGATATTGGCCTTGGGGTTATTGGCGCCAACCGGCTGAGACTGTAGGACATCGCCAGCCCGCGCCTGGTAGTCAGTTTTATGTAGCTGGTAGTCCAACTCGGGCAGCCAAGGGTAGACAAACAGTATGGCCGATACGGCGAACATTAGGGCAAAACCGATTGACAGTAAGGAGCGCCACCGCGACAACCGACTGCGACCATTAATCACCTTAAAATAAGTGCTACCGCCAGAAGTCGCCGCATTGATCGGGCTGCGTCTGCAGATACCCCGGCGCGTGTCGCAGCGGTAAATGTAGCGTTCATCAGCCCAATGTTTATCAGGATTAAACTTAGAGGGCTTGGTGATTTGCCGGCCCAGTTCGGGCTTAGCGGAGCGCACCCTGACGCCTCGTCAGGATAAAACCGATGGTTGCCACCAGCATCATGCAGAGAGCAAGGACTGAGTGCGGCCAGTCTCCAGTCGGCGCTAGCTTTTTCGCCGTGGAATCGGTGGATGTTGACGGGGTCGGTGTCGAACTCACAGCAGCGGCGGGGTTCATCGTCAAGGTTAACGCGAGGGTTGGACTGGCATTACCGGCGGCGTCAGTAGCAACGATCGAAAGATTATGTTGGCCATTAGGAATGTCTTGATCCGGAGTGGCGGACCATGCACCGGTGGCGTCAACCGTAGCCGTAAGCTTGATATTCTCCGGCGAAACCATAATTGCTACCTTTGAACCCGCTTCGGCCTTACCGCTGAAGACCGGCCGATTAGCACCGCTAATGCTGGCTGTACTTCCTGAAACTTTATTATCTCCCACCTTTCCAACCGTTGGGGCGGAAGGAGCCAAGCTATCCACACTAAAGGCGGCGGCTTTATCGTCGCCAACCGTTAGCCAATCGCCAGCTTTATCACCCTTGGTGACGCGAATCTGCCAGTGATAGCTCCCATCGACAATACCGGCCTGGGTGACTGACACATCCAAATCGTGGCCGCCGGCCTTCACTGCGGCTCCCTTGGTAGTGGCCTCCCCGGTAAATGCTTGGCCCATCGGCCGGACTTCGATTTCCGGTACGACTGCGCCGGTGTTGGCTGATGTCGCCAGAGTGGCATGGAATGATAGGTCATGATCTTTGGCAGCGCCCCCTAGACTAATCTCGCCACTCGAAGCTACCAAGCGGGGATCTTTCAGAGTGCCAACTTCAATTTCCTTGGGGATAGGGCTCTCGGGCGACTGGGCTGATTGATCGCTATTGCGCTGAGTGAAATACCACCAAGCGCCACCACCGAGCAAAAGTACAATTATGGCGGCCAGGATAATCCAGCGACCATTGCCTCCTCTTTTTGGTGGCACAATGGGAACCTCAGGAGCGGGCTTTGGCTCGGGAGTGACAGAAGAGCCGTTTTTCTCGGGATCATGGTCCTTGTCATCCTTCACACTGCCCGAATCCGCTAAGACCGTCGGTCCGGCGGCGGGAGCTGGACCGGCCCCAGCGGGCTCGGCCGGCTGGGGCGCTGGTGCAGCCGCAGCCGTGGTCTTGGCGACGGATACATAATCGGAAGCCAGCCGGGGCGAAGCCGCCGGTCCGGCGGTTATTGAACCGGCACCGTAAGAGCCTCCAACCTTTTGGTTAGAGCCTGAATTATGTAATAAGTCCATCCTGGGATTATTGGTCGGGTTGCTCCCCGCCGATATTGGATCCATCCTCACCCTTTTAAGCTGATTACATGATACCTGTAAGCACAAGCGTAATGCAAGTTCAGACATCAAAAAACTCCGCTGCTGAGCGGAGTTACTTTTTGGCAGTGGCGGAGCCGATGCCGGTGATTTTTATATTACTGAATTTCTGACGATGGCCGGTTTTGCGACTGATGCGCTTCTTGGCTTTGTACTTCAAAATTTTTAGCTTGTCGCCCTTAACTTCCTCGACTACCTCAGCTTTAACCACAACCCCGGAGACAATCGGCGCGCCAACCTGAACTTTATCGCCCTCAATTACCATCAACGGCTCAAACTCCAGCTTTTTGGCATCAGAATCGACCAGATCGATATTAAGAGTCTGGCCTTCCTTGACGATATATTGCTTGCCCCCGGCTTTGATTACTGCTTGCATGACCCAAGTATCCTACCCTAATCTGTTGGGTTTGTAAAGGAGTGATTAGGAGCCAAACTGAATTTTGCGACGCCGCACGGCAATTGATTCCAGCAACCCCACCGCTAGCAGCGAGATTAGCAGGCTGGTACCACCGTAAGAGATAAATGGCAGCGGAATACCGGTAACCGGTAGGAGCCCAACATTCATACCGATATTAATGAATATATGAAACAGCAGCATTGTAACTATGCCGGCAGCTACTAGCATCCCAAACCGATCTTCGGCGCGGGCGGCTATCACCACACCACGCAGCAACAACCCTACAAATAAGACAATCACTAACATCGCACCGACAAACCCTAGCTTCTCGGCCAACACGGCAAAAATAAAATCAGTGTGTTGAGACGGCAGAAAGTTTAATTGGCTTTGAGAGCCCGCAGCCAGCCCTCGGCCAAATAGCTGTCCGCTGCCAACTGCAATGGTCGATTGCACCACATTGTAGCCGGTGTGCAATGGGTCCGCCGTAGGGTTCAAGAACACCGCCAGGCGGGCCCGTTGGTAGGGCTTCAGATGAGGTATGATCACCGGAATGGAGGCTACGGCCAACCCAAACAGCGCGGCCAAGTACGAAAACCGCATTTTGGCGACCAAGGCCATGGCGGCCCAGATTATTAATAGCACCATGGCAGTCCCCAGATCGGGCTGAGCCAAAACCAAGCCGACCGGAATGAGCGTGTAGATTAATGAAACAATCAAGTGGCGGGGGTTATCCAGAAAGTCATAATTGTCACTGAAATATTTCCCCAGCACCAAGATAAGCACCAGCTTTGCAAACTCCGAGGGTTGGAATTGAAAGAAGCCAAAGTTGATCCAGCGCGTAGCGCCTAGGGCGGTTTTACCCAGCACCAGCACCGCCACCAAGCTAATGATCATGCCTAAATAAAGCAGCCAAGTTACCTTCGACCAGCCACGATAATCCATGCGGGCTATCAGCACCATGGCCACTACGCTGATGCCGGCAAAAATCAACTGATGAGCCGCATCCACCGGCGTTATTTGATCAACCGCCTTAAACGATGTCGAATATATGACAATCAACCCAATGACGGTTAACAGTCCGGCTAGGCCAAATAATATCCAGTCAAAATTCCGCCAAAACCTCGAGGCAAACATGCAGCTATTGTATCAGCTGGATTTGGCTAAGCTTACTCTTAACTCGGTCCCACCAATCTTGACGTCGGTAGAATAACCTTCAACCGCTTCGGTCAAGGCGACCGTCAAAGTTTCCGCCCGAATCAGCTTGGAATGAGCCTCAATGGCCTCAGCCACTTCCCCGCTGGCTTTAATACCCAGCTCGATCCGATCGTCCACATCCAGCCCGGCGTCCTTACGCGTCTGCTGAACTGTGCGAATTACCTCGCGAGCAATACCTTCGAGCTTCAGCTCCGGGCCAATCTCTGTATCTAGGCGCAATTCTTGACCTTTTACCACCTCTTTGACATTCACTTCTTCAGAGATAATTTCCTTCATTTCAAGACGAAAATCGGCCGGGACTTCTAGCTTTGCCAGCGGCTGGCGGACCTTTATGCCTGCAGCAGCGCGTAAAGATAAGCTATCGGTCACAAAGACGCGTGCGGCTTGCATTTCGCCAATGAGTAACGCTTGCGTTTTAGAAACTTCTGCTTTGGGCCAGTCGCTCAAATGGACTGACGCCGGCACATCCATGCCTTCCGAAAGTTCGCGCCACATTTTGTCAGCGATAAACGGGCTCCACGGAGCCAGCAGTTGGCTGATGCGCAAGAGGCAGTAATGCAGCGTGGCATAGGCCGACTGCTTGTCACCATCATCTTCACTCTTCCAGAACCGTCGACGGCTCCGGCGGACATACCAATTAGAAAGGTCGTCTATTAAATCGCGCAGCGGGCGAACCGCTCGGGCAATCTGATATTCATCGGCTTGTTTGGTCGCCTCAACGATCGCCTGGTTAACCCGCGCCAGCATCCATTGATCCAGAACGTTAGCCGACTGCGGCGCTGCCAGTTCCTTGCCTGGCTGCCAGCCGTCAATCTCGGCATACATCGAAAAGAAACTGTACACATTCCACAGCCGCAAGAAGACATTGCGCTGAACCTCCTGGACGGCTTCGCCCGAAAAACGGACATCCTCACCACTGATCACCGGGCTGGACATAAAGAAGAAGCGCAACGAGTCAGCACCATACTTATCGAAAACCTCGGCCGGATCGGGGTAGTTATTTAAACGTTTGCTTAGCTTTTTGCCATCAGCCGCCAGTACCAACCCATTGACTACCACATTCTTAAAGGCGGGCTGGTCAAACAGGGCTGTGCCCAGCACGTGCAGGGTGTAGAACCAGCCGCGGGTCTGATCCAAGCCCTCGGCGATAAACTCCGCCGGAAAGGCGTTTTTAAAATCTTCTTTGTGCTGAAAAGGATAGTGATCCTGGGCGTAGGGCATGGATCCGGATTCAAACCAGCAGTCAAAAACCTCTTCCACGCGAGCATATGTTTTGCCATCTCGCTTGATCTTGATGGCATCAATACCCGGCCGGTGCAGGTCAAATTCTGCCTTATGGCCACTTAGTTCGCGCAGTTCATCAAGAGAGCCAACCACTATATAGTCGTCTTTATCGTCAACGTTGACCCAAATGGGCAAAGGCGCGCCCCAGAAGCGATTGCGACTAAAGTTCCAATCGCGAGCATCGGCCAGCCAATTGCCAAAACGACCTTGCTTAATATGGGCGGGCACCCAATTGACTTGATTGTTAGTTTCAACCAGCTTATCGCGTAACTGCGAAACCTTAATGTACCAAGTTTCGATGGCGAAATACATAAGCGGCGTCTCGCAGCGCCAGCAGAAGGGGTAAGTATGCTCGGCAGTTTCAGCGGCAAACAGCCTGCCGGCCCTTCCGAGATCTTCAATAATATGGGCGTCAGCGTCCTTAAAGAACATTCCGGCAAACTCACCCATCTCTCCTGTCATATTACCGAATCCATCGACACTTTCGATGAGCGGCAAATCCTCTTTTAGACCTAATGCTAAATCTGTCTCCCCATATCTGGGAGCCACGTGCAAAATACCTGTGCCATCTTCTAAAGAAACTGATTCGTCGGCGTAAACCTTCCAGGCATTCTGAGCTTTATCAGGATCAATTGCGGCTAGTTCATAAAGTGGGTGATAACGCTTACCTGCCAAATCCTGGCCTTTGTGCTGGGCCACCAGCTTGTATTCGGCCTGGCGCAGTTCAAGTTCGCTCAGCCGAGACTTGGCTAGAACTAATCGCTCACCTTTTTGCCAACTATCACCATTATCCTGGAGTTCAACGGTCACATAGTCTGCTTTGGCATCAACTGCCAAAGCCGCATTCGCAGGTAGAGTCCATGGTGTTGTGGTCCAGGCCAGCAGCGATGTTTTGTCATCGTCTGCCAGACGAAACTTCACATAAACGCTAGGGTCCGGCACATCGTCTTTGTAGTTTAAATTGACTTCGAAGTTAGACAGCGGCGTGGCACAGCGCGGGCAATAAGGGTTGGAGCGAAAGCCGCGGTACACCAAATCTTTACGCTGCAGCTCGCTGAGGACCCACCACACACTTTCAATGTAGTCATCGTCCAATGTGGCATAGCTGTTTTCCATATCAGCCCAGCGGCCAATCCGCCGCATGACGTCTTCCCATTCATTCTTATATTTAAAGACGCTGGCGCGGGCAGCCTCATTAAACTTCTCGATCCCGAGATCGAGAATCTCGCGCTTAGAATTAATGCCCAACTGCTTTTCAACAGCGTTTTCAACCGGCAGTCCGTGTGTATCCCAGCCGTTTCGGCGCGGTACATGATAACCCCGCATCGTCTTGTAGCGAGTCACGGCGTCCTTTTCAGTTAGCGCCACCACGTGTCCATAATGCGGCAGGCCATTGGCAAAAGGTGGGCCGTCATAAAAACTGAAACGCTTGGATCCCTCACGCTTCTGTACCGACTGCTCAAAAATCTTTTCTTCGTCCCAAACCTTCAGCATTTCGGCTTCGAATCGTGGAAAATCTGCTTGTTCGGCTTTTTTCATGTTTACTCCTAAAAAATAATCCACCTATTGCAGGGGCTCCGCTATCAGCGGAACGGTGCCACCCTGCTTCAAGTGGACTTCATTTGCCTCGTCTTACGCGGAGGTTACGGCCAGTTCTAATTTCCGCCGAGGCGGGTTTCTTCCGGCGACCTGCCTACTAGCAGATAGGCTTGCGGGTGATAACCGCTCGAGGTCATTGATATTGTTAATTTAAATTCTAACCTGGTACAACCCTGTGCGCAAGCATGGCTAGAAGCTGTAATAGCAAAAAAGCTGCCAGCGGCGTGAAATCAAAAATCCCAGTATTGGGTAATAATCGCCGAATTGGCGCCATTATTGGCTCCGTCAGTTCCATAATTAACACCCCAAAGCCACCAGTCGGCATCGGATTCACCCAACTCATCAATACCCGGATCAGGATCAAAAGGTTAAATACGAGGACGAAGAGGTCGATGAAGTTGACAACTATCTGGGCCAGCATCTATGAGTTAGCCAAATAAGAGATGTCAGCAACTAGTGGTAGTTGGTCCCATTTGGCCGCAACTTGGCCATCCTGACGCGCCAACACCACGGCCGGGCGGGCCAGAACATCATATAGTTCGGCTAACCGGATGCCTTCATTCGAATCAGCATCGAGCAGTTTGACATCTACCTTGGCCTTTTCGAGTTCACTTTTAAACCTAGCTATGTCCCGTTCCTCGGGTCCACCGGCGGTATAAAAAACGTAGGCAGTCATAAATACAGGATACAGGATTCAGAATTGAGGATCCAGAACGTAAGAAGGGCTGGGTACGCTTTCGCGCACCCAGCCCTTGGTTTGCGGTATTAGCCGCAGCCGGTGTTGTTACCACAGCTGTTGCAGGTGTAGCACGAGCCCGTCCGCTGCATCATGCCGCCGCACTGGCTGCAGGCCGGACCCAGCTCCAGGCCGGGCAGGCTGTGGTTGCCATTGCTGGGGGCGGCCGTGATGGACGAACCCATCTCGGCGGTCTCGTTGGCCTTGACCTCGGACGGCACCTCGGAGGGCGCCACCTCGGTCACCTTCATCTCGCCGGCCGCACCATCGACGAGGGTGGTCTCGGCCAGCTCGGGGATCTGAATACCCAGAGCCTCCATGTGCTCGGGCTCGTGCCGCATGTAACGCGACGCCAGCCAGCGCATGATGTAGTCAGGCATGGACTTGGCGAACGGGATCTCCGGGTTGCGGGTAATCCCCTCTGGCTCGAACTTCATGTGCGAGAACTTGTACACCAGCGTCTCGAGCGGCACCCCGTACTGGAGCGCGATCGAAATCGCCGTGGCAAAGGAGTTCATCATCCCCCGCAAGGTCGATCCCTCCTTGCCAATGTCGGTGAGGAAGATCTCCCCAACGGTGCCGTCCTCGTACAAGCCGGCGGTGATGTACCACTCGAACCCGGCCACCTCGGCCTTGTGCGTCAGCGACTGCCGCTCCTTGGGCATGCGGTTGCGACGCGGGCCGGCCTCAGCGATGGCCTTGGCCACGATGGCCTCGACATCGCTGGGGGTGTAGGCGGCCTTGGCCGCCTGCTTCTTGCCCCCGACGGTGACGTAGGCCTGGGCGGCCTTGGAGCCGTCGACGTAGAGTGCCAGGGCCTTGACCCCGTGCTTCCACGCCTGGATGTAGGCGTCCATCACGTCCTCGGCGGTGGCCTTCGCAGGGAGGTTGACCGTCTTGGAAATGGCGCCAGAGATGAAGGGCTGAACCGACCCCATCATCTTGATGTGCCCCATGTGGCTGATCGCCCGCGCCCCAACCGCAACGTCGAACACCGGGAGATGGTCGTCGGACAGGTGCGGCGCATCGGACAGGTCACCCTTGGCATCGAGGTGCTCGAGGATCTCGTCGATGTGATTCGACTTGTACCCCAAGCTCTCCAGAGCCGGCCGAACCGACTGATTGACCATCTTGATCCGGCCGCCGCCCACTAGGTCCTTGAGCTTCACCAAGGAGAAGTCGGGCTCGACGCCGGTGGTGTCGCAATCCATCAGGAACGAGATCGTCCCCGTCGGCGCTAGCACCGTGGCCTGGGCGTTGCGGTAGCCATTGATCTCGCCCTCGGCGACCGCTGCTTCCCAGTCCTCCTGGGCTGCAGCCAGCAGCATGGAGTCCGAGCAGTGCTCGATCTCGCGGCTGGCGTCGCGATGCATGCGCATCACGTTGTTGTGTGGCTCGCGGTTCTCCTCGTAGCGGTCGTAGGGGCCGACAGCCTCAGCGAACCGCGCCGAGTTGAGGTAGGCCCGTCCGGTCATCAGCGCCGTGATAGCGGCAGCCAGCCCGCGACCCTCGTCGGAGTCATAGGGCAGGCCGCTCTGCATCAGGTAGGCGCCAAGATCGGCGTAGCCGAGACCAAGCTGCCGGAAAGCCCGTGCGTTGTCCCCGATCTTCTCGGTGGGATAGCTGGACGGGCCAACGATGATCTCCTGCGCCAGGTAGACGATGTCGACGACGTGGCGCATGGTTGCGACGTCGAACGTGCCATCCGGAAGCCGAAACTTGGTCAGACGCAGCGAGGCCAGGTTGCAAGCCGAATCGTCGACATGCATGTACTCGCTGCACGGGTTCGAGGCGTTGATGCGCCCCGAGTTCGGGCAGGTGTGCCACTGGTTGATGATGGTGTCGAACTGAATGCCGGGGTCAGCGCAGCGCCAGGCTGCGTCGGCCACCGCCACCATCAGCTCGCGAGCCGTCATCGGCTGACCCGTCTCCGGATCGACCACGTCATGCTGTGAGCCGTCGATCCGCCACCGGACTTGCCAGGGCGCCGTCTCCCCACCCTCCACCAGCGACATGAAGTCGTCGGTGACGCGGATGGAGTTGTTGGCATTCTGGAAGGGCACCCGCCAGCGATCCTTGCCGTCGACGGACACGTCGTAGCCGAGCGCGTCCAGCTCCTTGGCAAAGTCCTCAGCATCCGCCTTGCAGCGGGCAAAATGGAGGATGTCCGGATGGTCGACCTCTAGGACAACCATCTTGGCGGCCCGGCGGGTCTTGCCACCGGACTTGATGACCCCGGCCCAGGCGTCAGCGCCGAGCATGAAGGACACTGGGCCCGAAGCGGTGCCGCCCTTACTGAGCGGCTCCATCGACCCACGGATCTTCGACAGGTTGATGCCGGAACCCGACCCACCTCGGAAGATCTTCCCCTCCTGGGTGTTCCAGAAGAGGATGTCGTCCATCTCGTCCTCTGTTGAGAGGATGAAGCAAGCCGAGCACTGCGGCTGCTCCTCGAATCCGACGTTGAACCAGACAGGGCTGTTGAAGGCCGCATACTGGTGGAGCAGGATGTGGGTCAACTCGTCGCGAAAGGCGTTGCCGTCTTCCTCGGTCGCGAAGTAACCCAGCTCCTGACCCCAAGCGGCGATCGTGCCGGCAACGCGGCCGATCATCTGCTTGACGCTGTTCTCGCGCGCCGGCTTATCCAGCTGGCCGCGGAAGTACTTCTGCGACACAATGTTGGTCGCGGTCAAGCTCCAGGTCTTGGGGAACTCGACATTCTTCTGCTTGAAGCTGGGGTTGTCAGGATCGCCGATCAGCGCCGTCCGCTTCTCCCACTCGACAGAGTCGAAGGGGTCGGCACCAGGCGTCGTGAAAACGCGGCGGACCACCAGACCAGAGTCCTGATCCAGGCGCTGCTGCATGGTTCCAGCCATGTTGATTCTCCTTCCTGCCGCTTTTCGGGCAGATCGTTTGAAATGCCCTCGGCAGTCAGACTTGTTGACTTACGTTTGAGAGGACAGGCGAGGTCCTTAAGCACCCTCACCTAAGGTGCCTCGAGTGTCATCTCATGTAAGTGTTTTTCAACGTTCGTTTGGGTTTAGTACCCATCTGGCCGCTCGAACCACCTCGAGAAGCCGGACGGGGATTAAACCTGCCCGAGACTGCGGGATTTTAGCTTGGCTACCTCCGCTTCAAAGCTTTCAATGTCGGCAAATGAGCGATACACACTGGCAAACCGTACGTAAGCCACATCGTCCAAGCCCATCAACTTGGTCATTACAATCTCGCCGACTTTGGCCGCTGGAATCTCCGCCTCGCCGATGGCCCGGACCTCTCGCTCGATTTCATCAATGACTTCCTCGATCCGGCCAATCGAAATCGGGCGCTTTTCAGTAGCCCGGTACAGGCCACCCGCCACCTTTTGACGATTAAACGGCTCACGGCGGCCGTCCTTTTTAACTATGGCCACACTCGGCCGTTCCAGCCGCTCATAGGTTGTAAAGCGCAGACCACACTTAAGACACTGCCGACGCCGGCGAATTGATGCCCCCTCTTCTAAGTCACGTGACTCGATGACCTTAGAGTCTAAATATTCACACTCGTGACACTTCACGTGCTTCCCCCACATTTAGCGTAACCTTTATACACTATAACGCTAGGCTTACGGATGCCGTCAAGGCGCTTTTGCACACAATATCTGTAGGCAACAAAAAAGCGGCCTTAAGGTCGCTTAATGCTTATGGGCATAAGTAAGATCTCTCAACTAGCGCTCGAGATAAGGAACGCTTCGCTTCCTTACTTTTTGCGGCGTAGGAAGGCAGGTATGTCCAAATCATCCTGCTCCAACCCCAGAGCAGAGTCCATGACCGGCATGACCTTTGGCTTCTCGTCCGGCTTTGGTTGGTTTTTTGGCTCAGCATCAGGCTCAATCGAGCTGACGCTTGGGCGCACGGGCTCATCGAAAACCGATAAGTCACCACCTGTATCGATCGGCTCGTCAATAAATGGCCCACTCGCAAATCGATTAGCCACCGGGAGACTTTCTGGCTTTTCCAAAACTTCATCCTCAAAGCTACTGAAGCCCGGTTCCGCCACCACCGCCTCACGACGAACAGCACTGTGGCTAAAGATCGGTCGTTGTGCTCGGCGTTCGCCGTCAAAACCGGTGGCCACCACCGTAATCTTGATATCATCATCCATCGTCTCATCGAGCACGGCACCAAATATGATGTTAGCGCTGGGATCAACCGCTTCAGTAATAACTTTGGCTGCCTCATCAATCTCGTGCATGCTCATATTGCGGCCACCAGTGATATTGAACAGTACCCCCTTGGCACCATCGATTGAGACCTCTAGTAGAGGTGAGTCAATCGCCTGTTTGGCGGCTTCAACAGCTCGATTCTCACCCTTGGCCCGACCGATGCCCATCAGAGCTGAACCAGCGTCTTGCATGATCGACTTAACATCGGCGAAATCTAGGTTAATCAAACCGTGAACGGTAATTAGATCGGAAACACCTTGAACACCCTGCTGCAGTACATCATCTACGACCTTAAAGGCGTCAAGCAGACTGGTTTTGCGATCAATCATTTCTAGAAGCTTGTCATTCGGCACGGTAATTAAAGTGTCAACGTTCCCCTTTAGCTCCTCAATCCCGCGGTCAGCGCTGGACATCCGGCGTTCGCCTTCAAAACTAAACGGCTTGGTTACAATGCCGATGACTAGCGAGCCGGCCTCCCGAGCTGCCGCTGCAATCAGTGGAGCTGCTCCCGTACCGGTTCCGCCACCCAAACCAGCGGTTATAAAGACCATGTCGGCCCCCCGCAGCATCTTGGTAAGATCTTGTTCACTTTCCTCGGCCGCCCGCCGGCCAATCTCTGGATCGGCTCCAGCACCCAAGCCCCTGGTTAGGGTCTGTCCGATGTGGACTTTTTGAGTGGCATGGGAATGATGCAGCGACTGAGCATCTGTATTGACCGCTACAAACTCAATGCCATGCACCTTAGATTTGACCATTCTTTCGACGGCTGCAGTGCCGCCGCCGCCCACACCTACCACTTTAATACGGGCAAATGTTTGTATTTCCGGTAAAACTTCAGCCATCTTGATAATTACTCCTTACCATATCTGGAACGTCGAAAACGACGTCACTGCCCCAGTTTAGCTATAGCATTTTTATATTGCAAATTATTTATTCACAGGCTTTTACACAGACATTTCGAACACATTTTTTATACTTAAACCTGGCGGATCGGGTGTTTTATGCTTACGCTAGGCAGTTGCAAGATGTGTATTCAGAAAAGTTACACACAAAAAAGGCCTAATTCTTAGGCCTCCGAACAAAATGTTTGTTTGATTTAGGGCAGAAACTTTTTAATGGACTTTCTAAGTCGGTCAACGGTCTGTCCAATTCTAACGTTGGCCTTGTCAGCGGTGTGTAGCGGGGCCACTGTCATATTCTCTAGCATCAGCCCGACTGGGGCCGCATAGGCGGGATCACTAACCTTCTCGCTTAGGCCACTCAAGCCCTCTGGCCTCCCGATTAGCACTGGTAGCTTCAATAAATCCTTAGCTACATCCTCGATGCCAGGTAAATTAGCGCCGCCACCGGTTAAGACCACCCCTCCCGGGAGCATCCCGTCCTTGCCAATCTTCTTAAACTCACTTCGCACCATATGCAAAATTTCTTCCAGTCGGGCCCTGGCAATACCATAGAGATCCTTCTTAGCCACCACCGACTCATTACCCAATTCCTCGATTTTGAGCTTTTCGTTGGGATTAACCTTAGCCGTCGTGGCTTTAACGTATTTGAGCTTAATCTTTTCCGCCACTTCGATATCCGTCCGCAGACCAATGGCGATATCGTTAGTAATATGCATAGCGCCAACCGGTAGAATACTCGAGTACAGGACCTCCCCCTCCTCGTACACGGCTACCCCAGTAGTGCCACCGCCGATATCGACAACCGCCACGCCGAGCTCCTTCTGCTTCTTGGTTAATACCGCACTAGCGGCCGCCAACGGGACCAACACTTGGCTTTCAACATCAATACCAGCCTGATAAATGCTGCGGTGGAGGTTTTTGATAGCCGGAGTAGAGCCAGTCACAATATGAGCTTCCACCTCGAGCTTAATGCCGTTCATGCCCACGGGGTCCTTGATGTTATCCTGACCATCTACCGTAAATGAGCGTGGGAAGACCTGGATAATCTCACGATTAGGCGGCAGCTGGACGGTTGAAGCATGCTCCTCGGCGCGCCGGATATCATCAATGGATATTTCCTGATCCGCCCGGCCAACCACAATCTCACCTTTGGAATTAATACTTTCCACGTGAGCTCCATCAATGCTGATTGTGGCTCGATCGATTGGTACCCCCGAGATGCGCTCGGCCTCATCGACGGCCGCCGTTATAGCCGAAACTGTTTCTTCAATGTCGACCACCACACCTTTACGCATACCACTAGTGGGCGCCACGCCGACACCGATTACGCTTGGCTGAGCCGCATCTTCTTCCTGCAAACCAACAATGCAGCACACTTTAGTACTGCCAATATCGAGACCTATATAAACATTTTCTGCTCTGTTGGTTGCCAAAAGATTTCTCTGATTCGTCACCTTATTATAGTGCTTGTGCTCTTCTAAAGGCAACCTTAGGCGGTTAGGATCTCGGCCGGACCATCAGTGATTAATACAGTATGTTCGAACTGGGCAGCCAAGCTGCCATCAACAGTGGCATAGGTCCAGCCATCATCAGCCAAGCGCACACGGGGTGACCCTAGGGTAGCCATTGGCTCAATGGCTAAGGTCATGCCAGCTTTTAATACCGGTCCAGTGCCAGCGCGACCCAGGTTTGGGATCACTGGATCCTCATGTAGGCTATGGCCGACACCGTGGCCAATAAGTTCTTCGATTACTCCGAGCCGGCCTTGCCGCAGCACCTTCTCAATGGCTGCCGATATATCACCTACCCGATTGCCAGCCGTAGCCTGGGCAATTCCCGCCGACAGGGCCTGGTTGGTTGTGCTTAGTAGCCGCTCTGCGTCGGCGTCCACTGCGCCCACCGGAACAGTCACAGTGCCGTCGGTAATCATGCCTTTAAAGGTCACCCCAAAATCCAGACCTACAATGTCACCTTCGGCCAAGACACGGGTCCTGGATGGCAGGCCATGGACCACCTCATCATTTATGGAAATACAGATTGTGAATGGGAACCCCTGGTAGCCTTTAAAGGCCGCCTCAGCACCGGCCGCCGCCACTGCCTGGGCCGCCACCGTATCCAGTTCGGCAGTGGTTACCCCGGGTTTGACAGCCGCTGCAACCTCACGCAAAACCTTAGCTAAAATCTGCCCCCCCTGGCGCATGGCCGCGATCTCGGTGGCATTTTTAATGGAGACACTCATAGCGTCGCCTCAAGCAGTTCAAAAACTTCATCTGGCGTTCCCGACCCATCAATTTGCATGAAAACCGGCTGATAGTGTTTTAAGACTTGGGCAGTTTCGGTGTCATACCATCTCCGTTTGCGGGCCACGGCCTCAGCCGAATCATCAGCTCGACCACGATGGTCCAGTCGCTGCTGAGCCACTGCCGGCGGCACAAACACCTCTATAACCCGATCAATCTTGCGCCCGCCTTCGGCCAGCAAGGCGTCCAATCTTTGGGCCTCATTCAGTAACCGTGGGAAGCCGTCCAGGACCAAGCCCTCATCAGCTTTGATCGTCCTTAGTTTGGTCGTTACTAGCTCCCAGATAATATCGGTTGGTGCCAAAGCCCCTTGCTTAACCGCCTCGATCAGCTCCGGCCGGCCGCTACCACGCAGCAGCTCGCCGCTAGAGACTCTCGTCCAACCCTTGGCCGCCGCCAGACGCTTAGCTTGGTCTGATTTACCGGCTCCGGTCGGCCCCAGTACGACAATTACTGGCGCCATACTACACCAAGTACATATGGATAAAAGACGGCCACGCCAATACCCACCGCACCAATGGCGGCCACCAACACAGCAGCAGCCGCAATATCTTTAATAACTCGAACTTGAGCATTCTCGTCGGGGTGCAACAGATCCAAAGTTTTCTCAATAGCGGTGTTAACCACCTCGGCTACAAACACAATGATGATGGCAAAGAATATAGCCGCCAGCTCGGTGTTTGAAATACCCAAGATGACGCTGGCGGATAGCACAATAATGGTGGCAAGTAAGTGAAAACGAGCATTACGCTCGGATTTCACAACATGAACTAGACCCTGGAAGGCAGTGTAGAGGCTACGGATAAACTTGATTATTCCCACTTAAAACTCCGATATTTAAACCCAGCTTGCTTTACGATCCGTCGCTGTAGCTGCTCCATCTCTTTTTGCCCAGGCTCATCTCCGTGGTCATAGCCGAGAACATGCAGAATACCATGAGTGGCAAGCAGCGCTACTTCATCTTCCAGTTTTGCCTTCAGCCGAATGGCTTGCCGCCGGGCCGTCTCCAGACTGATGGCGATATCCCCCAGCTCACCATCCGTTTCGCCATCTTCCTGGTAATTGAAACTGAGAACGTCAGTGGCATAAGCATTACCGGTATACTGCTTATTTAAGGCGGTAATTTGGGCGTCGTCAACCAACTTTAAACTGACATTGCCCTCTGGAACCTCAACCATACCCTGTAGGGCTGCCGCGCACCCTAAGACCGCTGATCGTATTTCATTATCCCAATGGTCAATAAAGGTAACTGTGAACATTAAGTCAGCTTGGCTCGAACCAAGCGAGAAACCGTACTGCCGTCGGCCGCGCCGCCAGCCTCTTTCATTACCGCACCAATCACCACACCTATCTGGGCCAAGCCGCTAGCACCGGTTTCGGCCACGACTTTGTCGACAAGGCTAGCTAGCTCTTCCTCACTCATTTGCTCGGGCAAATAAGATTCAATAATTGCCAACTCCTGCTGTTCGGCGTCGGCCAAATCACGCCGACCCCCCTTAGTGTATTGGTCGATCGAATCCTTACGCTGTTTGGCCTCCCGTTGCAGAACCTTAATGGCCTCGTCGTCACTGAGATCGTGAGCCAGCTTCTTATTCTCGGCCTGCAAACTGTTTTTGATCAGACGCAATACAGACACCTGATCCGCCACACCATCTTTCATGGCAGTGGCTAGATCGGATTCAATTTGCGAGACGATGGGCATTCAATTTCCTATCGATATAAAGCAGCCTTGGCTTTGGCGGCTTTTCTAGCGGTTTTTCGAATAGCAATTTCGCGCTGTTCGCGCTTGGTCAGCGGCTTCTCAAAGGCGCGTTTGCGCCGAGCCACGCCCAAAACACCTGACTGCTGCACCTTCTTGTTAAAGCGGCGAATCAAGTTTTCGAGCGATTCTCTGTCGTCTTTGCGAGTAACCTGGAGCAGGTTAATCACCTCCTTACCTAAAAATTGATCCGCTGCCGGAGCGGACCGGTTAGAACTTGGTTAGTATATCTGATTCACACCTGGGGCGCAATAATTCTAACCTTTAAAGCGAGAGTCACTCATAACGTGAAAGTGAAGGTGGTCCATCTCGATACCCTGAATCAGAACCTTATTGGCTTCAACCAGACCCAGCGTTTTAATTACCTCCCGTACGGCCATGACCAACTGGCCGGCCAGATTCGGATCGTCCAGCGCATCCAGGTTCTTTATGTGCTGCTTGGGTATAACAAGTACATGCAGCCTGGCCTTGGGATGAATATCCTTGAAGGCCACGGCCACGTCGTTTTCCCAAATCAGTTTATCTTTATCAGCCGCAAGTTTACAAAAAAGGCAATCTTCCATGCCTTAAATTATGCCAAACAAGTGCGAAGCCCGCCATTCCTCTGTTTTCAAGAGGACTCGGTGAACCGAGTGGCGGGCTTTTGCAGCCTTCCGGCAATGGTGTCGGAAAGTTGTGGTGGGTCATGCAGCGAAGGGGGCGGACCGAAGCAGTTCGCAGGCTTCGTCGGCATGACCAGGAGCGGCGATGGCTCGCAGAACGGCGCTTTCGTCGGTAGAGATGGCGCCACGGATGTGACGCAGGCCGTGGTTACAAACCTGGTTCACCAGCTCCAGCTGGACCTTGTCGACCGTTTCCAGACGAGCCGTGTCGAGCGGGTTGACGATGCGCAGATCACGGACGATCGGGCGCTGATTGGTGCTTCCAGACATTGACCTTTTCCTTCCATGAATCGGTCGTTTGTGGGACACCTAAATTATCTTATAGCATAAGCGTTTTGTCGAGTTGTTTTCTCGAATAAATTATGTCGATGTAACAAAAAGGCCCCAGCCGCCGAATGGCGGCCAGAGCCGATTTGGTGTGAGATTTTCAGCTAGGTGATGATCGCCCGCTGCCGGTTCGGCGCCCGCCGGATGACCGGCGGCTGGCGATCGGGCTGTGACATCTTCGGCGGTGTCACCGGCGCCTGCTCGCGGATGAACCGCCAGACGCACCTTATGGCAACGTAGAACACCGGATCCTTCGCCCTCCGGCAGCCCCGGTCGCCGTAGTTCAGCACCCGAATCTTCAGCCGATCGAAGTCACGATCTGCCACCAGCTGGCTGGCATCATGCGAGTCCTCGCCGAAGTGCTTGGCCAGGAAGATCATGCCCACACGGGCCAGATGCTCCTGACGGCGCAGTCGAGTGGTCAACTCGAGGCTGTAAGCCGGCTTGGACGCCTTCACGCCGCCACCAGCTTCTTGGCTCGCCGGGCCTCCGCCTCCTGACGGTGGCGCCGGTCCCTGGCATCGCTGGCCTTCCGGCGAAACATGCGCTTGAGCGCCATCTTGTTGGGCAGGCAGCGGCTGTTCTGGATGTGGCGCAGGGCATTGTCCAGGTTCGCCGTATCTGCGAGCTGACTCTCAGTCAGGCCCAAGGCGGTGAGGATGCCATCGAACTGCTCGTTAATTTTTGCCATCTCTCCTCAGAAATGGTCGCTGGAT
The DNA here is from genome assembly GCA_035479795.1 of Saccharimonadales bacterium (SeqCode). Lineage (GTDB taxonomy): Bacteria > Patescibacteriota > Saccharimonadia > UBA4664 > SCTI01 > DATIII01. The sequence continues at coordinate 128,886 of DATIII010000002.1, forward strand.
AGGGACTGGTCTCACACCATGTAAGACTTAAGGATTATGGCCATAAATGACAATTATGTCAATATGAATTATAAAAGTGCCTTAGCATAGGCACTTTAACTGCTCGGCGTGGTGGCTTTTAGGCTATGAGTGAGATAAACAAAGAAATTATAGATATCCATGACAAAGTGCCGTAATACCGGGATGATAAAGGGCAGCAGTACGATGACAATGATCAGAGCCAACCAGCTATGCCGTACCAATGCAATCAAAGCGCCAATCAGTCCGATAAGCACAAATAAAGTGACTAGCCACTGCAGCGGCGCTGGGAAGAATCCCAGAAACTGGTTATAAGCACTGACTAGAAAGTCGTAGAGATTCACTTAGCCGGCTTCTCCGATTCAACAAAGGCTTGGACACTTTTAAAGGTATCCATGAATTGATTCGGAAAGATTATGGTTGAGTTCTTTTCGACCGCGATTTCTGAGAGCACCTGCAAATTTCGCAGCTGCAAAGCAATTGGATGAGCTGCGATGATGTCGGCCGCCTGCCCAAGCTTGGCTGCACTTTGGAACTCACCATCGGCCGCAATCACCTTGGCTCGCTTTTCGCGTTCAGCCTCGGCTTGCTTGGCCATGGCCCGCTGCATGCTCTCGGGCAGCTGGATATCCTTCAGCTCCACGACGTTAATAACTACACCCCAAACCTCGGTCTGGGAATCTAAAATCTTTTTAATACTCACATTAATTTTTTCAGTACTACTTAGCACATCGTCTAAATCTGATTGACCGATAACATTACGCACTGTTGTCTGAGCGATCTGATTAATAGCGATGGCCACATCTTGGATCTCTACCAGGGACTTAGTCGGATCGCTGACACGGTAGTAGGCCACGGCTGCCACGTCGATGGAAACATTATCTTTGGTAATGATATTCTGCGACTGGATGGGCATGGTTTGAATCCGCATATTCACCTTTTTGAGCACGTCGATGATCGGGATGATCAAGCGCAGACCAGGCTGCTTAACCCCGCTCCGCACCCGCCCTAGACGAAACACCACTCCCCGCTCGTATTGCTGAACAATTCGTACGCCGGTGAGCAATATAATGATGACAATAAAAACCAGGAATTCCATCGCAGACCTCACGGTTAACTGCTAGCTATTATGCGCTTTCGCCAAGCCTAAGGCAAAATTAGGAACTAAATCGCTGCTGCAATTCGGCGGCAATCGTCCCCAGGGGCAACATTTCCTGTGCTCCCGAGCGCATATCGCGCAAGATAACGGTTTCCTCCTTGACCTCTTTTTGGCCAATGATAATGGCATAAGGCACGTCTAACTTGTTAGCGCGCTCGAGCTGTCCGCCAATGCCATCTTTATCTACCGCCCCAACTACGCCCACACCAGCATCAAGCAAGCGCTCAATCAAGGCAAAAGCGCTCAGCCGAGCCGGCTCACCGAGGCTGGCCACATAAACCTGTACGGGTTGCGGTTCTGGGATTTCAATCCCCTCTCCTTTAAGCTCAATCAGCACCCGCTCAACCCCGATGCCAAAGCCGGCTGCCGGAGTAGGCCGCCCGCCCAGGAGCTGCACTAGCTCATCGTAGCGACCACCGCCACCCAAACTAGACTGAGCACCTTCGCGCTCGCCGTAAAATTCGAACACGGTCCTGGTATAGTAATCCAGGCCGCGAACCAGCTGCGGATTAAGCTCGTAGGCAATCTCCAAATTATCGAGATATTCCAATACGCCCGTAAAGTGTTGGTGACAGGCCTCGCAAAGGTGGTTTAGCGTCTGTGGGGCTCCCGCCACTAGCTTGCGGCAACCCTTGTCTTTGCAGTCGAGGATGCGCAACGGGTTTTTCTTGAGCCGCTTCTGACAGTCTTCACACAGGTCTTTCTTATGCTCGGTAAAGTACTCCACCAGGGCCTTCTGATATTTGGGCCGGCAAACCTTATCACCAATACTATTAATTTGCAGACTGACCCGGCGTAAACCAAGCGTTCGGTAATAACGCAGGGCTAGGGTGATGATCTGAGCGTCAATACTGGGAGCGGCCTCACCAATAACTTCCACGTCCACCTGGGTAAACTGGCGCTGCCGGCCGGCCTGAGGGCGGTCATAGCGAAACATTGGCCCCGAAGTTTGTAGCCGCACTGGCTGGGGTAGGCTAGCCATGCCGTGCTGGATGTAAGCTCGGACTATCCCGGCCGTCGGCTCCGGACGCAGGGCCAAATCATTATCAGAACGGTCTTTGAGCACATACATCTCTTTGTCGACGATGTCAGTATCATCCCCGACACCCCGGACAAACACGGCCTTATCTTCTAGCGTCGGCGTATCTATAACATCGTAACCAGCCGCATCTGCTAGTTGGCGAAAGGTGGTTATGGCATACCGATATCCGACCTGATCTTCTGGCAGGACATCCGGCATCCCTCTGACATTCTGGAATTGCTTAGCCACTAATCACCCACTTCATAAAACTTGTTCCAAGCTACCACGGCGACGCTTAGCGCGCAACCAATCGCTCATTTGATTTTTGAACACAAAACTTATACAAAAATTCACTTTCGCGTCCGTGGAAGGCCTGCTCGTTCAACCGAAACGATATCCCGACTAGCAGATAGTTTCGACGTTAGTTCGCTCAGATAAAAAGCATCACTAATCTGTAAAATCACCTCGATCAAAGCCAATTTGGGGTCATCCGGATCATCAAATGTAGAAATTTTTACAATGTTTGTACCGTGAGCGGCTATCACGCCAGTCAGGTCATGAACTATGCCTAACCGGTTAAAAACCTGGATTTTTAAGCCCACCTCTAAGCTCCCTGGGCGAGCAGTTTGCTCCCAACCACAGTCTACCAACCGATCCAATTCATCGGGCAGATTTGCACAATCCGCTTGATGGACGGTGATGCCACTGCCGCGGGTAATATAGCCAACTAGGGCCGCTGGGGGCTGCGGATTGCAGCATGCAGCGGCCACACATGGCAGCTCTGGAGCTCCCAGGACGTACATCCGGCCAGTTGGCACCACCGCTAGAGGCTTTTTAAGCGGTTGCCCTACGGACACAGGCAGGAGACGCCGAAGAGCGGTGCTCAGCTGCACACTCCCGTCACCGATAGCCGCGAACAGAGCGGACGCGTCCTTTAAATTAAAACTCTCGACGGTTTTCTTAATAACCGCTGAGTCGATATCCTCTAGCTTTTTATAGCCCCAAGCCGGTAGCTGCGCTTCAATTAGCTCACGGCCAGTAACTTGGTTAGTCTCACGACTGGCAGCCCGAAACCAAGCCTTAATTTTTGCTCGCGCTGAGGCGGTTTTGGCAATCCCCACCCAGTGCCGGCTGGGCTGCGCCACTTTACGCGTTAAAACCTCAACTACATCGCGATTGCCTAGCGGTCGATCTAGCGGGGTAATCCGTCCATTTACTTTGGCACCCATCGTGCGCAAACCCACGTCGGTGTGAATAGCAAAGGCGAAGTCCAGCGGCGTGGCGCCCTCGGGCAAGTCGTATAAGTCACCCTTGGGAGAGAATACAAAGATACGATCGCGAAAGAAGTCGACTTTGAGATTTTCCATCAACTCCGGAGCTTCTTCAGCCTGGGCGGTAACACCAGCCAATTCACTAATCCACAACAGCTTAGAGTCCTTTAACGCAGCCTCCCTAGCGCGATAACCTTTGCTGCCTTTGTGTAAGTTGTAAATGGCGTGAGCGGCCAACCCTCTTTCTGCCTCTTCATGCATCTGCGGAGTGCGGATTTGGATTTCAATAATCCGGCCATCAACGGCAAAGACGGTGGTATGAAGGCTGTGATAGCCATTAGGCTTGGGTACGGCAATGTAATCTTTAATGCGATAGATTAGCGGCTTGTAGTGCTGATGCAGTAAGCCTAATACTTGGTAACAATCCGCCACCTCCGGGACAATGATGCGCAAGGCCATCAGGTCATAAATCTTGGTAATGTCGCCATCTGCCTTGGCCAATTTACGATAAATGCTCAATAAATGTTTGCGGCGACCATGGACGGAAACCACCTCAATGTCGGCCTGCTCGAGGACGTGCTGGACAATCGTAGTCAGTCTCTGCAGATAAGTCTCGGACTCTTTAATATGGTCAGCCACCAGTCGCTTCACCAGATTGTAGCCCTGGGGATTGGCGTACGCAAAGGCCAGATCCTCAATCTCCGCCTTCAGCACCCCCATTCCCAACCGGTCAGCCAAAGGCGCAAAAATGTCGAGGCTCTCCTGAGCAATTCGTTGGCGATCGGCCAGTGCTAGATACTCCAGGGTTAGTAAATTGTGCCGTCGGTCGGCCAGTTTAATCATAATTACTCGTAGATCGCTCGACATGGCGATTAACAACTTACGGACATTCTCGGTACTGGCAGCCTGGCGAGCATCAATCGTATCGGTTGGCGCATAGTCAATCTGGCCGATCTTGGTGACGCCTTCAACCAAACTGGCCACCGGCTCACCGAATTCTTGCATCAGTTGCTGGTAGGTCACAGTCGTATCCTCAATCGTGTCGTGCAGCAAAGCTCCCATCACCGCCTCTTCATCCACACCCATCTCAATCAAGTACTCAGCCACTGCTATGGGATGCGTTATATAGGGCTGCCCGCTGCGTCTAACCTGACCCTTGTGGGCGGTGTGCGCATAGGCCAGCGCCGCCATAATTCGCTGCTGCGCATACCGGCTGTAGCCCTTAAGCTTCGACTTGGGTATGGTGGCTTTCACAGCGCACCTACTGAATCTGAAGGATAACTAATTGCAGCGAGCTACGGCCATTAAACTGGTTCTGCTCGAGAAAGAAAACAGCGTCCACAATCTGTCCAGACTTAAGGTTGGGATACTTTTCAGTCAGATTAAAACCAATCCCTTCGTAAGGGATACCACTTTCCCCGGCGAGCTTCATTTTGAGATGATTCTTACGCTGACCCACCGTGTCAACGCTAATCACCTTCAGTTTGTCAGCCCCAAAGGTTGGCTGAGGGTTCCCCGAGCCAAAGGGTTCGAGCATTTCAATCGCCGAAAACAATTGCCAATCCAACTCGGCCAGATCTTCAAGCGGCAACTCGGCCTCGCGACTGGAGCGAGCCGCCAGGCCGCTCGCCACTGAACCATGATGCTGGGTCAAAGCTTGGCGCAGCGCCTCGAGACTCGCGGTCGGCAAAGTAAAACCGGCAGCGTGATGATGGCCGCCCAATTTATGGAATAAACCCTCGGCCGAGCGCAGGCCTTCAATTAAGTTGTAGCCGCCGGCACTGCGCCCTGAGCCTTTAGCGCTCTCGCCCATTACCTGCAGAATTAGCGTCGGCTTGTGGTACTTTTCGGCCAGCTTCGAAGCCACGATCCCCACCACGCCATGCGACCACCCCGGATCAGCCAGTACCAATACCGGATCATCGGACTGAGCCGCCGCCTGAGCATCGGCCTCATCGGTAATCCGTTGCTGCTCCATCTGGCGCTGTGCATTCAGCTCCTCCAGCTTGAATGCCATTTGCTGGGCGGCAATTGGATCCTTAGTAGTTACTAAATCCAGACTGAGATTGGCATGCTCTAATCGACCAGCCGCATTCAAGCGGGGCCCAAACATAAAGCCAAGATGGTAGGCTTTAACCTTGTCTAAGTCAATGCCGGCACTTTGGGCCAGCGCCACCAAACCGACTCGGCGAGTCTTGGCTAGCACCAATAGTCCAAACCGAGCCAGCACGCGATTCTCTCCCACCAGTGGCATAACATCACAGATAGTCCCCATGGCAACCAGGTCGAGCAGCCATTTCTCATGGCCCTCAGGCGGCTTACCGGTTAGCTTTTGCAGCCCACGAGCCACGGTAAAGGCCACTCCCACCCCTGCCAACTCCTTAAATGGATACTTATCACCCGACTGCTTGGGGTTAATCACCGCCACCGCCTGCGGAAGAACCTCGGGCACGTCGTGGTGGTCGGTGACAATCAGGTCTAAGCCGTTTTTACGGGCCCAAGCGGCTTCAGCTACTGAAGTGATGCCACAATCTACGGTCACTACCAAATCAATTCCGTCGGCCTTAAGCTGCTTCAACGCTTCCAGGTGCAAGCCATAGCCCTCTTCGTAACGATCCGGCACATAAGTGATCGGTTGGAGACCCTGCATCTCCAACACCTCTTTCATCAAGGCCGTCGCGACGATTCCATCGACATCATAGTCGCCATAAACTGCCACGTTTTGCTTCTTGGCTGCCGCTTCAGCAATCCGCTGCGCTGCCGCTTCAACTCCAGTCATCAGGTAAGGATCGGCTAAATCGCGCAAGTAGTCCGGCTCTAAAAATCGCCTAGTCTCGGCTTCGTCTGTCAGCCCCCGCTTACGCAACAAGTCCCGCACCAAGGTGGGGATTTGCAGCTCATCCGGCGCTGACTCGGTTGTCTGCTGCGCCTCCATAGTTCTAAAAGTATAACAGGATTACTCAGACAACCCTAGACGATATTAAACCGCTTATGTTTGTATAAACTTTTGGTTCAAACTATTTTTTGGGAGATCTTTACAACCCCAATCCGGGCGCGCCAACCTCTTCTCTTATCGGTATCTCTGAAGTACGCATCCTAGCCTTACCCCTGGCATAGGCGCTCTACGTTAATTAAATAAGATTCTTGAGGGCAGTGTTGTGGCAGCCTATTTCTATAACTGCCTTCACGCACTAGCTTACCTATGACCAGTAGGTAAGGCTTCTTGTTTTCAATTGTGAGCTTCGTAAACCCAAAAACATGGAACCTTATGGACCAAAATGGGTAAGCTAGCGCGTGATGGTAATGATTACAGGTTTAGAAAGAGATACTCTGTGAAGCCAATGAGCTCAATTTAAAGCAGGTAGAGCGCCCATTTTTGGGCATAAGGTGAAAGAAGGCGCACAGCAGGTATATTCGGGCTTAAATAGCGATGTGGGCGCGACGAGGTGGTTCGGAGGAAGGACTAGAGTGATTTCTTTTTGGCTTGGGATTTCAGCACGATACTTTGGAGTTCGCGATACATACTGAACTTTTGGTTGGCGGTGTAGACATTGGTATTAGATTGCTTGCTGGCCTTCACAAAACCGATCTGCTCCATCCTCTTGAGCTCGCGCTGCACATTACCGGGATCTTCTTTAATCATGGCCGCCAAGCCGCGAACATGGTTTTTGTAATCCGGGTATTTGGTAAAAACCGTAATAATTTTACGTCTAGTTTTGGATGGAATAAGAACTTCTAGCATTGTGCTAAATACAACTCCACATCTGTTAAAGCTGCTTTAATGATAGCAGAATAGCTCACCGCAATGCAAACCGCTATTGTTTATTTACTACGCTTGGACCGGAAGGTTTGCCAGGTTACAAGCAGCGGCGCGGCGTTAAGAATCGACGAATAAGTACCTGAGGCAATACCAATTAGCAGAGCCAGTACGAACAGGCGGATCGTTTCCCCACCAAAAAGGTAGAGTGCCAGTAGCGTCAACAGTACTGTCATTGAAGTATTCAAAGAACGAGCCAAGGTCTCATTGATACTTTGATTGACGATCTGGCCAAAGCTACCCCGCTCCCGGCGCAGATTCTCACGGATTCGGTCGAATACTACGATGGTATCGTGAACTGAGAAGCCGATAACCGTTAACACCGCTGTGACGAACAGACTGTCGATTTCTACCTGGAAAAGCCAGCCCAGAATAGAAAACACACCAATCAAGAGCAGGGCATCGTGCAGCAGCGCCACAATGGCGGCAATGCCGAAGCCCCACGAACTGACTGGCGGTGGAATATTTCGGAAGGCAAAGGCGATGTAGAGCACGATTGCGGCGGCGGCCAACGCCACGGCAATGATAGCGTTACGCGTAATGTCACCTGATATGGATGGTCCGACCGTTTCAAAACGGACTTCGTGGTGTCCAGCATTGGCCAGAATAGTACTCAGAACCTGATGGTCCTGCTGCTGCTTTTTGGCATCACCATCATCCCGATACCTTACCAAGGTATTACCACTCGAGCTGATAACCGAAACGTCCTTCAACTTTAACTGGGCAGCAGAGTCTTGCACCTGGGCGGTCGTGACCTGGCCTGTGACCTCTAGTAACTGCCCACCCTTAAAATCAATCCCCAGCCGCAGGCCATGGGTAAACAGCGAAAATAAACCCGGCACAATAATTAGCAATGAAATAGCGTACCAAATCCGACGCCGGCCGATAATGTTCATTAGTTCTCCAGTCCTTTCGGCAGCCCATACCAGCCGGGCTTGCGACCCCAGCCCCGGCGAATCACCATCCGCAGGAAGGTTCGGCTAATGACCACGGCGGTAAACAAACTAACCAAAACGCCCAAGCCGAGAGTAACGGCAAAGCCTTTAACAATCGGCGCCCCAAAAATGTAGAGAATAATACAGGTGATTAAAGTCGACACGTTGGAGTCCCGGATGCTGGTCCAGGCGCGATCAAAGGCGGTCTCCATGGCCGTCATAAAGCTCTTCCCGGCCCGCAATTCCTCCTTCAAACGTTCGAATATCAGAATATTGGCATCGACAGCCATCCCGATGCTTAAGATAAACCCGGCCGTGCCCGCCAGAGTCAGTACGATAGTTGAAGGTGTTAGTGCGCTTAATTTATAGAGTGTCAGTGTTAACAGCGCATAGATAATCAGTGCCAACACCGCAATCAAACCGGCCAGCCGGTAATAGGCCACCATAAACAGAGCAACTATCAACAGACCAATCACTCCCGCCACCACACTGCGGGCTATCGACTCCTGGCCCAGCGTTGCCCCAACGCTCCGTTCTTCCACCAGCTGCACTGGAATTGGCAGAGCACCGGCATTAATCTGATCGGCCACCTTACGGGCCTCGGCCACAGTTTTAAAGTTGCCTTGGAGCTGGGCGTGACCATCCGTAATGGGAGTCGACACCGTAGCCGGCCCAAAGATAATGGCTTGATCGAGCAGGGTCACCAGCCGGCCCCCCTCTTTATTAATACGCGTCGTCAGGTCGCCAAATTTTCCGACAGCATCGCCCTTCATCGTCAGCGTTACTATGGGCTGATTGCGCTGGGTGTCAAAGTCCACATCGGCCCGTTCCACATCTTTACCACTCAAGCCGGTATCCTGAATTTGGGCCGACGGATCACTTGATGGAATCTCCAGAAATGCTAGATTAGCTGTCTTACCGATCCGGTCGATGGCATCATTAATATCTTTTACGCCTGGGAGCTCGACAATTACCCGATCGCTGCCCTCTCGTTGCACCGCAATCTCGGAGGTGCCAGTCGGGTTAGCTCGTTTTTGGATTACTGCAATCAGCGAAGTCATGGCTTGGTTGCGATCGCTGGCCGAAAGCTTCTTTAGCTCCGCCGCATTGGCCTGGAAGACCAAATGAGCGCCGCCCTGGAGATCCAGCCCCTGCTTAACACTCAGCTTGGTGTTTTTAATACCGACACTCTTTAGGATTTGGTCCTCGCGTGGGTACGCCAGTGCCGCCGTAACCACAGCCAGCAGCAAAATCAGCCAAAATTTAACTCGCAAACTCATCGCGTTAGAAACCCGATGAGTGCCGGTGATTGCATTTAACTATTAACTCACTCATAAACTGCTCCTCAGTTTAGCAGGCAGGAGTCGACAGGTGCAAACTGTTACAATCTAGACATGAGTGTGGCGACCGAACATTACGTCGAGGTGGCTCCGTTGACCTTTACCGGGCCCGAAGTGAAGGCATTCACCTACCACCACGGCAGCGCCATCGAACCCGGCAGCGTGGTGAAGGTGCCTCTGGGACGTGGATCGAGCTTGGGAGTGGTAACAGCTCGCGTCAGCGCCCCCAGCTTTGCCACCAAGCCGGTCACCGAAGTACTGGATCTGCGCCCATTGCCTCAGCACACCATCGACCTAGCTTCCTGGTTGGGCAATTACTACTTTGCCAGCGCCAAGGCGGTTTGGCAGACCATTCTGCCGGCCGGCATTACCAAAAAGCGCCGCCAACTAAAGGCCATAGCTTCCTTTAAGCTGCCAAAACAAGATCACGTCCTCAATTCTGATCAGCAGACGGCCTATGACCGGATAATGAATGGATCAAAGACCAACTTCTTGGTCCAAGGTGTCACCGGCAGTGGTAAAACCAGACTCTACCTTGAGCTAGCCGCTGCCCAGCTATCCGACGGCAAATCAGTGATTGTTCTCATCCCGGAAATCGCCCTGTCGCCCCAAGTTATTGCCCTGTTTGAGGCCAGCTTTCCCGACCGCGTAATTCCCTTTCACTCCGGGCTAACCGAGGCCCAGAAGCATGCGGCCTGGCAGCGGGCCCTGGAAGCCGACGAGCCAATGGTCGTGATCGGACCGCGCTCCAGCTTGTTTTTACCACTGCCCAAAATCGGCTTAATTGTCATCGACGAGTGCCACGAAACCAGCTACAAGCAGGAACAAAACCCGAGGTACCAAGCCATCCCAACGGCGGCCAAATTAGCAGCCATAACCGGTGCTAAGTTGGTGCTAGGCAGCGCCACACCGGGTTTAAACGAAGTCTACCTGGCGGGGATGAGCAAGCTGGAGTTAATCAAATTAGAGAAACGCATTAGTGGCCACGCCCAAGTCAGTACCATCATCGATCTGCGCGACAAAGCCCAGCTGCGATCTAGTAAATTTATCGCCGAACCCTTACTAAAAGCCCTAGGCGAGACCTTGGCGGCGCGGCGCCAGTCGCTACTGTTTATTAATCGCCGCGGCAGTGCCTCCAGCCAGATCTGTAACGCCTGCGGTCACGTGGCAACCTGCCCCAACTGCAGCCTGCCCCTGACCTTCCATGCCGACCAAATGAAGTTGGTTTGCCACCTCTGCAACCATCGCCAAACTCCGGGAGCCGTCTGCACTGAATGCGGCAGCTCCGACATGCGCTACGTGGGCGGTGGAACCAAACGGATTGAGGCCGAAATTGCCAAATTACTGCCCAATGCCCGCCTCGCCCGGCTAGACAAAGATAGCGCCGATGCCAAGCGGTTACCAGAGCTGTACGAAGCCCTACACGGGGGCAAGATCGATATCCTAATTGGCACTCAGATGATCGCCAAGGGCCTAGACCTACCGCTGCTCGATACCGTCGGTGTGATTAACGCCGATACCGCCCTGCATATGCCCGATTTTACTTCGGCCGAGCGCACCTATCAGCTACTGTCCCAAGTGGCCGGGCGAGCCGGGCGTGGTGACCAACCCGGCCAAGTGTTTATTCAAACCCTTACCCCCGACCACCCGGCGATTCGCAAGGCGGCGGCTGAGGATTTCTGGGGGTTTGCTGAAGCAGAACTATCAGCTCGTAAGCTTCTCGGCTACCCGCCGTTCCGTTATCTGCTGAAGCTCACCAATACCGCTAAAACCGCTGAGGCTGCCAGCAGACAGGCGGCCGAGACTTATGCTAAGCTTAAGCAGTACCAAGCGATCCGACTGCTGGGACCGGCGCCGGCCTTTCACGAAAAACTCGGCGGCCAGTACCACTGGCAAATCGTCGTTAAAAGCTCGTCGCGCCAGCCTCTATTAGAGGTTGCTCGCAAGTTGCCGGCTAGCTGGAAGACCGATTTGGATCCAATCAATTTGCTATAAGTTGAGGTGATAACCATAGCTCAAAAGAGTCCCCGAGATCTAATAATTGCCCTCCCCGACCCTAGGCTCCATAAAAAGAGTCTGCGGGTTGGCCACATTGATGCCTCCATCGAAAAGCTAGCTCGCACCATGATTGCGGCCACGCTGGACTGGGAAGAAACCCGTGAACACGAATTTGGTGCAGCCCTGGCCGCCATCCAAGTTGGCCAGCCCTATCGCCTCGTCGTGGTGCGCAATGACTTCGAAGACAAAGCCGAAAAGAGCTTTGGCGTGTTTATTAATCCGGAGATTGTGAAAACTGAAGGCACACCCACCGAAGCCATGGAGGGCTGCTTGAGTGTTCCAGATTTGTATGGCAGCGTGGCCCGCTACCCTAAGATTAAGGTAAAGGCGTTAAATCTCATGGGCAAGCCCGTTCGCATCACCGCCACCGGCTTTTTAGCCAGAGTACTGCAACATGAAATCGATCATACTGAAGGCAAACTGTTTACCGACCGCATCAAGGATCCCTCCAAGCTTTTTCGGCTAGAATCCGATGGCCAATTCTCGGACTACCAGCCAAAAAAGGCCACCAAACCCCGCCCTTAGGCTACAATTGTCGATATGAAGCAAAAGGTTGTCTTTTTTGGTAATGAAAAGCTGGCGACGGGCATACCGGAGCCGCGGCCGTTGATCCGTGAGGCGGTGAAACAGGCTGGTTTTGAAATCGAAGCGGTGGTTACCGGGCTAGAAGTCCCTGATCATGAAGCCGAGCTGGCCGTGCTGTCTGCTCATGGGCAGATCCTGCGCCAGGATGTTCTCCAGCAATTCCCACTAGGCATTGTAAATATCCATCCTTCGCTACTACCGGTTTACCGTGGGCCCACGCCAATTGAGCAAGCCATTTTAGACGGCTCTGTCAAAACCGGAGTTTCAATCATGAAGATTACTCACGAAATGGATGCCGGTCCAATTTATAAACAGAAGACTGTTCATCTTACGGGTAATGAGTCCAAGGCCAAGTTGGCAGAGACCCTGCAAAAACTCGGCGCGGAAATGCTGGCCGAAGCTTTGCCGGCGATTGCCAATGGCAGCTTAAAGCCACGTCAGCAATCTCACGTCGACCGTGACGCCTCCTACACCAAGCTAATCAAGAAGTCCGATGGAATTATCGATTGGCATAAGCCGGCTGACGTCATAGAGCGCGAAATCCGAGCCTACCTCGGCTGGCCTGGCAGCCGAACGACATTGTTTAATAAAGATGTGATTATTACTGCGGCACACGTGGTACCGGCAAACTTTGGCGAGGAGCCGGGATATGTCGAGCCTGTCGAAAACACCATACTCATGATTGAGACCGCCAACGGCCGCATTTGCATCGACCGCTTGAAGCCCGCTGGGAAAAAAGAAATGACCGCAGCAGAATTCCTGCGCGGCCTTAAAAACTAACCTTCTACACCTGTAATTATAGCACAACCAAGCCAAAATTTGTAGTCTTGTTCTCGGTCCCGCGCCGGCGTAGGCTGTAACTTATGCAAAACGTCTTCAAGGTCCTGGGTTACGTCAAACACATTTGGCGACAGATCGCCTTGGTCGCAGCCATCAGTATTTTCACCACTGCCCTGTCAGCTATCCAGCCATATGGCTACAAGTTGATCGTCGACGAGCTGGTTAAAACCGCCAGCAATCATCGAACCGATTCAAAGTTAATTTGGCTGGCCATCGGTGCCCTGCTAGTGCTCCGGGTGGTTTCTTCGATTGCCAATTATTTTTCCAGCCTACTTGGCAACCGCGTCTATTCTCAAGTATTCATTAGCCTCCGCGATAGTGTTTTTCGGCGATTAACTACCCTTTCGCTCGATTATTTTGAAAAGAATCGGACTGGCGAGATCATGCAGCGCGCTAGTGGCAATGTGGCCGAATTGGCGAACTGGGTTTACTCCACCGCCGACGGCTTTTTAAGCATGAATCTAACCATTATATTTGCCTTGGTTCTAATATTCGTTGTCGATTGGCGGGCCGGCATTGTCATGAGCATTGCCGTGGCCTTATTTATGGCCCAGCAGGTCCCCACCTTGCGACAAACCCGGCCGATGGGTAAAAAAAGCCGGGAAGAAATGGAGCGGGCCGGCGGTTATTTGCAGGAAACCATCACCCATATTCATACCGTGCGTAGCTTTGGCGGCGAACCGGGCGCCATTGCCAACCACCTTGAGGCCATTAAATCCTGGCGCCAGCTGCAATACGATCGGTTGGTTATATTACAGCGCAGCATTCTCTTCCGGCAGCTGACAAATAGTGTGGCCATCATCATTACCTTTGGCATTATTACCCTAGGCGCCCTGAATGGCACTCACACGGCTGGCGACATTCTGCTGGTCTCACTCTACCTCCAGCAGATCACCCAAAACATCTGGTCACTCGGCCGGTTTATCGTCCAGACCAATGAAATCGACATTACCGCCGAGCGGATCGTGGGCATGCTGGAGATCAAACCGACAGTCGTGGATGGCCCGGACGCGCGGGAATTGACCGAACTAAAAACGATTATGTTCAAGGACGTTAGCTTCCACTACCCAGGCAAGCGGCGTAAGGTACTGCAAAATATTAATTTCCAGATTGATCCCGGGCAGAGTCTGGCTCTGGTCGGGCCCAGCGGTACCGGCAAGACCACCATTACCAAGCTGCTGCTGCGATTCTATGAGCCGACGGACGGTGAAATTTTAATCAACGATGAACCGATTAGAAACTTCACCCAGGATTCAATTCGCGAAAAGATGGGTGTGGTTATGCAGGACGTAGCCCTCTTTAATGACACCGTGGAAGCCAATCTTAAATTAGCCCAGCCCGAGGCCACTCACGCCGACGTCATCCGGGCTGCCGAGCAGGCCCACGCCAATGTGTTTATCGAAAAGCTGCCAGAAAAATACAAAGCCCTCGTTGGTGAACGAGGGGTTAAGCTTTCCGGCGGTGAAAAACAACGGGTGGCGATTGCCCGGGCCATTTTAAAGAATCCTCAACTGATTATTCTCGATGAGGCTACTAGCGCCTTGGATAGCGAGTCTGAGCATCACGTTCAAGCCGGCTTAAGCGAGTTAATGGAGGGTCGCTCTTCCGTCATCATCGCTCATCGACTCTCCACAGTTATGAAAGCCGATCAAATATTAGTGCTAAAAGATAATAAAATAGTCGAACGCGGTACTCACACCGATCTCGCCGACAAATCTGGCGGGCTGTATGCCAAGCTATTTAAGCTCCAGACCGAAGGGTTTGTTAAAGCTTAGTCGCGTACTCAAAGAAACTTAAATTGGGATACTGCCCCAGGAACCTCCTTGGTTCCTGGGGCAGCTGGATACAACTCCCGTTGGGTGGCTAGCCGCCGAGCTTCTGCAGCTTGGCCAGGAAGCCCGACTTGGGCTTCGGGGCCGGGTCGCCTGCCGGCCGGGACCGGATGGGTTCCGGCTCGGGCTCGACTGCCCTCCGGGGCCGAGCCGCAGGGGGCGGCTCCGTCGTCCGGATGTCGTCGAGGATCAGGCGCTGCCGCGGGCCGCGAAGGCGGTCTGCGATTTCAGCATCCTCCCGAGCGCGACGACTGCGTTCTGCCTCAAGCGAGGCGTGCTGGTCCTCCAACCTAATGAGCTCAGCTTCGAGCTCATTGAAGGTCCGTGTCGCAGCGATAGCCGCATTCTCGGCGGCCGCCACCTCTTCCCGCTTTGAGAGAATCCTCTCGCGCAGGCTTGGAGCCGGAGCGGGATCAGCCGCCGGGGCGGCCGGCGTGACGAACGCGAAATCCGCTCCGGGGAAAGCCGGAGCTGCAGCCACGGGAGCCGGCCCAGGTGTCGGTGCGGCAGCCGGAGCGGGCTCCGGCTGGGCGGCCACAGGGGCCGCAGCGGGTGCCGAAGCCCCCGAGTCGTTGTCGGGCACAGGGATGGAAACGGCAGCGTCTGCTGTCGCCTCGGCCTCGGCCACGATCGCTTCGATGTCGCTCGACATCAGCCCTCCTAGTCGTTGACCAGCAGGCCGAGTTCAGCCCGCTTCTCGTTTTTCAGGATCTCCGCCCTGGCCTTGATTTCCCTGGCCTTGGCGGGGTACTTCGCGATCTGGCCGGCAATGGCCAGATCGAACTCCTTGACCCACTCCACGAACGCCTCCTTGCGGGCGACGTGCTTGGGATGGGTCTCGAGGTGCTGAGCCACGAGCCGCACCAGAAGGTACGGCACATCCGCGATGCCCGACACCAGGTTCTCCCAGATGTCGGAACGAGAGTCGAAGAACGCATCTTCGCTCTCAAACCGCGGATCGCCGCAGATGATGCACCTCGACGAGGCGCTCGCGGCAAACGACAACTGGCCCATGAGCCGGATGCGTGCGTTGAGGCAATCCCGGCAAAAACGCGGGAAAGGCGACGTGCGCACATCCTTGCGCTGACCGCGCCTGCGAACATCCCGAGGATTGGCGATCACGTTGTGATCGCACACCCCGAGGTATTCGTAGTAGCCCTGCTGGCTCTCCTGGGCCATCGAGACCTTGGGATCGGGCGGGTTCCAGGTCGGCAGCGCCGCCTGATCCGTCTCCACCTGCTGATCGATGTCCATGAGAAGCGTCAGGTCCTGGCGAACGATCGCCTCCAGCTCGGGGTCGATCTCGGTCGAGCCGTTGACCTTCCCCTGCCGGCGAAGTGCCGGATAGGCAGTGGCGAAGTACACGGGCTTGATGCCCCTGAGCCCTTGCGCCACGAAGCCACCCAGCAGCTTGTCGATTGTGACCTTCCGAGAAGCCTCGGACTCCAGCTTCGCGAACTCTTCGGGAGAGATCTTGGAGCCCTCCTTCAAGCCCGAGCGCTCGAGAATGTCAGCCATCTGCTCGATGGTCAGCCCCACATCAGGGGCCACCTTGCGAGCCAGACGGTTTCCGGTTGCCGTGGTCGGCATTGAACCTCCAGGTTGGAGAGAGATTCGCCAGTCGTAGGTCGGCGACACCTTCTAGGGATCGCCTTCCGGCGACGGGTTACTACTCGTCTCTTAGAGGAGACGACCGGTTACAGCATGTTTCGGGTGTGTATCCAAGGCCTTTTAAGGGCCTTTGGGTACGAAACTTTATCTAGATTTCAAACTCCAACAGATGAGAAATGGGTTCCTCAAGTGCAATGGAGTATATTAGCATAATTACTTTAAAAAGTCAATGGATAGCGCTTACGGTTTGCCATCCGAAGAATCACCTTTAATCAGCCGGCTAATATGGCTGGCGTGCTCACCGCCCAGATCATGCTGGAATGTAAGCTTAGGCGTAAACTTGGTTTCCAGCCCGCCAGCCACCGCCGCCTGTATCTCGCCACGATAGTCTTCAATAGCCTTAAACAGTGACTCGTCACCCACAATTCCAATCCATACCGTCGCCTGGCGTATATCAGGTGTGACATCAACCCGCGTCACGGTATAGCGGCCAGATTCGGGCAGCCGGGCCATCTCACCGGCCACAATCTGTTTCACTAAACTTGAGACTTTGCGAATGCGCTCGCTCACAGGCTTCGGGCCTTCTCCTCTGTCGTGTAGAATTCTAGCCGGTCATCAATCTGGATCTTCACATCAGTCGTCAGGTTCATGCCACATTGCTCGCCTTCCACGGCCTCCTTCACCACGTTCTGTTCTTTCTGCACATTATCGACTTTACCGGTGCCAATCACCTGCTTGTCGCGCAGAATGCGCACCTGAGCGTTGGCCGTCACCTTACCCGTGGTTACCTCGCCGCCGCAAATCACATGTGTCTTGGTGGTCTTGAACACGCCGAGCACCTTGAGCTTACCCATTTCGTGCTCAATAATCTCTGGCTTCATCATCTGGCTCAGAGCGTCTCGCAGATCGTCTAGCAGCTCGTAAATAACCTTATAAAGACGGATTTGCAGGTGCTCACGGTTAGCCAACTGCTTCACGACTGATCCCATGGACACATTAAAGCCCAGGATCATGGCATTACCGGCCTTGGCAAAGGTCACGTCAGACTCCGAGATATCACCGATGCCGCTCTGCACCACCTTAATGGCCACCTCCTCATTCTTCAGCCCAGCTAGACTGTCTAGCAGAGACTCCAGTGAACCTTGTACATCAGCCTTCACCACCACGTTCAGTTCGCTGACGTTCCCAGCCGTAATGGCGCTGGTCAGCTCGGCCGCATCAATCTTCTTCACCTTCACCATGCTTTTAATCGACGCCTGACGCTGGCTACCAACTGCCAGATCGCGAGCTTCCTTTTCAGTTTCCACAGCCTTGAAGACATCGCCAAAGGCTGGCACCGCCTTAAAGCCAGTCACCACCGCCGGCATACCCGGGTCGGCCCGGCGGATTCGTTTGCCATGCCAATCGTCTAAGCTACGCACCTTGGCGTAGGTACCACCAGCCCCAATATAATCACCCACCTTCAGCTGACCGTTTTGAACCAGCACCGTGGCCACCGGTCCGCGACCGGTTTCAAGATGGGATTCAATAATCATGCCATCAGCCAGACCATCCGGACGAGCTCGCAGATCCTCAAGATCAGCCACCAGCAGCACCATATCGAGTAGCTTTTCGAGATTCTGGCCTGATTTAGCTGAGACATCAACCATCACTGTCTTGCCACCCCACTCTTCAGGGATTAACTGCATATCTGATAATTCCTGCCGTACGCGGTTAGTATCGGCGCCCTCTTTATCAACCTTGTTGATCGCCACCACCATCTGCACCCCGGCTTCTTGAGCGTGCTTGATGGCTTCCTTGGTCTGGGGCTTCACGCCGTCATCAGCGGCCACCACAATAATGGCCACGTCGGTCATGCGAGCACCGTGAGCGCGGATGGCCGAAAAGGCTTCATGCCCGGGGGTATCGAGGAAGGTAATCCAGCGCTCGCCGCGCTTAATCTGGTAGGCGCCAATGTGCTGAGTAATACCCCCTGATTCGCCGGCCGCTACTTCGGTTTTGCGAATGGCATCGAGCAGCGAAGTTTTACCATGATCGACATGGCCCATGACAGCTACCACTGGCGGCCGATTAGTGCCTTCACCCTCTGGCAGCTTTTCCTTAACTGGAGCCGCCACTTCCGCCACCGGCTCGGCGACTACTTCAAACCCCAAATCACTGCCAATTATCGAAGCCGTATCAAAATCGATCTGCTCATTAATGGTGGCCATGACGCCATTCTTCATCAGCTCGCCGATCACCTTGGTAACCGGCACACCCAGCTTTTCGGCGAACTCACCCACACCAATGATTGGTGCAATCTCAACTTTGGATTTTTCGGTGGTTTCTGCCATTTCTACCTCTTTTTACCGCTTAAAAGTTTGGCGGCACATTCATCACTATCAGTGTAAGCCCCGCGGCCCGGCAGCTTGCTCGATTCGTCGCGCTGCCAACCCTCATCCGTCCGGACCCAGCGCATAAGCTCGACCTTGGGTCGACGGGTCCGGCAAATTTTACACTGCCGCACCGGAATGTGAACGGCACCGAGCACGTGGCTTACTCCTTATCTTCGCTATCAGCTTTCGCCTTGGTCTTAGACTTGGTCTTTAGGCTCAAGGAAAGCTTATGGGCATCGGGGTCGACTGCGATGATCCGAAACTTCTTCTTATCGCCCATCTTCACCAGCTTTGAAGGATCTTCGACATGCTCGTCGGACAGCTCCGAAATATGCACCAGGGCTTCAACCGCCGGCGTTACCTGGACAAAAGCGCCAAAGGGAGTAATCCGGGTAATCGTGCCTTCGACATCTTCACCAACTTTGAGCTTCTTGACTTCCTGCGCCCAGGGGTCATCCTGGAGCTGCTTCATACTTAGGCTGAGCTTGTCACGATCAATGGCGATAATCTTCGCCTCAATCTCCTGCCCCACCTTAACGTACTTGGCAGGGCTGTCCACGCGGTCCCAGGCAATTTCTGAGATATGGACCAGGCCTTCAATGCCCGAAACGTTAACAAAGATACCGAAATCGACGACGCCGGTCACCACACCCTTTACTACCTCGCCGACCTTCATCTTAGCCACCTTGCTCTCGGTATCCTCGCGGCGAGCCGCCTTTTCACTGACAATCAGCTTGTTGTCACGACGGTTTAGATCCAACACGCGAACCTGTAGCGGCTTACCCACTAAATTGGTTAAGCGATGCAGAATCTCGTCCTTATCAGCGCCCGATACTCGTGGGTAGTTTTCGGCCGACAGCTGGCTGACCGGCAGGAACCCACGGATACCTTCAACTTCGACAAGCAAGCCACCCTTGTTGGCATCATAGGGACTAACTGGGAATACTTCACCTTGGTCCATCTTCTCTTGTAGAGCTTCCCAGCCCTTTTCTTTGGCCACCTTCTTCAGGCTCAAAATGGCATGGCCATCTTCGTTTTCAGGTTCGAGCACACCGGCGGAAATAGTATCGCCGGGCTTAATATCCTCTACCTGTTCGATCTCCCGACCAATCACCACACCGGTACCGCGCGCACCCAGATCCAACCAGATCTCGTGCTTATCAGCCGCAATGACGGTGCCTTCCACTACATCTCCCACCTGAACATGGGGTACCTGATGCTCGGCGAGCAGCTGCTCCATGGTGACATCGGTCTTAGTTTGACTCTTACTTGGCAAAATTATTGCCTCCTCACAAAAAAGATTTCACTCCGCCTCGAAGTGATTATCTGTATTTTAAGATAAAAACCAGGTTTGGGCAAGGTGTTAGGATCTAGAATTTAGGATTTAGCCACACTACCCCGCGTATGGAGCAGCCTGAAAACGACTAATCCAAACCAAATCTGCATGAGCGAGGACTGTTTGAGTCAGCTTAAAGGCGGGCGAGTTCCGCAGCTCAGATTGGTGTGGATTAGAGAGTGCTTCAGGTCTGTGAACTTCTACGCGGCCAGTTTTGGACAGCTTTTGCTGGTTCAAAAGCTGTGAAAGAAACCCCAGGCTCTGGCTGCCTGGGAAAGAAGTGGCAGTGGAGCCCAAGATCCTCAGAGATCCTTCGATGAACTCGAGGATGACAGAGCCCTAACTGAGTAGAGCCTGGCGGAGGTTGGCCCGGGTCCGCAATACCTGACGGGTCATCAAAATCATGACCCCCGCCGGAATAATAAACAGCACTTCCCCACCTGTTTTAGGCGTCTGATTGCTACTTTTCGGCGCAGCAGCCGGTGCCGGATTCGGAGCCGAAGCTGAGCTTGAATTTGCCGCCGGCTGACCGCCTTGCAGATTAGGGCTGTCCGCCTGGGGTTTGGAAACCGCCGGTTGCTGAGGCTTATCCTTTTGGCTATTATCCTGACTGGCCGGTGCTGTCTGACTAGTCTGTTCTTGCTTCAAGCCCTGATCATGCTTGGCTTGGTTTTGGCGCTGCTGACTGCCGTACAGGAAGGTGGCAATCACCACCAGACCTACTATTACCAATCCGCCAATGGTAGTGAGAATATCTTTTTTCATAAGTTTGGACCCCGCTTAGTGATGTCTCACCTCTACTCGACTCATAGGATACAGGAGCTGGTGATCAGAAGGCAACAAATATCTCCGCTGGCAAAGCGAGACGGGGCACCAAACTTTATCCAATACAAGGAGGTGAGCACTCATATTTTCTAAAGCGATGGGCCCCGTCCCGACCGACAAACGGAGAATGTTTGGCATACTACAATATCCAGCCTAGAATGTCAATCCGACGTGGCGGTTTGCAAGCATTAGAGCTATACTTTTAGACAAGATGGTGAGCACACGTCAAGTTCAAAAAACGCTGATTGGAGTCGATATCGGCGCCTCCAAAATCTTGGTAGTGGCCGGCAACTCTCAGCCCGAAATCGAAAACTCCATGAAGATAGCTACACCCGATAATGGCGGTCAGGCTGTCATTGAAATCACCCATTTAATCGAGCAAGTTGCAGGCGGGCAGCCGATTGCGGGCATTCATGTTGCATCACCCGGCCCTATCGACCGCGCCAAGGGTACGATCTTAAAAACCCCCAATATGAACTGGGAGCCGCTGCCAATTGTTGAGCAGCTGCGTAACCACTTCCGCGTCCCGGTAGCCTTGGAAAAGGATGCCGATGCCGCCGCCCTGGCCGAGGCCACTATTGGCGCCGGCAAGGGCCAGTCGTCGGTACTATATGTAACCATATCAACCGGCGTTGGCATTGGTATTGTGATTAATGGCGAGCTTTATCACGGAGCGCACGATCCAGAAGGTGGCCATATTCAAATCATGGCTGAAGGTAAGTCCGAAGAGCTCGAAACGGCCGTGGCCGGACCAGCCATGAAGCGCCGCTTTGGTCAATATGGATACGAAATCACCGATCCAAAAATTTGGGATGAATATGCCAAAGATGTAGCCACTGGGCTGTACGATTTGATCATCACTTTGTCGCCTTCGATTGTCGTCATGGGCGGCGGCGTTAATGTCCATTTTCGCAAGTTTGAGCAGCCCTTGTTAATGCACTTACGAGCCCTGAAACCCATCAATCCCTTGCCGCCAATCGTGCCCGCCAAATACATGGAAACGGCCGTCGCCTACGGCACGCTAATTCTCGCCTCCCATCTGGTAAAATAGCTCATTACGCCTATGCTTGCAGCCTCTATGGGCCGGAGCGTATACTCGGTTCCAGTGTAACGAGGGAGGTGCGCAGACTTTGGACCTAATGCAGGATTTTCCGGATATTAACTTCATCCCTGGGAGCTACTACATGTGGTCCCCCAATAATCAAGCTATCGTCTACGACGCCAAGCGCTTAAAGTCCAACAGCGGCCGCCTAGCCCTTCTCCACGAAATCGGCCACGCCAGCCACAACCACCGCATTTATAAATACGACATGGAGCTCATCCGCATCGAAATGGAGGCCTGGGACTTCGTCCGGCAGCATGCCGCCAAGTACGGCATCAAAGTAGATGAAAAACATATAGCGCGCTGTATCGACAGCTATGATTATTGGCTAACCAAACGGGCCACCTGTCCCGATTGTCAGAACTTTAGCCTGCAAAAGGGCCGTGATGAGTATGGTTGTTTTGCCTGCGGCGCTGTTTGGCAGGTTAACTGGCGCAAGGACCGACGGGTCAAACGCACAATTATGAGCCGCTACGAAGACCCCCGCCTCGGCGCCCAACAATTTGCCTCTTAGAATTTAGGTCTCCCCTTCCCCGCGTATGGAGCAGCCTGAAAACGACTAATCCAAAACCTAATCTGCCAAGCGAGGACTGTTTGAGCGAAGCGAGTTCCGCAGCTCAGATTGGTTTTGGATGTAGGAGTGCACAAGCTGTGAACTGCTACGCGGCCAGTTTTGGGTACCTTTTCCTGGTCGAAAAGGTACGAAAGAAACCCAGGCTCTTGCTGCCTGGGAAAGAAATGGATTGCTTGGTCGCTTCGCTCCTCGCAATGACAGAGTGAGAGGAGATCCTTCGCTGCGCTCGAGGATGACAGGGGGGGCTCAGGGCGGATGATGGAGCGTTTACATGCCGAGGATGAGGAAGGCAAAAAAATAAGCCCGAGTGGGCTTATTTTTTGAATGAATTGGGACTTAAGCTTCGCTAGAAGCTTTGCGACGGCGTGAGGCCATCCCGCCCTTGCGGCCAGCAGCGCGAGCCAGATCGGGATTCTTGGCAAATCCACCACCGCGGCTTTTGCGTCCGCCCATGGCACCGATGGTCATGTAGAAGTTCATGCCGTAGCGCTGTTTGTTGGTTTGGGCGGCCTTAACGCCACCATACTTGGTTCCTGCCATTGCGCTTTCCTTTCTCTTAATTGGATTTATTGTGTCACGTGGCACTATAAAACCGCTTTAGTTGTTTCCACAAACCGCTTGAGGCACGCTCAGTAGAGTTTTGTCATAACCGACATAAGGGGTTTCAACAAAAGATATATTATCACACAATGCTTATGCTGTCAATAAGTTCTTGAGCTTATTTTGTACCCATCTATTTCAGCATTTTCTCAGCTTGCTATAATTGAACACACTAATGTCTCAATTTACTCTCATTTTGGACAATACCAGGAGTAATTATAACGTCGGAGCCATCCTGCGGACCTGTGATGCGGCTGGAATTTCGACGATTTTTGCCTGTGGAACGACTCCCTATCCCGCCCAAAAAGATGATAAAAGAGACCCAGTTGTGGTTAACCGGAACACCCGTGAGATTGCCAAGACTGCCCTGGGCGCAGAGGCCACAGTGACCATTGAATACCGAAATTCGACCGAAGAAGCTATCGCCGAACTTAAAGCCCGTGGCTGGCATATCTATGCGCTAGAGCAGACGGCAAAAAGCCACAATTTGTTTGAGTTCCGGGCGCAGTTCCCTACTGCCCTGTTACTCGGCAATGAAACTGTCGGTATATCCGCCGCAGTATTGAAACTATGCGAGGCAGTAGTCGAGATCCCGCAGCAAGGCACGAAGGAATCATTAAATGTATCTGTCTCAGCTGGTATCGCAGTTTACCAGTTTAGGCGGCAAATGGCAGATTGGCGTCAGCCAGGCGATTGAGTAGTCCGGCGGCATCAGCCTGCAGGTCGACCTCGGATACGTCAGTGCTAATCCCATAGTTTTCATGCAGCATCATAATGCTGCCCCGCAAGAACTGGTAACCTGCAGGAACAACGGCGGCCAGCTGATCCAGAACCTGCAAATAACGCTCCTGATCTAGCTTCTCCATCTGGAGAAATAGCTCATTAGTATACCAGCGGTCGATCTCGGCTAACCTGTTAATCTGCTCGCTAAGCTCTACTGGTGCCAATTCACTGTAGGCTTTGATTACCTCCACCTTGCTGTCCGACTCCACTTCAACATCCCAAAGACTGAGCATCTTGCGCGCCACATGCGGCCCAAGCTCTAAGGCCTTCTGAATTGTTTCTAGGCGCTTGGGATCGCTCGGGTCCATGAAGTCTATCTTATTAAGGCGTTTATTAAAGTAGCGCCACTTGTGTGACAGATAGGCGGTGAGATCATCACGCTCGCTCTGCCAGGGCTTAATCCACTCGGTAAAATCGGCTTTGATCAAGCCGCCCTGAGCAGCCATCATCGAGAGATGCTGGCGAAATGAGGTGGTAATGGCGTGAAAGTTGGTCCCCGCCATTTCGGCCTCGATGGGAATAAGGCTCAGGTCAAGATTACGCTCCAGACTGCGCTCTCTCAGGCCTTTCATGGCCGCCGTGACGGCCGGAGTCTCGTGGTAAAAGAAGGCTACATCGATATCACTGCGCACATTTGATGTGCCGTGGATAATTGAGCCGCACATGATGGCACCCAATACGTCGCTACAGGAGTTAATGGTGTCGATAATATCGCGACGGCCAGCCTCAAAGTCCTGCTGTGTTGGTATCTTACTGGCGGCTATTTCTTCATAGCTGAAGACGCGTCCCACATCTGAACTCCCCTTATGGTTAACATTGTCCCAAACATAAGGGGTTTATGCTAGTCAAAAAGATTTAACCTCAGGATTTAGGATAGGCATAAAAATGGGGTGAGACGTCCTTGTCGAACGCCCCACCCCAAGCGGCTACGGAAGCTGACGGCCATTGGCCGTTTCGGCCTTCCCCCAACCTGGAATATCTTCGGCAAAGCCGGTGGCCAGCAGTTGGCAGCATTGCAGCCAGGCCCGGTCGAAATGCTCAGCGGCAGCCGCCGGCATGAGGTCGAGGCACCAACCATGCGCCATTTCCTCGGTGGTTTCGAGCTGAGGCTGCGGATGCTGCTTAGCTAACAAGATGACCCACTTCAGGCCAGCGATGGCATCAGTTGGATCAGCCTCGTAGCGATCCCGATAGAAGTGGCCGGCGCATAGCACCAGCGACTTCCGCTCGGGCGTGCGCGGGACGCCAAGCGTCCATGGTAGCTGCTTCATAGTTCACCACCCCATATTTGAATGTCGACGATCCTGAACCTGTAAAGCTTACAAGCTCGGGGTCGGGCTGGAAGCGAGGCTTCCAGCCATTTGCAGTTGTGTGGATTAGGTGCCGGCGCAGACCGAAGCGCTCCAGTCTATGTCCGGATCGGTCCAGGCCTCGAGGAGATGAGACACCTCGGTCCAGGCCTTGCCGTAGGCGTCGTCGGAGTCCTTACTCCACGATCCACGAGAGGAGATGATGTGGTGGCGCACCCGGACGAAGTCGCCCTGGCCATACCGCATGAGATAGGCCACGATCGAGCTCTTCAGGCCGACTTTGAGGATGTCGCCCTCGTAGCCATCGTCTCCATCAGCGTTGGTGTAGCGAATGAGCGCCAAAAACAGAAGGTTGCGCTCGGTGGATCCCTCGATGGGAGCCGTCAAAACCTGCCATTGAGTCATTTCTCTCCTTGGGCCGTGGTTTTTTGTACTGCAAAGATCTGGCTGAGAAGATTCATTACCACCTCAGTCGATGCCAATAATAGCATAAAACTTATGTTTTGTCTAGTATTTGTACCCGTTGCCGCCGCTAAAGAACAGTACGTAGGCCAAATAGTACAGCACGCCGCCGACTACCACATAAAGCAGTACCCACTGCCACATTGGTCGCTTACCATAGCCGCCCTTATTTGGTGTTTGCTCAGCCATTTTTCAAACCCTCATTATGTTTTTAATCATACCACCTAGGCAACAAAAAAGACCCCTGGTAGGAGTCTTTCCTGTTAATCCGGCACTGAGCTACTTTTCCCAAATAAATGAGT
Source organism: Saccharimonadales bacterium (SeqCode) (assembly GCA_035479795.1). Lineage (GTDB taxonomy): Bacteria > Patescibacteriota > Saccharimonadia > UBA4664 > SCTI01 > DATIII01. The sequence goes on from DATIII010000002.1 coordinate 155,042, forward strand.
ATCATCGCCGCTGAGGAGCTTAACTTTGGTGTTCGGGATGGGAACCAGTGTAGCCTCCTCGCCAAAAGCACCGGGACCACCAAACTAAAGAGAACTTGCGCTCCCGGAGTAGTTTGGTGGACCCGAGGCTTTTGCTGGACGCTCGAAAGCGACCTATGCCTTGGGTGTAACTAAAGTGCTATGGCCACATAGTTACCAGATACCAGCGGCCAGCTACCAGAAGGACTGGAAACCGGAGACTGGAAGTTGGAAACTTGATTTGTTACCACAAAACGCTCGTCAAAAAATGTAAAAAAGTCAATCGACCTATTAGTACGCCTCGGCTGAACACGTTACCGTGCTTACACCTAGCGCCTATCAACCAGATAGTCTTTCTGGGGTCTAATGGGGAAACCTTATCTTGGGGATGGCTTCGTGCTTATATGCTTTCAGCACTTATCGCAACCGAACTTAGCTACCCGGCGATGCCGTTGGTACGACAACCGGTACACCAGAGGTTCGTTCATCCCGGTCCTCTCGTACTAGGGACAAACATCCGCAAATTTCCTTACGCCCACACCAGATAGGGACCGAACTGTCTCACGACGTTCTGAACCCAGCTCGCGTACCCCTTTAATTGGCGAACAGCCAAACCCTTGGGAGCTGCTTCACCCCCAGGATGGGACGAGCCGACATCGAGGTGCCAAACAGCGCCGTCGCTGTGGACGCTTGGGCGCTATAAGCCTGTTATCCCCGGGGTAGCTTTTGTCCGTTGAGCGCTGCCGATTCCACTTTCTTGTACAAATAAATTCATACAGTGTGACAGCGGATCACTAGCTCCTGCTTTCGCACCTGCTCGGCTTGTAGGCCTCGCAGTCAAGCTGACTTATGCGCTTGCACTATCGATACGATTTCCATCCGTACCTAGTCAACCTTTGAACGCCTCCGTTACTCTTTAGGAGGCAACCGCCCCAGTTAAACTACCCACCAGACACTGTTCCTGAACCGGAACAAAC
>DATIII010000003.1:0-55149 GCA_035479795.1 Saccharimonadales bacterium (SeqCode)
CCGTAAGGTCGCCCTTTCGCTACTTAACCGTCGCTTTGATTCGGCGGACGCCGGCACTGGACGATTCTTCTTTTTGAATCCGGAATTTACCGATCGTCCCCGTATGCTCTACGTGCGGGCCGCCGCAGATTTCTATACTAAAGGCTTTTTCGCCAGGTTTCCCAATCGTGTAAACCTTCACCGTCTCACCGTATTTGTCGCCAAAGGCCCCCTTGGCCCCATGCTCAAAGGCCTCGTCCGTCGGCATTTCCTCCCAACTTACAGGCAAATCAGCCTCAATTTGTTCGTTTACGATCTTTTCGATTTCGTGCTTTTCTTCATCAGTCAGCTTGCGGTCAAAGCTAAAGTCGAAACGTAGACGATCGGAGTTCACGTTTGATCCGCGCTGTATGACGCCGTCGCCCAGAACCCGTCGCAGCGCCTCGTACATCAAGTGCGTAGCCGTATGATGACGAATCGTATCCGGCTCATGGTCGGCCAGGCCGCCTTTAAACTCCCCAGCCGTGGCGGTGCGGCTGCGCTCCTTTTGCTCATCCATTAACTTCTGGAAGTCTTTCTCCCAGTTTGAATCAACGGCGATATTTAATCGTTTAGCATCTTCCACTGACAGCTCTGGTGGAAAGCCATAGGTGTCAAACAGGGTGAAGACGGTTTGGCCTGTTAGCTTATCTTTAACGATTTTGGTAAATTCACGAACGCCCCGGTCCAGCGTCTGCCGGAATTGGCTCTCTTCTCTGTCCAAGACATCCAGAATCTGTTTGCGATTATGCTCAAGTTCAGGATAAGCCTGCTGGTACAGATCAATAATGACCGGAGCGATATTCTCACTCAGATCTTGGCGGATACCCAGCACCAAGCCCTGGCGGACGGCCCGGCGGATCAACCGCCGCATCACATAGCCGCGTTCGGTATTACTGGGGACTACCCCGTCGCCAGCCATGAACACGGCGCTGCGCAGATGGTCGGTAATGATACGCCCAGCCCGTCCTATCTCGTGATCTGTTTCATGATAGACGGGCTCAAAGCTTTTGTTCGCGTATTCGAAAACTGAATGCAAAATCTTGGAAATCACGTCCGTTTTATAAGCAGTATCAAACCCTTGAATCACAGTGGCGATCCGCTCTAGCCCCATACCCGTATCGACGTTCTTAGCCGGAAGATCGTTATAGCTGCCATCGGCTGTTCGCTGATAGGTCATAAACACGTTATTCCAAATTTCCGGAAAGTCATCACTATCCACATCAAACTTCGGATTCTCTTTGTCGCCAACGTAATAAAAGACTTCTGTGTCTGGTCCTGCTGGACTGGTTTCGGCTCCACCAATCTCCCACCAGTTGTCGTCTTTGCCCAAGCAAAGAATTCTTTGGCCCTCTTGAGCATCGATCCCAACCTTACCGAACTCGCCTTGCCATAGCTCGATCGATTCAGTGTCTTTCGTAACCTGATGATCGCCCTCGTAAACAGTGATATAGAGTCGTTTGGGATCTAGATTCAGCCATTTTTTATCGGTCAAGAACTCAAACGACCAAGCAATCGAATCCTTTTTAAAATAGTCGCCCAGGCTCCAGTTGCCGAGCATTTCGATCATCGTAAAATGCCACGGATCACCAACTTCTTCGATATCGGTAGTGCGGATGCACTTCTGGGCATCGGCCAAGCGTTTACCTTCTGGATGTGGAGCCCCAAGCAGATAGGGGACCAATGGCTGCATACCAGCGGTGGTAAACAGTACCGTTGGGTCGTCCTTCAGGAAAACCGGCGCGCTGGGAATGATGGAGTGGCCTTTGGATTTCATGAAATCCAAGAATTTTGATCTGATTTGATCGGTAGTCATGAGCATTATTCTAGCGCAAGCTGTGATAAGGTGGAAATATGCTAGATCTTAGCCTTTCTCATGCTCTCTCCACCTTCCAGCCCGTGGTGGCCATCGGCTTGTTTTTCGCCTACATAGTTATGGACGCCTTGTTTGCGCTGTACACCCTGGCCGTTAGCCAAAAACGGCCGCTGAAAGCCGCCAATATTTCATTTATCTACTGGTTCGTGGCCTCACTCGGAATTATTGGGTTTGTTTCTAACTACCTCTACGTAGGGTCGATCGCTCTTGGCTCTTGGGTTGGTACCTACCTAGTGGTTAAGCAGGCAAAGAAGCCGGCACCGCGCCGGAAGTAATAAAGCCGCAACCTAAAACCGTTTGCCCATCATAAATGACGGCCGACTGCCCGGCAGCTATGGCATGGGCCAGCTTAGCAAGGCGTAGAGTTGCTCGATCAAGGTCGCACTCGACCAGCTCGCCGCGATGGCGTAATCGGACTGCGAGCTGCGGTTTTCGGTTTTCGGTTTTCGGTTTTGAGTTGATCCAATGAATGTCTGTCAGATCAATCTTGTCAGCCTGCAATTCCAAGTCATCTGGATCATCGGTCACAAACACGGTGTTAGAAGCCATGTTTTTGCCTGTGACATAGAACGGCTTACCGCCACCCACACCCAGTCCCTGGCGCTGACCGATTGTGTAAAAGATAGCTCCATCATGCTCGCCAATTTGTTGTCCAGCTTTATTAACAATTGGACCCGCTTCAGATTCGACATACTGTTGCAAAAAAGACTTCATCCCGACTGGGCCCACGAAGCAAATCCCTTGTGAATCTTTTTTGGCTGCCGTCGGCAGATCGAATTTGGCGGCCAGATCGCGGACTTCGGGCTTTAGATAGTCACCAATCGGAAATAAGGTTTTGTGGAGAGCCGATTCTGAAACGCGAGCTAAAAAGTAGGTTTGATCTTTGTTAGAGTCCTTAGCCATTCGCAACTGCCCGTTCTCGATCCGCGCATAATGACCCGTAGCAATAATGTCGGCCCCGTCGGCCAGAGCTGTTTGTAAAAATATTTTAAACTTTATTTCCTGGTTGCACATGATATCTGGGTTAGGCGTGCGGCCAGCCCGATACTCAGCAACCATGTAATCCACCACCTTTTGGCGATATTCGTCCTGAAAATCATAGACTTTAAACGGGATGTCGAGGCGCGCGGCCACCGCCCGAGCATCAGCCAGATCTTGCTTCCAGGGGCACTTCACACCAGGCAGATCCTGCGTCCAGTTTTTCATGTAGACGCCAGTCACATCATAGCCTTGTTGTTTGAGGAGGGCGGCTGCGACCGAGCTATCTACCCCGCCGCTTAAACCGACAAAAACACTTTTCATATCTTTAAAATCTTTCTCTCTTCGCGTACTTCGGCGTCTGGGCTTTCGATCCTCTTTCGCCGTAGCGTCTCTACGCCTCACTGCGGTTCTCGCTCATCCTTGAACTTCATCAAAGGGAGCAAGATTTAATGATCCCATATTTTAGCCGTTTTTTATTAGTTGGTGAAGTCTTGAGTAACCATCAGGCCGTAGCGGCCAGCGTCGATCACTCCGATGCCGACGGCCTTAAATTTGGTATCCAGAATGTTGGCTTTGTGCCCTGGCGAGTTCATCAGAGCCTTGTGGGCCGTTTCCACATCCGGCGCTAAGGCCAAATTTTCACCGGCCGCCAAAAAGCTAACATCACCCCGACGCATGCGCTCGAACGGATCAATACCTTCGGGCGTATCGTGCGAAAAATAACCACGAGCCAACATATCCTGACTGTGTGCCCGGGCCACCTCGCGCGCCTTGTCATTGACCTTGAGTGGCTTTAAGCCCCGGCTGGTCCGTTCCTTGTTGATTAAATCTAAAACCTGGCCTTCCTCCTTGGCATTCGAACGTCCATTTTGATAACTAAAGCCTAGCGGGACCGACTGATGACTCTCTGGGTCAACCGTTAGTAGCCGAAAAGTGTCTTGAAAATCTTCGGCCGGAGAAGCGCTTACCAAATCATGTAATATTCGTCCGGCTGGCTGCAGTAACTTGGCCGTGTAAGAGGCCTTAACCGCCTGGGCATCATTGACTGGAAGTAAGCCAAGCATCAAATAAATCGAGAGGCCAATTACTGCGAACGTCTGCGCCACCCCGACAATCGCGCCGCCCCACAAATTACCCGGGGTGTTGGCAAAACCTTTCGGTACTCGGCGGCTAATCACGCGGGCAACCAGCAACAATCCGAACTGCACCAATACCAGGAGCAGACCATAGGCCAAAATTCGGCCCACCGAAGCCGGTAGATGAGATAAGGCAGCCAGCCAGTTGCCAGTCAGCTTATACCCCGCCGAAGCCGCAATTAGACTAAGCAGAAAGGCAACGGCGCTTAAAGCCGTTGCAATCAGCCCCCTCCGGTAGAAGCGGACAGCCGCCAGCACAAGTAGCACCAGGGCCGTCAGGTCGATCAAAATGCTTTCCATCAGGGATTAGTTCCATTCTTGGTCGTCAGCACGTAGATTGTTTTCTGCAACTCGCTAATTGTTAGATTGTAGCTATAGGGCGTCTCCCACCAGGCTGACTTGCGCCAACGGTGGTCTGGCGCGGAATGGTTAATTATCTTCACCGGTTTGCCTAGAGCTCGGTGAAATTCCAGGCTAGCTCGCCTTTGATGGTAGGGCGAGGTTACTAAAATTATTTTCTGAGCGCCCGCCGATCGCAGCACATTTGCTGAAGCTTCGGCGTTTTGGGCAGTGTTCTGAGCTGACTCTTCAATCAGCACATCACTACTTGGCACGCCCTGGCGTTCGGCTGATTTTTGCATGGCGGCGGCGTTTGACGGACCGGTTGGATCCTGGGCAGCGCCGGAAAAAAGCAGTTTCGGGGCGTAGCCGGCTTTATAGAGCTCCACGGCCTCGGCCGTCCGCGAAGTAGTTTCGCCGCCGCTGATGGCCACAATCACATCGGCATGCTCTAACTTGTCCTGCGGCGAAAGATAAAAGCCAATCGACAAAAAACCGACTGCCAGTAGCAACAGAACAGTCAGCACCGCAACCAATAACCACTTCACGATATGCATAAGCATTATTGTAGCCTACTTACCAGACAGCTGCCGCACCCGCCCCACCACCTTCACAAGAATGCTTGCCAGGGAGTCAACCTCAGCCTTAGTCGTCGGCTGGCCCAGTGTCAGGCGCAGGCTGGCCTCGGCTTCGGGTACGCTACGACCAATGGCTCGCAGCACATGTGATGGCTCCTCGCTAGAGGCACTGCAAGCCGAACCGGTGGCCACCGCAAAACCGGCCGCATCGAGATGGCTAACTAACTCTTCTCCGGAGGCCCCCGGAAAAGTCACGTTCAAGTTGCCGGGAAGTCGAGAGTTGAGAGTGCCGTTGAGAACGGCCTCTTCAATTTTTTGGATTTTCTGCCACAAATGGTCGCGTAGAACCTGCTGCCTTTTGCTTTCACCCGTGCGCCTAGCTTGCTGCCGCTCCAGAGCCTCGGCCAGACCGACAGCTAAGGCCACTGATGGCGTACCACTCCGCAGGCCAAACTCCTGACCTCCCCCGGTGATGACTGGCTCGAGCTTAACACCAGCCCGGACGTACAAAAATCCGCTGCCTGACGGCCCGTAAAGCTTACTGCCGCCCATACTCATTAAATCTACTCCGAGACGCGAAACCTGGAGGCTAAGCATACCCGCCTGAGCTGCATCGCAATAAAGAAAGAGGGGAGTGGTAATCCCCCGCTCTCGCCTATTTACCCTAATACCTGCAATTAATTGCGAAACTTTCGCAATTTGCTGAATTGAACCAATTTCGTTGTTGGCGTACTGGACACAGACTAGGCTAGTCAGGTCATCAATACTCGCCAACACCTGGTCTATTTTGACTATCCCATCCGAGGTCACTGGGATTTTCCCCACTTGCCGGCCGGCTCGCTCCAAGTGATCCAGAGTTGCCAGAACAGCCTCGTGCTCAATAGCGCTAGCTAGGATTCGGGTCTGTGGCCAAGCTGCTGCAAGTCCACTAATGGCGATATTGGCAGCTTCGGTAGTACCACAGGTAAAAATTATTTCGGCCGGCTTAGCGCCCAGGATTTTAGCAACTCGTGCCCGCGCCTCGGCTAGCTTTTGACCAGCCAGCCGGCCAGGAGTATGGAGCGAAGATGGATTGGCGAAGAAATCTTTCTGAGTTTGCTCCACAACTTTTGCCACCGCTGGGTCAATCGGCGTCGCCGCCGCATAATCAAAATAAATTGATTTTTTCATATTCCAAACAAGCCTTCCGCATTGGCCGTCGTGGCAGCAGCTAGCCTAGCTACGTCTTCACCCCGCAGCTCAGCCAAAAATTCGGCAATGTCTTTAACCGCCGCCGGCGTATTAAGCTTGCCACGGTTTGGAGTCGGTGCTAAAAACGGGCAATCTGTTTCCAGTAGCATATTTTCCAGAGGCAGATGTTTGGCCGCCTCAATTTGTTGCTGGTCTTTAGTAAAGGTCACTATGCCGTTTAGAGCTACATCTAAATCGCGTTCAACCACCATTTCCATCTGGGACCGGGTGCCCGTAAAGCTGTGAATCACACCACGAATGCCGTCATAGTCTCCTGTAATTCGAAAAAAATCGTCAAGGGCGTCACGCACATGAAAGATTAGTGGGAGCCTGCGCTCAAGTGCCAACTCGATCTGCCAGCGCAACGCCAGCTCTTGATCCTCACGGGAAGTTTGCGACTTAAAATAATCCAACCCACACTCGCCAATAGCCACCACTTTACGCTCCCCCGCCAAGTCGCTGATGTAGCCCCGAGCCTGCTCCGCCTCGCCCGCATCATGAGGATGAATGCCGACGCTAGCCCAGACATTTTCTCTACGGGACGCCATTTCTACGGCTGCCCGACTGTCGGCTGAATTTACCCCGACGGTAATAATTTTATCCACCCCGGCCTCGGCCGCCTTATGAATAACCTCATCCACCTTGCCAGCAAAGTTACTGAAGTGGATATGGGCATGAGTGTCTACCAATTTGGCACTACGAACTGAGTCCAGCTCAAACTGGACGCGTCTCGTCTCTATTGACATGCTACGCAATCCTTAATGTCTATATTATACGCTACATCATCTAATAGCCGCGGTGGCAATAGCCTTAATCTCTCCTGTGTGTTGCTTGACACCGTCCTGCTGTGGTGCAAAGATAAGCATAAGTATTAAAGGTGGCGAGAGGCTCAAAAAATTATGGAGAAGGAAACTCCTGAAACCCCCATCCAGAACCCCACCCCTGACAGCAACAATCAGAAAAATAAAATTAAATTTATTAAAAAACCAGCCGATTTTTCTATTAGGCATGCAGGTTTATTTGCTTTGTTTTTTGGCATCGCAGGATGTTACCTGCTTTACAGGGGCCTTGCGGCAACTCCTGCTACCTTGCCCTCAAATAACATGCAGGCGGCACAAGACTTTGTGCCCGATCAACTGCTCGTGCGCTTCCGCGCTGGCGCACCAAAAGACGTACAGGATAAGCTCTTGGCCCGCTATGGTCTGAAAGTAAAAAGCGAAATACCTCAGATTGAAACCAAAGTTGTCAGCGTCAATCCCAAAGCACTCGATGCCGTAATTAACGCGCTTTCGCACAACCCGGCAGTAGCATTCGCCGAAAAAGATCGAGTAGCTAGCCCCGAGACAGTTGTGCCCAACGACCCCGACTATACAGGAGGACTTACTCCGTACGACAATCAGTGGCCCTTTAAGATAACCGGCACGAACAATGCCTGGGATAAAACGACGGGCGTTCCATCGACAGTGGTTGCCGTTCTGGACACGGGTATTGACCTCAAGCAGCCTGACCTTGGCACCATGGTCTCGCCATGGAGCGTACCAAGAAATAACACTGACGTGAGCTATGTACACCCCCATGGTATATACACATCAGGGGTCGTTAACGCTCACACGAATAATGCTGTAGGTGTCGCTAGCACCTGCTGGAACTGTTCGGTAGAGCCCATCCAAATTAGCACAGCCAGCAATGGTGATGCATCGTACAGCGCCATGGCCAGTGGCTTCATCTACGCTGCAGATCACGGCGCCAAGATCATAAACATCAGTTATGGGGGAGCCGGGACATCAAACACGCTCTACAGCGCTGAAAATTATGCTTTTAATAAAGATGTGATGATATTTGCGGCAGCCGGTAACGGCGGTTGCAACTGCCCCGGCAGTCCGGCAGCAGATCCTGGAGTGATTGGCGTTGCAGCAGTGTCAAATGCCGATTATCAAGGTTATTCCTCCTACGGCTCGTGGGTGCCCATTGGCGCGCCGACAGGCGTTGCGACCACCTGGGCCACGGGAAGCACCGTAGATGGCGGTCAACCATACGGACCGGTCGGCGGCACCTCTATCTCATCACCATTTGCCGCTGGCGTTGCCGGGCTGCTGAGATCCGCCCAACCGCAGGCAACTACTAGTCAAATAAAACAAACGATCTTCAATACCGCCGACCAAATTGGCACTGATGCCAACGGACGATTCACGCAGTACGGGCGTATCAATGCCTACAAAGCCATGACGACATTAGTCGGTGACTTTACGCTGTCTCCTCCAGACACAACTCCTCCAACCGCTAAGTTCACCGCGCCACTCGCCAACGCTACATTGACCGGGCAGCAGGTCATTACCGTTGATGCTACAGATAACGCTGCTGTCTCCAGGGTTGATATCTACTGGGACGGCTACTATAACAGTATTGGTTTTATGACCTCTACCAACACTGCGCCTTACACGTTTTATTTCGACACCACGAAACTAACCAACGGGTCCCATAGGCTTTGTACCAAGGCTACAGACACGAGCTTGAACGGTGGCGGGGCGTGCGTAACGGTGAACGTAAAGAACGACACCGTGCTCGATACGACACCGCCAACCGCCACTCTCACTGCTCCAGCCAACGGCGCTACCGTGTCAAATAGCGTTGCAGTAAACGCGACTGCTAGCGACAATGTGGGTATCACCTCGACCGAACTCTACATCGATGGCTTATTGAGAAGTAGTGCTCAGGGTGCTACTCTCGCTTTCACCTGGGACTCAACCAAAGAAACCAATGGTGCACATAGTCTCCTCATAAAAGCCTACGATGCGGCGGGGAATACAGGCACTTCTACTACGTCGACGGTTACCGTCTCGAATACTGTGCCGACAAGCGACACGGCTGCCCCAACGGTAACAATTACGCAGCCAGCCAACGGGTCAGCGGTGGCGGGAAGCGTCACGATTGCAGGAACAGCCGCAGACAATATTGGGGTCACCAAAATGCAAGTCTACGTAGATAGCTCGCTGCTCGGTAGCAGTACGACTAACTCAGTACAGCTCAAATGGAATACTCGTAAAGTCCGTGCCGGCAGTCATACCATTCTCATCAAGGCCTACGATGCGGCGGGAAACGCCGGTGTCGCCCAAATAAGCGTCGTCAAGTAGAACTTACTGATTACTGGATAGTCGTGCCGGCGGTGTCGCCTTTGACGGCTTTGAAGATGTTGCCGGCTTGCAATGAGACTACCTTGTCCGGCTAACTTGGGCGCTTAGGTTCGTCAAACTTGGGGAACAGAATGCCAATGTCGGCATTAACTTTGCCGCCTTCAAATGTCTTTAAAATTCGCTCTGAAGTGGCGGGAATAAATGGCAGCAATAAATGGGCAACGTGTATAATTTCCGAAACTGCCTGAGCCAGCACTTCTTGCAAGTGAGTTTTGTCAGTTTTGGCTATCTCCCAAGGTTTCTCGTCTTCCAAATATTGATTAACCCCCCGTACATAGCTCCAGATCTCATCTAGCGCGCGGTCAAGCCGAAAAGCCTCCATGCTTTCACGGATGCGGCCGGTATCATGGCTGGCCTCCGGGACCGGCCCGATCTCCCCATCCTGGTAGCGACTAATCATCGAAGCCACCCTCTGCACAGCATTGCCAAGTTCATTGGCCAGCTCGGTTTCATAAGTGTTCACGAAACGCTCGTGGCTAAACTCGCCGTCACCGCCAAAGGGGATTTCGCGCAATAGATAAAACCGCAGGGCATCAACGCCATATTTACCAGCCAGCTCAACCGGATTAATGGCATTACCAAGGGATTTCGAGATCTTTTTGCCGTCGATCGTGAAGAAACCATGAGCAAAAACTACCTTTGGTAGCGGTATACCGGCGCTCATCAGCATGGCCGGCCAGATGATGCAATGGAACTTAATAATGTCCTTACCCACCAGGTGTAGATCGGCTGGCCACCATGGATCGGTTTTGCCGGGGTAGCCAACGGCAGTTAAATAATTAATTAGAGCATCAAACCAAACATACACCTTTTGATCCTTATCGCCAGGCCAGTCAATCCCCCACTGCGCTCCTTGACGCGACACGCTGATATCCTCGAGGCCTCGATTAATAAAGGCCACCACTTCATTGCGCCGCGACTCCGGCTGAATGAAGCTAGGGTTGTTGTTTATATGCTTTAAGAGTTTGTCGCCATATTTCGACAATTTGAAAAAGTAATTATCTTCCTTACGCTTTTCGGGCGCTCGGTTATGCTCGGGACATTTGCCGTCCACCAGCTCGGTCTCGGAGATAAAAGCCTCATGACCAACACAATATAGGCCCTCATATTCACCTTTGTAGATGTCTCCGGCAGCCTGAACTTTTTCGATAAAGGCCTGCGACGCCTTAATGTGGTCACCCTCGGTCGTCCGAATAAACCGGTCGAAGCTAATACCCAGCTGGCTCCACGTCTGCTTCCAGGCATCGGCCATCCAGTCGGCATACTCCCCCACCGGTTTACCCGCCTTCTCAGCCGCTTCTATGGTTTTTTGGCCGTTTTCATCGGTGCCCACCGAAAAGAAAACATTCACGCCCTGACCCCGGGCATTTCGGGCCAAAACGTCAGCCGCAATCGTCGAGTAGGCGTGGCCAACATGGGGAAGGTCGTTAATGTAGTAGATCGGTGTGGTGATATAGAACTTGGACATTGGGGCTAATTATAGCCAATTTCAGATTAGGGGTCTATGCTTTGCTCTTGATTTTTAGCCAAAAAATGGTATTGTCTACCCAGCCCTTCGACAGATTGGAATCTAATGCCTAAAACTCCGACTCAGCTTGACGAGCTCACCAGCTTGCTCAAGGATTTGGAAAGGACCTGCGGCACTCTGCTCGCAAATCGCCACCACCAGCTGGAGTCGATCCGCCGGAAGCACCAAGAGGCAGCCGCCCAGGCGCTAAAAGCCGTCGACGCCAAGCTGGAAGAGATGACCGACTGGAAGTACTACTTCACCCTTGAAACCGCGAGGCCCGAACAAAGAAGCCTCGAGGGAAGTGGCGACTTCCTCAAGCGCGTAGTCGTGTGGTATAAGGACGGCATCGCCCGCGCCCGCCGCGGCACCGAGAGCAAGAAGCAGACGGCATGACCGCGGGCACCGCCGTTCACATCGCCACCGTTCGCATCACCGGCACTCCAATGGAGACGGGAGTGGTGGTCGACACGATGATGAACATGGTGGATCGCTTCGGCATCCTGGACGACCTACGATTCGTGCAGCTCGAGACGGGTAACCTGATCGACGAACCGATCTCAATTCTGGGGCTTGGGCAGCGACTAACCCGCCAGCTCTGGTTCTGGCACGACATTCGAACCGTCGGCGAGCTGACTGAGCGCCGGCGTGAGGATCTGTTCAAGCCTCATAAGATCGGCTGGCCGTCGGTCGAGCGCATCGAGGCTGCCCTCCGCCAGTTTGGTCTGGCGCTAAGCAAATGACCCGCTTTTCGGAGTTGAAAAAGACCCTTAAAGCGGGTCTTTTTCATATAATTTCGTATTTAAGCGCTATGTCATACAGTCTTTGCCAGGCCCTCATATCCAACTCTTGGGCTCTGGCAGTTGGCTTGATCTTGGCTTCCTTTAGCAATCGCTCGGCCAAGGCCATCTCTAGATTTAATCCTCCCGCCAAACTGTTTTTAAGCATTTTGCGCTTTTCACCAAAGCCAGCTTTGACCAGCCGAAAAAGTTTATCACGATCGGCATTAAACGCAGGCTGATCGTAGACCTTGACCTGCAGAATTGCCGAGTCAACCTTGGGTGGTGGCCAGAATTTGTGACGTTCGACAATTCGCACTAGAGTCGGCGCTCCATAATACTGAACCGAAAAAGCCAACACGCTCATCTGCCCAGGCCTCGCCACAATCCGCTGAGCCACTTCTTTTTGAATTAGCAGTGACATGATCGCGGGCGGATTACTGCTTTCCAGCAACAGCCGGAATATTTTTGAGGTTAGATAATACGGAATATTGGCCACAACTTTATAGCTCGAGGGGAGTGATGTGAGGTCAAAGCTGATAATGTCGGCCTGCCGAACGTCTAGATTGACCGGCTTATCACGTTCAAGCAATGTAGCCAGATCTTGATCCATCTCCACAGCTACGAGCGATTTAACCTGGGCGGCCAGCGGCGCCGTCATCACCCCCAGACCCGGACCGATCTCCAGTACAACATCATCGCTGTTTAGTTCGCCAGCCTGCATAACCGCTTCTAGACTGTCATTATCAACCAAAAAATGTTGGCCCAAGGTTTTTTGCGCCTTCAACCCAGCCAGCCGCATGGCAACTTTTAAATCATCAACATCCGTCAAATCCATAAGGGTATTGTCTCACACCAAAGATCCTTCGACTTCGCTCAGGATGACAGCGCAGAAAGGCGGCTTGTAAGTTGTAAAATTCAAGGAAGGGTCGAGAACCGAAAGCAAGGCGTAGTATCCTACGGCGAGTGCGGATCGGAGGCTATGACGATGAAGTTTGCGCTTAGAAGCCGCCGCCTAGTAGCTGTGGTTCTTTTGCCAATAAGCCCAGGCATTAGCCGGATTACCATACTTGCCGGCTATATAGTCGAGGCCCCAAGTAATCTGACCGGCGGGTGACTTGTCGCGAATCTTGCTACAGGGATAGGCCTGAGGAATGCCACAGGCACCGCTCCAGAAGTTGGTTGAGTTAGGGTTCCAGCCCGATTCGCGGTCCCAGAGCTGATATAGCGCATCCCACTGACCATCAACCCAACCACGAGCAGCTGACATCTGCTTGCCGAGCTGGACCGGGTCCGCACTGTAATTAATCTTGGTCCCGATTAGGATAACTTTGGTTACTGGAGCCGTAATTACGGTTGAAGCCAAGGTTTCACGCGACTTCTCCACCCCATTCTGGTAATGGATTCGATAGATCGATTCCTTGGAACCATCTTTACCCTCTTCCTGCACTTTGGTTGTTCCGGCATCGACGTTGGGATCCTTGACCTGGCGAACATCACGGGCGATCGCCTCAGTCACCTTCTGTGTCACAATTTTGACCCGGTTAATCTGGATGACCATGTCAGCTTTAACCAGCGTATCCCTTGGAGGCACTACCTGGTCCTGCGGCCCTAAGGCAATGTCGCGCTCGTCTAGAACACCACCCACCGTCGGCTGCTGGGTGCGAATAACCGAGCGCACGCCGTCTGAAACTAGGAATACTGGTGTAGCGCGATGGATAACAACCTTTTGTCCGACCAAACCACTGCCGGCGATATCGTTAATCAGCGAAACATCATAGACGTCCTCAGGATAAACGGTCAAACCCGCCGCTTGCGAAATTAAAACTGGGCTTTGAAAGGCGGTATTGACCGAGACAACGCGTGAACCGTCCACCACCTGGACTGGGCGGCTACGATACACATTGATGTTAAAAAAACCGGGAGAAATAGCGGTAGCTGGCTTAGGCTCAACCAAATCAGTAGCCGCGGCTGGCACACCCGCCTCGAGCAGAGCTGCCTCTACTGTCGGCGCATCAGATGTAATAACCTTCTTTTGACCATCAAAATAAATGCTAATAATCCGCGAAGAATCGGCATGAACCGCCTTAGGCGGGGGAATCAAACCGGTCAGCAGACCAAGAAATACGATGGTAAAAATGAGTCCGAACGTGTAATACAGAACTTTCTGGAAACGTCCGCCCGGCGTAGCGGGAATTGACCCATAGAAATTGTTTAAAATGTAAGCCTCTTCAGTTACGTATTAGATACGATCGACCTGAGATTTTGGCTTTTTATTTTTGAGCTCCACCTGGTGTAAAGCTTATGCTTATTTTAGTCGTAAGCACTATAAATATCAAGCAAGTAGGAGCGTTTTTGCGCTCACCTCTAACCCGTGAGTTTAGTCGACTTTTTCCACAGGAGCAAATGATAGGCTGAGCTTCTTGGTCCCAACACCTTCAAAAGTGGCAGTCAACTCATCACCCTCGACACTAGACACCAGGCCCTCTCCAAATTTGGAGTGGCGAATCTTGTCGCCCGGCTTCAAGTCATCCGGAATCGGCCGAAACACCTCCGGTTCTCGCCTATCAACCTTTAGCTCACTCCCCGCCTGCACCTCCACTGGAATATCCAGTAGGAACCGGCTCGGCGGATTGTGTTGGTAGCTGCCATACAGCAGCCGCGAATTAGCGTGAATCAGATACAGCTGGTGCTTGGCGCGGGTCATACCAACATAGGCCAGCCGTCGTTCCTCTTCCAGCTCAGCCTGATCCATGGCAGTGCGGCCATGCGGGAAAATCCCCTCTTCCATCCCCGCCATAAATACCACCGGGAATTCCAGGCCCTTGGCGGCATGCAGGGTCATCAGCGTCACTGCGTTCGACTCGGTTGAATAATTATCAATATCCGAAATCAAGGCAATTTCTTCAAGAAATCCTGCCAGCCCCAGATCGTTATAGGTCTCAGCTACGCTTAAAAGTTCTTTGACGTTTTCAATCCGATCGCCAGCCTGCGCACTGCCATCATCCAGAAATTCCAAGTAACCACTGTCTTTCAATGTGCGCTCCAGGAGAGCCGAAACCGTCATGACGTCGACCTGCTTAGTCAGCCGGTCGATCAGTGTATGAAAGCCAGCGATGGCAGAAACGGCCCGCGGTGTTAATCCCTCAATCTGGCTGACTGCCATCATGGCATCCATTAGGCTGAGATTGTTTTGGCGCCGATAATTTAGCAGGCGCTCCAGGCTTTTATCACCCAAGCCGCGCGGAGGCAGGTTGATGATGCGGCCAAAGCTAACCGCATCATCCGGGTTGTAACTAAATCGTAAGTAGGCCAAAGCATCCTTAATTTCCTTACGCTCATAGAAGCGCGTGCCGCCGACTATCTTATACGGCAGGTTGTAGCGCAGAAACGATTCTTCCAACGAACGCGATTGCGCGTTTGTCCGGTAGAGCACGGCAAAATCCATTAGATCGTAGGCCTTAGCCCGCACCATCTTTTCAATCTGGTTAATAATAAAATTGCCCTCTTGCATTTGGTCATAAACGCTAACAATCTGCACCCCCTCACCGCCCTCCTCGGCCGTCCACAGCTTTTTGTCGGAGCGCACTATGTTCTTGGAAATCACGGCATGGGCCGCGTCTAGGATATTCTTAGTCGAACGATAATTCTGCTCGAGTTTAATCACCTTAGCCTTGGGGTAGTCTTTTTCAAAATCGAGAATGTTTTGGAAGTTGGCGCCGCGCCAGGAGTAAATACTTTGCCAGTCATCCCCCACCACACAGATATTGTGATGGGTCTTGGCTAACATCTTGGTCACTTGGTACTGCGCGTGGTTGGTATCTTGATACTCATCGACCAGGATGTAGCTAAACTGGCGCTGCCACTTGGCCAACATTTCCGGCTGCTTAAAAAGCTCCACCGTTTTCATAATGATGTCATCAAAGTCGATGGCATTAGCCTGAGCCAGGATTAATTGATAAGCCGGATACACCCGAGCCGCCACGTCTTGAGCCCCACCACGCGCGTATTCGCGGTAGTGCACCGGACCGATGAGCTCGTTTTTGGCCGAACTAATGAGGTTGGCGATGTAGGTCGGCTGATACTGCTTTTCATCCACACCGAGCTGGCGCATGGCTTGTTTGATAGCACTCAAACTGTCAGCGGCATCAAAAATCGAAAAGTTGCGAGGCAAGCCAATCTCTTCGCCATCTCGCCGTAGAATCCGCACACAGATTGAGTGAAAAGTCCCTACAAAAGGAAAATACGCCCGGCTATCCCGCCGAAATCCCAGCAGCTTCAGCACCCGCTCGCGCATCTCGCCAGCCGCCTTGTTGGTGAAAGTTACGGCTAGGATATTGGCCGGATCCACCTGCTTTTCGGCCACTAAATAAGCAATCCGATGAGTCAGGGCCTTGGTCTTGCCACTACCCGCCCCAGCCAGCATTAAAACCGGCCCTTCGGTAGTCAGGACCGCCTGCTTTTGGGGCTCGTTAAGGTCACTTAGTAGGTCTGGCATTACCATATTCTACCAATCTAAAAAGATTTTGACTTGCGCCAAGATATTTACTGGTGTTAAATGTCACCACCAACCCCTTTCAAGGAGGCCTGATGTCACGGAAGCTCGGCCCCTCCCATCGGGGCTTTCTGGAGTACCTGTTGGACAACGGGGGCGAAGTTAAGGATCCCGAAGGCAAGCTCCGGGACACTATTGCCAGCGACCTGGTTATGACCATCGACTCTCTCAGCGTGGTGATCGGTAGGTGCAAGGCCAACAGCCACATCGATATGGACGCGGCGCGAAGCCGCGGAACCACGCGGATTACTCTAACTGAAATTGGTCGGAGCGCCTTGACCAGCGGTACTAACGGCAGCTCCGCAGTAGTCGTTAAGCCGAAGTTAGGCGCTACTGATACCGACATCAGTGAAGAAGAGGCCAATCTTGACCTTGAGGCTGAAGATGGGGACGAAGAGTCCGAGGACGAAGAAGCTGAAGACGATCCGGGGCCAACCAAAAATCGAAACTCCCGGGCTGAGCAGGACAAGGCAAGAAGCAAAAAGCAGCTCATAGAGCAGATTGATAGCAACGTCCGCCTGCACACGCAAATTCGAGAGCTAAAGGCCAAGCTGGCCGAGGTACCGGAGGACATCCAGGAAGCTCTGGCTATTGCGGCTACTGCGGAAAGGCGCTACCAAGAGCTCGAAGCCAAGTGCGAGATCGAGAAGGCTCAGCTCCAACAGCGGCTAGACAAGACGATCGAACGAATCCACGAACTGGAGCAGGAAAATCACGCCAACAGCGAAGGACGGATTGCCCTGCGCATCAAGGTGCACCAGCAACGTCAGGAGCTGGAAAAACTCAACCAGGCTCTGACCGCAGCCGAGGGGCAAGGATGAGCAAGCTGGAGAACAACCAGCTGTTAGCCCGGGTGGCCGACGAAGGGGGCCGGATCATTTCCGATAACTGCCTCAAGACGCTGAGAACCCTTCTAGACTGGGACACCACAGCGACCCGTTGGCGACTGAGCAACCTGATCGCGGGTGGCTTCTTGGATCGTCTCGCTAAGCCGAACCATGCAACCAAAGAAATTTGGCTGACCGAGATGGGCTGGAATCGCCTTGGGCTAGAGCCCCCCGATCAATTTGTCTTTGGGCCTACTCAGAAGCTGGATGATCTGCGGCCGTCTAACGTGTCTAATGCACACGCCGATGAGATGGAGCGATTGGAGGCCGAGAACGCCTCCTTAACCCAAGTCCTTGAGACTCTCCGGAACAAAATAACAGAACAGCGGGAAGAAATTGCCCGTCTCAAAAGCACCCCGTGAGGCCTTTGCTCCGCGGGGGCCTCTTATTTGGCTAGCTTGGCGGCTGATTCAATAATTGCCGGGAATTCTTCGGGCTTTAAGCTAGCCCCACCCACCAGTAAGCCATCACAATGTTCAAGCTCAAGGTAGGCTTCACAGTCGTCTTTATTAACGCTACCACCGTAGAGCAGTTTTACCTGGCTGCTGGCGCCTTCCCCAAACAACTCTTCAACGATGTGCCGAATCTGAGACAGCATTTCCTTGACGTCCCCGGGTTTGGCAAAGGTGCCGTGGCCATCACCGGTGCTAATCGCCCAAACTGGTTCATAACAAATAATAACGTCTGCCAAATCATCGTCTGTAATCTGGCTCAAACAGCCATGGAGCTGATCATTAATCACCCTTTTGGAATGGCCTTCTTGCCGGTCATCCAGCTTCTCACCAATGCACAAAACCGGCTTTAGCCCGTTACGAATCGCCGCCGCCACTTTTTGACTAATCAACTTATCGGTTTCGCCTTCATCCCGCCGCCGCTCTGAGTGTCCAATAATCACGTACTCGCACAAATCTTTGAGCATCGGGCCCGACACCTCACCCGTAAAGGCACCTTCGTCTTGAGGGTGTAAATTCTGGGCACCGACGCGGAAAACGTCTTTTTCGGCCTTTTTGGCCACGGCTGGGAGGCTTACAAACGGCGGACACAGCACGGTCGTAACATGAGTCTGCGGCTTAACCTTCTCCTGTAGCTTGCCGACCAGCCTTTCCGCCTGCTCCGGCGCCTGGTGCATTTTCCAGTTGCCGACAATGGTGAAATGCTTCATGGCTATATCATATCACGGTTATGCTTACGGCCTACTTCTGGAGCACCTTCAGGCCCGGGAGCTCCTGCCCCGCCATCAGCTCTAAGCTAGCTCCGCCACCGGTTGAAACCCAAGTAAATTTATCATGCAAGCCAGCCTCGTCCACAAAGGCCGCCGTATCACCACCGCCAATGATACAATCGGCTCCAGATTCAATAATGTTTTCGGCCAGCAAGCGCGAATGATGGGCGAATTCATGTACCTCGGTGATCCCAAGTGGGCCATTCCAGATAACGGTGCCATGGAAATCGATGGGATTAAGCGCCCGCGCCACAGTTTTGGGCCCGAGATCCACTATGTAGTCAGATTTTTTAACTTCATCGATGCCAATCACCTTGCCCGGCCCCTTTTCTAGCGAATCGGCTACCACCACGTCATCGGGCAGAATGAGCTCCACACCCTTGCGCTTAGCGTCCACGATTATCACCTTAGCCTCATCCATATAGTCTTTTTCGTACTTACTTTTACCGATCGGATGGCCCAAAGCCGCCAGAAAGGTGTTAGCCATGGCGCCACCAATGAGTAGTCGATCAACGTATTTAAGCAAGTTATCCAGCACTTCAATCTTGGTCGACACTTTGGCACCAGCGATCACGGCGAGCAACGGGTGCTTGGGATTCTGCAAAGCCCGTGAAATGTGCGCCACTTCCTTTTCTACCAAGCATCCAGCCGCACTGGGCAGATATTCGGCCACCCCGACGGTTGAGGCGTGAGCTCGGTGAATATTGGCGAAGGCATCGTCCACATAGATGTCGGCTAGACCAGCCAGCTTCTTGGCAAATTTCGGATCGTTAGCTTCTTCTTCTTTATGAAAACGAGTGTTTTCGAGCAAAATAATTTCGCCGGGCTGCAGGGCCTTGGCTGCCGCTTCGGCCTCTGGGCCAACGCAATCCTTGATAAAACCAATCGGGCGGCCCAACATTTGTGAGGCCTTTTTGGCAACTGGCTCTAGGCTCATTTCGGGATTGGGCTTACCTTCCGGGCGGCCCATGTGACTCATTAGCACGATGCTACAGTTTTGCTTTAAGAGATATTTAATGGTTTCAAACGAGGCTTCGATCCGCAGTGGATCGCCGACGATGCCGCTGGAAACCGGCACATTGTAGTCGACGCTGAGTAAAACTCGTTTGTTTTTGAGATTTAAGTCTTTGAGAGTGCGTAATTTTAGCATTTTATACCACCTGTATATGTAATGTATCTGTGCCGCCCGTTACTCCTGGTTGCCGGCCGCTGGCACGAACCACCACATCACCAGTGGCCACGTTGTGTTCATGACGCAAGAGCTGCATGGTTTCTGCGGCTGCCGTTTGGGGATTTTTAATCACATATGACCGGGCGCCCCACAGTAAGGCCAGCTGCTGGAAAACTCGCTGTTGATCCGTCACACCCACCACTAATTGATCTGGCCGAAAGGAACAAAGATTGCGGGCTGTCTGGCCCGATGAGGTTTCGGCCAAAATTACCTTGGCGTTCAATTGACGAGCCAGGGTAATGGCCGCTGCCGAAATAGCATTCCGCCTGGTATGCTCGCCAAAATCGCTAGCGCTTAAAGAGTCGGCCCGATTATTCTCGGTGTAAATAATCACCCGCCGCATCAGGGCCACCGCCTCCACCGGGTGCTTGCCTATGGCCGTTTCGCCCGAAAGCATCACCGCATCCGCACCCTGAACCACCGCCGTCGCCACATCGGAAACCTCGGCCCGAGTGGGCTGAGGGCTGCTGATCATCGACTCCAACATATGGGTGGCCACAATACAGATCTTTTGTTCGTCACGGGCCAACTCAATAATACGTTGCTGCAGTACCGGCACCGTTTCGGGCTTGGTTTCAATGGCTAGGTCGCCCCTGGCCACCATTAATCCGTCGGACACCTCGACAATTGCCTCCAAGTTCTCGGCCGCCGCCTTGGTTTCCACCTTGGCAATCACGGCCATGTCGGACTTCAGTTTTTTTAATCGATCCTTCAAGGCCACAATATCTTCAGCCGTTTGCACGAAGGACAAAGCCACATAGTCGGCGTCATGGCTGGCCGCAAACTTGATGTCTTCAACATCCTTTGGTGTCAAAATATCGCCACCCAGATCGGTTTCTGGCAGATTGATGCCCTGTTTGGAATAAACAATCCCCGGATTGCGGACGGTGGCATGAACCGACTTGCCGGTTACTCGAGTCACCTCAACCTCTACCAGCCCATCTCGCAAATACACCGGCTGGCCGCGCTTCACATACTGGCTAATGTCGTGCTGGATCGGAATAATTCCATCTTCGTAGGATTCGCCCTCGGCAAACTCCACCTTTTGACCGGCTATCAGCGGCAAACCCTCAGCCGGCAGGTTACCGAGCCGAATTTTTGGTCCCTGCAGATCGGCCACGATGGCAATCGGCTTAGCCAGTTTTTTAGAGATCCGCCGCACCCGATCAATCACCTCGGCGTGTTCATCATGAGTGCCATGGGAAAAGTTTAGCCGCACCCCGTTGACTCCAGCGCGAATAATAGCTTCAAGCACCTCCTGCCCGCTTGATGCCGGCCCGATGGTTGCCAGAATTTTGGTCTTTTTTAAACTTTGTTTAATCAATAATTTTCGCCCTACTCCTCCTTATATTCTACCCGAGCATAAGCGCAATGAGAAGGAAGACATGATTTTGTTGCTTTCTAATAGCCCATGAAAAACAGGGGTTCAGGAGCGATGGATTGCCAAGACTCATCAGAAGGCGTGGTGACGTATGTGTATAATGGTCCACATTAAAGGATACTTAATAATGTCATCACCTGAAGAAACAAAAGGGCCTGGTAACGAAGACTTTAGCGCAGCCAGAGAAACTCAGGAGCTAGGAGTTTCGGCTGAAAAGGTAAGCTTCTAAAGGAAATGTCTGACAATCTTCAAATTACGATAGATAAGTCGGATTGGGTGCGCAGTCGAGTAGTAGAAGCTAAGAAATACTTTGATGGCGATACCAGCGCTGAAGGAGCACTCATTAAGGCGCTTCCGGCGATTGCCGAGTATATCGCAAAAGTACGAAACGGAGAAACGCAAGATTCGCTCTTGATACAAGACGAGGTAGGCGGTAAAGCGAAAGACGAGGCCCTTGCCCCAGGGATGCGATGGTGGGATGGAGATAGCCTGCGAGCGGTACTTGGTATAAGCATCTCCCCCGGCGGAGAGAATAGCTTGCATGCAGGAGCTCACGATTTGGGCGTTGCCATGGAAGAGTACAGCTATAGCGCGCCATGGTCGCCCGGTTCCTATAGAGTGGAGCTTTCACCACCAAGTGATGATAAGAATCGCGGTACCTCGCGTAGCGGCGGCGGCGGAGCCGCAAGGGCTCGATTTTAAGCGGCTATATATCTTAGCACGCTATAATTGCAAAATGGTGATCCCACGGGGATTCGAACCCCGGTTGCCAGGATGAAAACCTGGTGTCCTAACCCCTAGACGATGGGACCATGAGCGAGCAATATGCTCGAATGATACATTCGAAGTATATTCGAGCGATAGGTTCCATACAAAGTATGGGACCACAAATAGGATTTGTCCGAGATATGGTAGCTTAAAATGATGTTTTTCTCAAGGTTACTGACTTGGAACCAGTACGCTCGTTTTCTGGTGTTTGGTGACACGAGCACGCTTGGCATCATGCAGCTTCGAAATAAAAGTGTTTACATCCGGTTGCACGCGTTTATGCAGAGTGTCGGCAACTGCCCTCTGGGCCTTCAATAGGGTCGCGCGATCTTTGCGAGCCTGAATAACCGCGTCTTTTAACCGGGACTTTTCACTAGCGCAGTTCACTGGCTTAGTTTTGTACTGTGCAAAGTGCGCCTTCTCAACGTCAACCTCTCGGTAAAAGGCGGCGCGGGCGGTCGTATAATCACTTAGGTCCTTTTTGGCTTGAGTCAGATCACCATCTCGCAGCCACTGCGAAGCATATTCAACCTGTCCGCCGTAGCGGCGATGCACCGCCAGCCAACGAGATTTTTGCGTGTTCTCATACTTTTCTAGCTGGCTGCTGCGATCGTTTATCAAAGCCGCTGCCTTAATACAGTTGGTCACCGAACTGGCTTTGGCCGCCTGTATTGATCGAGGCAAGACGATGGCGACGCCTAACAGAGCCAAGGCTGCGACCGTGATTGTAACCTTCAACTTCAAGGCTGCCCCTCCTTATCCAGAGCTTCTTTGACATAGTCAGCAGCGGCTCTGGGTTTAGCTGCCGGAGTAGCTGGTGGTTGAACAGTTGTACCAGAAGCCGGATCAGGCACTGGGCTGGAATTAATAATGGCGGGGGTTAGTTGCGGGATACGACGGGTCTGGCGAAAAATAACCACAGCTGCCAGTGCTAAACCAGTCAACAATGCCGTGACGCCGATAGTGGCGAGAGTTTTGGTTTTATCAATCTTCACCCCAAGCACTGCTATGGGAGAAGTGTTTTTAGCCGAGTACTTATAGGCCGCCAAAATCACCGTTTTACCATTCTTGGTCGTCTTTTTTAGTTGCGGCTTGGTCTCTTGCTTTACCTCGTTCCAGTCGTTCCCGTCGTATTGATAAAGTTTGTTGTCATCACTAAAGCCGCTTAGGTCATCGGTAGCCGAAATGTCTTCGAGGTCACTAACATCAACGTCCAGCTCAAGGTCAAAATCAAGACTATCTTCAATGTCACCTAACTTATCCTTACATACCAGTTGATAGGTCTCACTGGTAGCTGTCAGGTCTGAGCCCAGGCCGTCATGCCCCTTATTGCCGTGTGGCAGGCTGCACGCGTAATCAGTGTTTTGATTGGCTGGCAAGGTAGCCGTTGCTGAACCATCGCTGCTTGAAACTGCTGTCGGCTGCGTCGAAGAACCCAATACATTTGCATTGAAGACTGGAGTCTTCAACTGAATTGTCACGGCACTGGAAAGATCATCAGCCGATCCTATACCTGTTACCCGATAATAATAGGTCGTGTCAAAGCTTGTATGACTGTCATCGTAAGTGGTTTCGGAGCCATCTTGGCTGAGAGTTGTCCAATTAGTGCTGTCAGTCGACCTTTCGACGATGAAACCGAAATTGTTATCTCCGGAATGCCACTGCAAATGAACTGCCCCTGAGTTATCCGTGGTGGCACCCAGATGAGAAACTGGGCTGGGCGGAGTATAGCTATCTCCGTCGTCTTCTAAATCAAGCAGGCCCAGCCCGTCAAGATCATCAAAAAATCCGGGGTCAAACCCGTCGTCAGTCGTATCAACGTCCGCTAGATCGCTAGCCGATTCTTGAGTGCCAGCAGCTGGCGAAGTATTGTTCGAGGTCGCGCTGGAACTATTCGACCCTGAACCAGCTGTACCTCCCCCGCCCGAAGCGCTTGGTCTGTTTGTTGAAGGCCCTCCTCCTCCACTCGCTACCGGTGCAACTTTGTTTAGCCAGATCTGAACCGTGGATTGTCGACCCGCTAAAACTTTGATAACATCGCCGTCTTCAACCTCGGCGCCATACAGACGGCGATAGGTGTAGCCAGCGGGAGGAACCACTGAAGCCAGTTTGTAGCGCTTCAAACCCTCAAGGCCGCTGTAGCAATTGGGGAAGGTGGCCTCGGCATCGCTGCCAGTATTGACCGAATGCGGATTGCAATTATGAGCAGCGTCGTTGATCCCAAACCCGAGGCCTTGAACCGTCGCCGCTACGCCCCCCACCTTCTTGATGCTGCCCCCGTTGTAGTCGTAGCTAATGATTTTTATACTACCGACGTCCTGATCTCGCGGCTGAGACGGCTGAGAGCTCGTCTGCTGTTGCTGAGTCGGCTGCGATCCCGAAGTAGTTGGTAGACTGCTGCCAGAACTGCCCGGAGCATCCTTCTCTAAAATAAAGAATGCGTTGGTAATGGGATCGGTGGCAATCAGACCCACCCAGCGGACATTGACATCTTTATCCTTAGAATCGGCCATATGATAGCCGGCCGGTACGCTGCTGACCGACACATTGTAAACCCGATGATTGGAGTCGGAGTCTACTGGGCATTCGGTAAACTGAGCATTCCCGGCCGAGTTGGTAACATCATCGGTCCGGGGTGCTGTTTCGCAGGCCCGGTTAAGATGAATCCCAACCCCGGGAAGCCGTTTGGCTTTAAGGTCGGTCCCGACCTTTTCATAGGCTGTAACCGTCAGGCTGCCATGGCGAGTGCCAGATGCGGCGAAGGTGCTTATTACCCCGATAAGAGCGACTGTTGAAAGCACCAACCCAATAATCGTGGCATTGCGCCCATGAAAACCGACCGGTCCTGAGAGTAATCGCGGGCTGACAGTTGACTTCAATTTAGACTTTGCCATCTGCCCCTTCAATCAAATAAGCCGTGGTGTGCGCACTCTGCCACCATGCAGTCAGACAGGCGACCAAAGCTAACATGGCCGCCACCAGCTTAGACCAGCTCCCGGCGAAACCGGCCGCCGATAAGCTCAAGCTGGCTGGAACCAGCCAGACAAAAATCACCGTAGTGCTGATCAAAAACGCTGCAATATAACCAGCCTTGCGGGCCCAGCCGCCAGCGGTAACTAACTCACCTTCCAGGGTCGGCCGCACTCGCATACCCACCACCATCCGACCTACGGCCGTAAAGGCGTAATAAGACACGGCCACCACCGACACCCAGAAGAGTGCCAACCCAGCCCAACCCAACCAGGGTCCGTGATTAATACCGGCCACTAGGGCTTTAGAAGCCCGCTGCAATTCTGACTGGCCTATACCCGCACTGCGGGTAATGAGGTCGAGTAAGGCAATTTGGTTTGAATACACAATCAACAGCACGGTGCCAAAGACGCACATGCCGACCGCCGCCAGTGAAATTCGGGATTTCTGCAAGATCTCCCACATGGGCTAATCTTAAAACATAAGCGGTTTCACCACAAGCTACCTTCCTGTCGCCCTGCCACCCACCTGTCAGCTCGAGCTTGTCAGACAAAGACTCGGAGTCCTTAATTCTAGATCCTGTATCCTCAATCCTGTATCCTGGACTCTGATATGTTTAAACGCTTAACAACTCGCCAAGATAGCGCCGTCGACTTACTGTTTGTTTTGAGCATCTTGGGCAAAGGGATTGGCGGGGCGCTCCAGCTGATAGCCGGTTTGTTATTAATCTTTATTAACATTTCTACCCTGCACAATTGGCTGCAGCCCTTAAATCTAGACGTCGATGTTGCCAGAGGCATTGCTGAATCCGAAAAGTGGTTTGGTGTAGCCTACCTGTTCACCCACGGTATTATTCGAGTTGGCCTGGCGATTGCCCTGCTCCGTGAAAAACTCTGGGCCTACCCCGCCGCCATCGTGGCACTTGGTGGGTTTATTGCTTACCAGTCTTGGCTGATGCTTTCTCACCCTTCGGTTTATCTGCTAGCCTTAACCTTATTTGATCTACTGATTGTCGGGCTGACTGTCTACGAATATTTGAAGCTCCGCCAAGGTGGCCACCTGAACCTGCCTACGGTAAAATAACGGCTGTGACTTTTAAAAATCGATGTCGGACAGCTTACGCCGGATTAACTCTGATTTTAGTTGCAGTTTTCATTGGCGGGCTTATTTTTAACATTAATTCGCTATATGCCGCTGTCTATAACGACATTTCGGAGCTGCATACCCATCATGGCAAGGCTGCCATTGACTTTCATAATCTAGCCCGCACGGTTGCCGACTTTGAGTCGGATGAGCAAGGGAATAATCTGCAAGTGGTGGACAATTCCGTGCTGGAGCGGCAAGTTGTTGATATCCAAATCGAGCTGGCGGTTGGCAATTTGCATGCTGCCCGCCAGCATATTGCGTCACTGAGGTCGCAATTAGGAGGCTTAAAAGCCCGGTTTCACACCGAGCTGGCCAGTCGCGCCGCCGACGTGGCGCCGCCCCCCGAACCCACCACCGGCCTAAAGGTACCTATATTGATCTACCACTACACGCCACCCGACTTTGATGCCATCCTGAACGGCCTACAGCAGCGCGGCTACACCGCCATAACCCTTGATGATCTGGCCGCCGGGCTGCGCGGCGCTCCTCTGCCGGCTAAGCCAGTGATAATTACCTTTGACGACGGCTTCTCGAATCAAATGACTGCCTTCCACCAATTGCAAGCCCATAATGTGAAAGCCACCTTCTACATTATTAATGGTGGAGAACGCAGCCACTGGTGTATCGGCGCTGCCCGTCGACCCGGCCCATGTGGCGACTCCTACCTGAGCTGGGATGAGGTCCGCGAACTAGACCGCAGCGGCTTGATTACCATTGGCGCCCACACGGTTGACCACGAGGCCCTGGCCACTGATTCCCCTGCCGACCAACAGTTTGAGATTTTTCAGGGTAAGGCCGAACTAGAAAGCCAGCTTGGGCATCCCGTGCGTCATTTTGCCTACCCTTACGGATCTTTTAACAATGTCACCATTGCCCTCGTCCGCCAGGCCGGCTTTGATACCGCAGTCACTACCCTTCCCGGTGAAGTCCATGACCTCGGCAGCCTGTATACCCTCCGCCGCGTCCGCGACGCCTACGAGCTTAAGTAGAACTTATGAACCCCAGCCGCCATCTTTCAACCCGGCGGCCCGACAACAACCCGACAATCGAGCTCGTCGCAAGCAGGCTAGCCAATGGATACTCCGACAGCGAGGATGTCTGAGTCCGCTAGTTCAAGCGGACGAGTTCCGCAGCTGCCGGAGAAGACGTTGACTAGTGAGTGCTGCGACACCGAGCGAGTCCTTGCCGGATGACTTTTTGCCTACTTTTTGGTCTGGAATAGCAAAAAGTAGGGCGCTAGCTGCGCTTAGCGCTAGCGGAAAGTTGGAGTCTAAGGCTCCAATAATCATTTCTTTCCCAGGCAGCCAGAGCCTGGGGTTTCTTTCACAGCTTTTGAACCAGCAAAAGCTGTCCAAAACTGGCCGCGTAGAAGTTCACAGCTTGTGCGCTCCTAATCCAAAACCAATCTGAGCTGCGGAACTCGCTGCGCTCAAACAGTCCTCGCTCATGCAGATTAGGTTTGGATTAGTCGCTTTCAGGCTGCTCCATACGCGGGGAGAGAGGTTGCAGAATTCGAGGATGGATGACTGGTTTAGCTTTTGGCAAAAAATGAATTAATTTTTTCCAAAACCTCACGCGGAGTCATATCCGCCTTCACCATAAAGTCGACCCCAAATTCCTTGGCCTTATCACGATCCGCGTTATCCGGCGAGTTGGTTAAAACAATTATTTTTTTTAAATCAAAGCCGTCATTTTTTAAGGCTGTGATAACTTCGAAGCCCGTCAGCTCAGGCATATTTATATCCATCATGACCAAATCGGGAGCCACAGTCTTCACCAGCTCATAAGCCTCCCGTCCGTTACTGGCTAGATGAATGGCGTAACCTGCCCCTGACAATTTGGTGTCGTACATGCGCGAAATAAAAGGGTCGTCTTCAGCCAGCACGATCCGTTTCCCGTTAGGTCTTGCGGTCTCGCCGGTATCCAGCTGGGCATCGTGGGGATCACTTATGCGTGTCATGGTTAGCTCCTGGTTTTATCGGTAGACAGAATCCGAAGGTTGAACCTTCACCTTCAACCGATTCAAAGATAATTGTACCACCCTGGTCTTGAATAACCCGCTTGGCGAGATAGAGGCCAAGACCCGTCCCGTCTGGCCTGGCTGATTGGGCATTGTCGGCCCGGAAAAACTTGGTAAACAGTTTTTTTTGCGCATCGGGCGGCACACCCATGCCGGTATCTTCAACCATCAAAATCGCGCAATTGCCACTCTTCTTGACGCTGACGGTTATGCTACCCTTCTTGGTGTAATAGATGGCATTATCAATAAAATTCATAATCACCTGGCGCGTCTTGTTTTCATCTAGATCAATCATCGGCAGCGGAGACGGTGGCCGTACCAAAACCAGTTTTAGCTGCTTATCGGCGGCGTGACTCTGGAGGGCCTGGACCTCTTCGGTCACCAGTTTAGTCAGGTCAATAGCTTGCTTCTCGATAAAAAAGCGGCCGGCCGACATGCGCGAAACATTCAGCAAATCGGAAATCAAGTTAACCATTCGCTGAGCCCCACCATACGCAAAATTCAAAAATTCGCGCTGCTCGTCTTCGAGCTTGCCGGCATCTCCCTCGAGTAGCATCGAGATATAACCCTTAATGCTGGTAAGCGGCGTTCGGAGCTGGTGAGAAGCCATGGAAATAAATTCGTCTTTGGCCCGGTCAAGCTCCTTTAGATGCCTATTGGCCGTGCGTAGTCGCTTGGTGGCCTCTTGCAGGTCTTGGTCTAGCAAGGCGTTATCGATAGCAATACCAATGGCGCCGGTTAGCCGTTCGACGAGAGTGTGATCGAACTCCGAGATATTGGTCGCCTTATCGGTTGTGCCGATGATCATCAGGCCCAGAAGCTCATCACGTGATTCGAGGGGACACAGGAAATAGTTTTTAACGCCCAGCACCGCGGCAATTTCCTGCTCATCTGCCGGCTTAAGACTGGGCTTCAAAATACTGAGCAGTTTCGGGGAAATAGTAACCTTATGCCGCTTCACCGCTTGGGTGGCAGGGTTTGACGAGTGTAGACCAATATAAGTCTGAGACAGCTTTGATTGAGCCTCGATCTCGGCAATCTTGCCACTGCGATTAGAAATGCCAACGGCCACCATCTTGGTTTTGCGGCGGTCTGCCAAATAAATGCCGGCTACCGGAAAGTCACCGTCGTTAGAGACGGCGTGAACAATGCGCTGAGCTACGGCGTGAGGCTCGGTCTCCGAACTCAAGACGATCTCATCGATCTTACGCAGTAGCATCAGCATCTTGTTGCGCTCGGCCAGCTCGCGATTCTGCTTATACATTTCCTGCGTAATATGCGGGATATCGGCAGATACGTCCGTCTTGGCCTTGGGACTTGGCTTCGTCATGATCTAAGTATAAGAACTTTAGCTAGCGCAGTAAATTCGGAACCTGGGCTTGGGGCAGGCTTTGCAAGATTGACTTAACCGCATCCTTGCAGACTTCCACCGAAGTTTGGCCAAAGAAGTTTTTGTATTGAGCAACCAAGGCATCAATAACCTCGGTTTTATTACCGGTAATCTCAACTTTTTGATTTTCCCAATCAATCTTTAGGCCTTTAACCTTATTGGCCTGTTCCAAGGCCAACGGCCCAATAATATTGCGCTGCTCAGCAATGATTTTCAGTGCCGCCTGCGCAAATGGATCCATTAGGCGCCCACCTTGCCGTAGGTGTGCCCAAATCTGAGCAAACTTATCGTCATGAGAAAGTAAGATACCAGATAGATAAAGTCACTGATGCTGCCAGGATAAACCGCCTGCTTATGGGCTAGGTAGAGGAAGGTAAAGTCGGCCGCGTACTGCACAGCCAGCGCAAAAATGACCAGCAGAATGGTTTTTCGCATTATTCCGCCCAGCAGTTTTCTCGAAAGTAGATATGCCAAAATGGCAACCGAAATGTAAATGGCTTGACCCAGCGGATAGCCGAAGTCTAGTGAGACGGTCAGCCATTGGGCGCCTGCAAATTGATAGTCACGTAGGAACTCGGCGTAGGATGCGAGGAGGATTACCAGGGGGATAAAGAGGGCGAGGATGCGGCTGCCAAAGCCTCTGAGCGAGAACTTAACCCCGGCAGCCTTGGCCAGCTGCCAGCCACCGGCAATATACAGCGGGATGCTACCGAAATAGCCGATGTCGCCAAGCGATGGATAAGGTATTTCAGTGTGTAAAAAATAGGCATAGTAGCTATATGCCAGCTGACCAAATTCCTGGAAAAGTAGCCCTAGGGCAAACAGCCCGACGGCCTTGCCTACCACGCTCTTGAAGCCACCCCAGGCGCGAGCCGTAACTAAGCCAAAAATTCCGCCGTACAGCGCCATTAAGCCATAGGTGCCCGAGAAAATTTGATAGGCAATATGATCTTTAGGGAACGCCACCTGAATGTAGCCCCACCAGGCGGTCAGGCCTAAGAACATTACGACAGCTAGTCGCCAAGGCCCCTTGTTTGCTGTAACAGTGTTCATCTAGTAAAATTCTATAAGCATAAGCACTATATGTCAATCTAAAATCGACCCTGTCAAGCATGCTATTACCATTCCCCAGCTTCAAAGCCCTAGAGCTCCATGACCGGCCGCAAATCGAGGCCATAACCGGCGACTTTCCGAACTATTCGGATTTTAATTTTGTCAGCCTGTGGAGCTGGGACACGCGAGGCGAGATTGCGGCGTCTGTACTCCACGGCAACTTAGTGGTGAAGTTTACAGATTACATTACCGGCGAGCCACTGTATAGCTTCATCGGAACCAATGAGGTCGACGACACCATCAAGCAGGTAACTGCCCTGGCCCGGCAACAAGGAATTAGTGATGCCCTGGAACTAATTCCCGAGGAAGCTATTACGAAGATTGAGAATCCCGAAGATTTTGAAATCGCCGAAGATCCGAATAACTTTGACTACATTATTTCAGTAGACTCGTTTACGGCGCTTCAAGGCCAGGAGTACGAAGCCAAACGCAAGGCAATCAACCAGTTTAAAAGAGCTTACCCCCATGTTGTCTCCCGACCACTGGACATAAAAGACGAAGAAACTCAGACCAAAATTATTGGTCTTGCTCAACTTTGGGTCGAGCTTAAAGGGCATGAAGCGCTCGAAGCTGAAAACGAACTTAAGGCTATTGAGCGCTTGCTGCAGTATTCGTACATCTTTCCACCTCAAGGCGTTGGTATTTACGATGGAGACAAACTAATCGCATTTAGTATCGACGAGATAATGCCGGACGGTATCAACGCCTTGGGTCACTTCCAAAAGGCCGACAGTCGGTATAAGGGTATATTCCCCTTCCTCCAAAAAGAAAACCTTTCCGAATTACAAAAAAAGGGAGTGCAGCGGCTAAATATCGAACAAGACCTGGGGCTAGAAAGCCTGCGCCGCTCCAAGATTCAGCTGCGCCCTATCGAGTATCACAAAAAATACTTTGTGGCAGTTAAACACTAACCATCCAGACGCCGACAAACATTATGGCCGCCAGGCTCACCTTGGTTATAACCTGCGAGGCGGCCGTTTCCTCACTGAATATCTTTGGAAATGCCGTCGATAGTATGACCCCATAAAGAATCCCATAGAAAACTTGGGTACTGCCAAGGGCCGTGACTATGGCCACTGAACCTAAAGCGATTGCCAAAAAAGTGATAGCCTTAGATACCAGAAACAGTATTTCGTTGGTAAACATTATGCCCAAGACCGAGCCGCCAACATTATTAAAGCTTTCGAGGAATGCCCTTCTCACCTTCTTAAGAAGCAGAAAGGCTACCAGACCACCAGTCGCCACTCCCCAGCTTTCATAAATCAAGACATTAACAAAGTCATTTTTTCCAATGAAGGCGAACTTAATCACGATAAATGAAAGCGCGATCAATAATGAAGTTAACAGCATTAGGTAGAACGATTCATTTAGCCGAACCTTTTCACTTGGTTTGCCGACCGAAAGCGCCAAGGCTGACACCACTACCAAAAGGAAACCGACTATTTTCCAAAGCGAGAGCACCTCGCCTAAGAGTATGTATGAAAGTGGCAAGACAAAAACCGGCACTAACTGCAGCATGGCAATTATGTAGCTAGCCTCACTTTTGGCTATGGCGTGAAAGTAGATAACGTAAGCCCAAAGAGTTATAAAACCAGCAGTCAATATCAGGAAAGCTGTTGCCGGCGCCACACTCGGCTGCCCCGAGCCCAGCCATATGACCGTTCCGGCGACAGCCGCGGTGATAGCACCGTAGATTGGTACGCCCCGATAATCTGAAACTTTATGCTCTACTACATACTTGTCGAGGAACATGACCACCGTATAGATAGCTGGTGCGATTAATGCTAACCAAAGCCAATTCATGTTCAAATCATACACTTAATTCAGCCCACCATAAAAGATGCATATTAGTTATGCTTATGTTTAAATAAACCTATGAAAATATCGATAACCTCCGGATCTGGAACCGGCCCCACCGAACTCGCCGCCTTTGATGACGCTCTAATGAAAGCTGGCACAGCGAATTTTAACCTGATTGTGTTGAGCTCGATGATTCCGCCAGGATCCGAAGTGGTGGTTTCCAAAGACCCTGTGGTGCCACCGGGCGACTGGGGCGACAAACTTTATGTTGTCATGGCCGAACAGCGCACCAGCCAACACCACCAAGAAGCCTGGGCTGGGATTGGCTGGGTACAAAACGCCCAGACAGGCAAGGGTATGTTTGTGGAACACCACGGCCACAGCGAGGAACATGTGACAGATGATATTAAAGCCACCCTAAAGTCCCTGATGGCCGGCCGCCCCGATGAAGAATTTGGCGAAATCCACATGCAACTATGTAACGCTAAGTGCATTGGTGAGCCGGTTTGCGCCTTAGTGGTTGCCGCCTTTGAATCAAGCGGCTGGAGTTCCAGGTAGTGGCTGATCAAATAAAAATCGCCTTGATTGAAGACGATGCGGCGATTGTAAATATGTACCTAACCAAGCTTCGCCACGAGGGGTTTAATGTTTTGACTGCCCCCGATGGCTTGGCGGGCTTAGAATTGGTTGTAAGTTTCAATCCCGATGTGGTTTTGCTCGATATTATGATGCCGGAGTTTGGCGGAGTGGAGTTTCTCGAAAAAATTCGGTCCAAGTCAGCCAACGACAATCTAAAGATCATTGTCATGACCAATATCGACGACCCGAAGCTTCAGGCCTCGCTGAAGGGCATGAAGATTTCTGATTATGTCGTGAAGGCCGAAATCACCCCCGCCGAAATGGTTGATAAAATCCGCGTCTTAACTAAGCCAGAATAGACAAAAATACAATAGCCATCATTCCCAGAAACGTCAGCCCGCTCCAGGCTATGACGGTTAGCGCCCGTTTAACTTTGCCCTGGATGAGCAGTAACACCGGATAGCCCAGCACTAGCGTGCCACAGATCAAGGCCGACAGCACAAACGATATCAGTACGAATGCACCCATCAATACCTCGGGTGGATGAGCCGTATAGTGTTCAAACCGCGACATGACATTAACCAGGGTTAAAACATACAGAGTTACCAGCCCGGCCTGAACAAAGCCGATGAGGGCGGGAGACTTTTTATCAAGATTTTTCATTACATATTCTCCAGCGGAATCATTTCAAAAACGTCAATTGTAGCGTCGGCCCCGCGCTGAAAATGCGGATGGGACATTAGTAGCCGGTTCAGGGCTTCCTTGGACTCGGCTTCAATTATCGAATAGCCGCTGGCCTGGCTGTCATTCACGCCAGTGCTGCTCGGAGTCAGCCTCTCCACCGGCTGTAGCGGCAAACCAAACTCCACCTTAGCGGTTTTCTCGGCCTCGTCCTTCCAGGCCATCCACTTCTGCATACTAGCCTGCACCTGCTCCGGAGTTGATTCGTTCATAACCTTGCGGGCATCGTCGCTGGCATTGTAGAAAATTAAATACTTTGTCATGGCGCCTCCATGTTACGCCTTCATTTTAGGCTCACTTATGCCACAAATCCAGATTCTATGGAAAATAGGAGCTAACTCTCCATTTTCTTTAATATTCGATGGATCGTCAGCCAGGTGCGGGAAGTAATGTCTTTGCCATACTGTCTTTCTAGTTTCGACATAAAATCAGGCGTTTTTGAAGCCGTGGTATCAATGTTGCTACAAAGCGCATTCACGCCCTTGGCGGCCACATAATCACCCTCTGGTTTCGAGGGCTTTTTAAAAAACGTCACCAGCAAATAATTTTCGCGGCTATGTTCGAGCCCTTTATAAG
This sequence comes from Saccharimonadales bacterium (SeqCode), assembly GCA_035479795.1. GTDB lineage: Bacteria > Patescibacteriota > Saccharimonadia > UBA4664 > SCTI01 > DATIII01. The sequence goes on from DATIII010000003.1 coordinate 34,015, forward strand.
GGTCCGCATCCACCAGTGCCCGTAGTTGAGTTTGGCTTCTGATTATTGTTGCGCTATTGAACCCCAGCTTGGCTGGCCAAGCCCTCTCCATATCGGTTTCCATAGCCGAAATATCAGTCTGCCCAGTCTCAAAAACCACATTGCCACTCGAAATAACTGGCATAACATTTTTAAAGCCCAGGTCTTCCAGCACGCCCTTTAGCTTGCTCCCATGCATATTGGGATTTGCTGGACCAATTCCTCGAAGCAATGCAACGTATTTCATGTGCCAATATTACCAAACGAGCAGATAATTGTTATAGAATGTGTCAGATAGGCGCCCGTAGCTCAGCTGGATAGAGCGTTGGTTTCCGGTACCAGAGGTCGGGGGTTCGAATCCCTCCGGGCGCGCCAAACGAACCTAAGGTTTTAGGCTTTGCACAAGGTAATTATTAGAAAATCTGCTAACGATTAGCCGCCTCCAAACCCGTATGCTAGAAGGCATAAAGGAGAAATGTTATGAAGTACGACGTCGGGCCGTGTAGTTGCGGCCATACTATGACAGTTGAGGCGGCTAACGAAGAGGAGGCCTTGCAGAAGGCTCTTGATGGGTCCGCGGCCCATGTCGAGGAATTCCACAAAGACGATCCTGATAAGGATAAGCTTCTGGCCATGTCACGCGATGAAATGGCAGGCATGATGCGTCCGCTAGTCCACGCGGCCCAACCAGCCTAAAAAACAAGCAATTTCAAGATACCCAGCCGCTTTACCGACGGCTGGGTTTCGTGCTATTATTTCTCGGTTCGCCCCTGGAAACCGCTGGCTAAGGCCCGGTTTGGACGTGCGCCCGTAGCTCAGCGGATCAGAGCATCTGTCTTCGGAACAGAGGGTCGGGAGTTCGAATCTCTCCGGGCGCGCCAAGTACGGGCCATTAGCTCAGTTGGTTAGAGCAGCTGCCTCTTAAGCAGCGTGTCCTGGGTTCGAGTCCCAGATGGCCCTCCAAGCAGGTTTCTGACATTTGTCGGGGCTCTGCTTGGAGATAACATTTTAGACGAGAACCCAGACTGCGCGAAGCGAGGGTTCGGTGAATGAGGAGAAGGAAAAAGTGTTTACATTTTTTCCGCCGACGAAGGAGGTCGTGTAAGCGACAATCCCAGATGGCCCTCCATTGTAATTATAAACTTTTTATGTTATAACTTATTATCCTTGAAATCGAAGCACTCAGGAGGTGCTTGGTGGAGTTTCTTGAAAAGAAGCTGAAGGAAATGCGCAAGCGTCTGGCGGTCCTCACGCCCGCAGTAGACGAGTCCAAGAGATTGGAGCTCGCAATTGCTGAGCTTGAGGAGATACTCAAGGCCTCAAACAGCTCTACCCGAGCGAAGCAGCCGACTCGCAAAACCAGCAAGGCAAAACGGCAAGCCCCCAGCGATTCGGGCCGTCCTCGCGGTCGGCCGAAGGGGTCGGGCACAAGGGGCAGGCAGGCACTGCGCCTGGTTCAGAAGCATCCCGGGATAACCATCCCTGAGCTGGCCAAGAAGATGAAGATCAAGCAGAACTACCTGTACCGGGTGCTCCCCGGTCTCGCGACTGACGGCTTGGTTCGCAAGGAAGGCACGGGCTGGCACGCCACCGGGTCCTAGTTCTACAACATCATCGAGGACCTGGAGCTAGCCGGACTCGGTGACTATGTGGCCCAACCCCTTCCGTAGGGCCACACCATCGCCCGCTAACCCTAGGACGCTCGCCGCCCTCGGGGTTGGCGGGCGTTCTGTATTTTAAGGCGAGCAAGGATCAAGCAGTACCTTGCTTATGGCACAAACGTAAATTAGCTAACTTCGAGTAAGTAAAAGATGGCTGCAAAGCCGAGAATCAAAAAATAGGCGTAAGCCCAAAGCCCCAAAACGCCGATGAGTCCACCCGCCGCGGCGGCCAAAGTGTAGTTATTGACCCCGCTGACTAGAGGCAGAAGAGCTGATATTGCCAGATTGCTGAGAACAGCTAAAACTGCTGCAATCACCAATGCGCCACCAGTTCTAGCCACTCGTGAGCTAAGCCGCTGATTAAAAGAAGGCTTATTAATATAGGAGGACTGCATCAAAAGGTCATTGGCGGAGCCGGCAAATGCGTTGACGATTTTTAGATAGATAAGATAAAACACTAGTCCAATTCCAGCCCAAAACAAAACTAGAATTATTTTCTCTGCATAAGGAACACTACTGAGGTTTGCCAGTAAGTCGGCCCAGCTACGATTAAATTCGACTGATGATATTCCAACCAAGCTAAAAAGAAAAGACTGAATCGAAGCATTAAAGGCATAAATGAGAAAAACCACGGTAAGCAGGAAGCTCGCCAGGAATTGGTTTGGGGTGGGGATTATAACTTGGAGGACTTTGCGCAGAGATAGCTCAGTATTGGTATATGGTATGAACATACGAGAGTCGGTTATGCTTCGATGGTACAAGCAGGGAGAAGACAACGCAAGGTCGGTACCCTAATGATTTTGTCGGAGTTTTTTACGGTTTATTAAAATAACCATGACCGAATTAGTCACAATCATGGCAATAGAGTGCAGGGTGGTGGCCAGATTGTATGCCTGAAGTGAAAATAAGATGAGAATGTGACGGATGACGTTCGATCCGTAGAGTATCGGCTTTTCGCTTTTCGGACGATCATAAGTTTTGCGAAGCGTCGGCCCAAAGGCAATCAGATCAATAGACACTGCAATGACAACCGAGACGGTTGGGTCCCGACTGATCGCCCATGGAATCAACCCAAGTAGGGCAGTAATCAAAAAATAGACATCGGATTTCTTAACATACTTAAAGCCGTACTGGAGCGAGAAAATAAAGATAATAAAGGTAAAGACCTCAGAGGCGGCGATTGGCAGTATTCCAATCCCCGCGCCTTTGGCCAGCGAGCCAAAAAGCACGGTGGCGGACACGATCGACCAAACTAGCCAGGTAAACGGATGGGGCTTAACCCTTCTCGCAAACGCATCCACGAGATATGGAATATTACCAATCAGGGCAAAAACTGTAGCCAGGTAGGCGGCGTTGGCTTTCATATCTAACTAATTCGCCGTTGCCAGCTGCTCACGAGAACAGCAGCAGCCGGTGCGGGTATTTTTTAGGCACCGAGTTCATCAATTACCTGGCTGAGGTCTTGAGGATTAATTTTGGCTTTTACCAAATAACGATCAACCCCAAGTTTGGCCGCCTCATCCACAATCCTCGGGGTATCAAAGTTGCTTATGACAATCACCTTGGTTTTCGGCAGCCATTTCTTTAGCTCAAGTTCCTTAAGCATATCGAGTCCGGAAGTACCCCGAAGCAGCATGTCGAGTAGGATTACCTGGGGCTTGGTTCGCTTAATCTTTTCCAATGCTTCCTCAGCAGTTGCCGCCGAGGTAACCTCATACCCTTGCTTACCCAAGGCATAGGCGTAGGTCAGGTTAATGTTTGGCTCGTCTTCGACAATCAAGACCTTCATTGCCCAAATTATATCATCACAGCATTATCGTGTTAGGATTAACATAAGAACTAGGTGGCAACCGCATGTCAAAAATACTCATAATCGACGATGATTACACGATCGCAGAGGCTTACAAAATAGCGTTTGAATCGAATGGGCACGAGGTTTCAGTGGCGCCTGAAGGCAAAACTGGCCTGGGTGTCGCCAACAGCCACCACTTCGACGTCATTTTACTCGATATGCTGATGCCCTACATGGGCGGTGTAGACTTTTTGGTGGATTATCAAGGCCCGGTCAAGCATCCTGATACCAAAATTATTGTCCTAACCAACAGCCTGGTACCGGCTAAGAGTGAAGAAAAGGTAAAAAGGCTAGGCGCCTCCGATTATCTCCAGAAATCCAGCCTAACACCCCAAAAAGTGGTTGGCATTGTGGAAGCCCTGCTGAAGTAAAGGGTTTGACTCAGGCGATCAAGCATTAGCATAATACATATATGGTAGCGCCGTTTTTAAATCGCGATAATCCGGAGCAAATCCGTAAACGATTGCTGCTGCATGTCCGCGTGCGCTGGGCAGTTTTAACCGCCCTTATCGGTATTGGTACTGGCTACCAGCTGTCCGGTGGTGATATTGAAATCAATCGCGGCACGCCGCTAGATATAATCATCCTGATCGTATCCGTTAACATCATAATCTGGGCAGCCGTTCGATACATCCATTCAGCATCGATTCTGCGAATTATGACCCTGCTCCAGATTACCTTTGATCTAGCCGTATTTAGCGTAGCCACCTATATAACTGACGGGCCGGCCAGCCCAGCCGTCATCCTCTATTGCATCCCGATTGTCATCTCCAGTGCACTGCTTGACGCCGCAGCGGTTTACTTTACCGCTATCACCAGCACCGCCTTTTACGCCCTGGTGTTGTGGCTGACCCAGATTGCCAGCGGTCGAAGCGACTGGCCCTATACCTACACTTCACAGATCATTTTCTTTGGCCTGGTTTTTGTGATTATGGCCTATGTGGCCGAGTTTCTTGGTAATCTTCGGCGAAATGAAGAGGGAGAGCGGGTACAGCTCGAAATGGTTTCACTGGCCACTCACCAGCTGCGAACGCCGGCTACGGCTGTCAAAGGCTTCCTATCCCTACTCCAGGATGGCGATATGGGAAAGCTCAACGCCGATCAACGCGATTTTATCCACCGAGCCTACGAGGAGAATGAAATGGAGTTACGACTCATCGGCAATATGCTGGATGTAGCCCACCTAGATCTTCAGCAGCTTAATTTCCATCCAGAGCAAGTCGACCTCCGCGCCATGATCGTGAGCCTGGCCGAAGAGCACAAACTGACGTCCACCAAGCGGAAGCAGACCCTGATTTTAAATATTCCGGAAAGTCCGGTGATATACCGATGTGATGAGCAGCTTCTTCGCATGGCCATGGACAATCTAGTGAGTAATGCTGTGAAATACGGTACGCCTACCGGAAACGTTAAAATTGGCCTCCGTGAGCTAACGCATAAAATCGTCATTACGATTGAAGACAATGGGATTGGCATCGCGCGGGGCGACCAGCGCAAGCTGTTCAAACGCTTTTCGAGAGTGGGTAGCGATTCTAGCTCTCAAGTTGAAGGAGCTGGGTTGGGTTTGTATCTGGTAAAGAAGATCATGTCGATCCACGATAGTAAAATTGATGTGGTCTCATACCCTGGTGAGGGGTCGATATTTACGATAGAATTGCCTAAAAGGAAACCCTAATGGCTAAAGTCCTGGTCGTCGAAGATTACGCCAGTTTACAAAAAATATACAAAACCGCCCTGGCCATGCAAGGTCACGTTGTCGATGTAGCTAACAACGGCGATGAGGCCTTAGACTACACGGGCAAGAAGGAGTACGATGTCATCTTGCTCGACATGCTGATGCCCCAAACTGATGGCCTGAGCTTTTTGAAAATCTTTAGCGTCCGACACCGTGATGCTAAAACCAAAATCATTGCCTTTAGCAACCTGACTACCAGCGAGCTGGCTAGTGAGGCCCGCGAGCTAGGTGTTTCTAAATACCTAGCCAAACCGGCGCTGACCCCTAAGCAGGTCGCCGCCGAAATTGACGCAGTTTTAAAAGACTCTAACTAGCTTTTTACCACAACCGTTCCAGCCGCCTTGGAACCTCAGTAGCTGGGTGGGCGGCCCTCAAGGTGAACGACCACTCCGTGCCATGGCGCCAGCTTTAATTCACCTAGCAGCTGCGCCCCCTCTTCGCCCCGAATGGTGCTCAATTGGACCTGACCGGCTACGCCATCGAGGGTTATTTTAAGATTAGAAAAGTTAATGAACACGGCAGTTTTCGATCCACGCAGATAGGCCCAGACGCGACCTGGACTAGGGAGTGATTGATAGGCCCCGGTTTGCAAGTCGGCAGTCTGGTTGCGGTAGGCAATCACATCGCGAGTAAACCGCAGGGTGGAATCACTGCCGGCCGCCTGAGCCTCAACATTGCGATGGGCCGCCCAGCCAATGGGTAGCCAGGGCTTGGTATCTGGACTGGTAAAACCAGCTCCTGGGCCGGATTGCCATGGCATTGGTGTGCGAGCCTTATCGCGGCCGGTGTAGAGCGGCCATAACCGTTTACCGACTGAGTCTTGCAGCCGCCAGGGCATTACCAAAGTATCTTCCATGCCGATCTCGTCACCATAGTACAGAACCGGCGTACCCCGCAAAGTCAGCAGCATAAGTAGGCCGCAGCGAATTTTGCGTTCATCGGCTCGCGCCCAACGGCTGGGAAAGCGGGGCTGGTCGTGATTCGAACCGGTCCATACCGGCCAATCAGGCGACTTAATAACGGCTTCGGTCTCCTCAACTAGCCGACGCAAATCGCGAGCCCGAAACTTGGATTGCAGAAAGGCGAAGTTAAACGCCAGCTCCAGTTCGTTATGGGTGCCGTAGAACGCCGCCAACTGATGCATGTCGTAGACCATGGTGGTTTCACCAAGCAGTAGTCGGCCAGGCCCGTTTTTATCGACAATTTGCCGCCAATGTCGCAAAATTCGATGAAGCTCAGGGCGCGAGGTGGTATAAATCGGCTCCTGACCCAATAGTTTCACCTCGTAGCCTTCGTCGTTGTTAGCCTCCGGATTATCACGAAACAGCTGGTCTTTTATTAGCATGTTAAAGACATCAATCCGAAATCCACAGACGCCCTTGCCCAACCAGAATTTAAAAATGCGATCGAACTCGGCCTTGACCATGGGGTTGCGCCAGTTTAGATCCGCCTGTTCGGGTAGGAAATTGTGTAAAAAGTACTGATGAGTCGGGCGGTGATAGCTCCAAGCACTACCCCCAAACATCGACCGCCAGTTGGATGGAGGGCCGCCACCAGGTTTGGGGTCAGCCCAAATGTAATAGTCGCGGTATTCACTATCGCGGCCAATCAGCGCACTTTGAAACCAGGGATGATGGATGCTGGTATGGTTGGGCACCATGTCGATCAGAACTTTGATACCACGCTTAGCGGTTTCGGCGATTAATTGATCAAAGTCGGCCATACTGCCCAAGTGTGGATCAATGCTGTAATAATCAACCACATCGTAGCCCCAGTCGGCGTTGGCCGAAACCGTAATGGGCGACAACCAAATCCCGGCCACACCTAAGTCTTTAAGATAATCCAGTTTGGAGATTACGCCCTGAAGATCGCCGATGCCATCACCGTTAGAGTCGCAAAATGACCTCACATAGATTTGATAAATAATTCCGGTTTGCCACCACTGCGTATTACTCACCTCGCCACCCCACTACTCCGATGCCACTAGCAAATCTTTGCGGATCTCTTGAACATCCCGAATAAACCGCTCAGCTTGTTCTCGCCGGGGCCGCTTCAGCTCACTCAGCTCATACTGTTTCACAATATGTCCGGCGCTCATTAGGACCACTCGGTCAGCCAAGGTTACCGCTTCCTCCACCGAATGCGACACCATCAGAATAGTTTGTTTGGTTTCTTTCCAAATCTTTAACAAATCCTTATGCAAGTGTTCGGTAGTAGCAATATCGAGGGCGGCAAATGGCTCGTCTAGAACAAGAACCTGAGGGTCAACTGCCAGAGCCCGCGCAATCCCCACTCTTTGCCGCTGACCGCCAGAAAGTTCCCGCGGACGTTTGGCGGCATAGTCGCTTAAGCCGGTCATTTCCAGATACAGGCGGGTCTTGCGACGGCGCTGGGCCAAGCTAGCGCCCTTGGCCGCCAGGACAATTTCGACATTTTCGGAGACGGTCAACCAGGGGAAGAGTGCTCCAGATTGAAAAACCATGGAAACATTTTTGGGTCGCATAACCACCCCCGCGCTCTCGGTTTCCAGACCAGCCACGAGCTTAATCAGGGTCGATTTGCCACAACCTGAGGGGCCAACCAGCACGATAAACTCACCCTCAAAACCGGTGAAGTTTATTTCGTTTAGCGCCGGGTGATCGGTCCCTGGGTAGGTTTTGGCCACGTCTTGAAGCTGGATTACTTTATTCAAAACGGTATCTTTCTGCGTAATGTAAAAGCTTCTGCCAGATGAAAAAGTTCATTAGCGCGATAGCAATAATCATCGTAATAATGGCTGCTATAAAGACTCCGCTCTGGCCACTGGAGGCCGCATGTACCATCAAACTACCAATGCCGAAGAGGTCAGAAGAGCTGGAGCTGCCAGGCAGATAGGTGTGCAAGACTTCTGCCACAATCAGCATATTCCAGCCTTCGGCCCAGGCTAGCAGCGATCCGGTTACCAGATAAGGAAAAACCGATGGGATCAGAACCCGTCGGAAGTAGGCTAGGCGGTTAATACCAAATACCTGCGCCGCCGATTTGATGTCTCCCGGAATCAGCCGCAGGCCCCCGACGAGACTAAATACCAGGTTCCAGAGCATGTTAATAAAGACTATAAACACCGCTGCACCTTCTAGAAATTGAAATTTAACAAAGAAGACGATGACTACTGGGAAAAACGCTAGCACGGGTACTGACTGCAGAATATCGAAGGTTGGCAACAATATGCGCTCGGTCGTTGGACTTTTATTAATCCATAATGCCAGCGGTAGAGAAAGAACCAGCGCAAATCCAAAGGCAACCGTCAGTCTGATAACACTCAAAGTCAGCGCACCAAGCAACGAGAATACCGAGATGTGGCCAACACTGCCGACGCCGCTGAAAACCACAGCCGCCAACCCAATTGTTAGCAAGGGTACAAGCACCAAGCTATACAAGCGTTGGTGCAAATGAACCGGGTAGCTGTAGCCTGGGTGCCGGTGAATATGATGAATGTGCCGGCTGGATTTGGTCATGTCTTAAGTGGCTTTACCATAACCATTATGACAGATTAGAAATGCAATTGCGACCGAGGAGGTTTGCCAGTCTTACTAAAATCCGGCACAATTTAAGCATAAGAGGATTTAGTGATGGCTAAGAAAGAAGATTATAACGATGGCGGGATCGCCTTTATTGGGTGTATTGTGGCCGGAGCCGGCATTGGCTGGGCCGTTAATCCCAGCCTAATTGCGCCGGGAACGCTGATTGGCTTGGGCGTTGGCTTTATCGCCATGGCCTTGTTAGCCCGCCGCTAGAGCCGCTCCTCAATCACAACGGTCACTTCGTCCCCCACGTCCTTGCCGATTGCCTGGCGAATAGAGACTCTGATGGTGATCATTTCTTATTAACCCACCCCTCGCTCTTGAACACCGCCCAAATCGCCATGGAATGGCCGTGTCCCAAGTCAAATTCCTGCTTTAGCCAATCAACCAGCTCACCAGCCTTCATATCCGGGTGATAAACCCCAGCCGACTGCGCCAAATCGCGCAGCCCCTCGGGCGTCCTCCCGGTTTTGGCTTTGATATTGTCGATATAAGCCTGGAATGTCACATTTCTTCTCAAATAATTACTGGGGCCGTGTGGTGAGCGACATTAGAAGAATATTCGTAAATTTGGAGGACTTGGTTTATATCCCTAGGTTTTAGAGCCTACAAATCAATACTGAGCTCTCTTTGGACCACTGCATAACCGCCTATCCAGCACCTACCATTCTTAAATTTGCCGTATATCTCGGAAGGTCTGCCCATGGCTTTTCCTTGCGATATTCTATAAACATCTCGTCGCGGCAATGCTTCGTAATGTCGCAAATACTCTAAAAAAGACCCTGCAGCCGTTCCAGTCGCAGCGTCTTCATAAATGCCGACACGGGGACAAAAGTTGCGTACTTCTGCCAGAATGTCATTTTTGGAAAGAACGAAGCAATGAAACCCAAAAAAATCGTGTTTTGAACTAGTTTTAACCAAACTTTTTTTATCAGGAGCTAAATTATTGAGTGCTTCTGTTGAAGTCATGGGTACAAGAAGTTGATTATTAACTATTTGGAGAGGAAGGTTATCGAATATTTCGGTATCTTTTACGCCAATGACCTCAGTTACCTCTGCCTTACTAACCAATTTTTTGAAAGCTTGCTCTGGCTGCTCCATAAAAACCTTGCCGTCATTGTCGACTTCGATACCGATTTGTCCTGCTAAAGTTTTAATCTTATAAATTCCGGCAATACCTGAGTTTTGCTGAGTCAAAAGAACCCAGGAGGCGATTGTGGCGTGCCCACAAAGAGCGATTTCTTGAGTAGGGGTAAAATAGCGGAAATTGTAGTCCATGCTCTCGCTCGGTAAAACAAAAGCCGTTTCTGACGCACCAACCGTGTGGGCAATGAGTTGCATTTGTGCCGCTGTAAGGTTGGAAGCGTCAAGTACTACTCCCGCCGGATTGCCGCCACCGGAAGTCCGAGTAAAGGCACTCACAATATGAACTTTCATACCTACATCATAACAAAAACGGCCTCTCGACCGTTTAAGCATAAGTACTATGGGGCGAGATATGGGGCTTGAACCCACGACCTCCGGTACCACAAACCGGCGCTCTAACCAACTGAGCTAATCTCGCCAAGTTTTCAATGGTGCCCCTGGTAGTATTGTGGCTCCCGCCACCTCCTTCTTTGTCGAAAAATATGCAAACACATTTTTCTCCGCCTCATGCACCGAACCAAATTGCTTGCGCAATTTACGGCTCTCATCCGGCCTGGTGGCCAGGAAATACGTCCGACTTCGAGTCAGCCGCATTTCCTGGTGCCCCCGGTAGGATTCGAACCTACGACCTTAGGCTTAGAAGTCCTCTGCTCTATCCAGCTGAGCTACAGGGGCCAATGGAGCGGGCAGCGGGAATTGAACCCGCGTCTTCAGCTTGGAAGGCTGACATAATAGCCACTATACGATGCCCGCATTCTTGGTCGGGGTGAAAGGACTCGAACCTTCGACCTCCTGCTCCCAAAGCAGGCGCGCTAGCCAACTGCGCCACACCCCGGCGTAGAACCTCGCAATTATATCTGAATTACTCCGAGAAATAAAGAAGTTATGCCACCGATAGTTTTACTATATATCAATGCGCAAACTAATGTGTATATTATTCGGCCGGGTTGCGTTTCTTGTTTCGTTTAAAAATAGCCAGTTTGTAGCCATCTGGGTCGCGGACTACGAACTCGCGGTTGCTGGGTACTCCGTGGTAAAATCTTGGCGTAATTATAAGGAGAAATGATGGATCCGATTAAACCGTTTATTTGGTTCGAAAACCAAGCCGAAGAAGCCATGAATTATTACGTAGAAACATTCCCAAACTCAAAAATTTCCCACATCGAAAGATATGCAGGCAAGCAAGGGATTCCTGGTGAAAAGGAACTCGAAGGCAAGGTATTAACTGGCGTGTTTCAGCTAAACGGCATGGAGTTCCAATGCCTCGACGGCGGACCTGTCTTTAAACCCGGCGGCAACGTCTCCTTTGTAGTCGAATTTGATGATCAAGATGGTTTAGACAAGGTTTGGGCCAGGTTACTAGATGGCGGCAAAACCCAGCAATGCGGCTGGATTACTGATAAATTTGGTACCACTTGGCAGATAATTCCAAAGCTGCTTGGGCAGTTAATGACCAAAGGCAATGTGGCTCAAAAGAAAGCCGTTATGCAGGCCATGATGCCGATGGTAAAGCTGGAAAGTGAGCCCCTGCAAAAAGCCTTTGATTCGGCCAAAAGATCTCTCGACACGCTCGAGATGACAGCCGGGTAGTTCTCACTGACGCCGCCTGCGGTAGGTTGCCTACAGGCAGTGGGATATTAGCGGACGACTTCTTTGAGTCGCTTGCCAGCTCGAAAACGTGGCATGGGCATTTCAGGTATGTGAATTTCCGCCCCAGTTTGCGGATTTACACCGCGCCGAGCCGCCCGTTTGCCCAGGTCAAAGGTGCCAAAGCCGGTTATCGAAACCTTTTCGCCCTTTTTTATCGTATAGCCAACAATACCCGTTAGTTTAATCAACACATTTTCGACTTCACGCTTGCTTAAATGCGTCTCACGGGAAAGTGTTTCAATCAATTTTTGCTTGGTCATGGCCATAGCCCTCCGCTGCCTTTGATAAAAAGTTTAGCAAATGATTTGCCCTTTACCAAGCTGAAAAGTCATGGTTTTTTAGCTTAAGATTTGTCGAATGTGACGAATACCACGAGCTTTACCGGTGGAAGTATCAACATCAATCAGGACGGCGTTAAATTGTCGCCGACCCGAGTCCTCCATTTCATTTCGACTAGGCTCATCAGTTAGCCAGCGCTTGGCAATCACTTCGGTTTTAACACCTAGAGACGAATCCAAAGCCCCTACCATGCCAACATCAGTAATGTGAGCCGTTCCGCCAGGTAGCACCTGAGCGTCGGCCGTCGGAACATGCCAGTGATCCCCAATCACGGCCGTAGCGCGACCGTCCAAATACTGACCAATAACCACCTTTTCGCTGGAATAATCACCATGGAAGTTGATAATTTTTGCGACTGTGTCGCTTTTTTTAGTTTCGTCCAATATAGCATCTGCTGTCATCAATGGGTTATCGATGTCTTTATCGGCACCCATGCCGACGACCTTGCCTTCCAGGCTGACAATCAGAATTTTACCAAACGGTGTGTCCGCCAGCGCCCATCCCTTGCCCGGAGCACCTTTCAGGTTGGCCGGCCTGATCACATTGGGCGCGTCAAAGCTTTCGGTCCGAACAATTGAGTGATTGCCACCAGAAAAGAAATCGACTCCGGCTTTTTCTAGTTCCGCCAGATGTTTGTTCGAGAGCCCCTTACCATGGCTGACGTTTTCGCCCTGGGCAATCACAAAATCTATCTTTTCTTCCGCAATCAAACCAGGTAAAACCTCGGCCGCAGTTTTGCGTCCAAGTTTTCCAGTAATGTCGCCCACATAAAGAATTTTCATTTAATTTCCTTCTTGATAACGTCGACTACTTCGGCGCGAGCATCACCAGATAAGTTATGGTCGCCTTTGATATCGATGATACGGGTATTGTTCAGTTCCGGAAACTCTGTCATACCAAGTACCTCGTCTTCCGTCGCCCTCACAATTACCAATTCTGTCTCGTCTTCGAGACGCATATATTTATGTATAGGATCAACTGAATTAAACTCGGGCCAATATTCAGAAGGTACAAACGTCATTGACCCATCACGGCGAGCGAGCCGGGTTATTCCATCGAGATCGATAATCGTGCCCTCCCGATCAGCAAAGTTTTGGCGTAGCCGTTCCAGGTTAAAATTTACAGCTGGAGTCAGCATGATCATTTTTTTAACCCGAACATCAGCCATGGCGGCGATAACGCATCCCTGCGAGTGGCCTACGACGATAATTGGCGCTCCCGGAAAGTCTAGCTTAACCTTGTCAACCTGGTGTTCCAGGATTTTCTCCTGCTCTCTGAAAGGCTTAACAATTAGCTCATTCGACTCATCGTCAAAGTCGTAATAATCAAACATGACGACTTCCGCGGTTTCACCCAAACCTTTTTGGATATCTGTAAATAATCCTCGATCATCGGCCCTAACACCAAAGCCATGGGAGCAAACAATGACTGGCTTCATTTATTTAGCATATTCTAGGGCGCGGGTTTCGCGGATGACGTTAACCTTAATCACACCCGGATACTTCAACGTGGCTTCAATCTTAGTCGCAATATCGCGTGCCAACTTAATTGCCGAGAGGTCATCGATCTCCTCTGGAGTAACAATCACCCGGATCTCGCGGCCGGCCGCCACGGCAAAGGTCTTGGCCACGCCGGGAAAAGTGTTAGCCAGGTTCTCCAGCTCGGTCATGCGCTTCACATAGTTTTCAAACGTATCACCACGAGCTCCAGGGCGCCCGCCACTCAATGAATCCACCACGCGGACAATCACCGCCTCGGGAGTGGTTGCTTCAATGTCATCGTGGTGGGCCACAATGGCGTGCTGAATGTCTTCGGGCAAACCGTATTTAGCAGCTAGGTCGCGCGAAATGTGATGATGCTGGCCCTCAATCTCATGAGTCACCGCCTTACCTAAGTCGTGCAACAACGCCGCGGTTTTCGAAACCCGCACATCGGCCCCAATTTCGGATGCAATCATACCGGCCAAGTTCGCCATTTCCACCGAGTGCTTCAGCACGTTCTGGCTATAAGATGTACGGAATCGCAGCTGCCCAAGGAGTTTTACGAGCTCGGGGTGCAGAGCCACCACCCCAGCTTCCTTAACTGCTTGTTCACCGGCCTCTTTCACCATTTTGTCGACTTCTTTCTGGGCCTTATCGACAACTTCTTCAATCCGCGCCGGGTGAATCCGGCCATCGGCCAGCAGCTTTTCGAGTGCCACACGAGCCACTTGCCGGCGAATCGGATCAAAGCTCGAAAGCACAATCACCCCGGGGGTATCGTCCACCAAGACATCTACGCCAGTCAGACGCTCTAAAGCCTGAATGTTGCGGCCTTCTTTGCCGATAACCCGACCTTTCAGCTCATCACTAGGCAGCTCAACGGTGGTGATGGTTCGCTCGGCAGTTTGATCGGAAGCCATCCGCTCCATGGCGGTCAGTAGAACCATGCGTGACTTTTCATCAGCCTCTTCCTTGGCCTCACTTTCGAGTTTTTCGATGAGCTTAATAACGTCTTCTTTAACGTCACGCTCCACCATTTGCATTAACTTTTCGCGCGCCTCGTCTTGAGTCAGCTTGGCAATCTTTTCCAGATTAGCCTGCTGTTTTTCGCGAATTTTGCGAATGTCGTCTTTGAGCTCATCAAGGCTTACTTCCGATTTGCGCAGGCTCTCAGCCCGCTTGTCTAACTCATCTAGCTTACGATCAAGCGTTGATTCACGTTGGCCCAGACGACTCTCGGTTTCATCCAACTTAGCCCGCCGCTCGCCTTCTTCTTTCTTACTGTCTTCGGCGATTTTCAGCGCCTGCTCTTTAGCCGCCAGAGTTGCTTCCTGGGCTTTGCGATTTGCCTCTTCTAAGACTTTAGTGGCCTTGGCTTCGGCCGTACCCACCTTGCGGCGCGAATTTACCACGCTAGCACCATAGCCCCCTGCTGCCCCCACGGCGAGCATGGCAACCAAAAAAACTCCTTCCATAATGCCTCTTTTCACTTCAGGCCTTTGGCGGACTATAGCAGCCGCGGATCTTCAACCGGATCTGTAGAAACTTGATTGTATCGGGTATCAGACGTGCCGCGAGCGTGTCATCCAAAGGCACGTTTATATTAACTTTCGTATGCCTACTTTAGCCCCCAAAATGCTTAGTAGTCAACGCTTATTTTCGAGGTTTAGTGATGTTGGGCAACGCCCCGTATTCTGGAATGACTTGAACGTCGGTTTCACCAGCCGCCAATCGACTAATCCCATCCATCTCCCAGTTCTCACCAAGCGCTCCCACAATTGGGATTTTCAGCGCGTAGGCGATGGTGTTGGCAACCGTTGCGCCAATCCGCAAACCTGTAAATGATCCGGGCCCACGGAAGACTACCAGCCCATCCAATTTCTCGATTGCCGTATCGTGCTGTTTACAAAACTCCTTGATTACTTCAAGCAGCTGCTCCGCCAGCTGACGACCTGCCTCCCACTCTTTTTCGGCGACTAGCTTGCCCTCTTTAAATAGCGCCAATCGGGCTGTGGCGGTATCGGTCCTAATCGTTAATATCATGTTTCAACTCATCGATTAGTTTTTCGGGACCGCTTAACTTGATTAGTCGCTCGTCTTCCTGCTTACCTGGCACAATATCGATCGAGATTCGCCCATCCGGAAGCTGACCCGCGCCATGCTCAGCCCACTCAATAACGGTTATAGCCTTGGGGTCACCCATAACTTCAGTCAGCTGGTCGCTGACAATGTCATGCGTCCCGAGCCGATAAAAATCAAAGTGATGGACCTCAAGCCCGTCTCGCACGGGATATACCCGACTAACCGTAAAGGTTGGGCTGGGCACGTCGCCATCATAGCCAAGACCTGCCACTAGGCCTTTGGCCAGCGTGGTCTTGCCACCGCCGAGGTCGCTAACAAGCTCAACCACCTCGCCACCCTTAAGGTGCCTAGCCAGTCTACGACCTAGATCTTTTGTGGCCGCGGAACCGATAGTAGAAGTTTCGAATGTCATAGCGGAATTCATAGCTTGCATAGGCAATAGTAAGGACTGCCAGCCCAGCAATCAACCAAGCCGAGGCATGGATGGTAGCTGGAGAAACCTTAGGAGTACTAACTCCGGCCACTTTGGCTTTGGCGGTTTTATGCTTGTCTATGGCCGACTTTTTGACCGCCTTCGGCTTGGCTGCCTTGGCGGCAGCCTTGTGCGCGGTCGTAGTTTTGGCGCTCGAAGTCTTAGCCGAAACCACGACTGGCGCCAGGAGAATATTGACCTCACCGGGCGTGTTTTGCAATGTCCACTGCCAGCCGCCTGCGAACTTGCCCCAGGCTTGTCCGGTGGGCGCGTCTCCGTAGCCCTCGGTAACCGCCACTACATTGCCCAAGGGATCGAGGAGTTCGGCGGCACCTCCCGAGTTCGTCAGACTTATGTGGGTTTGATCAGAATACAGCGCTAAATAAGCATCGGGCGCCAGGGTAATATTCGGCAGCACAAAGTAGTCATGAAACGAGCTGCCGGCTTTTAGGACATAATCGGTCAGGTCCACCGGCACATTATTACTATTGTGCAGCTCAATATATTCGTCGTGGGCATCGGTTAAGGGGGCGGCTGGATCGATAAAAAGCTCGCTAATCTCCACCGGTAAGTAAGCTGGAGTTACAACCTGATCCTCCGCGGTTTCGCCGGCGGGATTGGGGTCGCCTGTATCCACCTGCGGCACCTCAGTCTCCGAAGCCGTATTTTGTGGTAAGGGGGTGGTACGAACAATAAAGTCACAGGAGTTATCGTTTGTGTCGGTAGCGTTACCGCCCTCCTCAACCAACCTGCCTGGCAAGCGCTCCAAACTCTGCCCAGCCACCGGAGCCGAAGCCGGAGCCGTTTCAGCGGCGTTTGCCGCGGCACCATAACCCAGTTGATCAACTACCGCTCCGTTAGCGTCTTCGATCCGAATATTGCCACCAGTCGAGGCCAACGTGGGCGACCAATCGGCATCGGCATTGGACAGATATGACTTCGGGGCGGCCAAATAAAAGCCATAGGACTTGATAGTCCCATCGAGCGTCCCTCGTTTAGTCCAGGCTGTGTCGTCCCCAGTGGCCGACTTATACTCGATCGTCCAGCCCGCCAAAGATATGTCTGCGGCCGTTGGGTTATATAGCTCAACAAACTCCTGGCTGGCGCTAGCTGACGTACCGGTCTGCACCTCGCTGATTACTAGGTTGCCGCCGGCTGAGTCGGCCAAGGTGGCCAACGGTAGCAGACTAAATAATGCTGAAAATATTAATCGCTTAAACAAAGAGGGCCCCTTTACAGTGAACCCTCATCACGTTTAAAAATTGCTTTCTAATTTTTAGAGACAAACCCCGCCGGGTCAAGGCTTTTGTTTGATAACCGCCTGAATCCATAATAGCGAACAAAAACCGAAAGTCAAATAGGAGACTCCAGCCATCCTGAACTCGTTTCAGGATCTCACTCTGTCATCATCGAGCGCAGCGAAGAATCTTTATGAGCTCAAATACCGGGAGGATTTTGAAACCTGAATTCTGAATCCTGAATCCTAAATTCTAGATTCTAAATTCATGAAAAGCTTATGCTATAATTTTAAGAAATCCGTGAGGTGAATTGCCAGCGTGCGCATATCTGATAGCGAACTAAATAACCTGTTAACCAAGAGCGGCAAGGTTAAGCCCGAAGCTCTAAAGGAAGCCGAAACTGTTCACGAGCAGACCGGCCAGCCTTTGCTGCAGGAAATTATCAAACGCAAGCTAATTACCGAAGACGAGCTGCACAAGCTTTATGCCAAGAGCATCGATGTTCCATTTATTAAGCTGAAGGAAGTCAAAATTCCGCGCGACCTCCTGATGAAGATCCCCGAACGGATTGCCCGCAAGTATCAAGCCGTGTTGTTTGGCAAAGAAGGTACCGAACTACAGCTGGCCATGGCCGATCCAGAGGACTTCCAGGCAGCCGACTTCATTGCCAAGCAAATCGGCCAAGATATTAAGATTTTCCTGGCTTCCGGCCCCGACATCATGGCGGTAATCGACCAGTATAAAGGCAATATCTCGTCCGAAATAACCAAGGCAATTAAAGATTCATCGGCCGAGGAAGAATCAGAACAGCAACAGGTCAGTGCCAAGGATCTGGCCGAAGATGCGCCGATTGCCAAAACGGTTAACATCGTACTTGAATATGCTGTGAAATCGCGGGCTTCGGATATCCATATCGAGCCACGCGAAAACTTGGTGCAAGTCCGCTTCCGCATTGACGGCGTACTTCGCGAAATGATGACCCTCCCCAAACCCATTCTGCCGGCGGTTGTGAGTCGTATTAAGATTCTTTCCAACCTTAAGATTGACGAGCACCGGGTGCCCCAAGACGGACGTTTTAAATTCTCGGTCGGGTCAAAAACGGTTGCCCTGCGCGTCTCAACTCTCCCCGTCATGGAAGGCGAAAAGGTGGTTATGCGTATCCTTGATGAATCCGCCCGGGCTCTAACTCTCGAAGAATTAGGCTTTACCGGCGGCGCACTCGACCGCATCAATCGTGGTATTAAGAAGCCACATGGCATGGTATTGGTTACCGGACCAACTGGATCGGGTAAATCAACCACGCTTTATAGTGTACTGAGCATTTTAAACACCCCCGGCGTTAACATCTCAACCGTCGAAGACCCGGTGGAATACCGTGTATCGGGAGTCAATCAGACTCAAGTAAATCCTAAAGCCGGCATGACCTTTGCCTCTGGTCTGCGCGCCTTACTGCGGCAGGATCCGAATGTGATAATGGTCGGCGAGATTCGCGATGGTGAGACTGCCGATCTGGCCGTCCAAGCCGCCCTGACTGGTCACGTCGTGCTGTCCACCCTTCACACCAACAACGCCGCCACCTGCCTGCCGCGCCTACTCGAAATGGGTATCGAACCATTTCTCATTGCCTCCACGGTCAACACGGTCATTGGCCAGCGTTTGGTCCGCAAGCTCTGCCAGTCTTGTCGCGTTCCCTACATTCCTGAAGGTGCGGCTCTGGAGGATATCAAGCGCGACTTCGATGTTGCAACTGCTATGAAACATCTCAAGGAAATCCAGGATAGTGCCAAAAAGGCACCCGAAGACGATAAAGAAGAGGCTAAGGCGAGCGGTAAAGCAAAGAAAAAAGTAATTCAACCCCTGCATGAAATTGAGGCGGAAAAGAGTATTCTCGATAAAATCTCCAAAGACCCTAATATTGTTGAGCGCAGTGCCAAGGATGCTGAATCCGCCGCCAAAACCAAGACGATTAAGCAGGAAGTGTCTATCAAAGAACCTAAATTACGAACCCTAAAAAGCGGAGAGTTTGCGCTTTATAAGGCCGGCGAGGGATGCGAGCACTGTGGCGGCGGCGCCTATCAGGGTCGGATGGGCATCTACGAGGTTCTGGAAGTAGCCGAAGACATTCAAAAAATGATCGTTTCGCATGCTACCAGCGAAGAATTGCAAAACCAAGCCATCAAAAACGGCATGCTGACCATGCAACAGGACGGCTTTTTGAAGTGTCTAGAAGGCTTTACTACGATTGAAGAAATTATGAGAGTCACTAGGGAATGATCGTAAAATTTGACAGTTTGGATGCATATCAAGGCAAAGACGAAGCCCGCAAGCGAGGCGTAGATAGACTACGACAAGTGCGGACTGGAGTCTTTAACGAAGATAGGCGCCAAATCGGGGAAATTTTAATTGCCAAGTTTTAGTTACACCGCCAAGGATAAGTCGGGCCAGGTCATCAAAGGCAATGTTTCTGGCATGGATAAATCTGCAGCCGTAGCCAGTCTACAGGAAAAAGGCCTGAGCCCTATACTCGTCAAGGATAGTAGTGATAAACCCAGTACGGGACTGAAACTCGGAAACTTTCACCTGGGTGGCAAGGTCAAGCTGACCGATAAAGTTATTTTTTCACGCCAGTTCGCCACCATGGTCAATGCCGGCGTACCAATCACTCAATCCCTTTCAATCCTGCGCGAGCAAGCCACTTCAAAGCCTTTAAAGAGCGCCCTGGCCGATGCCGGCAAGCGAGTGGAGGGTGGCTCAACCCTCAGCGCGGCCCTGGCTGAGCACCCCCGCATCTTTTCGCCAATTTATATCAATATGGTCAAAGCCGGCGAAGCCGGTGGGCTTTTAGATGAAGTGCTGGAACGACTAGCCGTCCAGCAGGAAAAGGACGCCGAAATCGTTGGTAAGGTTAAAAGCGCTATGATCTACCCCGCCGTGATTACGACGGTGACAGTGGCCGCCTTTATTTTTTTAATGACGGTGATCGTGCCAAAACTGGCAGTTATCTTTGAAGGCCTAGGCAGTAGCCTGCCTTGGTATACCAAGCTAATGCTCTCCATCTCAGGTGCGCTGACCCACTTTGGCATATTTATTGCTCTGGGTGTAGGAGGAGCTGGCTATGTTTTCTACCGCTTTATTAAAACTCCAACTGGGAAAAAAGGCTTTGACACCTTCCTGACCCACGCGCCGATCGCCGGCCCAATTGTGGTTAAAATGAATGTAGCTCGGTTTGCTCGCACCTTTGGCTCACTTATGGCCTCAGGTATTTCGGTGCTTGACGCTCTCAACGCCACATCCACGGCCCTTAATAACAATGTTTTCAAACACGCTCTGGGCGAGATTGGCAAAGACGTAAAGGCAGGCAAGACCATCTCGGAACCCCTAAAAAAGTTTAAAGTCTTTCCTCCGATAGTCAGCCAGATGATTGCTGTGGGCGAGGAAACCGGCCAGCTTGACTCTATCCTAACTAAGTTGGCCGACTTCTATGAAAAGGAAGTCGACGCTGTGATCGCCGGTATTACATCGATCATCGAGCCGGTACTTATCATCGTGCTGGGCGGCATGGTGGGCTTTATTGTCATCTCGGTCTTCGGCCCGCTGGCGGCCCTCAACAACGCTGTCTGATTCGCATCCCGGGCTTTTACTTGACAGTTTTAAGCATAAGCACGTACAATTACCTCAACTAAAGCATTCATGCTTTGTTGTCACATTTTTTAAATTATAAAAATATTAGGAGGTGAGCACTCACATGAGTAGACTCTTAAAGAAGCAATCCGGTTTCACCCTGTTGGAACTGCTGATCGTGGTCGTCATTATCGGTATCTTGGCGGTCCTGATCATCCCTAACCTGGCCAGTGGCCCACAGCGAGCCCGTGACTCGCAACGTAAGAGTGACCTGCGT
>DATIII010000004.1:0-122947 GCA_035479795.1 Saccharimonadales bacterium (SeqCode)
ACTGTCCAAATTGCCGGGCGTACTTGGAAGGTCTGCTACGATCTCGAAAGCAAGGACACCTTTAACGCAACCGGTCAGTAATACACTCTACGTCCTAGACAAACTCCGCCCCTTCCCGGGCGGTTTTTGTTATACTGCGGACATGGATATCATTCTCGTAGCTATTTTTGGCTTGGTAGTGGGCAGTTTCCTTAATGTAGTGGTTTTGCGTATGCATGCTGGCCGGGATTATAAGAGAGGACGATCGGCCTGCCCGCATTGTGGCCACGAATTGTCGGCTAGTGAGCTGGTGCCCGTCTTCAGCTGGTTAATCCAGCGAGGCCGCTGCAAGCACTGTGGTAAGGCGATTTCAATCCAATACCCAATTGTCGAGCTGATAACGGCCGGCTTGTTCCTGGGTGCTTATTTAACACAGCCATTATTCTCCTTGGCTGACTATTTGGTGCTGGCAATGTGGTTTTACATCATTGGCAGTCTGGTGGTATTGGCTGTTTACGATCTGCGCTGGTACTTATTGCCCGACAAGATCCTAATCCCAGTAATTATTCCAGCCACAGCCATTTTACTGGCCGAAACCCTAGTCTTCCGGCATATCAGCTCAATTTGGCACCCCTTTTTGGCTGCGCTAGCCTTTGGTGGCGCCTTCTATGCCATTGCCGCGGTTTCTCGGGGTAAATGGATGGGGGGAGGGGATATCAAGTTGGCATTTGTCATGGGGCTTCTGCTGGGCTTGCAGAAGACGGCCCTGGCCATGCTGCTGGCGTTCTGTACCGCAGCCCTGGTTGGCGGGCTATTAATCCTGCTAGGGCGGAAAACCCGCAAAGACTTCATACCGTTCGGACCCTTCCTGATTGGAGGGACATTGGTGGCATATTTGTACGGCACGCCAATTATTCATTGGTATTTGAATATCAGCGGCTTAAACCTGTTGTAGGCATATTGCTTATGCTATAATTTGGGCAACATGAGATGGTTGCGCCAGAGTCGAGGGTTTACACTCGTCGAGCTTGTTATAGTGCTCGGTATTATCGCGCTGGCCACTGCAGCGGCCCTGGTGGGGCAAGGAGCTCTCAGGCAGGACGCTGCCTTTAAAGGAGCGGTGGATGGTGTCAAAAACCAGCTGCGCCAGGTGCAAAACGAGGCAGTCCAGGCGATTAGTAGTAATCAGAGTTCGGCCACCGGGCAAACCAGCACGGTAATTTTTGGTAAGGTAGTGCAGTTTTCACCTAGCGCGCCAGACAATAAACTAATGAAAACCTGGACATTGGTTGGCACTAGGCAGGATGGAATTGTGACGGGGCTAGCTAAATGCAATGAGGTTGACACCACTATAGAAAATGGCATGGTCTACAATGGAGCGCAGTCGCGTTCAGTGGTTTTTACTCGTCAGCCTGAGTCGCTGTATGTGGCGCCGATCGGGGCAACCGAGGTAGCCACGGCATCCGGAGTTTGCGATTCAACCACCAGTGATACCGCCGACCAATTGTCTAATCTGGCAGCCGATGGTTCACCGGGCAGCCCATGCTCTGGAGGAGCCTCTTATGAACGGCCGGATGGTAATGCCGTTGGGCTTTGTCGTAATCAGCCCCCGGCTCAGCCGACAATTGCAGCCTATGATTCCAATAACACTCTGATCGGCGGCAGCACTACCAACAGTACCTACGTAGACATTAAGATTACTAGTCAAGGTGACGCCTGGGAGCTATGGGTTGACGGAGCTAAGTATCAGGGTGGCCCGGCTTCGTCCGGTGGTCCATCACTATCGACCGCGATTCGCTACACCTTCCCGGACAATAGCGCTCACACCTTTTACGCCTACTCATATAGCGGTAACAGCGCGGCTAGTCCCAGGTCAAACACACTGACTATCAATAAGAATCAAAATAATTCCTGCTCTTCTTCAGGCTCGACTTCTTTGGGCTACGTCTGCGGCCTGGAAGGGGAGTACTTCCGGGGCAGCGGTTTTTCCGGGTCAGCTCAGACTCGGGTGATTGATACTAATGTCGGTGCTTCCTTGGGTAATGGGGAGTCGTCTTACAACAATTTTCTGCCCACCTTGAGGAAACGGACTGGCCAGCGCTTTAGCCAAAATGATTCGGTGCGGTGGACAGGGGACTTCTATGCTGATGCTGGGGTTACTCAATTGTGTGTCAGTCCTTCTGGAGGTGGCACGGCCACTCTAAGCACTTCAACTCAATCGACCTCCGGAACTAACTTCCGTTGCGTAACCGTGACATCAGGGGTTTGGACTTCTTTTACGCTAAAATACTCACGCAGTAATGTGGGAACCTTCAGTGAGGGGGTGGCTTCAATAATATTAACCGGCGCCAGCGGTAGCCCACTGAGTTCATCAAAGCTAAGGGTCCATTATGCTAGCAGTAGATTTAATGACGGCAATTCTGTCACTGGGCCGCCGTTTACAATTGGCCTTACAGGTCAATATTATAACGGCTGTGTTTACGCTACTAATGCGTGTAAAGCCAATTACACGTACCAGTCATTGGAATACTGGAATGGAGTTGGAAGCGATACTAGTACCACGCCCGTAACTACATACCCTAATTGGGGCTCCTATTTGTTTAATAAATCTGGCAATAATGGCTCTCAGGGGATGAGTGCACTTTGGTTTGGCTACCTTTATATACCCGTCAGTGGAACCTATAGTTTTGCGACCCAAACCGATGATGCAGGAGGGTTTTGGATGAACGGGCCCAGCGGCTCAAACTGGCTGGTTTGGGATCAGACGGGTTGGCAGGCTCCAACTTGGAGATATAGTTCAACAATATATCTAACAGCCGGCCAGTATCAGGTCCAACTGCACAATGAGGATGATTGCCAATGTGGCGTCAATAACACGACCTACGAAATAGCTTACTCCTATAACGGTGGTGGCTATACTGAAATTCCTAATCAATGGTTTAGTTACTATTATTACTATGCGGCTGAAAATACCCTGCCGACCTTCCGGATGCAAGATATCGCCGAAACCATCAAAGGTGATGGATCTGAGGGAACTGTGCCGACGAAAACTCCTACCGTTGCCAGCTTGGGCCGGAGTTTAGCAAGTTTACTATTACCTCAGCATGTTCTGGCGGTTGGTTCTTGTGACACTAATATCCTCAACCCTTATAACTACCTTAACGACTGCGCCAGTTTTATTAATGGTGACGACGGTGTGGCTGGGCATGATGTTAGCCTACCATTCCAGCTAGAAGGTGATACTTCCCGTACGGCTAACCTTATTTTTAATCATTCGTCGAAAACAGTTAGTCGGAGCATTCCATGAGCCAGCTGGGGTCGAGTCGCGGGGATACCTTGGTTGAGGTGGTTATGGCTATCGCTCTCTTTAGCATCGCCATGATAACTGCCTACAGTGTGGCTTATACATCTTATCGGACAGGTGTTAGCGCCAGGGAGAGGACGCAGGCGGCCCATTTACTTCAGGATCAGGCCGAGAAGATGCGACGTTATCGAGATCAATTAGCAGCCCAGTATTACAATGACGACACCAAGACGATTATTTCGGCGACCTACTTTCCGTCAGGGGACACATATATGCCAATACCAGCTACCGGTACTTTGACACCAGCCGCTGGGATTTACAGCAGCTGTACGGGTCTGCCTTCATGCCAGCTCAAAATAAATTCCACAGTCATTCCTAGTGCTTCGGGTCCGAGGTTCGCCAAGGTGACGGCAACCATATCAGTCACCTGGACTGGATTTGTTGGAAATGATGCTCAAAGTTCGAGCATAACCTATACCCTCACTGACACCCGGGCCGCTAATGTTTGTGATAATGCCCTGGCGGGGACCTGCATATGAGGCGCCAGGGAGGCTTTACTTTAGCTGAGCTGGTTTTGGCCATGGGCGTCTTTAGTATTGCTACGCTGGTGATGTCTTCGGCCGTTCTGCAGCTTTATAAGATGTACCAGAGCGGAGTCGAAACCCGTAGTACTCAGCAGTCAGCTCGCTTTATTGCCGAAAAAATAAGTCGTGATGCCAGGTCAGCTGAAATAATTGCGGCTGGTTCTGGGCCATCCGCTAATCATTCAAGTGTGTGCATGGTTTCGCCAACGGTTGATAAAGTTGGTGTAGTAACGCTGACTGGCTACAAGTATTACGTTTCAGCTGTTGGCCAAAATCTGACTCCGGTTTTTCCCAACAATACCGGTCGAATTGCTTTGTATCGGGGTGACGTTGTGATTAATCAGGCTGCTAATAATCTCGCGGCTATTGATGCGGCGTGTTCGACTAGTTCGGCTCAAAATGCTCAACTCCTTTCAGGTGACGACGTTAGTGTCATCGAGTTCATTGGTCGAGATGTGAACGCGGCTGCTATTCCTGGAATCAATCTGCTTGAGATGTCACTTTCGGTGGCTGCTAAGGATGGACAAACGGATGTTGAAAGCGTGGGTGCATCCGGCGGTTTATGTACAGAAGGCAAGGCGGAGTACTGCTCGATTACCAACCTACAGTTTTCGGCTGGCCCAACGGGGACGAAGTATGGTTCGTAATGATGAACGCGGCTTAGTGTCGCTACTTACCGTTTCGATCATTTGCCTACTGATTATGGTTATTACGCTCAGTATGGCCAAGCTTATGGTGGGGGAATTAAGGCAAGCTACTGATTCAGAAGATAGCATTAAGGCCTACTACACCGCCCAAGGCGCAGCGGAGGATAAGGCGCAGCAGATTCGTAGCCAAATCGCCTCCGGGGTCGCCCCAAATAGTCTTAATACTGGATGTACGGCTGGGGCTACTACCATAATCAAGTGCGTGAAGGTTTCAACCTCCATGAATGAGGTGAGTACGGAATTGGACGCGGATAAGGACACTCGCGTGTATGACCTTACGAACACTGTCACGACTCAGAGTGATAATCTAACACGGCTGCTAATTACCTGGGATGATAAGGCCGCTCAGTCACCCTTGCCTGATAGCTTTACCGACCCCGGTAACTGCATCTCAAGCTCAGGCTGCAGCTGGTATACTGGCGCCATTCCTACATCGGGGCAGCCACCAGTTATTGAAGTCGCGGTTACCAACTATTTCCCGGGACAAAATACTAATATTGACACCGCCAACTCGCGGACAATAATTCTTAACCCTAGATGTTTGGGTGGTGGTGCTTCCTGTAATCCGCCGTCTCCGGACCCACAACTTGCTGACTATAATAGCTACAAGCCTACCGGTGGTAGTAGCCCGATAGTCCAGGTTGCGTGCCGCGGTAAATCGCCGAATCGCTGCGCGCTGAATCTCTCGAATATTACTCCTTCCGCTGGCTATCGCACGGTTGTTTTCCTCCGTGCCCATTTTCACAATGCCAAGCTGACGATGCGGGCATTTTCCACCAACATCGCCAGCTTGAGCTGTAAAACGGACGCAAATTATCCTGGTGAATGCAATAATCCCATTGCGCTCGATCAGGCCCAGATTGATGTTACGGCCAGTATCGGAGCCACCTTCCGCCGCACCGTGCTGCAGGTGCCCATTCGCTCGACACCGGCTACTCCCGGGCTGGTGCTGGAAGGGGATAGTGATATCTGTAAAAACTTTGATCTGCTGACGGCCAATGGCCACTCACAAATTAGCATTAACCGCACAATTCCTTGCCTTATTGATAATTAGTTAGGATTTGCGGTGGAAGCGTTCATGTACGCTCTTGAGTTGCGGGTCGGTCAGGTGGGTGTAGATCTGGGTGGTGGAGACATTGGCGTGGCCCAGTAGGCTCTGGACGCTCCGCAGGTCGGCACCGTTGGCCAGCAGGTCGGTGGCAAAGCTATGGCGTAGGGTATGCGGTGTGACGCGTTTCGTGATACCGGCTAGCTTGGCATAGCGGGAGACCAGTCGCTGCACGCTGCGGGCGGTCAGGCGAGTGTAAGCGCCTTCATCTAGGCCGTCTTTGGAACCCGAGTAGTGGATGAATAAGGGCTTAAAATTATCTTTGCGGCTGGCCGCGAACTTATCCAGCCAGTCAGCAGCATGGGGCGAAATAAAGATAAGACGATCTTTCTGACCCTTGCCCCGAATACTGAATTCTCGGCGCTCTAAATTGATATGATCGCGGTTCAAGCTGACCAGTTCGGAGACGCGAAGGCCACCGGAGAACAGCAGCTCAATAATGGCTCGATCGCGCAGGCCGACAGGTGTGGAGATGTTAATGACTCCCAATAGTCTTTCAACCTCGCCGGGCTCCAAAAAGCCTACCTGGGGTCGTTTAACGCTGGCTAGCTCAATTTTGTCACTGGTCAGCGCCTCAATATCGCGTTTGGCCAGGTATTTGAGGAAGGAACGTAAGGCGATCAGGTGGTAATTTTGAGTGGTTTTACTGATAGGGTCACCATTTTGATCGGTGAGGCGGTTTAGCCACAGCCGCCATTTGCGCACCAGGTCGCTATCCAGCTTTTTTATATCGCAGTCATCTGCAAACTCTACCAGCCGCATAAGGTAGTGGTGGTAGTTTTCGATGGTTTTTTGGGAGCGGTTTTGTTCGATTTCCATATGCTCCAGAAAGTCTGTAACAAGTTCGCTTATTGATGCCATACAGCTATTTTACCGCTTATGGTTATATTGTGCGACGCTTACTAGGATTTAGGATTCAAAGGGGGCTTTAACCTTTCAGCTTTAGGCTTTAAGCTTATGTAATGAAGTCGGTGGTCATGGCAGTTATGGTTTTGGTGGCAATGCTTCCGTGGTGGAGTGGGGGCCGCGAACCGATAGCGCTGTTAATTTCGGCCTTTGCCGTGGTAATAGGCTCCATTGCCATGTGGCGCCGGCCGGAGCCGGCCCGCACCGTGGCCAGCTGGCCACTGAAGGCAGTGCTTACCATTTTTACGGCTTGGGCTGTGCTGGGTCTCCTATGGACAGTCAATCGCTACGACACTGAAGTCTGGCTGACTTATTGGGCCTTGGCACTGGCAGTCTTTATTCTGGTCGGTAATCTGACCAAAAGTGCCAAGCAGCGACTAATAGACGGCTATTTATGGATAGCGACTGCCGCGGCACTGTACGGTTTCTACCAATACTTCACGGGTGACTATGACCGTCTAACCTCCAGCTTCTACTGGGCGAACCCAGCGGCTGCCTTCTTGCTTCCGGCGGTAATCATTGGCGTTTGGCGGTGGGCGAGCCAGCGTAGTCCGGTGGCGTTGGTGCAATCAGCCATTGTTTTGATCGCATTTTGGCTGACCGATTCACGGGGTGCCATTTTGGTACTTATTCTGGTTGCTATCGCCGCGGCTACCCGACCGACTGTTCGTCAAAAAAGCTGGCTAATTATAACCTTGGCCTTGATTACCTTCGGGCTGTCTCTGGGCTTTTCTTGGATGCGAGTACATGAATTTCATCACAGCGGTCTAACTCCAGGATCACGTTTTGCCGAAGCCGCCAACGGCGAATCAACCAGCGGCCGAGATCGGCTGAGCTATCTAGTGTCGAGTTTTCGGATACTAGCTAAAAATCCCGTGCAGGGCACGGGGCCGGGAACCTTTGGAACCGTTCATCCTCAATTCCAGGGCCAAGTTTCGCAGGCCGGCAGCGATGCCCACAATATTTACGTGCAGTCGCTAGCTGAACAAGGACTAATCGGATTTCTACTGGTGATTTGGATTGTTTGCCTGATGCTGGCCGGTCTGTGGCGCGGGGTTATCCGTGAGCCAACCATGGCTGCCGTGGCGCTGGCTGCCGTGGCGCTGGCCCTCCATTTTGGCCTTGATATTGATGGTCGTTATCCGGCGCTGGTAGTCCTGCTCGGAGCGTTAATTGGCTTGGTTTACCAGCCCTTGGTTTACCGCAAAGTTACTTGGAAGCGGGCTGTTGGTTTGCCGCTACTGCTGGCTGGTTTACTGTTGGCGGCCATTAGTCTGTATCAGTCATCGGTCTGGGCGGATAAGGGCAAGCTGGCCCAGGACAATCATGATTTGAAAGCAGCCGCCGGGGATTACAGCCAAGCTCATACCGGGTGGGTTTACAACCCAGACTACTGGACTGCCGAAGGGATTGATTACTACAGTTTGGCTGGCATCACTGGAGGCTCTAAACAGTATGAACCGCTAGCACTAGATAGGGCCAACCATGCCGTAGCTGTCGACCCGCAGGACAGTCAGCATTATTTTCTGCGAGCTCGGATTCATCGGTTGCAGGGCAAGCTGACCGATGCCCAGTCCGACTACAACCAGGCCTTGCGACTTGATCATCTTAATCATCCTTACTACTACGCGGATCTGGCTTCTCTCGAGCTACAAATGGGGAAGGAGACTGATGCGGTTCACATCGCCACTCAGGGCATTATCCTCTACCCGCAAAAGGTCATCGACAGTCGACCGGCCGATGTTAGTATTCGAGTGGCCGTGTCTCAGCTCTACACTATTAGAGCTGCGATTGAGCTTAAAAATGGGCAAAATGCGGCTGATGATATTAACCACGCGCTAAAGCTTAACCCGGTAAATACTGAGGCCTTGCAGCTAAGAGCGCAGGCGATAGGAGCGAAATGATCCATATACTTCAGGCACTAATTCTGGGCATCACCCAGGGGTTAACTGAGTTTATTCCGGTTTCTAGTTCTGGCCACCTCATTCTTGTCGGCCATTTGATCGGTTTTAAAGACAGTGGGCTGGCATTTGATACGGCCTTAGACATTGGTACACTGGGCGCTCTGCTGATTTTCTTTCGGCGCGACATTGTTGATTTATTGAGAGGTTTAATTAGCCGTACCGAGCACAGCCGCCTTAGCTGGCTGATGGTCCTCGCCACAGTCCCTGGGGTATTGGCCGGAGTTGCTCTACAGCATCTGGCGGAAACCACCTTCCGATCTGCCGAGCTCGTCGCCATCAACCTGATTATTGTAGCCTTTGTCATGCTGGCGGCCGATCGACTATCGAAGGGCAGATTAGATACGAGCGACATAACGGCCGGACGAGCTGTCAGTATTGGTCTGGCTCAAGCCCTAGCGCTAGTACCGGGTGTTTCCCGCTCGGGCATTACGATCAGCGCCGGGATGCTGGCCGGGCTCGACCGAGTGTCCGCCACGCGGTTTTCTTTCTTACTGTCAGCCCCGATAATTGCCGGAGCGACCGCTAAGGTGGTGCTGAAGCCCGAGAATCTAGCCCAGTGGGAAACAGACTGGGCCCTGTATTTAACTGGCATTATCGGTGCGTTTGTCAGTGGCTATCTAGCTATTAAATTCATGCTCAGCTATCTAGGTAAGCATGGTCTAAGCGCCTTTGCATATTATCGAATTGTGGTTGGCGCAGTCATTCTGGCGATTGGTTTGAAATAATGCATTCGGCGCTTGGTCAGTTCGCGGTTAATCTAATCGACCAGTTTGGATATATGGGAGTGGCCGCTAGCTTGATGCTTAATGCTATGGGAGTTCCGCTGCCATCGGAGGTTATTTTGCCAGTGGGCGGCGTGGCTATAAAGTCAGGGACTTTCAGCTGGGCGGCATTTTTCATTGTGGCCATCCTGGCCCAGCTTGTAGGAGCCAGTCTGTCCTGGCTGGTTGGGGACAAGGGTGGAGCGCCGCTGGTCCACCGGATTGGCCGCTATATTCTACTATCCCAGCATGACATCGACATTACCAATAAATGGTTTAAAGATCGTGGTCGTGGCTGGATTACACTGGGGTACTGCCTCCCAGTGCTGCGCGGCTACGTTGGCTGGGTGACGGGTATTGCCGAAGTACCGTTTCGAATATTTGCTCCAGCTGCTCTACTCGGCATCGTCATCTGGACAGCCGCTCTCACCATCCTGGGTTACCAGCTAGCCGATCAACTTGACACCATTGAGCAGGTGATGAAGCCGTTTTCGCTATTGATTGCCCTATGTGTCGCCGTTCTGGTAATATTCTTTATCTGGAAACGACTAAGGGAACGCGTTAAATGACCCACAAAGAAACCACTCTGCCCAATGGCCTGCGCATAGTGACCGCCCACATGGCGGACGCCTTTAGTGTGACGGCTTCGATTGCCGTGGGCGTGGGTAGTCGGTACGAGGATTTCGAGGTGAATGGTGGGGTAACTCACTTTCTGGAGCACCTATTTTTTAAAGGAACTAAAAAGCGCCCGTCGACCAAAATAATTTCCGAGCAAATCGATGCGGTAGGGGGTTATAACAACGCCTACACCTCCAATGACATGACGAATTATTACGTGAAAGCACCGTACCAGCATCTTGGATTGGCACTGGATATCTTAAGCGATATGCTGCGCGATTCACTATTTGACGCCGCCGAGATCGATCGCGAGCGGGGAGTGGTTCTCGAAGAAATGAATGTTTATCATGACGATCCACATCGCTATGTATACCGCTTAACACCTCCACTACTGTGGCCCGGACACCCGCTGAGCCAGCCAGTGCTGGGCAGTGAGGACGTGATTAAGAATATTACTCGTGATCAGATTGTGAGCTATAAGGAAAGCCACTATAAACCGGGCAATATGGTGGTAGCGATTGCCGGTCGGGTGGATCATGACGCAGCAGTTAAAATGGTAACTGGCCTGCTGGGCGACCTGCCGGCGGAAGAGACTCCAGCTGAGCTGATGGTAGAAAAGACCCTGGCGCCTGATATGGTGGCCAGCTTGACCAAGGATACCGCTCAAACTCACCTGACGATTAACACCATAGCTTACCCAACCCGTCACGCTAAGGACCCGGCAGCGCGGGTGATTGCCGCCATTTTGGGCCGGGGCTTAAGCTCGCGACTGTTTCTGAATGTCCGCGAACGCAAAGGCTTGGCTTACAGCATTAACGCCGGCACCGACAGCTTCGTGGATACTGGAGAGTTTGCGGTTTATGCCGGGGTTAATTTAGATAAGACCAACGATGCCATTGTGGCTATTCTGGAAGAGTTGGAGAAGATTCGCACGGAGCCGGTGGGCGCTGAAGAGCTGGCCAAGGCCAAGAGTCAGCTAAGTGGTGGTTTGCAGATGGCTATGGAGAGCAATGGTGCTATTGCCGATCGTTTGGCGACCCAAATGGTGATCATGGGCAGCATTAAAAGCGTTGAGCAGTCACTTAAAGATATTAACGGCGTTACGGCGGAGGACGTGCAGGCAGTGGCCGCTGAAATGCTCGAGCCCAGCCGTTTACGTATGGGGATTATCAGCCCCGATCCGTCTGGAGCGATCAAAACATTTGAACAAGCAATCAAGGGAGAAAAATAAAGCTATGGAAAGAACACTAATTATATTCAAACCCGACGCCGTGCAGCGGGGAATTGTCGGAGAAATCCTCAGCCGCTTCGAGAAAGTCGGCCTCAAAGTGGTCGGTATGAAGATGCTCCAACCGACTCGTGAAGACTTCCATCACCACTATGAAGCCATTGGTAAATTGATTAGCCGCCGGGGCGAGGAGACGTTTGAAAACACTCTAAAGATGATGCAGGCCGGCCCAGTTATCGCCGCGGTGCTGGAGGGTATTGAGTCGGCCGAGTTGGTGCGCAAGATGGTGGGTGGTACCGAACCCAAAGGTTCGGCCCCCGGCACGATCCGCGGCGATTATGCCCATATGAGCTACAAGCATGGTGATGATAACTCGATTGGCATTCCTAATCTGATCCACGCCTCAGGTGATAAGGATGAGGCCGATCTGGAGATCGCTCACTGGTTTAGCGAATCCGAGCTGTTTGATTATCAGGTAGCTCACGAACCCTTCACCCAACCGAAAAAGAAATAATTACTGGCGCCCTCGGAGAGATTCGAACTCCCGACGCCCTCCTTAGGACGGAGGCGCTCTATCCACTGAGCTACGAGGGCAGGATCCAGGATTTAGAATACAGGATTCAGAGTATTGATCAATCAGGTTTGCTAATCAATGTGGCATCTGGTAGTTTGGTGGGCGTAGTTGTACCTGCAAACAACCTAAGGCTGGGCCGTATGGATATTGAAATCCCGGATCTCGAAGGGCTGGACGCCCTAGCTGCCCGCGACCTCATCGGCCGGTCCCAGCAACTGTACCAGAAGCTGAAGCAGTTCGAGCTGCTGGCACTCGATCATCTGCAGGAGAAGTGTCCTCACCCCGAGCCATTGGTAATCAGGGCTCCGACGCCCAGTGGTGAACACATGCTCGGTTGCCAAGGCTGTGGTCGCCTTGAGATCGTGGGCGGTCCCAACGAGCAGGAATTGCCATGGGTGAGCCGTCAATGGACTGAGGAGGAGATCCAGAGGGCGATGTCTGAGCTGCGTGAGCTCGAGCCGCATGA
This sequence comes from Saccharimonadales bacterium (SeqCode), assembly GCA_035479795.1. Taxonomy (GTDB): domain Bacteria; phylum Patescibacteriota; class Saccharimonadia; order UBA4664; family SCTI01; genus DATIII01. Next base: position 12,200 of record DATIII010000004.1, read on the forward strand.
ACGCGAGCTGATGGCTCCAGCTCGACCGGAGCCACTGTTCGACGATCCGGTCCACCACAGTCTCGGCTACAACTAGCACTTCGAGGGCACTCGCCGGAAAACTACAGGTGGCGAGACCGAAGCGGGGGCCATTGCGCTCTCCAGTGCGTCCAGGGTGGGCTCGGTTACGGCGGAATGGCGTCCTGTAGGCGCTGTGACGTTCGCGGACGGCCCATCTTTCCGACTGATACGGGCTTGGCAAAGTGCCAGGCCCGTTTTCCTTTTAAATCCGGTTATGCCTAGAGTAAAATGGGACTATGAGCGAGCATGGTGACTTTCAACCTGATTTTCCGGGTCAACATCCGGACGAAAAGGTGACCTACGTTTTCCGTCAGCATCCAATTGTGATGCGTAAGCAGCTAATCTATGGGCTGCTCGCCATAGTGGTGGCCGAAGTGCCGCTGCTCGTACTGCCACCGAGCGCTTTCGACCTCTGTTTAAAGATCTTCCTGGCTGCCATCGCGGTCGTCATTGCCTTTTGGTTCTACACTTGGATCGGCTGGCATTACAGCATTTACATTGTGACCGATCGTCGGCTGATCGATATTCGCCAAAAAGGTTTCTTTAACCGCAAGGTCTCCGAAGTCGGTTTTGACAAGATCCAGTCCATTAATTATCACATCAAAGGCTTTCAGGCTGCTGTATTAAAGTTCGGCGACATCACCGTCCAAACCTATACCAGCGACTGGGTGCTAAAGAGCGTTTCGCATCCGGTAGAGGCTCACACTCGACTGATGGATGTAGCGCGGGTCACCACCTCGACACCACCGAGTAAGTAGGGTAGGATTAAAGCAATACCAGTTTCGCGCTTCAAGTGAGGAGGTGCGAAGATCTAATTTTGTGAGGAGTTATTTTGGACAAGGATAAGGCCAAGAAGCCAGCCCGCAAAACCGCGGCAAAGAAGACTACTAAAGCGGCAGCCGAGGAAACTACACCGGTAGTCGAAAGCCCAGCTGCCTCTAGCGTAATGCCGGAAACCGAGCGGACCGGCGGCGCCAGTCCTCGCGGCTGGTTGGTAATTGGCGGCACCATTGCCGGGATAGTGGCAGTATTCCTGCTAGTTTTCGGTGTGATGATCTACAAATACCACTCCGATAGCCGAATCGTGCAGATCGTGGCGGGAGTAGTTCCGTATCCAGCCGAAAAGGTGAACGGCTCATTTGTTAGCTATGGTGAGTACTTGTTTGAAGTTAACTCCATCAAGCATTACTATCTCAGCCAGACCCAAGGTGGCCAGCCCGCCATTGACTTTAATTCGGCCGATGGCAAAAAGAAGCTCCAGCAGCTCGAGACTCAAGTGCTCGATCAGCTCCAGCAACAGGCCGTGGTCAATCAGTTAGCAAGTAAGTATAAGGCCAAAGTAACCGACGCTGAAGTTAAAACTCAGGTTGATCAAATCACCAAGTCGGCCGGTGGCGAAGCCAAAGTTAAGGAAGTCTTGAGTAAATTCTACGGCTGGGACCTGAATGACTTGAAGAAGAAGATTCGTCAGCAGCTCTTGAAGCAGAAGGTGGCCGATAAGGTACAGAGTGATCAGAGCGTGGATAGTCAGGCCAAGTCCAAGGCCGAAGACGTGCTAAAGCAAGTTAAGGCCGGCGGCGACTTCGCAGAACTCGCCAAGAAGTACTCACAGGATAGTTCAGCGGCCAATGGTGGCGATCTCGGGTTCTTCGGTAAGGGTCAGATGGTCAAGGAATTTGAGGATGCGGCTTTCAGCTTGCAGCCGGGCCAGACTTCAGATCTAGTGAAGACCAAATATGGTTACCACATTATCAAGCTGATTGAAAAGAAGGATGACCAAGTCCACGCCTCGCATATCCTAATCAAGACCGTCGATTTTGATCAGTATTTGCAGGATCAGATCAAAAAGGCTAAAGTTACCCAATACATCAAGCCGTAAAACATATTTAGCTAGCGCAGTACGGCGTTAACAGTTCCGGTCCGCACTCGACGTATTCATATACGCCTCGTTTGCGGGCCTCGCTGTTTCCTTGTACTGCATCTACCTAAATATGTTTTAAAGAGCCTAGATACAACTAAAATACCAGCACGAATCTTTAAGGTAATGCTTATTTAAAGGTTTCCCCTTAAAATAGTTTTATGCAGCAGCGGCGACGCAGTTCGGTATTAGTAGATTTAATCATCCTAGCCATCGTGGTCGGGGGCGGCTACTTGGCCTATCTCACCCATAACGAGCTACTGGATTGGTACTACCTGCGCGACTACCAGCCACCCGCGCGGATAGCCCAGCTGGCCGATCAAGCGGGTATGACTGATAAGGGGCGTAAGCTGTTCTACCGTGCTAACCCAACCATCGACAACAGCCGTCAGCAGCTGGTGGCAGACTGTAAGATTCAAAATGATAAAACGATCGAGTTGGGCTGCTATCTCTCGAACGATAAAATCTTCCTGCTCGACATTACCGATCCAGCACTCTTAGGTGAAATGACTGTCACCGCCGCTCACGAAACCCTGCATGCGGTTTACGATCGGCTGGGCCAAGGCGAGAAAAAGCGCCTTAACTCCCTACTTGAGGCCGAGGCGACTAAATTGAGCGACGACAAGCTGACCGAGCGCCTTAGTGACTACGATAAGTTGGAGCCGGGGGAGCGCGATAATGAGCTGCATTCTATTTTGGGCAGTGAATTTGCCGGCCTATCTCCCGAGCTCGAGGCCTACTACGCCAAATATTTTTCTAATCGTAGTCAAGTCGTAGCCTATAGCCGGCAGTTTAATCAAACCTTTGATGGGCTGCATGAGCAGATTATCGTCCTAGATGCCGAGATTAAAGCTGCCAAAACCCAAATGAACGCCCTCCTGGCCGCCGGTAATGTCCCAGGCTATAACGCCATGGTGCCGGGCATTAACGCGAAGATTAATAGCTATAATTCCAAGGTTGAGCTGTACAATCGCTACGCCTCCAGCTTGCTGGGTGCTGAAAGCGCCGCTGCTTCGCAGTGATGCAAATAGTTCAGAAGCCGAATAAATCCCTGATAATCATGCTGATCGGGTTGGCCGGCAGCTGGCTGTCGAGTGGATCACTCAACCAAATCTGCTCATTAATATTCATTATAGCCGGGGCCGTCTGGAGTCTGCAGGAAATTTTTACCGGCATCAATTGGGCTCGTCGCGGCCTAGGGCTGGTAGTTTTGATCATTGTTATGCGCATGTTGCTAGGCTTTGGCACCTGGATTCAGAGAACTTAAGAAACAAAATACTATTTACTCATGCCGGTAGCACAGTTACTATGATGATCTGCGGGGTATGATCACTAGCCGATGTTCCATGATGGACGCCCTAGAGTTCAGGTAAAGGTCGTCCCGCGTTAAGTAAGGAAACATATGGCTAGTAAGTTATTTGTTGGCGGTCTGCCCTACAGTGTTACCGGTGATGAGCTCAAAGAGCACTTTGCTGGACACGGTACGGTTGCTTCCGCTGTAGTGATTAGCGACCGCGAAACCGGCCGTTCTAAAGGTTTCGGATTCGTTGAGTATGAAAACGATGAAGAGGCCAAGGCAGCTATTGCTGCTCTGGACGGCAGTGAAATGGACGGACGTAAAATCACCGTTAATGAAGCTCGGCCCATGGCCGAACGGCCTCCGCGCCGCGACTTCTAAATAAAAAAGCGCCCTTTTAGGGCCTTTTTTATTTGAGTCCTAATTTCGATAATACGGCCAGGTAGCCACCGGTAATGGCACCGAGCAGACTGGTTATTAGATCGGTCATGGTATCGGTGTTGCCGTGCTGCAGCGGAATGTGAAATTCTCGTTCCACCGTAAACTCCACAATTTCCCAGAGTACAGCGGCCGTTATCGCGGTAAAGGCGGTTACATAAAAAATCTGCCAACCCCATTTGGGCTGAGACGCATTTGGCTCAAAGATGCGATTTTTAACCAGTAGCAAGTACATCAGTGGCCCCGAAAACACGGGGAGGGTAAAGTGCACCAGCTTGTCGTAATAGGTGTAATGCTGGAAGAGTTCCAAATTGTTGCCGAGGACCTGGAAGATTCCGGCAATCATAAAGCCCAGCTCCAGCCAAACTGGCACTTGCAGCCAGCGAACCACCATTATCAGTATCCAAGCGAGAAAAAACTTCCAGGTGAAGGCAAGGTTGCCAGCAAAGAAGTAAAAGGCTGCAGCTACAAAGAAGCCAGTTCGCAGGTAGTCCATGGGTTTGATGTCGCCCCAATATCTCTTCATCTCTTAAGATCTCCGTAATATACAAATAATACAGGTGACTAATTAAGATAAGCAATCTGGGAGATAGCTGCCGCGGTTGCGGAAGATCTCTACGAGATAACGAAACACCCCGCCGACACGGCGACGAAGTGTTTCAGTCGCTAGTCAGCGGGGTTAGTTGGGCCGGAACCGGTGGTACCAGCGCTTGGGAACGGAGGTCTGCACTGCTTCGTATAAGTCTTTGATCTGGTCAAAGACTTGGTCGGATACATTTTGCCAGTCGTAGCGCATTGATAGGCGTTCCTCAAAGGTCATTGGCTTGCCGAAGCTGACGATCACCTTGGGGAATAGCCAGAGCCGGCGCCAGTGCCGCAGGTACTGGCGCCGTAAACGGCCACCGGGATTACCGGAGCGCCTGTCATCCGGGCGAGTTTGCCGACGCCGGGTTTGGCCGGCTCCAGAATCTCGTGACTGCGGTCGCGGCCACCCTGAGCGTACATGACCACTGGTTGAGACTTGCTTTCCAGGATTATCCGGGCGGTTGAGAAGGCGTGGTCGTCGCGCACTCCCCGGGCGACGGGGAAGACCCCGCCGTGCTGGAAAATCCAGCGGCCAGGCTGCTTGTCGAAGAGCTGGGATTTGGCCATGAACCGCACTTTGCGCGGTACGAACATGCCCACCACGAAGTGGTCGAAGAACGAGAAATGGTTAGGGACCAAGATGACCATGCCTTCAGCGGGGATGTTCTCGGTTCCCCTGGCCTCGGCCCGATAGAGCAGCCGCATCAGCGGCACCAAGATGAATTTGATCACGCGATAGACCGGGTACTTGGCGTCTGGGTCGTTTTCCCGCGCCCACACCTGGTATGGCAGGTAATACTCGGGTGGGTGCTGGCTCTTGTACTTCTGCGGCTTCATGCCGCCGCTGGCTCGCTCGTCGGTCATTTGCGGCCCCAGTTGTCGGAGTCCTTGGCGATGGCGATCGTCACTACGAGGAAAGCCACGAATAGAGCTATGAGCAAGGCAGCCCCGATCCAGAATCCGGCATTCGATTCATGAGCCGGGGGGAGCTGATGGACGACAATCGTGCCAGTCATCGCCTGGCCTCCAGCAAGCCGCACTCTTCGAGTAGCGCCCTGCCTCTGGCTCGCCAGATGTCGTACACCGGGCTTTGGAACCCGGGCTCCCACAACCTGGGGATACTCATGGCAACTGGAGACCATCTGACATGGTTGTTGTAGAGCCATCCGGAGACGCTCTCCACGAGCTCGTCTTCTTCTTCGGTAGTCATCGCCGGCCTCGGTTCTTCTCCTGCTTGCGCTCATCGAGGATCGGCTGGACCTGCAGCCAGCGGACCCAGACGATGGGCGCGGAGATGATCAGCCCGACGGCAACCAGTGCAAAGCCCTCAGCGATGTGCCCTGATGCAACAATCATTCCGCAAGGGAAGATGATGCCCAGAGGCATGATCAGCGCCCAAAGCTTGAGACGCCAGCTCGCGAGAAGACGCAATCCATTCGGCGATCGGAACTGAGATCGGCCCAGTTCTTGTAGGAACTTCCTCACTTTGCTACCTCCAGATTGGGTAGGGTGTGGTCGGCCTAATTTATAACTGTATAAGCGAATAATTGCAATGGCGGGCCCGACCGGATTCGAACCGGCGATCTCCTCCGTGACAGGGAGGCATGTTAGGCCTCTACACCACGGGCCCGCGTCAAAAGAACTGACTCATACTAGCAGATTCCATCTGTTGACGCAATCAAGGGGAAGTCGTTTTGCGCAGGTTGAATACCGCTAATGGTTAGCCTATAATGGCCTACATATGGATCCGATCCGGAAGCGTGGAAATACTCTAGATCTCAGCCAGGCCAAGCCTAAGGCACCGGCTGGTCCGGCCATGCCTAAACGCCCTTATACTCCTGAGGTAAAGGCTCAAGCTCCACGGGTGGCACCAGTCCCAACTCATTCACTCGAGGTGGCAGAAGCCATTGATGCGGCTCGAGCCGAAAAGGCCCAAGCCCAAGCCCAAGCCCCAGCCCCAGCCCCAACCGCACCGGCACCTGCGCCAGCCGCCTCGCCCAACCGCAGCCGTTTTTGGCCGGCCTTCATGAAGTTTTTGGGCCTGCTAATTATTTTTGGGCTGATTGTCGCCGGCGGCCTCTACATCTACATCCATTTTTACACTCAGCAGTAATATGCAGATTCAAACCTCCAAGCAATCCGTCCTCGACATCTTTGTCCTGGTGCTGTTTATTTGTCTCCTTGCCGGAGGAGTTACTTATCTGGAGGTAGTCAGGCCCAGTATCAAAGACCTCGATGGCCTCATGAACCGCTTGACCGCCATGCAAACCCCGGCTCCGGCAGCCCCACCCGTGCAGACCAAACCAAAGGCCGCGCCAGCGTCCGCATCAGTAATTAAAACTGCCAGTACAAATCAAACTGTTCATTTTCGGACGGCAAAAGACACCAGTAGCCAGATTATTCAAGACTTGGCACCGGGTACAACCGTGCAGCTACGCGATGATAGCGACGCCAAATGGCAGGGGGTAAGCTACCAGGGCAAGCAAGGCTACATCTTTAAAGAATATCTTTCATATTAGCTTTGGTCAGCACAAGCGCTATATTCCAAAATTAACATTACTAACATAGCTGCCTTTGGTATTTACACTAATGCCGCCTAGGGGGTTTAAAGCGATACTTAGGGCACATAAAAACTAAGGGGTGCAGCCAATGAGCAATTCACGCGGCAGAAAATTTAAGGCTCTAGGACAGGATCGGTACGATGCTGATGTGTTCTACATGAGTTTGGAGGAAGCCAAAAACTTCATAGCCGACAAATACGAATTTCTCGCCGAGCGCATAGAGCGCCAAAAACCAAAACAGATCAAGCCCAACCGAGGGTAAACCAAGAAGACCGGATGCGAGACCGGTCTTTTTTAATTGCCACATTTTTGCTTGAATAGATGGAGCGCCGAAGTAGCTCAGCTGGCCAGAGCAATGCTTTCGTAAAGCAGAGGTCGCGGGTTCAAATCCCGCCTTCGGCTCCATTGCGGGTATAGTTCATCGGTAGAACGCGACCTTCCCAAGGTTGAGAGAGGGGTTCGATTCCCCTTACCCGCTCCAGCAATTATTAAACAGCTAGTGCTATAATTACTCCATGGCTGTATCTGATACCGCAAAGGGGATGGGGCGGTGGAGTATAAATACTAAGGCAATTCGCCAGCATCCGATGATGAGCGATCGGATTTCGGTGCCCGTTCTCGGCGCGGCCGTAGTTTTGAATATTTGTAATCTTTTAGTTCTAATCTTTCGGGTACATCGAGCAACCTATCCGGTGCCGGTGCACTACTCCAGTCTAGTTGGCTTCGATCAGGTAGGGAGTTGGCTGGCTATCTGGCGAATTGGTCTATTTGCGCTGGCCGTCACTCTCATCAATGGTGTATTGGCGGCCAAGGCCTTCCAGCGTAATCGGCTGGCCAGCTTCTTTCTGCTGCTCGGCAGTGTTGTCGTCGGCTTGCTTTGCCTTATTATCACCTCAGCCTTTGCGGTTATTGTCTAATGGCAACCAGCGCCTACCAATACATCACTGATCGTCGTTGGTTTGAACGTTTTCTAGAAATTCTGCCGGGGGCCCTGACTTGGCTGTTTTTAATCGCGCCGATTGGCCTGAGCTTTATTAAGCCTCTCTGGGTGGCTTATTTTATCATTGCATTTGACCTTTATTGGCTTCTCAAAGCCTTTCGTCTGAGTATTTTTCTTGTTCGCGGTTATTCGCAACTGCATCGTACCCAAAGGATTAATTGGGCTCATCGGCTGGATTGGCTTGAGGATCCCAAGCCGCATTTGGCCAAGGTCGAGCGACGGATGCGCGACCTAGTTAGCGCCTATCCCAGCGTCAAGCGGCGGCTGCAGTTTAGTGCCAGCGGCCTAAAAGCGCATCAAAAGTACCTGGGCATTGCGAACGAAATTGATACGCTGCGCGACATTGAGCAGCACGAAGCAGCCATTATCAAACCGAGCGAGTTATATCATTTGGTAATTATTGCCACCTACAATGAGTCCTACGAAATCCTGCGTTCATCAATAGAGGCTCTGCTGCATTCTGAATATCGTCGTGACAGGCTGATGGTAGTGATTGCCTATGAAGAGAGGGGAGGCCAGGCAACTAAAGAGACAGCCGAGTCGCTGGTAGCCGAATTCGGCCCAAAGTTCCGTCATGCTCAGGCTATTATGCATCCCGATGGGATCGTCGGTGAACTGCAAGGAAAGGGTGCTAACCTAACCTTTGCGGGACGCCAGATGGCCAAGATTATCGGTGGAGATGGGATGAACCCCGAAAACATTATCGTCACCACTCTTGATAGCGATCACCGCGTGGACAAGCAATACTTCTCGCGGCTGAGCTATGTTTATGCCACCAATCCGAATCGCTTACATAAAAGCTATCAGCCGGTGCCGATGTTCTATAACAACATTTGGGACGCGCCGGCTCCCATGCGCGTGATTGCTACCAACAACTCGTTTTGGGTATTAATCGAAGCCATGCGTCCGCACCGACTGCGTAACTTTGCGGCTCATGCCCAGAGTTTTAAGGCGCTTCTGGATACTGATTTCTGGAGCGTGACTAGTCCGGTGGAAGATGGCCATCAGTACTGGCGCAGCTGGTTTGCATTTGATGGCGACCACGAGGTTTTGCCGCTTTATATTCCGGTTTACCAGGACGCCGTGCTGGATAAGACCTATCTAAAAACCTTTGTAGCCCAGTACAAGCAGATGCGGCGTTGGGCGTTTGGCGTTTCCGATTTTCCCTACGTGGTGCGACATGCTATTCGTAATAAACACATTCCATTTCTAGAGAAGGTAATTCAGATCTTTAGGTTGTTTGAAGGCCATTTTTCCTGGGCGACGGCCGCTTTGGTGGTCAGTTTTGTGGCCTGGCTGCCATTATTTTTAAACCCGCACTTTGCCCGCCAGGAGCTAGCCCACCAGCTACCCATCATTGCCAGCCGGCTCATGAATGTGGCCACAATTGGGTTGGTTATCACGGTGGCCGTTAGTATGATTTCGCTGCCGCCGCGGCCCCCACACCATGGCCGGACTCGCAGCCTGGGCATGCTCATTCAATGGGCTTTGCTGCCGGTGGTGGCCATATTGTTTGGGTCGTTTGCGGCCATTGATTCGCAAACCCGATTAATGTTAGGTAAACATCTCGGCTTCTATGTCACCCCAAAGGCCCGACGCGAATGATTTCTTATAAGGGCCCAGAGAGATGAGTTATCTGGTTGCTTTTGCCATAGCCTTTGCATTGTCGCTGGCAATCACGCCGCTGGTTCGGCGGTTTGCGATTGCCAGAGGTATTCTAGATCTGCCGGCGGAACGTAAGGTTCATGTCGAGCCAGTTGCCCGCATGGGTGGTCTGGCCATTGTGGCTAGCTTTATGGCGGTCACTCTCGCAGTAGTGCCAGCAACCCGCCAGCTTAGTGCGCTGCTGGGTGGAGTTGTCATCTTGGCCGTGGTTGGAATAATCGATGACGTGCGAGGACTGGCCCCAGGTGTCAAATTTGCCTGGCAGATTGTGGCAGCCATGGTCGCCCTGGCCGGCGGGATCGGCATTACGGCCATTACCAATCCGCTAGGCGGTTCTATTGATCTGCAATGGGGGAGATTCCCCGTGGATGTTTGGGGTTGGCATTTTCATATTGCCCCAATTGCTAACTTAATCAGTATTCTATGGATGGTTGGTATGGTTAACGTCATTAATTTTCTCGATGGTCTCGACGGTTTGGCCTGTGGGGTTTCAACCATCACCGCCCTGGTAATGTTTGTGTTGGCCCTAAATGTCGACCAGCCAATTGTGGCGCTGCTGGCCATTATTACCGCTGGCTCGGCGCTGGGCTTTCTACCATATAACTTCTTTCCGGCTCGGATATTCATGGGCGATACCGGAGCTTACTTCCTGGGGTTGATCATTGCTATGCTGGCCATTTACTCTGGAGGCAAGCTGGCTACGGCTCTGTTGGTGGTCGGTTTTACTATCATCGATTCGCTTTGGGCCGTGATTCGCCGGCTGCGGCGCGGCAGCCATCCCTTTAAGGCTGATCGCGAGCATCTGCATCATTTGCTACTCGAAGCCGGTTTGAGCCAGCGGGTAGCAGTACTATTGCTGTATCTGCTGGCTGTTATATTTGGGTTAATCGCCTTGGCTTCAGGTAGTTTTTCCAAGCTAGTGGCCCTAATTGTCTTGATAGTGGTAACCGTAACTTTAATAGCTACTTTGCTCCGTTTAGCGGGTCGTCGACGGGTTTAAATCACTCGGCCGCTGCGCTATAATTAAACCTGTAAGGAAGGGATACGCCATATGAGTCGGATGAATTTGCAGGAGCTGATTAAGAACCTCCAGCAGTTTTATAAGTGCCCCTCCTGCGATGCCAGTTACTATCTGGATGATATCAACTTTCTAGGCGAGCTAAATCACTTCTATTTTGTGCAGATGAATTGTCACGAATGCTCATTGCCGATGCTGGCCACCGTTTCAACCAGCGGCAAGACGATTAATCGTAGCAAGACGGACCTAAAGCAAGCCGAGGAAGCTAAGTTTGCTGCCATGGGCGCTATCTCGGCCAGCGAGATAGCCGACTTCCACCGCTTTCTGAGTCGTAAAAAAGGCGGCTTCACCAAGAAAAAGTAACCTGCCTGAGTTGCAATATCGAACAAAAAAAGTATACTGTTAGGCATAGATGGGTCGTTTGTGTTTGGACCCATCTTTTAAATGGCAATTTTTATGGATAAAATAATTCTTAATCTGGAAAATCGTGCCGAAAAGGGCAAGCAAAACCGTCGCCTGCGCGCCAGCGGCAAGGTGCCGGCAGTTGTGTACGGCCATGGTTCTGACCCTCAGGCTGTGGCGGCTGATGCCAAAATGATTGAAAAGGTGTATAGCCAGGCCGGTGGCAACAAGATTGTTGGTATCAAGATAGGCGACGACAAGCAGAAGAATGCCTTATTCCAAGATATTCAGATCGATAGTCGCACCGGCCATCTAACTCATGCCGATTTATATCTAGTCCGGATGGATGAAAAGATTAAGACCGAAGTGCCAGTACATATGGTGGGTGAGTCGACGGCTGTCTACCAGCAAGAAGGCACATTGATTCGGCCCATCGAAACCGTGGAGGTGGAGGCACTACCAGCTGATTTGCCAGAAAACTTTGAAATTGATATCTCAGTTATCGATGACTTTGATAAAACTATTACAGTCGGTGATTTAAAGGTCCCGCAAGGCGTCGAAATTTTGACTGCCCCGGAGGAAGTTTTAGCAAAAGTTGAGCCGCCACGTAGTGATGCCGAGCTGGAAGAGCTCGATAGTGAGGTCACCGAAGAGCTGCCCGAGGGTGTTGCGGAAGATGATGAGGCCGCCCGTGAAGATGGTCCCCAGACCGACAAAGAACCTCAGAATAAAGACGCCGGCGCCAACCCTGAAGGCGCTAAATAATTCATTTCTAATCTGTAAAACGGCCCCAAGCGGGCCGTTTTTTAGTATTTCTTAAGTTCTTTTTTAAGGGCGGCTTCGTTGGCTGGACTTGCCTGAAATGCCAGGAAGCGCATGAAGGCTGGGGTGTTGAAGTGCTTCAAAGTAGTCAGCACAATCTCGGCGATTTTGGCCGAACTAATTTCTTGTGCCTTAGTGTCTAAAATTTTAGCTTCGATGGTATCGGTCACGGCATCGACCGTAGTTTCTTTGGCCGGGATGGAGAGGAAGGCGCCATGGATGCCGCTGTAGAGCTTGGCGCGGCTGTAGCGCTGCTTACGTCCAGATTTTTTAAGTACCTTCACAAAGGCGAGGTCGGGGGCTTCGTAGGTTGTGAAGCTTTCTTTGCACGATAGGCAGCGCCGCCGCCGCCAGATCTGGGTACCAAACTTGGTTGGGCGAGTATTAAACACGTCCGTAGTATCTTCGCGACAAAAAGGACATTTCATGAGTAATTACCAGGTTTTACAGGTGTAAGGGCTAAAAATAAAAGGACTTCCGGCGCCCTCACGTCCTGGAGGGGTAACCGGAAGTATTCCTTACCACAAAAAGAATTGTAAGAAACTCCGCCTTGGCTGTAAACCCTTTTTTTGAATTCCATGACTACATATTGTCATGTGACTATAAAAATCTCTAGTGGAAAAGTTAGGCCAAATGGGGAGAAAGGGTCGGCTAATCTGTTGGCCGGATTTAGAGATGACAATATATGCGGCTATGATTTGTCTGCAGCTCGGTATACTATGCCTTCACCTGAGGAAATCTACCAAGGGAGCACCTATGAGCACCTATGTCGCACAACCATACGTGGGCATTACCGGTATCTCGACTCCCTGGGAGATCGAGGCCATTACTAGCAAATGGTTTGAGGTCTTTGATTGGACGGAGACTGATCGCCGGTTTATGAATGGCATCTTGGTGTCCTCCAAGTCGCTAAGAGGGGAAGCGCCTAGTGATCCGCAGCAGTATCCCGACCTCGGGAGAGCTCGCCACCTGATGGTTGATGACCCGCGAGTCATGAACACGGTTCATTTCAACATCAGCGGGCTGACTGAGCGCCCCTCGCGGGTCCTAAAGCTGGGGAGTTACCTCAGCCGGGTGGTCGAGCGGCTGCCGGCAACCGAAGCCATCCAAATCAACCTGGCGTGGCCCAGTGTGGATCTATTGAAAGGCTTCAGGGAGGATCATTCACAGCTGATAATCCTCCAAATCGGAGCAGCGGCTTACGAGGCGCTGGGGCACGACCCAGGGCGACTGGTGGCGGTTCTGGAGCACTACTGCGGAGTGGCTGACTACGTCTTGATTGACCCCAGCGGAGGCACGGGCCAGCCGTTTAACCTCAGCTTGGCGCTGCGGACCCTCGATGCACTGGCGGGTTCAGATCTGCCGATGTTGTGGGGGATCGCCGGCGGCCTGGGGCCAAACAGCCTGGGCCGGCTTAAGAAGCTGGTCGAGCTGTATCCCAATCTGAGCTGGGACGCCCAGGGCCGATTGCGCGACGGCGAGGGTCACCTGGGCTGGGCGGAGACCTTTGCCTACCTGAAGGGGAGCTTGGCCTTGGCTCGGCGCTAGAGGTGGAGACAGGGGCTGGATCGCAAGATCCGGCCCCTTTAGGCACCGCCCACAATATCGAAGTACTTGGTGGAGTAGAAGGGTACTTTATCCTTCATGGGGTTCTTCGACATGGCAACATCGGCTGAGGCCACGATCAGTTCGCCATAACGGTCGTAGAGCTGGTCGATGGCGTCCTGAACCTGGGATTTCTTGGTGTATTCATCTACGAATAGGGCTGGCTGCTCCTGGCGAATCGGCGCTAGACCGTAGGCAGTCAGGTCGAAGGCTGTGACAACTTCGCCCGAAGGACTGTGTTCGAACAGCCATTTAGCACGATTATAAAGCTCGTCGGGTCGGTGAGCCGGAGCCGGCCACTTATGGCGGTCGCGCCAGCGCTGTGAGTAGAAGCTCTCGTCTGGAGACGCGGCCCTGTAACGCAGCCCCAGGGCCAGGCCGCGGGCCTCAAGACCGGCCATCCTCAGCTTACGGCTGACTTTAAATGAAGCCTTGTGCAGCAGGGCTAGAATTTGCTCAGGATCAGCTGTGCGGTGCTCTAATACATACTGCCGGCCAGCTGTCCTGGTGGCGTCCTGCCAGGTCTCGGTTTCGTAGCCACGTAGTTTGAAGTACCAGTGGTGACCAAGCACACTGCCAAATACCTGGCGGAATAGCACCCAGTAGGGAGCCCTAAGGAAGTCCACCGGGGTGCGGATGCCAGCCATATTCAATCGCACTTGGTTGCGCCGCTTAATGTAGGGCAGATCAGTCAGCCGCAGGCTGCCGTAGACCTCCCGGAGATTGTCGGCCGAGATCACATCCAGACCGTTTGGCTTATTCAGGCCCGCGGCGACCTTGGCCAGCCAGAGGTTTTGGCCAATGCCGACATTGACCGTCATATAATCGCCAACTTCCTCGCGCACTCGTTGCTTGATTTCGCGGCCGATGTCTTCGAGAGGTCGACCTTTTAGCAGCTGGCGCATACCTCGAAAATCAATCACGCCTTCATCGATCGACTTCATAAAGGCAGTGGGCGAGTAATCCTGGAAAATGCCTTTAAGCTTGCGGTGGACGTGAATGTATTTAGCTGGGTCGCTTTCCACCATCACAAAGCTGGGGTCGATCAGCCGAGCGTCACGCTGGCGGGTGCCAATCACAATGCCTTGGCGCTTGGCCTCGTAGGAACTGGTGATGCAGATTGAATAGTCGGCCAGGCGCTCGGTGCCAGCCACCTTCACTCGGTTACTAACGCCCACGGGCCGGCCACGTAAGTGCGGTCGCCACTGCTGCTCGGTCATGGCAAAGGCACCATTGAGGTCGATGTGCATGACCTCCGGCGGCTCGGGGCTGATAGGCACATCGATGCCGTTAAGAGCCATAGAACACCTCCACTAAAGTCCATTCAAATGTTTCTGGGTCGAACTCTAGGGTGAAGTCGTTCGAGCCCGATGAAAAGCCACAGACCAGTACGCGTTTTTGACCGCGTTTGGCGAAGTGGTGCCCACCCATGACATCTATTTTGTAGCGTCTACCTTTCCATTGCATCAGGTAAGGGCGGACATAGACGGACTGCTTTGACTGTGGGCTAAAGGTGGCCAGCACGCCGACTTTATCGTGTAAGTTTTCGAACACGCTGGCCCCCAGAGCTATTTAGACGCGGGCGGCGACTAGTTCGTCGCTGGCGTTGATTTGGGCTTCTTGCCGTCGCTCGTCTAAGCGTTGTTTGAAGTATTTAATCAAGCCCCAGGATTGCTTGATTACGGCCAGGGCTTCTTCCTGCAGCTCCCGTGTATCGCCTAGGCCGGCTTCGGTGTAGGCAGCCAACTGCTTTTGGAGGCTTTCGGCGCTGGTGCGAGCTAGGTGTAATGATCCCAGCTTGCGGCTGTAGCTTAGTGCCTTATGAGACTCGGAAATAAAGTGGGCAATGGCCGCGGATTCGCGGCGTAGATCATTACCTAATGGATATTGTTGCTCTTCGGGTAGGCTAGATACTAGCCCGTGGACGGCATCTTCCAGCTTTCGGGCAGTTTGGTAAATGCGTAACCCCTCAATGCTCTTCTTTACGTTTTGCTGTGTTGGTTCGTGTGACATGACTCCTCCTGTGCACTTAGAAAATATCCCCTCTAACAGATAAGATACCGAACAAAAACCGAACTGTCAAGTCAAAAAGTAAGACCCCGATGGAGCCTTATTCTTTAGCGCATAGGGTTAGTGGTTTGCGCTGGTGTTTTGATCGGCGACTGCAAGTCTTGGCTAAGAGCCGAAATTTGATCCTCGCTTAAGGCCGTGGCCGCTTCGTAACGGTCTTGGTCTGAATCGGAGGATGGATTTTTGCTGTCGGGGCCAATCTCCTCGAAAAAAAGCGGGTAATCTTCGAGCCTATCAGACTTTCTCATGGGCCTCCCCTGTTACGACATTTTCCGCCACAGTTGTGGCATACGAAGACCAAGATACCGGGGGAGTGGGGGTGTGTCAAACGGCCAAACCGCCAAAGAATTCGCTTTTAAAACAGTTACGATTTGTAAAATTGCTACTCATTAAATAATGGTCTTGCCGAGCTGTGGAAATGTAGGGTAAACTTTGGCAACGAATCGGCGTTAAGCCGTTTTTGTACCAGTGGCTTACTAAGAGCCGCATAACAAACAAACGAGGTGGTTATGGACTTGGTCCGGATGAAGTTTGGTGAGCCTGACCACGTCGGGCGGAAGCATCAGTTCTACAAGGTGCCGGGACGGCCAGAGATGGTCGTTCAGCGCCAGTCGGATCTGCCGGATTCGGCCGAATGGTTCGAAGTGGCCTGCTCCATCTATGAGCTGTGGCAGCAGACGGGTGCGCCTGTTCGGTTCATGCATCGCTATCAGGGCGACGATCTGGACTTGGCCTTCGTGGGTCGCGAGATCGAGCGCGTCCGGCCCAAGATTGCCGTGAGCCACAGGCAGGTTCGCACCGAGCGTCGCACCGAGGCAGTGTTGCTCGACGAGACAGGGGAACTCATGCTCGTTCCGGACATCATCAATGGCCGGGTTGTACAGCTCGACCGGACTCATCGCGCGGAGGTGGGCTGGATGGAGTGGGTTGATTTCAAGCTCACCGATAGGCCGATCGAACCCGCGGACGACGTTAGGTCTCAGTTGGCGGAGATGGGGCAAATCGCCCATGAAGCCTTCGACGCGCTCGCTGGTCAGCTCGAGAAGTCCGGCATACAGCTGGGCCGAATGGTGCTGGAGTTTGGGCTGGACGTCGAAACCGGTGACTTGCTGATCGCCACCTCAATGGACATCGATTCGTTCGTCGGCTACAGCCACGACGGCGAGCTTCACTTGAGGTCACCAGAGTGGCCAAATGCCTTGGTGGCGGCAACAGCGGCGGTTCAAGCCGCGTAACGTCGCAGAGGGTGGTGGTCTGGAGTAATCCGGGCCACCATGAAGCAATTATTAATATGAAGAACCCCGGCAAAGAGGTCCTTCGTCGGGGTTGTTGGCTGATCTAGGTGGTGCTATCACGGCGTTTGGGGAAGGCTGTGACGACTGGCGGGCCAGGTGGCATCCGCAGCCTGGGATGGAACCTCAGGGTTTCCAAAACACCGAACTCCAGGGCCATCCGGGGTGTGACTCGTCCTCGGGGAAAGTAGATGGTGTCGTCGGCCTTCAGGTCCGCGCGCACCAGGGCCGGCTTCCAGCGGCCGGACTCGCGATCCTTGGCCTGGAAAACGCCGTCCTTGATCCGGGCAGCGAGTGCCCAGCGTGGGTTGACCTTGCTGGAATTGGCCTGGCATGCCTTACAGGCGGGGAAGACATTGCTGGGCTTGGGGACGGTTTTGGCCGGGTAGTTGTATATGTTCCGCGGCTCATAGAAAAGCTTGAGATCGCCGATCGGTCGGTAGTTACCACAGGTGTAGCAGCGGCCCTGGCCGAGCACGCGGAGCACCTCATGGACCTCTTCCAGTCTGCGACGGTTTTCATCCCGGATCTCTTCCTCGAGATCGGCATATGCCACGGCTGCCAATTCATACGCGTTGGTGGCTTCCTTCAGCAGCAGCTCGATCTCTCGTGGGATTTGCAGATCGGTCATGATCACCTCAGTGGAGCTTTCATCAGAACACGGCCATGATACCATTAGCTCATGAATAAGTCAGCCATCTGGGTTGGAGCTGGAGTTGGTGGAGTGGTCGGTGGCTATATCCCTAGCTTGTGGCATGCTGATTTTCTTTCGCCCGCCAGTATTCTGGGAAGCACTGTGGGTGGCTTGGCTGGAATATGGGTGATTTACAAGCTCTACAAATAAGCGCTTATGCTTGCAGTAATCATTTAGAAACTCAATAATCCTCCCATCGTCTACCAAGAAGGACGTTGAAATGGAAATTCCAACTAGCGGCTGGCCAAAGAAGGCCTACGACGCCATGTTGGCCAAAGACAAGGATGAGTTCGACTATGCCATGACTCGTTACTGCATTTACCGTGGTGAGGCAGAGGCGAACCAACTGGTATTCGATCTTTACGATCTGATGCCGGACGACATCAAGCTCTGGTGGCTCGAGGAAGACGCGTCCCTGCCGCCGGTGGAGGAGACGGGCGAGCGTAACTTCCAGCGCGCGATCATCGAAATGAACGCCGAGAGGAGGCGTAACTGATGGGAAATCTGGGGCAGTTTCCGCAGCTTCAAGATCAAGCGCGGGCAGAGCAGCCCAATCGGGACCTGGTGAAGGCGCGGCGGGCGTTGTTCGACCGTTTCGACCAGTTCAACCACCGCAGCCCAGTACTGGCCGTAGAGCATCTAACTGAAGTGGCCGTGGCGCTGGAGGCCACCTTGGAGCTGCTGCCGCATCACCCGGGATTTGCCAGGTACGTCGCGGAGGCCGATCTATATCGGGGCTTCGATATGCCGCGCGGCTGGGTCAGCGACGACTTGCACTTCTTGGCCATCGTCGAAGCCGGCCATTACCTGTGGTGTATGCACGAAAGTCGGCTTCGTGAGTTCTTCTTGCACGAGCTGCGTGAGTTGGTGACGATGCCCCAGACCTTCGATGGGGACTTCAAGGACATCGCCGGGGCCATCATGGCCTGGACGGCCGACCCCGACGAAGACAAATGACCGACCGATGGGTGGCATATTCGGCCGGTCAGGTGGTGACCTTGATGGTCGAAGTGCCGCTAGAGCAGCCTCGCCGCCAATTGTGGGAGGTGTTGAGCAGTATCGACCTTTCGGCCATAACGATGGCCATGAGAATCACTGGCGGGGAGTACGAGCAAACTGTGGCTTACTGGATGCTCATCTGTATCGTCGAGCCCCGGACCAGGCACGGCACCTTTTACGGCCTTCTAATGGACGAAATCGACCACTTGGAAAGTGACCTGCGCCAGGCTGGCCTGGTAATCCGTCGTTACTCGAAGTTCGGCAACGAGCTGCTCGACGCTGAAGGTCTGGCCGATTACGCTCGGCGCATAGTCTGCTCCGGCGAGCCGGCTGAAAACCAAGGACAGCAAGAGCTGGAAGAGCGCGCCGACGATGGCGGCCGCGGGGACTAACCCTGCGGCCGCCGTTTTGCTTTTAAGCCGGCTGGTAGAACATTAGCCCGAGCTTGATTTGCAGGGCGTCGTCAAACACTCGTGGGTCAAGCCCAATGACTTTCTTGGTCTTATCTAATCTGTAAATTAAGGTGTTGCGGTGGACATGGAGTTTCTCAGCGGCTTCCGTTAGATTTAGCCCAGCCTGCAGGAATGTCTGAACGGTCTTATATAACTGCTCATCTTTTAACAAAGGATAGAGAATCTGGTGGGCCAGCTCGGCTTTGCGCTCCTGGGCCACATTGGCCAGGGTCACAAACATGCCGACTTGCTTGATGTGATAAACCCGGCCGGTGCCCCACACCTTGGTGCCGACCGTCAGGCTGAGCTTGGCTTCCTGAAAGCTCTTGCGCAGGCCACCGAGCTCGGGATAATACTGGCCGACACCGACAGAAACCTTTTTATTTGGGAACCGCTTGGCTAGTAAATCGTGCTCATAATGACCCTTTTCAATCATGAAACGCATGGTGTTGCGTAGGGTTAGACCCTCGCCGCCGATGCCTTTGGAGAGCACGAAGATGTTGTTGCCGATGTAGCAGGCCAGATTGCCAGTGTGATTGTTAAAGCTGGCCTGAATCGCGTTGGTAATCTCGCTGGCGGCTCGAGCTACTTCCTGCTCCTGTTCGTCCGGTGTGAGCGGGGCGTGTTCGAGCCGAATGTCTTGTTCGAAGCGCTCGATTTCAATCAAGATAATGGCTTGCGGCTGGCGCAGGTTGATCTGCAGGATGTCGGCCTGACGGTAAGCCTCGGCCGCTTCAATTTTGGTGGAGGTCAGTACTTGTTTGATAAAGTTGGCCCGGATTTTTTCTGATGGCTGGACGTGCTCGAGTAGGAAATGTTGGTGGGTAATAACCTCGGCTAGGCCTTGGAGCAGGCTGATGGCTTCGGGGGTGGTATGGGCACCTTCTTCCACCACACCAAAGGCACCAACGGTTTGGTTTTCATACACAAACGGGCACCAGGCCACTGAAGCGTCACCCAAGCCAGTGCGAACCACCCGTCCCTCCTGGCAGGCCCTAAGGGCATCAACCAGGATCTGCCCATTATAGTTGCCTTGGGAAAGCACCAAGCCCTTGGCGTCGGCCACTAGCACACTGCGCTTCAATACGGTTTTGGCGCGCTCGGTGATTTGACCGGCGACGGCAGGATTTAATCGCATAGCGGCTCCGGGATGCGGGATACGGGATGCAGAATACAGAAATAACTATGAGCTTCTCCGAATCCTGAATCCTGAATCCTGAATCCTGTTCTCACGATTGTTCCACAAACTTAGTAAATAGAATGGCTAGTTTTATCTGCACCGCATCATCAAAGCTACGCGGGTCCAGATTAAGTGTTTCGGCTATGCGGTCCAGTCGATATACCAGGGTGTTGCGGTGAATCCCCAGTTCGTCGGCCGTCTGCGTCAGACCCATGTTGTTTTTAAAGAAGCTCTCAAGCGTTTGAATCACGCCGTCGTTTTCGCCCAGCTTCTCGAGCAGCTCGCGGGAAAAGTAGATGTTGCTTTCATCAATACCAGATAGCAAGGGAGCCACCACACCAAAGTCGTCGATGTGATACACCCGGTCTTTATCCCAGTTTTGCGCGCCCAGCTCGATGGCCGAAATAGCCTCGGAGTAGCTAGTGCGCAGGCCGTCCACCCCGGGGTGGTAGTTGCCAATACCGACAGTGGTGGGGCTTTTGAGCTCACCTCGGAAGATTTGGTAGATGGTGTGGATTGATTTTTTGAACCGGTCCAGTGATTCTTCCAGCGAAGTTTCGCCGCCATTTAGGTCCTTTAAAATGCAGAAGGCATTATTGCCAAGGTAGGCGATAATGTTTGATTTACTCGAGGTGTAATAAGAGTTCAAGCCGCGGCTAATGCCGAATTTGTAGCGCGTGATGCGCATTTCGCGGTCGCCTTCGTCGCGGGTCTCGCCGGTTAATACCGGATCGTCGACGGTTACTACAATGGCAATGCGCGGCACGCTCAGGTCGATGTCGAACAGCCGAGCCTCGGCGGTGATCAGTCGATCGTCGGTGGAGTGCCCGGCCAATAGGTCGTATACAAATTTATCCAGCCGTTCTTCCTGGTGGGGGAGCTGCTCAATCAGGATGGTTTGGTGCAGCAGTAGCTCGGCTATTGATCGAATCAGCGGGGCGATTTCTTCATGATTCGGCATCTGCCGGCTGAGTAAGACATAGCCCGTGGGCTTGGCGCTGTGCTGGACCACGATGGCCCATGGATAATTGCTAATATCCAGGCTCTCCTGGACGTTGGGATCGTTTGTGGATAAAACAGTCCCCTCGGTGTCTACCACCGAAAGTGGCTGATTAACCAGGGCGCCGACCTTATCTTGGATGCGCTCCGCGATATGCTGGTTTAGCACCGATCCTACCTCCTCACGTAAATCACTTTTGTGATCTTGCCTAACAAGATTACCTTGCGAACCTTAAGCGTAGCAAGCACAAGCAGGATGCGTTTTTGGATAATTGCAGCATAAGCGCTAAAGGTAATAATGGCCGGGTACGATCTCTCGCACCCGGCCATTCACGCCGGCCTGTCACGGCTGTCAGCTGTCGATGCCGTCCGTCTCCGGTGGCTCCGTCTTGAGCTTGGTGTCGGACTTGAGCTTGATGGCAGCCGGCTTGATCTGGAACTGCTCCTCCGGATCGTTGACGGTGATGCCCTTGATCTTGCGGGCGTCGCGCAGAGCATCATCATCGTCTTTGAGTCTGTCCTTGACGATGATCCGCTTGGGTTCGGTGAACCGTTCGCTCCAGCCCCTCCGAGCAATGTCAGCTAGAGCCTTGTCTTCGTCATCGATACTGACGGAGAGGGTGGTGGGCTTGAAGACCAGTTCGCCGTTAGGCAGTCGGATCGTCTTGGTCTCGCCGCGACCCTTCGCCAGCTCATCGCGGTAGTCATCGGCGAAGAGCTCCAGATCGGCTTCAAGTGCCGGAATGGCTTCGATGTCAGCCTGGATGTCAGCCTGGGCAGCCGCTACCAGGGTTGCCACTGTGGCATCGAGCTCGGCTTGCCGTCTGGCCACAGCGGCGTAAATACGCCGCAGCTCGCCGAGGTTGTTGTTGGCTTGGGTGATCTCCCCTGGAGGCACATTTGGATGTGCCGGGAGAGCGGGTGCTGCGTTAGCTCCCATGGTGCTCCAGTCTCTCGAATTTGGACTAGACTAGTTTGCCAGATTAGGTTCAGATTGGCAAGCATAAGAGGCAGCATTACGCATTGAAAATAGCAGGGATATAAGCTATATTCTTATCTGTTGCGCGGATCCTTAGCTCAGTTGGCTAGAGCACTTCATTGACGTTGAAGGGGTCAGAGGTTCGAGTCCTCTAGGATCCACCATTTTAAAAAGACGAATTTTAGAACCAAGCGAAGCTGTTCGGAAATTCGACAGGAACAGCGATGTGGAAGCTGAAGCAATGAGATTGCGTAAGCTGGAAGTGCCGCTGTGACGAGGATCTGTAGCTCAGTTGGTTAGAGCGCTTGATTCACATTCAAGAGGTCACAGGTTCGAGTCCTGTCAGATCCACCATTTCACCCGCTAGGGTGATTTTTTGTCACAGGACGTGGCGGTCATCTGGCGGATGATGTGCTTGCCGCGTCGATTGACTGGGAGGTGCCAGAATGGGCCAAGGGCTGGCTGGCCTGAACGGTGTCGGGCCCGGAGATAAATCTGAGCCGGACACTCGACCTTTAATCCGGATTTGGTTATTATGTATAGGTTGAGAGTTCAATAGAGCCCAAGCGAGAGTACCGCCTCGCCAGCTCCGTTACCGGTGACGTCACATCGGCCAAGAGTGCCTCGGCAATGTCCGGGGAAGTTTGGTGGAACCGCTCGCTGTATAGTGAGTCCGAACGCGCAAGTATTTGCGTGTTTTTTGTTTTTTAAGCGAGGTATCAGATGGCTGAAGTCAAAAAAACCAAAGAAAATGATTTGCATGCCATGCGGCATTCCATGTCTCATATACTGGCCACGGCTATGCAGTCATTATATAAGGGCGTTAAGTTTGGTGTGGGTCCGGTCATCGAAAACGGTTTTTATTATGATTTCGACCTCGGCGAGACAACTCTAAGTCCGGAGGACCTACCCAAGGTTGAGGCTGAGATGCGGGAGGTGATTAAGGCGGACTATCCGTTTGAGAGCCGCGAACATAGTCTGGAAGAAGCGATTGGTTACTTCGAAAAGCATGAGCAGCCGTATAAAGTTGAGCTTGTTCGCGACATCAAAAAGCATGGTACGACTGTAATGAGTGAGATTGAAGGTGGAGTGGCAGCAGGTGGTGATGTAGATAAAATCACAACAGTAACCTTCTACAAAATTGGTCCGTTCATTGATCTTTGCCGTGGCGGCCATCTGAAAAGCACCGGTGGGGCGGGTGCATTTAAGCTCACAAAAGTCTCGAGTGCGTATTGGCGGGGTGATGAGAAAAACCCCCAGCTTCAGCGCATTTATGGAGTGGCCTTTGCCACCGAAGCCGAATTGAACAAATATTTGGAGCAAGTTGAAGAAGCCGAGAAGCGCGACCATCGTAAGCTAGGTTCGCAGTTGGATATCTTTGTTCAAAGTGAGATCGTCGGTGCTGGCTTGCCGCTCTTTACTCCAAATGGTACCGCGATGATTAATGCCATGATGAACCTGGTGCGCGACATCAATACACCTGATGGATATGAGGAAGTCCGGACCGGCCACGTGACTCGAACTGAGCTCTACAAGATATCTGGTCACCTCGATAAATTTGGCGACGACCTGTTTGTGGTGGAGGCCGGCGAAGACAAGCTTGCCATGAAGCCAATGAACTGCCCGCATCATACTCAGCTGTATGACCGAGAAATGCGCAGCTACCGCGACCTGCCGATCAAGTATGCCGAGTTTTCGACTCTGCATCGTAATGAGGTCAAGGGTGCGCTGGGGGGTCTGACCCGAGTACGGGCTCTAACCCAAGATGATGCCCACGCCTTCGTGCGGCCGGATCAGGTGGAGGGCGAGATTGAGATGGTGGTAAAACAGGTTGATCGACTTCTCAGCACGTATCATCTGGACTACCATGTGCGCCTAAGTTTGCGCGACCCGAAGGATATGAAGGCCTATCTCGGTGACGCCAAGGTGTGGGATAAGGCCGAAGCCATGCTCCGCGACCTGGCGGGTAAGTTCAAGATGAAGTTCGTGGAGGCGCAAGGCGAAGCGGCCTTCTACGGTCCAAAAATGGACTTCATGGCCGTCGATGCCATCGGCCGCGAGTGGCAGGTTTCGACTATCCAGCTGGATTTCCAGCAGCCGGAACGGTTTGATCTTAGCTTTGTGGATGAGAAGGGCGTTAAGCAAAGGCCGGTGATGATCCACCGCGCCTTGAATGGCACCTTTGAACGCATGCTGGGCATTTTGATCGAGCATTACGCCGGTAATTTCCCGGTTTGGCTCGCACCAGAGCAGGTGCGGCTGGCCACGGTCAATGATTCCAAGGAAATTACCGATAAAGCCTATGAAATGCGAGATGCGTTGAAGATTGCGGGCCTGCGCACGGAGCTGGATGTGTCCAGCGAATCAGTGGGCAAGAAGATCCGCGCCGCCAGTCTGGCCAAGGTGCCGTATACGATCGTGGTGGGCGAGCGCGAGGCGGCCGGCGAGCCGGTGTCTGTTCGATTACGCGCCGATATGGGTGAGAAGGATGTGAAAGTGAAGTTTGATAAATTCATCGAAACCGTAAAGCAGGAGGTCGCCGACCGTGTCGGCCAAAGCTCACTCTGAATCGGCCCTGCTGACGAGCCTGGTTGACCAATACCAGCTTGAGGTTGATGGCGTTAAGTTCTGGACGCCGTATTTCATCAATTCTCAAACCAGCGATACAGTCAAAAGGCCAAATATGCCGGCGCCCTATCTAGGGAAGGGCACTCCCGAGCAAATTAAATTTGCACTGGCTGAAGCGCTCAAAAATGAGAACGCCCACTTTAGCACAGGCGAAGAGTACAGGACCTTTATGCACGATCAATTGATTGGCGTGGAGTGCTCGGGATTTGCTTACTATGTTTATGACGAGCTTCTCAAAGCCACTCGAGGTACTGAGTTGGCCAATCATCTTTTTTGGAGTCGCGAGGAGCTACTTGATGCCTTCGACAAAGGAATTCCTTGGCACAGGCCGGAGCTGGCTCGTTCAACGGTAGAGGCGTATCCGAATGTCATCTCGTTGGCAGACGTCTGCAAAGACTGGGGATGGAAAGAACCGCGGCGAATGGTAAGGGGTGATCGTTATTGGCAGCCAGCCGGAGTTATTGATCTGTATGGCTTTAGTGACTTGCGTTCGGGAGATATGATCACCATGAGGGAGAAGGGCAGTGAGATAGGACATTTGGTGATAGTGGTTGAAATCAATGGTGCGCGAATTACTTACGCCCATTCAAGTCGGATTAAGAGCACCGATAACGGTGGAGTCCACTACGGCTCATTTGAAGTTACAGTTCCAGAAAGCTCCGTCGAGAAGCAAAAGTGGGAGGAGACTGAATTTCTGAAGACGCATTATCGCTATCGTCTACAGCGCCTCAAAGTGCTAGGCGCCCGGTGACACAGCGACAGGTTAATCAGTTTAGTCAGGATGTTTACGACATCGTTGCCCAGATTCCCAAAGGTCGGGTGATGACATATGGGCAGATTGCTGCTCTGTGTGGCAGTCCACGGTCGGCACGGATTGTTGGGCAGGTGGCACACTGGGGGCCGCTGGAGCTGCCATGGCAACGGGTGGTTAATAAGAGTGGCGGCTTAGCAGGCGGGTATACCACAGGTGGCCGCGAAGCCCACAAACGTGACTTGGAGGCCGATGGAGTTGTGGTGAATGATTATCGGGTGGATGTCGATCGTTTGATCTGGTGGCCGACCGATGTCTAAGCCCATAATCGCTATTGTCGGACCGACGGCCAGTGGCAAAACGGCTCTGGGGATTGAGATCGCCAAGCGCCATAGCGGCGAAATAATCTGTGCCGACAGCCGCACGGTCTATAAGGGAATGGATATCGGAACGGCTAAGCCGACGGCCGAGGAGCGGGCTGAGGTGCCTCATCATTTGCTGGATGTGGTGACGCCCGATCAGGTTTTTACGGCGTCCGAGTTTCAGAACCTTGCACGTGATGCCATCTCCGATATTGAGAGTCGAGGTAAGCTGGCGATCATAGTCGGTGGGACTGGTCTGTACGTTGATGCGGTGTTGTATGATTACAACTTTCCGCCGGAAAACCAAAAACTGCGGGCCGAAGTGAAGGCTTTATCTAAGACTGAGCTTCAGGAAAGGGCGCGAGAACTGGAGATAGAGCTCAACGGCAGTGATTTTAATAACCCGCTACGGCTGGCGCGAGCCATCGAGACAGTCGGCCAGCCGAAGGGCAAGTCAGCACTGAGACCCCAGGCCTTAGTAATTGGCTTGGACATCAATCGGCCAGAGCTTGAGAAACGAATTCGGGCACGTATCACCCAAATGTTGAAGGCGGGTTTTATGGCTGAGGTTAACGAGCTGCTTGCGAAATACGGATCCGATGCCCCAGGGTTAAACGGTATTGGCTATCGGGCATTTGCTAAGGAGCAGGCTACTAAAGATGCGGTTGAGGAATTTGTGCGCGGCGATTTGAACTTGGCCAAGAGGCAAATGACTTGGTTTAAGCGTAATGGCGACATTCATTGGGTGGAGTCTCCGGCCGAAGGGCTCAAGCTAGCAGAGGAGTTTTTGTCATCGCGAGGAATAGCATGACGCGGCGATCTCAAATGCTGGATTGCCGCACTCGCTCTAGGGTGACGGATGAGGGTATAATTTTCATATGCCCATAAGCTTTACCATTTTTGTGGCCAAAACCTTATCCGTACTTAGTCGCGGCCTGGGGAGGGGGAGCGGGTCGGCCTTGCCCGGACTGATCGCTGAACGGCTCGACCCCGGGATCGGCCGCAAGCTGGCTCGGCGTCTGCCGCATGGCAGTATTATTGTCACAGGCACCAACGGCAAGACCACCACTTCAAGATTACTAGCTGGAATTATGACCGACAGCGGCGACAGGCTAGTTACTAATCGGGCAGGTTCGAACTTAAGCCGGGGAGTGGTCTCGGCCTTAATTGATCATGCCGGTCTAAGTGGCAGATTTAAAGAAACTGCTGGGCTGTTTGAGGTTGATGAGGCAGCTATGCCGGCTGTGGCTAGGATGTTGCAGCCCCGTGCCATTATTGTCCTGAATCTGTTTCGTGACCAGTTGGATCGCTACGGTGAGCTAGATACCACGGCGAACCTGGTAGGTCAGGGCATTGAGGCCACCAAGGCCGAAGTCTATCTGAATGCCGACGATCCGCTGGTGGCCACCTTGGCTAAATACGCGGCCGGCAGGGTTAAGTTTTTTGGGATCGATAAGGTTCCGATTAAAAAGCTTGAACATGACCATAGTGCCGACTCGGCACATTGCCCCGTTGATGGCCGAGCTCTTAAGTTTAGCCAGAACTTCTTTGGTCACATTGGCCACTACAAGTGTCCCAACGGAGATTTTGCCAGGCCTCGCCCAGATGTATCGGCTAATCATTTAAAGCTTGGTGATTCGACAACGTTTCGGCTAGAAAATGGTGAATCCGAAGCTATCAAATTGAATTTGCCAGGCATTTACAACGTTTACAATGCATTAGCGGCCGGGGCGCTGGCCGTTGACCATTTAGGACTCGAGCCAGCCTCGGTGGCGCGGTCAATTGAGAACGTTAAAGCCGCCTTTGGGAGGGTCGAGCAACTGGAGTGGATGGGCAAAAAGCTCAATCTGCTGCTGGTTAAAAATCCGACCGGCTTTAATCAGGTAATTCAAACCTTTATGTTGAAGAAAAAACAACAAAAAGTTCTATTTATTATCAATGATAACTTTGCAGACGGTCGTGATGTCTCCTGGCTGTGGGATGTGGCCTTTGAGGAGCTTGTAGGCATGAAACACCACATTACGACCTCGGGAATTCGCTCAGCCGATATGGCCTTGCGCCTCAAATACGCAGAAGTTAAGGCCGAGCTGGGTGACGTAGGGATTCGCCGAGCATTGAAACATTTTTGTGCTCAACTTGATGAAAATGAAGTTGGATTAGTTGTCCCAACCTACACTGCAATGCTGGAAACCCGACAGATTATGGCTGGCTCAAAGCTGGAGGAACCGGTATGAGTCAGCAATCGATTACTATCCTGCATCTCTACCCTCGTGAACTAAATATTTACGGTGATAGGGGTAATATCCAGACACTGGTGCGCCGGCTGGAGTGGCGAGGTATCAGCGCCAAGGTAGTTGAGTTAGGTATCGGCGACGAATTTGATATGGAGAAGGCTGATATTATCTTTGGCGGCGGCGGCCAGGACCGTGGTCAGATTGCCGTGGGCCATGACTTGCAGCGACATAAGCGGGCACTTACCAAGGCCGCCGAAGCCTTGGTGCCGATGCTGACCATTTGTGGCACCTATCAGCTGTTTGGCCGCGGCTTCACCACTCTAGATGGCGACACCATCCCGGGGATTGGCATCTTCAAGGCTCATACCACGGGATCCCGGCTGCGCATGATTGGGAATGCCATTGTCGAAACTGAGTTTGGACGCTTGGTTGGCTTCGAAAACCACAGTGGCCGAACTCATTTAGAGTCAGGGCAGGAAGCCCTAGGAAGACTTAAGCAGGGTTATGGTAATGACGGCCGCAGCGGCAAAGAAGGGGCTCGGGCCCACAATGTCTTTGGCACCTATTTGCATGGGCCGATCCTGCCCAAGAATCCAGCACTGGCTGATGAACTAATCCTAGCCGCCATGCGAAACAAATACGGCGTGACCGAGCTGTCTCCTGTGGAAGACAGCCTGGAGTTATTGGCAGCTAAGTCCGCGGCTAAAAGACCACAATAGTCTGACCCACTGGCAACAAGTCACCATAAGCGGTAAGATTAGGCCAAGATGAAGGATGAGGTCCCAGTGGAGCCTGCCCCGAACCCGGTAAAGAAGATTCTCGATACCGAAGTAAATCTGCGCCCTGTCGTCGATAAGCTGGGCTTCAACCGCTTCCTGCGCATTCTCGGCCCCGGCATTATCACCGGCGCAGCCGACGACGATCCATCGGGCATCGCCACCTACTCGCAAGCCGGTGCCCAGTTTGGCTACGGTTTAGCCTGGACCATGTTATTCACCTTCCCGTTGATGACAGCCGTGCAGGAGGCTTGCGCTCGGATCGGCGCGGTAACCGGCAAAGGGCTGGCCGCCGTTTTACGTGATAATTACAGCCGCAAAGTGCTTTACCCGGTCGTCGCTCTTGTCGTGGCTGCCAACACCTTTAATATAGGCTCCGATATTGGAGCTTTAGGTGCCGGAGTGCAATTATTCGCCCCCCAGATTCCTTTTGCCGTCATTGCCATTGCCTTTACCGTTTTAATGATTGGCCTGGAGGTAATGCTTTCCTATAAAACCTATACCAAGCTACTAAAATGGTTGGCGCTGGCCCTGCTTTCATACACCGTTACAGCTTTAATTGTGAACCTGCCATGGGGGACGGTGGTGCGCGCAACCTTCGTGCCGCACATCCAGCTGAATGCCGACTATCTGTTTATCATCGTTGGGGTTCTCGGCACCACTATTTCACCTTATTTATTTTTCTGGGAAACCTCGGCAGTGGTAGAGGAGGAGATTTCTGAACACCGCCTCGCCCAGAAGGGCGGCATTCCACGTTTGTCGCGACGGTTTTTAAAAAATATGCGCCTGGATAATGCCATTGGTATGGCCTTCTCCAATATCACGGCTTGGTTTATCATCCTCACCGCCGCCGCCGTATTGAACTCTCACGGCATCACCCAAATCAACAGCGCGGCTGATGCGGCCAAGGCGCTGGAGCCATTAGTTCAAGGCTTCCCTAATGCCGGTTTGGTTGCCAAGGTCATCTTTGCCATTGGCATGATTGGTGTTGGCCTACTTTCGGTGCCAGTTTTGGCCGGTTCATCATCTTACGCGCTGAGTGAAGTTTTTGGTTGGCGGGAGGGTTTGTACCGCAAGGCGTCAAAGGCCCGAGGTTTCTACGCTGTGATTGCCATTGGCACCCTGCTTGGCTTGTTTATGAACTTCGTTGGCTTTGACCCAATAAAGGCACTGGTGTTAACTGCTGTTTTTAATGGTATTGCGGCCGTGCCGCTCATATTTCTAATTCTGAAAGTTGGCGGTAATCGCGAGATCATGGGGGACTACCGCCACGGTGGTGTTTCTCGAGCCTTATTATGGATAACTTTTCTTGTCATGGGCGCCGCCGCTCTAGCCTTATTTGCTTCATTTATACACTTTTAAAGCCGAATAAACAGCTGAACACAAAAGTTAGTGGCACATCGCTCCAGCTTTGCTATAATGCTGTACAGATATAATCACAGTAGTGAGGCATGAAGAGTGTTCGAAAGCTTGTTCGGGTCAAAGACCCGAGTAAAATTACTAAGTCTGTTTTTAAATAATCCCAATCGCCAGTACTATGTGCGGGAAATCACCCGCATTATTGATGAGCAGATTAATTCGGTTCGCCGTGAGCTATCCAATCTTCTGGCCATCGGTATTATTAGCTCCGATTCCAACAATAACCGGCTTTATTACGAGGTTAACCAGGACTATCAGTTCTACGCACCGTTGCGATCGATCTTCACCAATATCGCGGCCGAAGAGCCGCAGCTTCAGGAGACCCGTGAAGAAGATATGGTGGCCAAAAAGCTCCGCACCACGGGTAAGATTGAGCTAGCCTTTTTAACTGGCTCCTTCACCCGCGACCCACTGGCCGAAACTGATCTTTTCATCATGGGTGATGTAAATCGTTCCAAGGTGGCCAAGACAGTGAGCGAGATCGAAGGCGATATGAATCGTGGAATTAACTACACAATCATGACGCCGGAAGATTTTGCTTACCGGCAGCGGATGAATGACCGTTTCCTCATGGGTGTGCTCGATGCCAAGCGGGTGCCGTTGATTGACGAGTCGGCCAAGCGCGTCAAGAAGGCACCGGCTAAGCTGGTGGATGACATTCCTGAGGTATCGGTGCCGGTAGAAGTAGAAATCAAGGCGGAGGGTTAGAGATGGAAGTAACATATTTAGGCATGAACTGTGTCCGGCTGACCGGCAGGGATATTGCAGCTTTATGCGACCCGGCCGAGGGGATTAAGCAGGGAGCCGAGGCTACGCTTCTTAGCCAAGAAGATATTAAAGTTCCTGAAAAAGCAGGGATGGTGATTGACGGTCCGGGCGAATATGAGATTAAAGGTGCCATGATTACCGGGGTACCAGCCCGGCTACATGTCGATGAAGAGGGGGATCGGGGGACGATTTATTCCGTCATGATCGATGGTATTAATGTGGCTTATCTTGGTAACATAGCTCCCGAATTATCAAACAATCAGATTGAGGCCTTGGGCCAGGTTGATGTCTTAATTATTCCAGTCGGCGGCCATGGTCTGACATTAGACAGTGTTTCGGCGTCTAAAATTATTAGTCAGCTTGAACCTAAGTACGTGGTGCCGACGCATTATGATGATGGCAAAACCAAATACGCCGCACCACAGGACAAGCTCGAGGTTTTCCTAAAAGAAATAGGCTCCAATCCTGAGCCCATGGCTAAGTTGAAGGTTTCTAGCCGCGATATGCCGCTGGAGACTACCATTGCGGTGCTGCAGCGAGCCGGAGCTTAGCCTAAGCCATGGCTTTTAGCGATAAAGCCGCAAAGTTTTTGGCTCAAGTTAAGATGGGCGTGATCTCAAGTATTGGCCCGGATGGCGCGCCGCAGTCGGCGTATGTCGGAGTCACAACGTTGTTTGAAACGGGCGAGCTAATGGTCGGGACCTCGGTTAAAACCCGAAAGTATGCCAACCTCAAGGCTAACCCTAAGTCCAGCATTACGATGTGGGAGGGCGCCACGACAATTCAGACCGAGGGCGCCGTTGAAATTATAGAGCGCGGCGATTCGCGCTTTGCCGATTACGAGGGCCGAATCCTAAAGGTTGACCCTAGTAAGCAGCGGTTTGTCGGAGATTCCGATCAAATCTGGATGGTATTTAAGCCCACCTGGATCCGCTACACCGATATAGCTGCAAAGCCATGGGTGATCGAGGAAAATAAGTACTAAAAAACCGCCTGTTGGGCGGTTTTTGATTTAAGCGCCGGCCGGAGCCTTTTCGGCCGTTTGCTTTTCGGCCTTCTTTGTTTCTTGGGCCTCAAGTTTCGCCGCTTCCTCGCGCTTGTACTTGGCCAGGGTGCGCATGCACTGGGTGCAGAGCTTGGCGCGGACTTTGGAGCCGTCGATATCTAGGCGGGTACGCTGAAGATTCGGCTTCCACACTTTGTTCGTCTTCTTTTGAGAGAAGGGAACATTGTGGCCGAATTGCTTTCCTTTGCCGCAAATTTCGCAGGCGTACGACACTTATCGACTCCTTAATAACCAAGGTAATATACCTGAAAACGCTCGGATCGTCAACAGATAGAGCGGGTGGTACAATTGCTAGCAATGGATTTGGTTTACATCATATTTGCCCTGGTAATGGCGCTTACCCTGCACGAATTTGCCCATGCCTGGATGAGCGACTACCTGGGCGACCGCACAGCTCGCTCACATGGTCGCCTAAGTATAAACCCACTAGTGCATATTGACCCGATTATGACGGTGCTGCTGCCTATCGCTCTGATTGTGGCGCACTCGCCGGTCCTGTTTGGCGCAGCCCGCCCAGTCCCGTTTAACCCTTGGGCCGTGCGCTATGGCCGGTGGGGAGCTGCCTTGGTGGCGGCTGCTGGGCCGTTAATGAACCTACTTTTGGCCTGCTTCTTCGCTTTGTGGCTACAGCTTTTCCCCGTTGGCGCTTTAGCTCAACTATTTATCGCCATCATTGCCGTCAATGTCGGCTTCATGGTCTTTAACCTGATGCCGATTCCGCCTCTGGATGGGTCTCGTGTGGTTTATGCGGCCATCCCCCAGATTCGGGGCCTGTTCGACGCCATAGAGCAGAACGGACTGATTTTAATATTCGTGTTGTTAATCTTTGCAGGCCCGCTGCTGACAGGCATAATCGGCCCGATCGTCGCTGCAATTTTGTCTCTGCTAATCCCGGGCCTGACTGGTTTATCGACCTAGGCCTGGATCCCGAATACTCAATCCTGTATCCTGTAACTAGCTCTGCATGTTGTGGTAGTCCGGTATATTTTTTTCTGTATGACTTTTTACCTCGGGAGCTCGAGATTGTCCTTGGCCTTGGCCAAGGAACTGAGAGCACCCACCTAGCTTAGGACGGGAAGAAGTTGTCCGGATACCCAACAGCGGAGATTTTTTTGTTAAAGCCTCAATCTCGGCTCATTTCAGCGTTAACCTTGCGTCTTCGTCCTCACCGTACTAATGTGTACGTCTCGGTTGAAGTACTCGGTTTGCCTTGAAATGCGCTCGAGCTAGAGGCTTTAATGTAAAAGAACGGGGTGTGGCGCAGTTGGCTAGCGCGTACGGCTGGGGGCCGTGAGGTCGCAGGTTCAAGTCCTGTCACCCCGACCAGGTATTATTACAACTGACTTGAACCTGGCATTGTCGAGCGAAGCCCTGACAAAGAGGGTCATTTGAGTAGGCGCGCGCAGAAGCTACCTCCTAGTTTCGAGCACGGCGACGAAATTGGCCTGCCAAAGTCCTGTCACCCCGACCAAGAATTATTACCAATCTCCGGACTGAAAGTTTTTGTGCGAAAGCGATGCCATTGGGCCGCGGGCGTTCTGGTATTTTCCGGTATACAACTGAGGCTGGCCGATCGGTACCCAGAAGGTCATCTGCCCAATCGACATCCCCGGATAAATCTTAACCGGCTGGACTGCATGCATCTGGAGTGTCCATTGCCCAAAGGCGCCTTGATCAATTAAATCAGCTGTAATATTGATGAATAAACCGAGCCGGCCGATAGAGGAGCGGCCTTTCATGATTGGCACGTAGTTATTGCTGCCAATACGCTCCTCTATATGCCCGAGGTAGAGTCGGTTCGGCTCTAAGACCATGCCCTCCGGAGATATTTTGATAGTCCGGGTTGCATTTGAGCGCTTAGCGTCCAGAACCGCTGGCTCGTACACCTTGATGGTTTGACCGATATGAAAGTTGTATGAGTTTGGGTTAATGTGCCGTGGGTCAAAGGGGGAAATTTGAATCCTTCCCGATTTAACCTCACTGGCTATTTCGGGCCCGGTTAGTATCACAGCTCGAATCTTATCCGACTAGGCTCGGCAGATGTATCACGGGCGTATTTACCTTGGTAGCTCGACCCGTGGCCCTGGACCTTCCAGAAAGTAATCTGGCCAATCTGCATACCCGCATAAATTCTCAGGGGTTGGACCACTTTTAGCTCGAGAGTCCAGTGATGGTTGGCGCCCATGTGGCCTAGATCGGCCGTGATCTGCAGCCATAATCCCAGCCGACCCATTGTTGACCGGCCAATCAAGCTTGTAACGAAGTGGAGGCTGCCGATTCGCTCAAGCGTATGAGCTAAGTAGATTCGCCCGGGCTTTAGTACAAAGCCGTGTTGTGAAATTGTATGCCGGCTCGTCTTAAAAGGCTGCTTAGGGTCGATCAGCCCAGGTCCGAATTCAATAATTTCATTTCCTAATCGGTAGTTGTAGCTATTTGGGTTAATTTGGTCTGAGCTAAACGGCTCGATCCATATATTCCCACGGCGACGTTGCTGAATAATTTCAGGTCCGGATAGAATCATGGCTTAGCTCGGCTTTAATCGCGGCAACTAATTGCTCCAGCTCGTCCCAGTTTTGGCCGCGGTAGGTCGCTATTCTGCTAGAGCTCGGCAGTTTGGCGATAAACTCATCAAAGTAGCCAATCATTTTTTCTAACTGCGCTACATTCACAACCTGATGTACGCCGGGTCGATCGTGAAGTCTACTTTTTGCCAGTTCCAAGTTGGGTGCGGCGTAGATGATGATCATTTGTTCACAAATAATTGAATTAAGAATGGTCTGCTGGAGTGGGGTAAAGGGCTGAGTCCGGCCAAATATCTGGCTATATACTACTTCGCTGATATGACCCCTCTCAATAACGGTCTGGCTGCATTGGGCGTACTCGCTAAGATACCGGTCGAACTGATCACCGCCTCGATGACCCAGCGCCTTGTGGTCCCAACCGAGGCGATTTTTAAGCTCTTTGGCAAGCGTTGACTTGCCGCCACCGTCAATACCCTCGATGAGAATATTCTTTATCATCTTTCCCTTGAATGATGATAGTTCTTAAGCATAGTCATAACTAGTCGAAACAGTTTGACTCAAATGCTAATTGCAGTATCTTAGAAGTCTAGGAGTTTTTATGCATCGTTTGCAGCAACACATTCTGCAGAGGCTGATTCTTAACCCCGAGCAGCGTTATGCCGACCTCAAGCCGGTGGAAGTGGAGGGGAATCTCTTCATGTACCATCTGCGCTGTTTGATGAAGGATGGCTATGTTGAGAAGCGGGCGAATGGCCGTTACAGCTTAAGTGCCGCTGGTAAGCTCTATGTCGACCGTCTTAGTCTTAAATCTCTGACTCCCCGCATTCAGCCGCGGATTGTGACATTAATGGCGGTGGAGCAGGGCGGCAAGTGGTTGGTTTATCTGCGTAAACGCCAGCCACTCATCAATCTAATCGGCTTTCCCTATGGCAAGATCCATTTAGGAGAGAGCATTAAGGCCGCGGCTGAGCGCGAGCTTAAAGAAAAGACCGGGTTAATCGCTGACCTCACTCACGTTGGTGAT
Source organism: Saccharimonadales bacterium (SeqCode) (assembly GCA_035479795.1). GTDB lineage: Bacteria > Patescibacteriota > Saccharimonadia > UBA4664 > SCTI01 > DATIII01. Next base: position 47,786 of record DATIII010000004.1, read on the forward strand.
GGATATGCTACAACATCCGAGGCCGGTGAGCCGGTTAGCCAAATAATGTTTCATATGTTTTATGGTAAGGATCCAAAGGGCGAGATTCTGGAGCACTCAGACATCGGCGAGCCCATGTGGGTCGATGAGTTGGCTATTGGTGGGCAGGGCTTTATGCCCAATGTCGCCGACCTACTGGCCTTGGTAAAAAATCGATCAGCCGAACGCTTCTTCGCGCAACTCGAACATCGAATTTAGATAACGCGCCGCTAACAAGAAGTAGCTTTCCGGTCTCAACTAGCCTATAATCCATCCTTATGACTTTAATTAATGCCGTCTCTCCTCAGAAAGAATTGGTGATTCACACGGACGGTGGATCGCGCGGAAACCCCGGGCATTCGGCCATCGGCGTGGTTATTACAACGCCTGAGGGTGAACATCTCGAATCCTTTGGCAATTACATTGGCATTACCACTAACAACCAGGCTGAGTATGCGGCGGTAGTGGCGGCTCTTAAGTCGGCTGAAAAATATGACCCCCAAAAGATCGATTTCTATCTCGATAGCGAACTAGTCGTCAAACAACTTAAAGGCGAATATCGAGTTAAGAATGCGGAACTGGCTTCAATATTTACGGATATTCAGAAGCGTACTGAGAATCTCGAAGTTAGCTTTCAGCACGTATTGCGCGAGCATAATCAGCTGGCCGATATAGAGGTCAATAAAGCCCTGGACGAAGAGCTGGCTTAATTTAGGCGCATATTTCGGCGTCTAAAGTGCGTTTTTATCATCACCGTACGCTTTGTACGCTTCTTCGAAAAACTTGCTTATCCTAGAAATCTGCTGCCCAAATTAACCCAGTACATCTGTTAAACCCTTGAAAAAGTGGCAATTTTCAGGTATATTTACCGGGCTAAGGCTGCTGGATGGCTGCTCGCCAGAGGCGAGAGGAAAGTCCGGACAGCACAGAGTAAGGACGGTTGCTAACGGCAACCGGGACCAGGGAATGTGTTTCTCTCGAGAAAACATAGGCCCAAAGCCTAGGGAAAGTGCCACAGAAACGATACCGCTCACCATTTTGTGAGTAAGGGTGAAACGAGCAGGGTAAGAGCCTGCAGCCCCTCCGGGTGACCGGCGGGGGAGGTAAACCCCGTCTGCTGCAAGGCTGCTGGCAATCAGAGAGTACTCGCTCCTGCCAGCGTTCGCGCCGCACGACCCCGACGGTGACGTCGGGGCTAGATAGATGGCCATCCAATCCGCCAGCTGGCGGAGGGACAGAATCCGGCTTATAGGCAGCCTTAGCTTAGAATAATTATCCTTCCCGAGGGGAGGGTTTTTATTTTTCAACCTGATAAAATAGTTATGTAAAAAGTGTGAGTTTTTGAGAAAAAGAAGCGAGTTAATATTTAGCCTACTGCAGCTGCCAATTGATTTCGTGGCAATTTTGACAGCCTTTGTGGCGGCCTACGCCCTGCGCGTGAAGATTGATGCCCGTCCGGTAGCTCATCCGCTGGGCTTTATGTTCTTTTTGAAGATTTTCCTGCTGATCATCCCGGTTTGGGTCATACTTTTCGCCCTGAGCGGATTGTACAACCTTTCGAGTCTACGGGGTCGGCTTAAGGAAATTAGTCGAGTATTTGTGGCCGTTTCGGCCGGAGTCATGTTTATGATTGTGGTCGATTTTCTTTCCAAAGATCCGTTATTCCCTTCAAAGTCGGTACCGATTTACGCCTATGGCTTGAGCTTAATAACCGTAATCGCGGCGAGAGAGATTATGAGGGCTGTGCAACGCAGCTTGTTTCGTAAGGGCATTGGGGTTTATCAGGCGGTTTTGATTGGCAGCGGGCCCATTGCTCAGAAGATCGCCGAATCACTCAAATCGGCTAGACACTCGGGCTATAAGATCATCGGGGTTATCGATAGTGCCAGGGGGGCTCAGAAGCGAATGACGCCTTTGCGAGTCGATAGTAATTTTCAAAACCTGCTTAACCGACTCAAAAACAAACAGATTGATGAGTTTATTCAAGCCGACTCATCGCTAGAGCCCGATGAGGTTTATGAAGTGGTGGAGTATGCCGCCAACCATCATCTTACCTACCGATTTGTGCCTAATCAGCTTGGTATTTTCGCCACACATTCCGAGGTGGGTACGATGGCGGGTATGCCCATGATCGGCATAAAGCCAACTCCGCTAGACGGATGGGGGAGGATTGTGAAACGACTGTTCGATATGACAGCTTCACTTTTAGGCTTGCTGGTTCTGTCACCATTTTTCTTGGTCATTGCCGTTATTATTCGAGTTACCGATCCCGGGCCAGTGTTATTCAAGCATCGTCGATTGAGTCGAGTGGGCAAGGAGATTTATGTGTATAAGTTTCGCACGATGAAGGTCAGGTTCTCGAAAGGCGAGTTTGCCGGCAAATCGGATATTCAAGTTTTTCAGATACTGGGTCGTGACAACTTGGTAGAGGAGTTTAAGCGCGACCAAAAGGTACGGCGTGATCCAAGAGTCAGTAAAATAGGGGACCTTCTCCGCCGCTCGAGCTTGGATGAGCTACCGCAGCTTTGGAATATTTTCAAAGGTGATATTAGCCTGGTGGGGCCGCGACCGGTCGTCCAGGCAGAGCTGGAAAAATACGGCAGTGGGCGATCGACACTGCTATCCTTAAAGCCCGGCCTAACTGGTTTGTGGCAGGTTTCCGGTCGCAACGACGTGAGTTATGAGGAAAGGGTCAAGCTAGACCTGTTCTATATTGAAAATTGGAGTCTGTGGCTGGATATTCGGATTATCCTGCGTACACTCTTGATTCTGGTGACGCGCCGAGGAGCTTACTAGTGCCAGGATTCAGGATTCAGGATTCAGGGTTCAGGATTTTCAAGCTTCTCCTAAATTCTAAACTCCACACTCTAAACCCTGGCACTACCCTATGAAGGTGGCGATTGTTCATGACTGGTTGGTCAGCCCGGGAGGCGCCGAGCAAGTGGTTCTTGAGTTGCACAAGCTATGGCCGAAAGCTCCGATCTATACAGCAGCTTATGAGCCGTCAAAATTTCCGGAATTTAAAGATGCCGATGTGCGCCCAACCTGGCTAAACAAAATCGGTTTGGCAAAGCGAAAACATCAGCTCTTTTCGATTCCGCGAGCCTGGGCCTTTAAGGGTCTAGATTTATCGGAATATGATGTAGTTATTTCATCATCCAGCGCTGAGTCTAAATATGTTAAGACCGGTCCAAATACTCTACATATCTGTTACTGTCATACACCAATTCGGTATTATTGGAGCGATTTTGACTGGTATCGCCAGCATCCACCATTTGGAAAGCTCAATTGGTTAGCATCACTTATCCTGCCGTTTATCATCGGACCTTTAAGGCGAATGGATTACAAAGCCGCTCAAAAGATCGATTTGTATGTCGCCAACTCCGAAAATGTTCGCAAGCGTATTAAGAAATACTACAATCGCGATGCCGTGGTCATATATCCCCCGGTAGCCACGGGTAAGTTTAAGGTGAAGCGAGAGCCACAGGACTTTTATTTGATTGTGGGTCGGCAGGTCGCCTACAAACGGCTGGACTTAGCCGTGGATGCTTTTAATGATCTTGAACTGCCGCTCAAAGTGGCTGGGGCGGGGGAGGAGATTGGCAGGCAGAGGTCTCGGTCAAAATCGAATATTGAGTATCTGGGGCGGGTCAACGACGAAGAATTAGCTGTTTTGTACGCTCAGGCCAAGGCCTTTATATTCCCACCTGAAGAAGACTTTGGAATTGTGCCCGTCGAGGCCCAGTCGGCCGGCTGCCCGGTGGTGGCCTATGGCAAAGGCGGGGCGCTGGAGACGGTAGTGGACGGCGAAACTGGCGTGTTCTTTACCAAGCAAACGCCCGAAGCGTTGGCTGATGCGGTTAAGCTGGCCGCTAAAACCAAGTTTGATGAAGCCAAAATCCGCCATCATGCAAAGCAGTTCGATGCAGCCGTTTTTGCTCGAAAGATTAGCCATTTGGTAGACAGTGAATGGCAAAAATTTTCAAAAAAATAGAATAAATACAGATCGGTTACAATAAAAAATCTACTTTTTAGTGGTTTTTTAATTCAAGAAATATGCTGCTTACTTAGCGGTTTTGACTTGGTCGACGATGGCCTTGAAGGCGGCTGGTTCATTGACTGCCAGCTCGGCAAGCACTTTGCGGTCGACTTCAATGCCGGCCTTCTTCATTCCGCCCATGAATTTGGAGTAGCTTATGCCCTCAGCGACGACTGCCGCGTTGATGCGGGTGATCCAGAGCGAACGGAAGTCTCGCTTTTTGTTGCGCCGGTCGCGATAAGCATAGGACAGAGCTTTAAGGATGGCCTGCTTGGCCATGCGAACGCTGGCCCGGCGCATATGGCTCATACCTTTGGTTTGTTGGCGGATTTTCTTATGTCGCTTATGGGTGGTTACACCACGCTTAACACGCATTACTTATAAGTCCCTAGCATCTTACGTACGTTCGCTGCATCTCCAGATGAAACCTCAAATTCCTGCACATAGGTGCGTTTGGTCTTGGTTTGCTTATGGCCGAGCAGGTGAGAACGATACGCCTTGCGGCGCAACATCTTTCCGCCAGCGCTTAGCTTGATGCGCTTGGCCATTCCTTTATGAGTTTTCATCTTAGGCATTGGATTCTCTAACTTCTTCCTTCGCTTCTTCTACTTCGGCGGTCCGCTTGGACTCCTTGCTCTGGGCGACAACCAAGCTCATTTCTCGTCCGGAAAGCTGAGCAGCTTGCTCGATATGGGCCATTGGTCCGATATTTTCGACAAACTTATGTAAAACTCCCTGGCCCAAATCGGGGTGGGTAATCTCACGTCCACGAAATCGCAGACTGACCTTTACCTTGGCTCCGTCTTCTAAAAATTCACGGGCCTTGCGGGCTTTCACATCGATATCGTGTTGCCCAATTTTAAGGCCCAGGCGGATTTGCTTAATCTCTTGGTTGCGCTGATTTTTACGGTTCTTCTGAAGCTGCTTGGTCTGCTCGTAGCGATACTTGCCCCAATCGAGAATTTTAACCACCGGCGGAGTAGCGTTTGGCGCTATTTCCACTAGATCGGATCCCGCGGCGTTAGCCCGCTCGAGAGCCTCGGCAATCGGCACAATCCCAGCTTGGCTACCATCAAAATCCACTAGGCGCACCTGAGGTGCAGTGATTTCTTGGTTCAAACGGGGTTGCCCGGCTATTGCTGTACTCCTTAAAGCTTCGAAGAGAGTGTATCAGATGGGGCCAATCTGGTCAATAAGTCGGGATTCAGTATTTAGAATCCAGAATGCAGGAGAAAACTAAAAATTGGATTGCTTTTCGGTGATGAATCGCACCCGGCGATCGGTTAACCGGATGGCAATCGGGGTACGGCCGGAGACTTTGCCATCAATCATCATGCCGGTCTGGGGGTCGGTCTCAATTACAACTCGATCTGCCTTAAAACGAGTGGTACCTTCTTCCAGCTGGTTCTTCTTGAGCATGCCCCAGAGGTAGGTGGTTAGCTGTTTACGTCCCGGTTTTTCAAAGATGGTGACCACTAACTTGTTTTCAGCCAGCGGATTATCAAATTTTTGGTTGGAAACAGTCAGGCTAAATAGGGGGCTTTCTAGCTCGTAGCGGCCGTCGACCTTGATATGACACTTCAATGGCGCATATTCTCGGGCCTGGCCAAATGCGCTCACAAATTGGCCAACTCTGGCCTTCACTGTGCTGTCGGGTGCGGTCTCCATCTGTTTATCGATATCAGTTTCAAAGCCGAGTGTAAGGGTGGAGAGAAAGACTTTCTGGCCGGCAGCAATCAATCCGTAGCTGGCTAGTCGCCGAGCTGCTAGGACCTCACAAGCTTGCTGCCAGCTATTGATCCCCATGTGGTGGGCTAGCAGATTTGAAGTACCAATCGGTATGATACCAACGGCTACATTTTCTTTAGTAATACCATTTATAGCTTCGTTAACCGTACCGTCACCACCGACAACCACGATTGTGTTGTAGCCCTTCTCGATGGCAGCTTTGGTCATCTTGGTGGCATCACCCAGCCCTGTAGTCTTAGCAAATTCGCCATCAATGCCGAGTTCACGCAGCCGCTCACGGAGTTTTTCCTGGAGCCGGTTGATGGCTCCCTTGCCAGCGGCAGGGTTTATTACGTAGTAATACAAGTCAACCCTCGACTTCGGTGCGGGCTTGGACTTCGGTGGCCTCCGCGGCCTTCATCCGATTAGCCCCAATAAACACTGCGCCCAGTGAAATTTCCAGCGTCCCGGTGCTAATATCGCCATTAACCTGGGCGGTTTCCAATAGAGAAGTGTTGTCGGTTGCCTTGATGTTGCCTTCGAGTCGGCCGGTAACTGAAACATTCGTTCCAGTTACGTCGCCAGAAATGCGAGCATTCATTCCAATAGTTACATTGCCCCCGCTCTTAATGTTTCCTACCAGCTGCCCATCGATGGCAATATCGCCGTCGCTGGCTACATTTCCTTTCAGTCGAACACTCGATCCAATAACCGTGTCCGCCGTGGCTACTCCTAATAAATCTTGCTTGCGGGCCATAATTACTCCTTGTTTATGCCTCTGGCTACTGCACCAGGAACGCGTTTAGATGCCTGAGCCAGGGCCTGCTTCTCCTCGGTGGAAAGCGGATACTTACTTTTACCATAATCAATCGGCTTAACGTAGACCCGAGTGCCTTCGCGGCCATGGATGCTGGTTAAAACGTACCCAGAGTTGTGGGCATCAAGAGCCGCTAGCACGAAACTTTGATCACCGCCGGTATCCCCAAATGGGTTGAAACGGACGATTGAAAACTTCTGCGAGGCCAAGCTCCCAGTATTGGCGAGATGTCTATAGGCATCATCCAGTCTAACTAGGTGGTGATCGACTGATTCAACCTTTTTAATATGACTGGCTAGCACCGATTCGAGAGAAGCTCCTTCAGTACTGGTCAAAGCAGCAGTAAAGCGTCGTCGAAGCCAAAGTACTTGGCCAAGACAGGCGAGGGCCACGACCAAACTAATGGACGCCATAATGATGGGTATGTTCAAACAGCACCTTCTATTAGCTTTATTTAGTATACTGACGGCCCCCGAAGGCATCAACTTGTTCGTGACGTAGTATAATTTGGTTATGGCCAAGCGGAAAAAAACTAAAAAGAAGGTGACTCACAAGAACCGACCAGTTAGCCAGAGTAATACTGCTAGCTCCAAGGCTTTTAGCGATGTGGTAACTAATCCTGAGCCAGAAGTTGAGGTAAAAAAACCGATAACTGTGGCTAATTCGACAACAAACTATGTCATAAGTGACGTTGTAAGAATTGGGGCACTAGTAGTCTTCTTTGTCGTCCTCCAGCTTGGGCTATGGTTAGCATTTAATCATTCTGATCTGGGAAAGTCAGTTTACGGACTAATTAAAATCTAGTTTTTATAGTTTTGGGCGGTACTGTAGGGCTTCGGCGATGTGATTCGGGACGATGGAGGGAGCTTTATCAAGAGCCGCGATTGTGCGCGCAATCTTTAATACTTTGACATGGGCGCGGGTTGAAAGTTGCAGCCGCCGAACAGCTTCTTTAAGTAGGGAATTGGCTTCTTCTTGGACGGAGGCTTCGGGGTTTTGGAACAAGTATTCTTGGGCAATAGCCACCCGCTTGGCGACCCTTACTGTCGGTTCGGCTGGATCGCCGTCGAGTAGCTCGGGTGCAATTCGACTGACATTGACTCGCATATCAATGCGATCGAGGAGCGGGCCGGATACTCTCTGTCCATATCGGACGATTTGAGCTTGAGTGCAGGTACAGTCACGAGCGATATCGCCGGCAAAACCACAGGGGCAAGGGTTTTGGGTGGCGATCATCATGAACTTAGCCGGGTAGGTGACGGCTCCTGCGGCGCGAGCGATGCTGACTTCGCCGTCTTCGAGCGGCTGACGCAGTGAATCGAGCACATGGCGCGGAAACTCAGGCAGCTCGTCGAGAAACAGGACACCATTGTGACTCAGGCTGACTTCGCCTGGTCGGGGATGACGGCCACCTCCGATTAAGGCGATACTCGAAGCGGTGTGATGCGGGCTGCGGAATGGTCGATGCCATATCGGTTGGGTGGTTAGTCCAGCTAGGCTGTGGAGCTGTGTAATTTCAAAAACTTGGTCTAAGGTTGGGGGTGGCAGAATCCCGGCTGTAGCCTTGGCCAGCATCGTTTTGCCGACTCCGGGCGGACCAGACAGCAAAATGTTGTGCCCGCCAGCCGCTGCAATCTCTAGGGCTCGCTTTGCCTCGGGCTGTCCAGCGATGGCGGCGAAATCGGGGTAATTTGGTGGCGTTTCAGGCGCCTCAATTCGCCCACAGTACGGACTAATCGGTTCCTCTCCCGCTAGATGGCGATAAACCTGGCGTAGATTCTTAGCCGGCAAAATCGTCACCCCGTCCGCAATGGCGGCCTCAGGGGCATTTTCTTCTGGTAGAAAGATTTGCTTCAAGCCGTGCGATTTAGCCAGCTGAGTAAAAGTTAAAGTGCCACGGACTGGCCTCAGGCTGCCGTCCAGCGCTAGCTCGCCGACAAATAGGCTAGCAGTGACAACTTTAACCTGCTCGGTGGCGGCTAGGATGGCGACAGCAATGCTTAAATCGTAAGCCGTGCCGTCCTTTGGGAGGTCGGCCGGGGCTAAGTTTAAGGTGACTTTCTTGGGCGGCATGACTAGGCCGCTATTCTTCAGGGCACTACGTACGCGATCACGAGCCTCCTTGACAGCTTCATCGCCTAGGCCGACTACCACGAAGGAAGGGAGGCCATTGGAGATATCGCATTCGACATTTATGAGGCGGCCATGAATACCCACGGCGGCAGGTGCATCAACTTTTGCCAACATATCTGTAATTATTCCTTTCTGCACCCACTAAAAATTAGTTTAGCGAACAAAAACCGAACAGTCAAGCATTATTGTTGTCAATGGTTATTTACAAAAATGCGAAGATTTGCTACCCTGGTTTGGTGAACGAGCAATTAATAGCCCAAGTTGAAGAGCTAGGCCTGAGTAATAAAGAGGCTCGGGTATATGTTGCCAACCTGATGATTGGCCCGTCTGGTGTGCAGCAGATTGCCGATGCCAGCGGCATTAAGCGCGTTACCACCTATGTCATTTTGGAATCATTAGTCAGTCTCGGCCTGGTCAGCCAGACCAATCAGGGCAAGAAGACCTTATTTAACGCTGAATCACCGGAAAACCTCCGACGCCTTCTTGAGAAGAAGGAGGAGTCGCTGAAGGAACAGAAGTCCCAGTTGGATGAGCTGTTGCCAGAGCTAAAGAATCTGAGATCTCTACCAAAGGAGGCCCCGACTGTGAAGTTTTACGATGGAGCCGATGCCATCATGAGCATATATCAAGAGCTTCCGGCAATTATCAAAAAGTACAACGTGAGAGAAAGTATGGGAATAAGTAATCTGGAAAAACTTTATAAATTCTTCCCAGAGATTGACTATGCGAAAGCAAACCCTAGACGAGTTGAAGCTAAGGTTCATAGTCGATTCATATACACTACACAGGAAGGGCCCGTCTTAAAGGACTCGGATAAAGAGAAGTTACGGGAGTCTAGATTTATTCCCTCTGCCAAGTTTCCATTTAGCAGCGACATCGGTGTTATTGGCAATTTCATTACCATTCTTTCGCTGGAGGGGGCTAGGCCGACAGGCGTAACTATTGAAAGTGAATCTATCGCCAAAGATTTTGGAGTTATTTTCGATCTGGCTTGGGAAGCTTCAAAAAAGTATAATCGTAATTAGTAATTTTCTCGATTGACTTACGCATTTATGTAGGGTAATATTGTCCTGTTCTTCGGCGCCCGCAGGGACGTGCCGAGGACTGTACCGACAGCAACCAAGGAGAGTCATGTCATGGTCACGCACTAGCGTGAAGACCCATGACGCTCCGTCGGAGCCGGCCTCGGGTTAGAGTCCGCTTCGGCGGGCGTCAAAAACTTCTTTCCGGCGGGCAACTTGACGCCCGCCCGTCCGGATCGAAGACAAGTACCAGGTCTGGCAGTCGACAGCCATTGACCTGAAAACATGGGATAGAGCCGAGGGCGTTGATCCGTCCAGCGGGGATCGTCCTCGGCCTACTCCTGACAGACTTCAGTCCCAGCCGTTAAAACTTCGGACCATGGATGGTCCGCTCGTGGTGATCCGCCATCCCTGGATCACACGCATGGCGCCGGGCCCGGGCACACAACTCAACCGCTTTCATCGGGCGGTGCGAGGTGCTCGGGCCGCGGCCCAACCCCAGTTTTCGAATCCCGAAAGCTGGGGATTCTTTTTTTTAGGCTTTCGAATTAAGAATTAGGCTTTCAGCTTTAAGCTTTGGGCTTTCGTCCTGCCGCGGCGTAGCCTTTTAGAACATTCTCATATAAATGCTCGAGCTCGTGGGCTTGGTGATCTACCGAGTATTTTGCCGCCAGCTTGATACTGGCCTTGCCCATGGCTTTACGCTTGTCATTATCTTCTAAAATCAGGCCAATCTTTTTAGCGAAGTCGCGAGCCGAATTACGAGCAATGTAGCCATTAACTCCATTCTTCACTATTTCGGTAATTTCTTTATCAATCATCACAATCGGCAGGCCAGCCGAAGCCGCCTCGTGGATCACCAGACCCTGAGTATCAGTGCGAGAAGGGAAGGCAAATACGTCGGCGCTGGCGTAGGCGGCACCTAGGCGTTCATGGCTGACATAGCCGGTAAATATAACTCGGTCAGCAATGCCGAGCTCATGTGCCATGGCAGCTAGCTTGCCTTGATGCTCGTGTCGGCCGACTAGCAGTACAACCAAATCGGAGTTGGTATGAGCTAGAATGGCGGCTGCCGACAAAAGTAGTTCAATATTCTTTTCACTGCCCAGGCGGCCTGCAAACATTACTACTTGATGATGAGGTTTAATGCCAAAACGCTTCTTAAAACTGATGACTCCCTGGTGGGATGTTGTGATTTCATCTACACCAGTCGGCAAAATTCGGATTGGTGCCTTAGTGCCCCAGGATTTGAGTTGGCGTTCAATTTTGCGCGATGGGGCAATGATGCGATCACATTGGTTGTGCAGCATAGTGACGCCGCGGACGACCATTTTCTTATTCCATTTATCAATATTGCGCTCGGGTTTAATACTGGATATGGCCGATCGTAGGTCGCCAATGCCGCCGCGCGTAATAAAGGGTGCGAGGATGGATAGGGCAATGGTGCCCGGCAGTACCTGTGGGTAGTGTGAAACATATTCATAAAGATCGGTATGGTAGGTGGCCATGAGCGGTACATTGTTGCGCAGGGCAAAGTAGGCACCGAGCAGCCCGATCTGGCTCGGTGTATGGAAGTGAATTACATCCAGCTTCTTATTTTTAATCATCTGCAGGGCCTGAGGGGGGAAGAAGATACTGGTCAGATAGTCGTCGTAGAACAGTCCCTTGACGGCCGGGAAACGGATAATGTTTTTGGTGCGCTCCTTGTAACGGATGCTGGGAGCTGGTGCGAAGACAAACACCTCGTGTCCCATAGACTCTAGCGCCACTCGGAAAGATTCTATGGAATAGGAAATTCCGTCGAGAGACGGAAGGTAGGAATCGCTAAACAAGCCGATACGCATACTCGAAGGATACAGGATTGAGGATACAGGATCCAGAATATGGAGATCGATAAGTCCTTAGCGAAGCCTAAAACGTGTGCTGTATCCCGAATCCCGAATCCTGTATTCTGTTGGTATGCATAAGCGTTTGCGGGTGAATGTGGTTTCCGAATCGGCCTTTACGGTGCAAGGCCACGGCGTGCATACGGCTTTTGAAGAGACGGTGCGGATGCTGCAGTGGGCAAAGAATATGACTGTGGCCTCTAATTCCAACCTGCCAGCCGATATCGTGCACATCCATACGGTTGGCGTCTACTCATTATGGAAGTTACTTTTCAGCCGAGGTCGCAAAGTTATATCGGCGCATGTTACGCCGGATTCGTTTGTGGGCAGCCTGGTGGGTGCTCGCACTTGGTACCCATTGGCTCGTTGGTACCTACGGTGGTTCTATAATCGGGCCGACGGAGTTTTGGCTGTCAGCCACGAAGTTCAAGATGAGCTGAAGGAGTTAGGCATTACCAAGCCGGTTTATCTAATGCCCAACACCATTGATGTTAGGCCATATAAATCGACTCCGGCTATCAAAAAGGCGGCGCGTAAGCATTTGGGCATTGGCGAATCCGAGTTTGTAGTAATCTGTTGTGGCCAAGTCCAGCCCCGCAAGCGGGTTGATACATTTATTCAATGCGCTCGCGATCTGCCTGATGTTAAGTTCGTTTGGGTTGGCGGAGTGCCCTTTAAGCGAGTAGCTGCCGATTACGGCCATATGAAGCATCTAATGGCCGATCATCCGGTAAATGTTACCTTCACCGGAGTGATTAGCCATGCCGACGTGGTGGCCTATTATCAGGCGGCTGATCTCTTCTTTTTACCGTCTGTCCAGGAAACCTTCGGTATCGTCGTTATCGAAGCAGTGGCGGCGGGGTTGCCGGTACTCTTGCGTGACATCGACCAGTACGAGAAGACCTTCAAGGGCTGGTATTTGAAGGGCGATGAACGTAGCTTCACCGGGATCATTCATCATTTACAGCATGATAAGAAAGCCTATGCCACGGCCGTGAAGCAGTCGGCACCCATAGCCGAAGAGTACAGCAGTGAACGTGGGCGCCAGCTGTTGCTTGATATCTACACCCAAGTTTTGCAGCGCTAAGCTATAATTAAGCTCGTGGAATACCTACGCGCTATTCGCCAGACCGACTTCGCCAAACTGTGGGTGGCGCAGATTGCCTCACAGGTAGCTGCCAACCTGCTGAATTTCGCCCTTATTATTGTCGTCTATGATCTGACCCAGCAGACTCGATTTGCCAGCTTTGCGGTGAGTTTACTGGTTCTGTCCTTCGCCATACCCTCGATCTTTGCGGCACCCTTGGCTGGCCAATATGTGGACTATTGGGATCGTAAAAAGATAATGGTGGCGGCCAATGCGTTGCGAGCGGTGCTAACGATCCTGTACTTGTTTGCCGCCCATAGCTTCTGGTTGATCCTGCTCCTGACCTTTGTCTCCGCCACCGTAACGCAATTCTTCCTGCCGGCCGAAGCCGCTACAATCCCGAAAGTTGTATCTCCACACAACCTGCTGGCAGCTAACTCGATGTTTGTGTTTAGTATGTACGCTGCCTTCATGGTGGGGTACTCGGCATCAGGTCCGGTGATTAGTTGGTTTGGGGAGAATGGACCCTTCTACACGGTGATTTTTCTCTACGTAATTGCGACCATGCTGGTAACGCTAATTCCGAAGCAGAAGGTAGGGAATGAAGCCGCGGAACGCCCCAAGCTGCATTTGGTGCGACAGTTGAGACACAATTGGCAGGTTATCTCAGAGCATCCTGATCGTTATTTTGCCCTAATGCAACTGGCGACCATTCAGGGGGTGGTATTTGTGCTTATAACGCTAGCTCCGGCGCTCAGCCAGTCGCTCTTGCATGTACCACTGCAGCAGGCCAGCCATGTTTTAATCATCCCCGTGGGCATAGGCATGGTTCTCGGTGTGCTGCTAGTCCATTCGGTGGTACGGCAGATTAGCAAGCTGCGCGCTCTACAGGTTTCATTGGTTATATCGGCTGTGGCCTTGGTCTTTTTAGGGCTGACCGGCCAGCTCTACCGGGACTTTCATGGCAATCCGCTGGTGCCAGTTGCGCAGGTTGGCTTTATTGTGGCTAGCATTATGCTTATTCTCGGGGTGATGAATGCCATGATTAGTTCGCTGGCTCAAACTCTGCTCCAAGAAACTACTACCGATGAGAATCGTGGTAAGGTCTTTGGATCATTACAGATGATGATTAACCTGGCATCGACACTGCCAATCATCTTCACCGGGATTCTGGCCGACCTGCTGAGCGTGACCAAAGTGATTGTCCTGATTGGCGTCCTGCTAGGCGCCTACGGCATTTATTCGATCACTCAGTATCGCAAGATCCAGCGCCGTTGGGCATAAAGTAAGGGCTTCAGTCAGGAGCCCTTACATCCGATTATTAAAGGTACTAGTCTTCGTCTTGTTCAAAGCTGCCGATGTCTTCGCCAAAGCCGGCCTCGTAGCTAGTTTCCGGCTTATCACTGTCGGCAATGGCTGCACGATCGGCTTCCATCATATCCTCATTGAGCTCGACCTCACTCTGGTCCTTCTGATCCAGGGTTTCTCCAAAGCCCTTCATATCCTCTCTGGCGGCCAAATCTGACCAATCTTCCTGTGCCATAATACCTCCAATTAATGCTTTGATTTTCACAACAAAGCCGGCAGCAACCTACCACCAAGATCGAAAAAATCTGTCATTGGCGGGCATGATTTTTTGTTAGTTCGGCGCACCCTTATGCTTTATTTCTTATCTGTAAAATGGTATTCTTTCCAAGCTGCATCGAGTATACTTTCATGCAGTTTGGACTAGGGGCTGACAAGCTTCGACGATTGGACTTTTACAACTCGCGCCAGCAAGCCGCAGCCATGCGTTAATTGCACCAATCAACAAATCAGAACTTTGTTGCTCGGGTAAAGAGTCTGTTTCAGGCTCCCACGCTCGTACCTGCTTACGCTTAAGTAAGCCATCGGTACCTGACTCCAGATGGGGGTTCACCGGTGTCATTTATCTGGATGCTGCCGGCGGGACGCCAGACCCGCGGGTTTAAGACAGTTGGCTGCTCTAGTCGTTATTTTGTTTGTTTCAAGACGACTAGCTAAGCTTTAAAACGAACTAAGCTTGTAGAAGGACGAGAGGTAACCATTCGGACCGGGGTGCAATTCCCCGCAGCTCCACCAAAAGGGCGCCAGTAGCAACTGGTGCTTTTTTGTTATGATGAAGCCATGAAACGACAAGCGCTCGTCTGGGCCATGTTGATAGTCACGACGATTGCTGCCATGGGTGTATTTATGGAGGTACACGCTCCAAAGTCGAGCCAAAAAGCAGCTGTCGAGAAAGCTGAGCCAAAGGAGTTGGATCGGTTAACCATTGAGTCTATTCGAAATCGGACTTATACGCCTAGTTCTCTCGATGTCGAGCAGAATTTGGGTAACCAAGGAGGCTATAGCAATCAAATAGTTTCTTATACCTCCGATGGCCTGAAGATCTATGCATTGAAAAGCACGCCGGCCGGAACCGCTCCGGCAGGTGGCTGGCCGGTGATAATCTTTGACCATGGCTACATTTATCCGCCGGATTACCGCACTAATGACGGCTCGTACCAACAGTTCATCGCCGCCTTTGCGTGCGCCGGCTATATAGTTATAAAGCCAGATTACCGCGGGCATGGTCAGAGCCAAGGAGTGCCGGAAGGTGGCCATTTTTCGCCGGTCTATGCCTACGATAACCTGAATTTAATTGCCAGTCTCAAGCAGCAGCCCGATGTTAATGCGGCGCGGATTGGCCAGTTCGGCCACAGCCTGGGCGGGCATGTAGCCCTGCGCACGATCGTGGCGTCTAAAGATGTAAAGGCGACAGTATTGGCGGCCGGAGTGGTCGGCTCGTTCAATGATTTCTTCTATAACTGGCCGCACAGCCCCATGCCTTATGATCGGCCGCAGATTGTCCAAAGTCTCAAGGCTCAGTATGTTGCGAAGTACGGCGAGCCCAAGGCTAATCCAAATTTCTGGAACAGCGTCACCTCGCTGAACTACGTCAATTACATTAGCGGTGCAGTGCAGGTGGATCACGACGCCGGTGATTCAACAGTCCCAGCCTTGTTCTCGCAGCATTTAGTGTCGGCGTTGCAGAAGGCTGGCAAGACAGTGGAATACAATGAGTATCCCGGTGACGATCATCAGTTTAGCGCTAACCGCCAGCGCATTCTGGCCGATGCCCTGACTTTTTATCGCAAGTATCTTTAGAACGGGCAAGGCCCGGCTTATGCCAGGCCTCTAACAATCCCTGCCCTTCCTGCCGGCCTACTTGCCGGCGTCTCCGTTGCTAGCTGGCCGAGATGCCGCCGCGCAGCAGGATGTCCTGCATGGGCGTGGTGACCGGCGTTCCCATGGACGCAAAGCCGTAGGTCCGGAACAGCCGGATGGCCTTGCGGCTGTGGCGCTCGGCGCTCTCGAAGTCGTGCTCCAGCGCGTCGGCGGCCGTCAGCAGGGCGTAGACCGGAGCCAGGTCCTGCTGCCGACGGTTCTTGATGAAGATCTCCTTGGCCCGCTCGAGGCGCTCGAGGATCTTGTCCGTCTGGATGCCCTTCTTCGTAATGGCCATCTTGGCCCAGGTGATGACGGCGTCGGCCCAGGCCACGATCTGCTCGGGGTCCCTCTCGAGCGTGGTCAGGTCCTTCTCCAGCAGCGAGGCCGTCTGCTCGTACGAGACGGGCAGCTGGCTGCGCAGCAGGGTGGCCTGGTAGGTGGCGGTGCCGCGATCGATCTCGCCGAAGTCTGAGAACTGGCTCAGCCCCTCGAAGATCGCCAGCGCCACCTCCGGCTGGGCGATGTCCGGCTGAACGAACTGGACCGCTCGGTCCATGACGGTCAGCAGCTGGTCGCTCTGTACCTGCGTGGAGGGCATGTGTCTCCTTTGGTGTGGTGTGCGGGATTGCACGGTTTCGTATGTTAGCAAAGCGCACCGGGCGCTAGCGACCGCGTCCCTGACAAATATTTACGATTATTTTCGGCTAAATTCGTGGGAATGAAAAAGCTTTCCTGTTATAAGCGAACGCCCCACCAGCCGGGCCAGCGGTTTGTTCGCTTGGTGTTGGTCAGTGGGGCAGTTTGGCGATGAAGCCGGGCAGCCGCTCCAGCAGTTCTTCGAGCGAAACTACTACTATGCCTGGGCTGCGTCGAACGGCGGATGCGGGCATGAGGTTGTACGGCAAACCATCTTCGCCGCAGGTTCGCAGGTCGTTGCGGTAGCCGATGACGGGGACGTTATGAGCGGCAGCCCAAACGACTTCGCAGACCGTACCGTTGTCTGGTGGTTCTCCGTCCAGGATGGCAATCAACATCTGCGCGTGGTCGCGGATGGTGTCATAGTGGTGGTCGCCCAGATCTAGCCACATCTCTGGCTGGTCGGTCTCGTCCGCCTCCTCAATACGAGAGACATCGACGCTCCATGGGTCCAGAATATGTACATGAGGCTCCAGGGCGGGGAGTAGTACATGGTCGTACCAGTACTTGGTCCCCTCAGCGAATCCGTTGGGATTGGCAATGTAGCAAGCCGGCTTATCAAGTTCCATTTCTATCCTTGTATTGGGGCTACAGGAACGCCAATATAATGTCGCTTTAGCAGACCCGCAACAAGTCAATTCTTTTTGATCAGGGCCGAAAGTTTGGCTACAAACTGCTGCTCGCGCCAGTAGCCTGGGTAGTCAATTAAGCCTTGGTTCACCACATTGATCTTGGCTTCTTTGAGTGTCTCGGCTGCCATTTTATATGTCGTTGATTTGATCAAAATAATCTCCGTATCAGGTTCGGCAAGCTTATTTATTTTTACAACAAGCTCTGGCAAACCAGCCTTGATAGCGGCGTGGCGTTCGCTGGTTTTGGTGCCGTGAGGCAATGATTGCTCCAGTGATTCGATTAGGTAGAATCCGTCGGCGGCAAAGCGTTCCAGCCATTTAACTTTGTCGCGGGCCAGTACCATCTCGGTGACCTCATGGGCTTCGGGGTAGATGGCGCGCATAGTATTCCAGAACAGCCGGTCGTTTTCGGGGCGGCCGTCTTCATAAAAGTGCCGGGTACCTTTGTCCGATCCGCCGGCAGGAGGGGGCGACTCAGTCACCAGCA
The DNA here is from genome assembly GCA_035479795.1 of Saccharimonadales bacterium (SeqCode). Lineage (GTDB taxonomy): Bacteria > Patescibacteriota > Saccharimonadia > UBA4664 > SCTI01 > DATIII01. Next base: position 65,559 of record DATIII010000004.1, read on the forward strand.
GCCATTTAATATGCTTTGGCTTATATTTGGAACGTAACTTTTCGTAAGTGGCGTCGGCCATAGGCCTATTGTACTTTCTGGCGCTTGGTTTTGCCCCAGTGGATCTGGTTCCAGACTCGTTCATGAAAATAATAGAGCGCGGCGCTCGCCAGGTTGGTGAGAACGATGATCGGCAGGGCGGTTTCAAGCCTGTGGGTGAATAGGAGGATAATCGTTAAATCGGAACAGATGACGACCATCCGGAAGCTAAGAGACTTAACCAGTGATCGACTAGCGGCCTCATGGAAGGCCACTAGCTGGCCTCCAGCTGAATGATTTCCTCAACCGTCGTGATGCCAGCCAAAACTTTGTTTAGGCCGTCTTCCAGCAAAGTGGCCATGCCGTTTTTAACCGCCAAGGATTCAATGTCTTGAGCCGTGGTGCGATCGGGGGCCGTCATTAGCTTCTCGATATCCGGAGTAATGGCCATCATCTCAACTATGGCAATCCGGCCTTTATAGCCTAGGCCGTGGCATTCTTTACAGCCCTCACCTTTTTTAAGCTTTACGGTCTGCGGATTTATCTTGGGCTGTCGGTCAGGGGTGATTGTGGCCAAAGCCCGTTTTAAGAAGGCCTGCTCCTCTGCGGTGGCTGGTATTTCTTTGGCACAATTATCACAGATGCGGCGAGCTAGGCGCTGGGCAATAATCATCCGAATCGCAGATGGGAATAGGGGGTTGGAGCCAATCATGTCCAGCATGCGGCTGATGGCCGTCGAAGCATTAGTGGCGTGGAAGGTAGAGAGCAAGAGGTGGCCGGTCAGGGCGGCCTGAAGAGCGGTTTTGGCAGTGTCGACGTCGCGAATTTCGCCGATCATGATGACATTCGGGTCTTCGCGCAGGACGGCCCGTAGCTTTTCAATAAACAGCTCCTTGTCATCACTTTTAACCGGTACTTGGCTAATGCCAGCGATGTCGTATTCTACCGGATCCTCTAGAGTAATGATCTTGGTCTCGGGATTATTTAGGCGATTGATGATGGCGTATAGGGTCGAGGTCTTGCCCGAGCCGGTTGGGCCGACGGTTAGCATCATGCCGTTAGGGTGAGCGGTAACTTCGTCAATCCGCTGGACCTGTGGCGGTGAGAATCCCATTTCTTCCAAGTGTAAGTTGCGGGTTTCGGCGTTAAATATCCGCACGACGATTTCTTCGCCGTGGAAGGAGGGAATGGTCTCAATCCGCATGTCCACCCGGCCAATTTCGGCGTGATTGTCCATAAGATCGTAGCTGATACGGCCAGTTTGGGGTTCATCTGAACCCCACTTTATCTCCGCCCGGGTCTGAAGATCGCTCAAGAATATCTTGTAGGCATCAGTCGCTACTTCGGTAATAGGGTGGAGAACGCCATCCAGCCGGAACCTGACCCGAGCCGAGTCGGTTTGGGGTTCGATGTGGATGTCGGAGGCCCCCAGCCAAAAGGCCAGTTGGGCAATTAAGCCAAAGGCGTCTTTAGGTGCGGCAATCTTAAGTTTGTTGCCAAAGGCCTTAAAGTCGCCGTCGCGTTCTGGTTGAAACTGGCGATAGTAAATATGATTGAGAATGTAATTGAAACCGCTCCGGGATATGGTTTTAAAGGTTAGTTGGGTATGGGCCACAGCCTGCTGCAGCTGGGGTAAGCGAGTTCGATCTGTCTGAGCTGTAATCCCCAGCTCGATGGCATGGTTGCCAGACACCTGCAGTGGCGCCACTTGGTATTCCCGAAGCTGCGCCAGGGACAATACGCCACCGGTGTCAGCCGCCTCCACGATATCAGTGGTGTCGGCGTAGGGGATGCCGCTTTTGGTGGCTTCCGCCTGGGTTTTTAATTCTTCAACCGCCCTCGCATCACTCATTGCTTATAGAATATAGGATTCAGGATTCAGGATCCAGGAAAGAAGTGGCCAATCTAAGGAGACAGGATCTCGCATTGAGGATCAAAAGAGGGAATTTAAATCCTAGATCCTAAATCCTAGATCCTGTAATGTTTCTAGTGTGAACGACGAAATTATTATTCATCAGCACGAGCTTGATAAGCAGCCAGAGGTGAAGTCTCCCAGTCCGTGGCCCTCACGATTAAAGAAAATCGGAATTGCTCTGGCGATTATTCTGCTCGCGGCAGGCATTTTTGTCGTTATTAATTTATTTAAAGTGTCGGTTAACCCCTTTGGTTTCGGTCATCTTAAGGGAGAGTCGGACGGTCGGGTTAATATCCTGATGCTGGGGGTAGGTGATCCCGGCCATGCCGGCGAGAACCTGACCGACACCAATATTATCTTGAGTGTAAATACCAGGACTCATCAGGTAGCGACGATTGGTGTGCCTCGCGATTTACGGGTCAGATTGCACGGCGACGGTTATGCCAAGGTTAATACGGCTTATTCCAGTGGCGGGATCGATGGGGCTAAAAAGACCTTCGAAGACTCTTTTGGTTTGCCGATCCATTACTACGTAAAGGCCAACTTCACGGGCTTAAAAGAAGTTGTCGATGCTGTTGGGGGCGTGGACATCGACAATCAGTATGCTTTGAGCGATCCTGAGTATCCTTGTGACAAGAACGAGAACCGCAGCTGTGGGTTTCGGCTAACCGCCGGCCAGCATCATTTAGATGGAGCCACGGCTCTTAAATACGTCCGCTGCCGTAAAGGTACCTGTGGCGACGACTTTGGACGGGCGGAGCGGCAGCAGCAGGTGATGCAGTCGATTCGCGATCACGCCACTTCGGCTGGTACGCTAGCCAATCCTCTTGCGCTGGGCCGCCTGGTAGCTGCGGCTGGCAGCAATATTAAAACCGATTTGAGCATAAACAACCTGCAGCGGTTAAATGAACTGACCAAGGGTGGCGATGTTATTCGGGTAGTATTTAATCTTCAACCTGACGGCTTTCTCACTACATCTGGATCCAGCGATCTTGTACCGGCTGGTGGTGACTTTGATGACATTCAGGAGTTTGTCAAAAATATATTTGTGGTTGGTCCAATCTGGAGCGAGCACCCGACAGTGATGATCGAAAACGGCACCACTACACCTGGTATTGGGGCTAAATTCCAGCAGAAGTTAAAGAGTGATGGTTATGATATCTCGGTTACGGCTGTGACAAATGCTTTGACCAAGGACTTCGCGACTTCCAAGATTATCGATTACACCAATGGCGCCAAAAACCACACCAAAGGCTACCTCTTGAATTTACTAGGGCTGAAGGAAGTCAGCGCGCCGGAAAAGCCAACCAAGTATCCGCCAGCCGACTTTGTGATAATCCTCGGATCGGATTACGCCGCTAGTTCTACAAGTACTAAATCAAACCAGTAGGCTTGCATGGCTAGATCTGTTCGCTAGACTGGTACTACGGTCCAAGCGACGACGGGAGAATAATGTCTGAGGCACGCGAGATCGAGTACCTACGCGCCAGGCTTGAGGCGGCAGAGTCAAGGAGTGACCGATACCGCGCTGAGCGTGATCGTTATCGTACGGAGAGTCTGCACGATCCATTGACCAACCTGTGGAACCGGCGAGCGTTCAAACTGGCCGAAATAGCTGCTCTGTCTATGGGCTTCGCCGTGGTACTGCTAGACGTCGATGATTTCAAGGAGGTTAATGATGAGCTGGGCTACGCCGTCGGTGACGAGCTGCTCGTCCAAACGGCCCACCTGATTCGCCGCGAAGCCACTCGCCTGGGTTACCCCACTAGTTGTCGGATAGGGGGCGACGAGTTTGCCGTCTACACCTCATCTCGCGATGCCAAGAAGCTGCTGTATCGAGTAATGACTATGGCGGTACGCGTCGAAGCGAGCGGCCGCAAGTTGTCTATCTCTGGCGGCAGCGGATTGACCGTTGAGTTCGCAAATCAAGACCTACGTATCAGCAAGCAGGCGGGCGATCTGCTGGGTCAGCAGCTTCGCCGCAAGGGTCTGGAGGCATAAGACGCCTCCAGACCCATTAAGTTTGGTATCATATCTGTATGGCAGCTTTAGCGCTATTGAGGTGGTGGTACAGTGAGGGTTTGGTCGCACTTATCAACCGGTTACGGCAATATTTAGTCGATATTGCTCAAAGTTTTTCGGTACCGATTCTGCTGGGCACCTTATTCGCACCATGGCGGCAGGTAGTCAGCTATAACCATCAATCAGCCGCCGACAGCCTCAGATCAATGTTGGATAATGCCGTTTCACGGTTTGTTGGGTTCTGGGTACGGCTGCTGACTTTGCTGGCAGCCTGCATTATATTGGTGTTCACGGCTCTAGGCGGGCTAATATTGTTGATTTCCTGGCCACTTTTACCGTTGGCGGCCGTGGCGCTTCTAGTCGCGGGTCTGCTGCCATGAGCCCAACCCTAAATTTAGCTAGCAACCGCTCTCAAAATGCTCGTTATGGAGTATGGTTTACATCTCTAAAACAGATGTTTGTTGTAATTATTTCATCAGTCTGCGTCAGTGGTGGAATTATCTTAGAAATAGCCGGATTCAAGGTCGGTTTATCGCTGGTCGGGCTATCAATAATTGGTCTTATGCTGTTTTTCTGGCGGCGCTGGCTACTGGAGGCTATGCCGGTATCAAGTTTAACGAAGGCGGCCACCGTCGATGCGGTGATGGAAACGAAGCTGCTGGGTCAGATCCGGTCGGCTGCCGATTCCGCCGCTATCTGGAAGGCAGCTTTAGCCACCTGGGAGGGGGTGTTTATAGCTCAAAGACTTCTATTGCCAGCTGAGGTGATTGGAAGCTTACTTACCAGGGTGGATCAAGTAACTCAAATCTGGCAGACGGCTATTGCGCTGCGCGCAGAGCGCCAGCTATCTGAGATTGATGGCGGGGTGGTGGTGGCTGCAATTCTCCTTCAGCCTGAGATGAAGGCTTTAAAGGCTGAGATTAAGCTCAGCGATAAAGATATTAACCAGGTACTGGGGTGGCAACAGGATGCTAAGCAGGCGGTTCGCAGTTTAGAGCGCCAGCCTTATTTCGGGGGCTTGGCTCGGGATTGGGCCAGTGGCTATACGCCGACCCTGAATCGACTGGCTCACAACCTGAGTCAGTCGATCGAAGAAGGCTATTATCGGCACCTTCCACCTGTTCATGAGGCTGTAGTAGACCAAATGGTTACGCAATTGTCGGGCAATCGTCCGCGAGTGGCCCTGGTGGGGAGCGTTGGGGTTGGCAAAACTTCGTTGGCCTACGATCTAGCTGAGCGCTTACTCCGTGGAGAAGGCGGGGCACTACGGTATTACAAAGTAATAGCGCTCGATGCATCTGTACTGGTAACAGCAAAAGGCGATCTGGAAGCCTTATTGCTTCAGATGCTTCAGGAGGCAGCGGCTGCGCGGAATGTTATTTTGTTTATGGATGAGGCCCAGCTGTTTTTCACGGCCGATGCGGGGGCGGTTAATCTGAGCAATCTTCTGCTTAACGCCTTGCAGCAGACCAACATCAAGCTGGTTTTGGCCTTTAATAACAATGCCTGGCAGAGCTTTGCGGCGGCTAACCCTAGTTTGGCGGGCTTGATGCAGAAGTTGGTGGTAACTGAGCCAACTAGAGACGGGTCGCTGCGGGTGATGCAAGATGCGGCCATTGGCATCGAGCATTCCACATCCACCATCATTACGTTGTCGGCTGTCACCGAAGCCTACAGGTTGGCCGAACGCTATCTGCCGGAAGTGGCCTTCCCCGGTAAGGCCATTACCTTGCTGGAGCAAGCAGCCCATCTGCCAGTGGCCGGCAAGCTGGTCACTGATCTTTCCGTCCAGCAGGCGGTTGAGCAGGTGACGGGTGCCAAGGTGGTGGCGGCCGGCGCACGGGAGCAGAAGCAGCTATTAGACCTAGAGTCGGCCATTCATGAGCGGATGGTGGATCAGGATCGAGCGGTAAGGGTGGTGGCTGATGCGCTTAGACGATCTCGGGCTGGAGTTAGCAGCCCAGGAAGACCAGTTGGCAGTTTTCTTTTCCTTGGACCGACCGGCGTAGGCAAGACTGAGCTGGCCAAGAGTCTGGCAGCGGTTTACTTTGGGGGCGAATCTAACCTGATACGACTTGATATGAGTGAATATCAACAAGCTGCTGATGTCGGCCGCCTGCTGGCTCCCACGCCTCCTCATAGCGTCGGCGCTAGCTTGGTGTCGGCGATTCGCCAGAGGCCATTCAGCGTCGTGCTCTTGGATGAGATTGAGAAGGCGCATCCGGATATCCTTAACCTACTCCTCCAGATTCTTGACGAGGGCAACTTAACTGATAGCGACGATCGCCAAGTCTCATTTAAGGAAGCCATTGTGATCGCCACCTCCAATGCTGGGGCCAATGAGATTGTTCAGCACATTGAATCGGGTGATAGCCCAGCGGCCTTCGAGAAGCAGGTGGTAGATGGACTGCTCAAAGGAGGCCCATTTAGGCCGGAGCTCCTCAACCGCTTTGATGAGATAGTTATGTTCCAGCCACTGGGCCAGAAGGAACTGCGCCAGATCGTGGACCTGATGATAGTCCAGGTTAACGCCAACCTGGAATCTCAAGGCATCTCGGTTGAGTTAGATGCTACCGCCGTGGAGTTTCTGCTGGCCCATGGTTATGATCCACGCCTAGGGGCCCGCCCGATGCGTCGCGCCATCCAGGCCGGTGTTGAAAATGTGGTGGCTAGGCGAATTCTGTCCGGTAGCGTTAGCCCCGGCACCAAGTTGGCCTTGAGCGCCGCAGACCTCCAGAACGAGCAAGCTAACTAGCCACTTACGCCCGCATATGAACGTTTTGGATTTTAAAATCAGCCTAAATTTTCATGTCGAAAGGGCACCCAAAATGCTTTGAAATATTAGTGGCCATGGCGCTCGAATTCATACATTAAATTAGGACATTACTTGTCCGCTTTAGGCCTAATGGCTTCTCAAAATGACCGTTTATTATAAAAGCCAATACCAAGTTTCGATTGAAAGCCAGTAAATTTACAGAATAAAAATAACGGCTTGGGAAAGCCGTTATTTTCTTGTGTTTGGGTGGGTTTTTGTTTTGAGTACCTTTTTTGTTCAAGTACCTAAATACAGATTAACTTACCCCTAAAACGACTGTCAATACATTTTTTTAAAAAAAGTTTCAGGTGCACTCACTTTTTTTAAAAACTGAGTGCTTGTATTGGCGAAATATGAAAGCTAAACTGGCGCCATAACTGTGCGCCATAGGCCGCTATAACGGAGTCAAAAAAGTGACTATTACAAAGTACCCGCAATCGTGTCTCAAAATTGAAAAAGACGGCCGAACCTTGCTCGTCGACGTTGGCACACTAGCCACGGCCGAGTTTGGCCTAAAAGACTTTGGACATTTTGATGCCGTGCTCTTTACACACAGCCACCCCGACCACTTCGATCCAAAATTTTTGCCTCAATTAATTAAGGCTGGTGCGACTCTTTATGGTAACGGGGATGTGGCGGCCAGGGCGGACGGCTCCAAGGTGGAGCTGGTCGATGACAATGAGGAGTTAGTAGTGGCTGGTTTTAAGATTAAGGCTCATCCGATGGAGCACTGCCTAATGACCGATGGCTCGCCAGCAGGCATCCCTAATACCGGTTATCTGCTTGACGACCATTTGCTTTTACCAGGTGACAGCACCGAGGACGTTGGCATCAAGGCCAAGGTGGTGGCCATTCCCATCTTTGGGCCAGATATCAGTCCCCATGACGCCTTTAAGCAGTCTACGGATACCGAAGCGGAGATAGTGATTCCAGTTCACTATGATGTTGCCCAGATTAATCCAGATGTATTTAAGATCTTTGCTGGTCTCGGATCTGAGAGTCTTAAGGCGAAGATTCACACTTTAGAGAACGGCGAATCTATCCAGGTGTAACTTCGCGGGCCGCCTCGCGCTCCTGCGTCCGCCGTTTAATGGTTTCGCGTTTGTCATAATGCTTTTTACCCCGCCCCAAGCCGATCTCCAATTTCACCAGCCCGCGCTCCTCGAGTAGGGCTAGGGGTACTATCTGTAAACCGCTTTGTTTGCGACCAATTAGTTCGCCCAGTTGTTTGCGGTGCAGTAGCAATTTACGGCTGCGTGTTGGGTCCAATCGACTCTGGTTACCTGCCGCGTTGTAGGGGGTGAAGTGAGCGTTTGTCAGCCAAGCTTCGCCTCCGGAAATGTTTACAAAGCTGCCCTTGAGACTAACCTGCCCCAATTTAGCGCTTTTAACTTCGGCTCCGGACAACACCAACCCAGCTACCAGTTTGTCGTCAATCTGGTAGTCGAAGTTGGCGCGGCGGTTGCGGGCTAATACTTTCATACCAGGCATTATACAAAGCCTCGGGGCTAACTGATATAATGTGGTTATGATTTTGAGTCACATATCTAAATTTGTGGCCCAAACTATTGAGCGGGAGTACGGTATCACCGACGTAGAGCCGGCTATAAGCTATCCGGACCCGCGGTTTGGGGATTATGCCACTAATGTGGCGTTTAGTCTTTCTGGACGCCTGAAAAAGCCCCCACAAGAAATTGCGGAGCACTTGGCTGGTATGATCAAGGATGAAATAATCCTATCGGCCAAGGCTGACCGGGGATTTATTAACCTTCGGATGCAGCCTCTATTCTGGATTGAGCGCCTAACTGAGATCAATAAGTCCTTTGGCGCTACCCACCAGGGCAACGGGAAGAAGTTGCAGGTAGAGTTTATCTCGGCCAATCCTACGGGGCCGCTGACCCTAGGTAATGCCCGTGGCGGCTATGTCGGTGATGTCCTGGCCCGGGTGCTCCAGCATGCTGAATATGATGTAACCAAAGAGTACTATTTTAACGACGCTGGTACCCAGATACGAATTCTGGTTGAATCAGTCCGCGCCGCTGCTGGTTTAGTGCCGGTCGAGGAGAGTCATTACCCTGGCGCATATATTAAAGAACTGGCCGAGAAGTATCGTAGCGACCTAGATACTAAGAGCTATGACGAACTGGCCGCCATGCTGACCGAAGATATCTTCGAGCATCAGGTGAAACCAGCCATTGATCAGATGGGTATTATTTACAACGAATGGTTCAATGAGCGCCAATTAATCACCAGTGGAGAGTTTGATGAGACGATTAAGCTGCTTCAAAGTCATAAGCTGACATACGAAAAGGACGGAGCGCTTTGGCTGGCCAGTGAACAGCTTGGTGATGAGCGCGACCGAGTGCTGCGTAAGTCCAATGGGGATGTAACCTATCTTGGTACAGACATTGCCTACCATCACAACATCTTTATAAAACGTGACTTTGATGAGGCGATTAAGATTTGGGGCGCCGATCATGCCGGACAGGTGCCTTCACTTAATCTCACTATGGACAAGTTAACACCTGGAAAGAAGCTTAACTTCCTAATCTTGCAGTGGGTGCGCCTAATGAGGGGCGGTAAAGAGGTTAAAATGAGCAAGCGAGCCGGCACCTATGTGACAGTCAGTGATTTGCTGGCAGAGGTCGATTCGGATGTTGCCCGATTCTTTTTCCTGATGCGCTCAGCTGATAGTCATATGGATTTTGACCTCGATTTAGCCAAAGAGCGCAGTCAGAAGAACCCGCTGTATTACGTAATGTACTCCTATGCCCGGGCCCATTCGATTCTGCGACAAGCCCAGGATCGCAAACTGGCACCGGTCAGTACGGTCAGCGAGCTAACTGATCATGAACTGGCGGTGGTTCGCCAGATGGCAATGCTCCCAGAGCTAATTGCTGAGATTGTCAGCAATTACCAGGTCCATAAGTTAGCTTTCTATGGCATTGAAACGGCTCGGGCCTTCCATGACCTCTATGAGTCCGAGCGCATTATTGACCTGGATAAGTCGGTGGCCAGCAAACGGCTCTACTTGATCCAGCAATACGTGGTGTTTATGGAGGTCTATTTCCAGCTGATGGGTATCACACCTATTAGCCGCATGGATCGTGAAGATGAGTCTCGGGGGAGCAATGGATCTAAGCGGACTTAACCCAGCCCAAAAGCAGGTTGTTGAACATGGAAGCGGACCAGTCCTGGTGGTAGCCGGAGCTGGTACCGGTAAAACTCATGTTCTGACAATGCGAGTAGCTTATCTGGCAATCGAGCGGAAAGTCCCGGTGGATCAGATTCTGGCCCTGACCTTTACCGATAAGGCGGCTCGAGAGATGGAAGAACGGGTCGATAAGCTCTTGCCCTACGGCATGTTAGAAACGCGTATAATGACCTTTCACTCCTTTGGCGAGAGAATTTTGAAGGAGTTTGGGCATGACCTTGGGCTGCCTATCAACATGAATTTGATGTCAAAAGCGCAACAAATGGTGTTTTTAAGGCAGAATCTCGATAATTTAGAACTAGATTACTATGCTCCGATAGGTGACCCCGCCAGTTATCTAGGCAGTCTGGCTAGCTATTTCTCACGTTTGAGCGATGAGTTGGTAAGTGAGTCAAAATATGACGAATTTATCAAGAAGCTAAAGAATCATTCTCAGGATGAGGCCGATGAGGTCGACAGCAGCCGCCATCAGGAATTGCTGCGCGCCTACCGCCATTATCGGCGACTCAAGAGCGAGGCTGGGCTGGTGGATTATGACGATCTAATCAGCTTGGTTGTTGAGCTATTTGATCAAAAACCCAATGTCTTGCGCGAAGTGCAGCAGTCGATAGAGCATATCTTGGTGGATGAATTTCAGGACACCAACCGATCGCAGAATCGATTGCTACAACAGCTGGCTGGGCCCAAGGGCAACCTGATGGTGGTAGGCGATGACGATCAAAGCATTTATCGTTTTCGAGGCGCTGCTGTTGCTAATATTTTGGAGTTCACCGATTTCTATCAGGATGTCACAACCATCGTGCTAACCGAAAATTATCGTAGCTCACAACAGATTCTGGACAATGCCTACCGCTTGATTCAGCACAACAATCCAGATCGCTTAGAGCCTCAGCAACAGATCAATAAGTATCTGACGGCTCGTACCAGTGGGCCCGAGCCTCAAGTTTGGGTACTGCCGACCTATAGCCTAGAAGCCGATGCTCTGGCCATCGATATTAAGCGACGGCTTGATGAAGGCCAGCCCGCTTCGAGTATTGCCGTCCTCTTACGTAAAAAAAATCAGGCCGATATACTGGCTCCGGCGCTGCGGCGTCACAATGTTGAGTACCGGTTGGCCGATCAATTGAGTTTGTTTGAGCATCCCGAAGTTGCCATCTTGCTACAGGTTTTGCAGGTGGTGGTGGATCCACTGGATTCGGGCAGTCTGTATCACGTTATGGTTAGCAATCTGTTTGGATTTGATTTGTCCTTCCTGATGGAGCAGGCTTCCTTGGCTCGGCGGCGTAACCTGACACTTGAAGCCCAACTGCGTCAATCGGAGCCAGTCGGGGAGACGGCGGATAGGCTGGATAGCTTCTTTGAACTCTTAGAAGCTTGGCGTCGGCGCTCGAGTGAATTAACGGCTGGACAACTATTGTTCGAGATCTGTGAGCGGACCGGCTACATAAATGACTATGTGAAGCGTAGCCAATCTGATGCCGTGGCGGTTTTGGCCGTCCAGAACATTAGCCGATTGTTTGCCTCGATTGCCGAATTTGAACGGGTGGCCACCGATAAGTCGGCCATAGGCTGGGGGGCGGTGGCCGAGAGTTTGCGAGAAGCTGGCGAGAGCCCCGAGGCGGTTGAACAAGAGGTAGCGCCAAGCGAAATTCAGCTAATGACGATTCATAAAGCTAAGGGGCTGGAGTTCGAGACAGTTTACCTGTTTGATCTAATAAAAGGGTCTTTCCCGGGGAGCAACCGGCGTGAGGCCATCAGTTTACCGTCGGAGCTAGCTGGTGAACTTGGAGTGCAGCCAGGAGAAAGACACCTGCAGGAAGAGAGGCGGTTGATGTACGTAGCCATGACCCGGGCTAAGACTAACCTGATAATGACTTATTCACCGGATCATGGGGGTAAATTAAGGCGTAAACCATCACCGTTTATCGAAGAAGCGCTGGGCCAGCCGGCCCCTGAGCTGATTGAAGAAAATAAGGTAGCTATAATCCAGCAGGAGTTGGAGCTATTTAGACCAACAGGTAGGAAGGCATCATATAGTGCTCCTGAGCACATATTTTTAACACCCCATCAAATTGATGATTACTTGAGCTGTCCGGCCAACTTCCATTTCCGCCACATCATGAAAGTTCCTGAACCCCCGGCTCCGGCTTTGATGTACGGCACATTAATCCACGAGGCCATCAACCGTTACTTTCAGATGAGATCTAAAGGTGGTGTGAGTGAGAAAGACCTGCTGCTTCTAGTTGATAAACTGTGGGCTAGCGATGGCTTTATATCTGTTGGGCAGGAGCAGAAACGCAGGGAGCAGGCAGTTGCTACGATCAAGGCCTTTATCAAGCGCCAGGACACCCAAAAAGACTTGCCTATCTCTACTGAGCGGTCATTTGAATTCAATATCGATGATATTAATACAACAGTTAGGGGTCGTATAGATGCTATTTTCCAGGTTGGAGAGAGCATTGAGATCCGTGACTACAAAACCAGCCCCATCGATGACGTAAAGAAGGCCGATGCTAAGGCCAAGGGCAGCGTGCAGTTAGCGGTGTATGCCCTGGCCTGGCGGCAGATGACAGGAGTTGTTCCAGATCGTACCGTACTGGATTATGTGGAAACTGGCGTAGAAGGGGTTTACCAGCCGGCGGCCGGTGATCTGGAGCATACTCTTAAGCAGATCAGGCAGGTTGCTGCGGGCATTAGGTCCGGTAGCTTCCAGCCCAGCGGTAATTGTTTCTACTGTTCGCATCCTAAGGAGGTGAAGGTTGCGGCGTGATGAGCTTTGGCTGCAGCAACTACTCGATGATACCTGGGATAAATACTTCTCGGATGTACCGCAAAGTAATACCGTAAAAATTGTGTTCGGTAAGCGGGCTAAACGTCAGCTGGGCTCGATTCGTCTGGATCGCCAAGAGCGCAGCGTCACCATTATCACTATGAATGGGCTGTTTCGTGATCCGGAAATCCCGGAGTTTATAGCCTTGGCGACATTGGTTCACGAGCTGACCCACTATGCCCACGGCTTTAGCTCGCCCCTGCAGCAGAAGCACAGCCACCCTCATGCCGGAGGAGTTATCCGCGCCGAATATCGGGAGCGTGGGCTGGAGGATTTGTACTTGCAGCAACGCAAATGGCTGAAGGAAAATTGGCCTTACATCTTAAAAAAGCACTTTCCACCTAAACTTAAAGCGGTTTCTCGCCGGAGCATTCCCAAGCCATTTTGGTTTGTGTGATCTGGAACTCCAATCCAAAATAGGCTAGTATCAATCTGTTGTCGGGGTGTGGCGCAGTTGGCTAGCGCGCAGCATTCGGGTTGCTGAGGTCGGAGGTTCAAGTCCTCTCACCCCGACCATGGAATCATCTGAGCCCCCTTCCGAAATCGGCAGGGGGCTCATTGGTCGCTCAGTATTAGAGCAACCATGACAAGGTGTCCTGGTGACACAGCAAGGGGATGGAGGGCAGGTCTGGAGGCTTGGCCGGTGCTTCCTTTGGCGTCGGTATTGGTAGACCGACCTGATCGCCCACCCGGACCCATGGTCCGTCCGACTCGTTGTAGCCACTAAGTGGCTTATGGCCCTCGCTTTGAGCTAGTCGGCGGAAGATGAAGTGCTCAGGCATTGAGATCGATCGCGGTTGAGTCTTCGGCGCCGGTGCGGTTGTCACCGCGATCGCTGCGTCGGCCAGATGACTTGGGGCGATTGCCAGACTTGCTCGTCTTGCTGGATCCGTTGTGAACTACTACGACTCGACCCCTTTCTTTCCGGACGAGCTCGACGGTGGTCATCTCGCCGCAGCCAGTGCAAGGAAAACCCTTGCGCAGGTTGCGGGCGTGCTCTCCACATTTGGTACATCCAGGGTAGGCTTTCGCCATCCGGGAACCTTTCATAGAGCGTGCAGGACGGGGAGAATTTAACATTTTACAGATGTAAAGTCAATGAACTAGGTACCAAATTAGCATGCTAGCATCGGTAGTTTGAGTTAAGGTACAATACGGCTATGGAATTAGTGCTTGTGCTTGGAGTAGTGCTGCTCGTTGTCGTCGCCGGGTTTGGTGTCACGATCTATTTCTTGAATCGTCGATTGGCGGCTATGCAAGACAACACCGCTTTGGGGCTGATCAAACAGGACCTGCAAGGCATGACTCAAGTGATGGCCCAAAGCCAGGCCCACATGAATGAGCGTTTAGATAAGGCAGCCGCGGTTTTCGGTAGTCTCCAGAACCAGCTCGGTCAAATGCAGGAGCTGGGGCGGAGCATGCGCGACATCCAAGACGTTTTAAAAAGCCCGAAGCTACGGGGAAATATCGGCGAGCAGTTGATGACTGACTTGATTAAGCAGCAGATTCCCAAGGCTAATTATGGCTTGCAGCACGCCTTCCGCTCCGGCAACAAAGTGGATGCCGTGATTAGGACCAAGAACGGTTTGATCCCGATTGACTCCAAGTTTCCAGCCGAAAACTTCCTTAAGTTCACTCAGGCTAAGGACGAGCAGGTGAAGGCCACGGCTCATAAGGAATTTGTGAGTGATGTTAAAAAGCACATCCAAGCCATTAGCAAAAAATACATCGTACCATCTGAAGGTACGGTCGATTTTGCCCTAATGTATGTTCCGGGGGAGGCAATTTACTACGAAATTATGATGAATACCGAGCTGTGCGACATTGGAGCTAGCTCACGAGTCTATTTGGTCAGCCCGCAGAGCTTTTATTACTTCCTCCAGACCGTTCTGCTGGGCCTAGAAGGCCAGTTAATTGAAGAGAAGGCCAAAGAGGTTATGAATTATCTAAAAAGCATTCAGGCGGACTCTAAGCGCTTTGGGTCGGAGTTGCTGCTCGTGAACAAGCATATGACCAATGCCAAGAACGCCGTGGATTCGGCTACCAGTACCTATGCTTCGCTGGGTAATAAGATTGATTCGGCCAGCCAGCTGACGATTGATACCGGTCAGGCGGCTGCGCAGATTACGGCTGATATCGAAGAGAAGCAGGAGAGCTTGGTATGAAGCTGTTTTCGGGTATGCAGCCATCCGGTGATGTGCACCTGGGTAACTATCTGGGGGCAATCAAGAATTGGGTGGAGTTGCAGAAGGGTAATGAGCTGATGCTGTGCGTGGTTGACCTGCACGCCATTACTGTCCCGCAGGATCCAGAGCATCTGCGCCAGCGCACCTTGGACCTGACTAAATTATTTGTGGCCTGTGGTATTGATCCGAAAAAGACGACTATTTTCCGACAATCAGATGTGGCTGCCCATTCGGAGCTGGCTTGGATTCTTTCAACTCAAACTGCCATGGGTGAGCTGAGTCGGATGACGCAGTTCAAGGACAAGAGTCAGAAGGGCGGCGGCGATAGCGCCAGCGTTGGACTGTTTACCTATCCCGTGCTGCAGGCCGCCGACGTATTACTCTACGGTGCCGAGGCTGTACCTGTCGGTGAGGATCAGAAGCAGCACCTGGAACTAATGCGCGATCTGGCAGAACGCTTTAATAATCGCTTCGGTGAGACCTTTGTAGTCCCCGAACCAAAGATTAATAAGTCGGCTGCTCGAGTTATGGCCCTTGATAATCCTGCTGTGAAAATGAGCAAGAGCGCCGGTACTAACAACTATATTTCGCTGCTGGACGATGAAGTCATGGTCGCGAAGAAGATTGCTCGAGCCGTTACCGATTCCGGATCGGATATTACGGCTGATGAAGATCGGGCTGGCCTATATAACCTCCTGACTATCGAGGCGACTCTGACCAACTCAAGTCTTGAGGACGCAGCTGTGAAGCATAAGGGTAAAGGCTTTGCCGAATATAAGAAGCATCTTGCAGCAGTAATCAATCAATCGCTCGATCCCATACGATCAGGCTTCGAAAAGCTTACAGACCAAGAGGCAGAGGCTATATTAAAGGCTGGTGGGGAAGTGGCTAAGACCCAAGCCGATGACAAAATGACCGAAATAAAGCAAAAAATCGGCCTAAACTAATTATTGTTGTAAAAAGTTCATCAGTTGTAACAACAGGGTAGCAACAGTAAAAGTGTTGACATTTATATAATGGTTATGCTAGTATTAGGCCAAGTTCGGTCCAAACGAACTACCCGCACCTCGAAATTATTCGCAAAAAATCTACCCGAACGGTAGGACCAGCCCGGAATTAGAAAGTATCCCCCTTACTGTCTAATCCGGACTTGTCCTACTGTTGGAGCGAAACTCATCTTCGCGCCGGATGTAAGGGGGAATCCTGTCTGTAAGCCTAGCTGGCAGGCAGCTACCTCCTTACAACCACACAATGGTAGTGATTGCACCAACCGATCTCGCTAATCAACCTGATTGGCTGGAGATCATCTCCACCTCACACTTTGTGATCGTTTTCGCAAGGCGTGACAACGGGGCGACAAGCGCCATGTAATACAAACAATTAGAGGGTGCATTCTGTTCGCCCCGTTTACTTTTGCACTCATTTCAAGCGTCCATAGGGCGCTTTTTACTTTTAAGCCTGAGCGGTTTTTGACATAATGGAGCCATAAGGAGAGGTAAATGGGCCCTAGGGGTTATGTGGCAGGAGTTACGACCATGGCCGCCGCGCTGACGGCTGGTTTGCTGTTAATCATGTTCGCGACTACACCAGGCGGCGTGGGTCCATTGGGCGTGACGTTCTGGTTTCTCGGGCTGATGGCCGGGCTATCGGCCTGGCTGTCGATTGGGTTTTATCTACTAGGTCGTAAGTTACAGCCCAAATTGCCAGATTCGAAGCAGAAGGTCAATTCGCGTCGACGCGGCGTGCTGGTCGGTGGCTACATCAGTGTGCTCTTGGGCTTGTCCAGCCTCCATCAGCTAGGTGGTCGAGATGCTCTGCTGCTCGGTATCCTCATTATCTTAGTCGAATTTTATCTGGTGACTCGAAAATGAACGATCAGCGAGAGCTAGCCAACTTTCTTGAAGAAATAAATAGCGCCCAGCAACCTCGGCAGCTGCATGAGTTACGGGTAAAATACCTCGGACGCCAAGGTGTAGTGACGGCCAAGCTTAAGTCGGTGGGCGAGCTACCTGAAGCAGAGCGCAAAGCCGCCGGTGCTTCCGCTAACCAGCTGCGTGGTCAGATTGAAAGGGCTTTAGCCGAAGCTGAGGCTCGAATTCAAGGCCGACAGCTTGAAGACCAGCTCAAGCAAGTAAACATCGATGTGACCGCTCCGGCTGATGCTGCTGCAGGGTTTGGTCATGCCCATCCGGTGACCAGTCTGATTGATGAAGCCGTACGGGTCTTCTGGCAGATGGGCTTCACTGTAGTCGATGGGCCGGAGATCGAAAACGAATGGTATAACTTCGAGGCCTTAAATATTCCGGCCGACCATCCGGCCCGCGATATGCAGGACACGTTCTATCTAGAGGGCGGGAACCTGCCTCGCACTCATACTTCCAATCTGCAGATTCGCCACATGGAAAATCATAAGCCACCCATTCGGATCATTGCTCCGGGCAAGGTTTATCGTAACGAAGACGAAGATGCTCGGCATGTTTGGATGTTTCATCAAATCGAAGGCTTAGTGGTCGATGAGGGTATTAGCCTGGCCGACCTCAAGGGCACCTTGCTCGCCATGATGCAAGGGCTACTTGGTGATGACACCGACGTGCGGCTGAGGCCCAGCTTCTTCCCGTACACCGAACCATCTGTCGAAATGGATGCTACCTGTGTGGTTTGTGGTGGGCGGGGAGTGGTTGCAGCTGGCTCCTGCAAGACTTGTAGCGGCACCGGCTGGCTAGAGTTGGGCGGTGCCGGCATGGTTCATCCGCAAGTACTACGCAATGTTGGTATTGATCCCGAAAAGTATACCGGCTTTGCCTTTGGCTTTGGTCCGGAGCGGATTGCGGCCATTAAGTACGATGTCCCAGATATTCGTGAGTTTTGGCGACCCAACTTAAAATTTTTAGAGCAGTTTTGATGAAATATCCGGTTGAATGGCTAAATGAATATTTGCCGAAGAAGCTAGCTGCCCGAGAGATGGCCGATGCCATGGAGTTAGCAGGGATTGAAGTTGAAGAAATCTCTTCTCATCAGCTTGATGATTTGATCGTGATAGGCAAAGTTAAGTCAGTTGATCCGCATCCAGATGCCGATAAACTGAGAATAGCAGTTGTTGATGTAAAAAATTCTACATCAAGCATAGTTTGCGGTGCTCCCAATCTTGAGCCAGGCCAGACCGTAGCTGTCGCCCAGGCTGGAGCTGTCATGCCAGATGGTATGAAGATTACCAAGACTAAGATACGAGGTGTTGAATCTAATGGCATGATTTGCAGCGAAAAAGAGCTAGGTTTGGGTGACGATCACGAGGGTATCATGATCTTGCCCGCCGATTTAAAAGCCGGGTCTAAAGCTTCTACTATTCTGGAGGGAGGCGAGGTGATTGATGCCACTACGGCTGCCAACCGCTGGGATCTCAACAGTCTGGTGGGTGTGGTGCGCGAGATAGCTGCCCAGGTAAACCAGAAAATGACTTTTGATGCTCCTGCTCCCATCAAAAGCTCAAAGGCATTGAAGCTTGGTAAGGTTGATGGAAAGCTGAGCGGGAGATATATGTTGACTCGATTATCGGTAGAGCCGGGTAGGCAGTCCCCAGACTGGCTTGTTAGGCGGTTGCGCGGTGCCGGAGTCCGCCCGATCGGACTAGTGGTTGATATCACCAATTACGTGATGCTCGAGCTAGGACAGCCCCTACATGCCTTTGACGCTTCAAAGACCGAAGGTGCAATCGGAGTACGGCTGGCGTCAAAGGGCGAGAAATTAGTCACCTTAGACGGTAAAGAGCGGTCACTTCACCACGCCGATGTGGTGATTGCTGATGATAAAAAGGCGCTTGGACTCGCCGGTGTCATGGGCGCGGCTAATTCCGAGGTAGATGATACAACGACCGAAATTCTTCTTGAGTCTGCCACCTTCAATCGAGCCATGATCCGCCAATCAGCACTGCGGCACGGCTTGCGCAGCGACGCCTCAGCTCGCTTTGAACGTGGAGTGCCCATAGACCTGCAGCCGATCGGACTGGCCAGAGCTACCCAGTTGCTGCAAAAGTATGCCAGTGGCAAGATTGTGGCTGGCCCAGCCGATTTCCATAGCCAAAAGTCGACTGTGACCAATATTAGTGTTCGCCCTGAGCGTATCAGCCGGCTTCTCGGTTTCGAATTATCCAGCTCTGAGATCAAGAAGCAGCTGATCAAGCTGGATTGGGTGGTTAAGCCATCTGGATCAAAATTGACCGTCGTGGCGCCGTGGTGGCGTACGGAGGTTAAAGACGAAGCCGATGTGGCCGAAGAAGTAATGAAGCTAGAGGGCTACGACAAGCTGCCGGCTAAATTGCCACATTGGCGACCGCAAGAAGTCCAATTCGACAGATTCTGCGCCGCAAAATGGCAGGCTAAGTCAGTTTTACGGTCGCTCGGCTGGTTTGAGACCGTAACCTATTCGTTTATTAGTGAAAAACAGCTAACAGATTTAGGTATGAAGCCGGAAAGTTATCTGAAGTTAAAAAATCCGATGTCCAGTGAACAGGCCTACCTACGTGTGTCATTGCTTCCGAGTCTACTTTCGGCAACCTCGGTCAATCGCGGCTACAGCCGTGAATTCGGCATGTTCGAATTTTCAAAGGTGTACCAAAAGACAGCTGACGGTAAGTTGCCAGATGAAATCTCCGTAGTGGCAGCCCTGGTAGTCGCGCCAAATAATGGCTATCGCCAAGTAAAGTCGGCACTGGATAGGTTGTGTTATGAATTTAATGTTGATGTTGAGGTTCGCCCTGGAGCTTTCCATTCTAAGGCGGCCCATCCGGCCAATTCCGGAATGCTTTACCTTAACGGCCAGCATGCGGGGGTGATTGGCCAGCTGCATCCGAGTGCGGTGAGCGCCCAAAAACTGCGGGGGGAGGTATCATTCTTAGAACTGAATTGGGATAAATTCCTGGCTGCGGCCAAGCCCAAAGTGTATAGGGAGATTAGCCGCTTCCCGTCAATCACTCGAGATTTATCGGTTGTGGTGAATCGCCAGGTAACTTGGTTTGAGATTGAGGAGGCATTGAAGGACTTGGCGCCGCAATTTATAGGGGACTTTTACGGCAAGGATTTACCCGAAGGCAAGAAAGTCATGACCGTCAGACTAGAATTTAGCGATCTCAGTCGGACACTTACCGATGATGAAGCCGATGCAGCCGCTAGTAAGGCTTTAGAAATACTGAAGAATAAATTTAGTGCTCAACTTCGCTAAAACCCTAGCCAACAACCAAGCATAAGCGGTATAATTCAGGTGTAAGGGAAGTCGGTAGTGACTTAAATCTTAGACTTGAGCGGTATAATTATTCCAGATACCGGGTACGTCCCGGTGATATCAAATAGACCCGAACCACGAAGCTTGCATAATTTCCTGCTTGGATTTGGTGGCGCCTTGGTATTTGTGGCCATGGCCGTCCAATTGGCGCTGGGCGGATGGTTTGCCGGCAAGATCTACCCCGGGGTGGCAGTGGCTGGCATACCAGTTGGTGGCTTGACTAGACTCCAGGCCCAAGATCGGCTTTCTCATCAGGTCACCGATTACAAAGTGCGCCTTCAGGTGGGAAGTAGGTCATTTAACATCACTCCACAAGAGCTGGGCACCAATTATAATCTAGCTGCCACAGTCGATCAGGCCTATGGTGTTGGACGGGATCAGTGGTTTCTACCCTGGGCCCTTTTTCAACCACGCCAGCCCGAGGGAGTGGGCTACGCCTTTGTCGTCGATCAGCCTGCCAAGGAAAAATTTATCGACAAAATTGTTAAAATCACGGGTCAAGCGCCATTGGACGCTGTCATTATCATTAATAATGGCGTTCCAGAGGCTAAGTCCGATGAGAATGGTGTCGCAATTGAGCCAAGCGATGTAGAAATTGCAATAGACCACCAAATATCCAATCTGTCAGACGTACCCATCAAGCTGCAGCCCAATACTCAGCTAGCCAGGATCCATCTAGCGGATGTTAAGCCCGCAATCGAGCAAACCAAGGTGCTATTGGCTGTTCCAGTTACCATTACTTACCAGGGGCAGACTTTCAAGCCATCAGCTGCCGACATGAGCGGCTGGATTACCTACGACAAAACACCCGTGGACCAGCCGGCGGGCTTGATTCCCAAGCTCAGCACGGACGGCATTAAGTTTTACCTCCAGTCAGTCGCCCAGCATGTTAATGTAAACCCCACTAACCGTAAGGTTCGCATCGAAAATGGCGATTCAAGCGAGACTCAGGCGGGCAAGGACGGTATCCAGCTCGATCAAGATGCTTTGGCCGATCAAATAGCTAAGGCGGTTACAGCTAAGCAGCCGATTACGGTCGAAGCGCCAACTAAGCCAGTGCCTTTCAAGACGGAATATAACCGCGTGATTAGCTTGGATTATGGCAAATATATCGAGATCAACCTGTCGATGCAGCACCTGTGGGTCTACCAAGACCATAACGTCATCTATGAGTCACCAATCACCAGTGGGGCAACCGGTGCTGGTTTTGGCACCGTCACAGGACTGTTCTCTATCCAGGCGAAGCAGACCAATCGCAATCTAAACGGCTATGCCATCGGCTATAATTACAACGTTCATGTTGATTACTGGATGCCATTTTATGGTAACTACGGGTTACATGACGCAAGTTGGCGATCGAGCTTTGGTGGCCCAGATTATTGGCGCGGTGGCTCGCATGGCTGCGTCAATCTACCGCTGGATACAGCTGCATTCCTTTACGGCTGGTCGGATGTCGGCACGCCAGTGTGGATACACAACTAGGATTTGGAATTCAGGATTTAGTATTTAGGATTTTCAAACTTTAATTGGCTAAGGCCCTAAATTGTAACTCCTAAATCCTATCCATAACTGTTATAATTTTTATAGATAGGAGTCAGATGTGGAGCCGACGCAGAATCCCAATGTGCCTGTAAACCCAGAAACGCCAAGCAGCAGTGGCGAGGTGACCCCAGTCGCGCCCGAAACGGCTCCACGGCCATCTGACGCGGCGCCAACGGCAGTGCCTGCGCCGCCAACTCCGGCTCCAACCCCAGTAGTTGACCCCAATACTTCAGCCACCCCAACCCCGGCAACCAACCCCGGGATGCAGCAGCCAACAGATAAAATCGTGCCCGGTGTGGCCCCCAATCCAGCCCTGGCAGGTGACGTCGATGTGATCGAGAAAGAATGGGTCGATCAGGCGGATAAGGTAGTGGATCAGACTAAAGATGATCCTTACATCCAAGAGGAGGCGGTTGAATCGTTGCAGCAGGATTATTTGAAGAAGCGCTACGGCCGCGACGTCCAAAAGCCGGATCAAGAGGGCTAGCCGTTCATGGTGAGGGTACGTAGGTGAACGGTGTTCTATTTCTAGTCATTTTATTTATATTTTTCGGCTTGGTTCTGGCCGTCATTGCTTTTCTAGCTTATCGCCGCGTATTGCGTAAGGCCAAGGGGATTGAGCGCGGACTGAAAATGGTGCCGCTGCTTATTCATTTGCCACCTCCCAGCGACGATGTGGAGAATCCCGGCACTCGTTCGGTACAGGATCTCATGCGTGAAAAGATTAATCAGGCTCAGGTACTCTACGATCTAATAGCCGGCACAGCGCAGCAGGGCTTTAAGAGTAACTTTTATGGTCAGCGCCACATTGCCTTTGAAATTATTGCCTCAAATGGCTTGGTCCACTACTTCGCGGCGGTACCGATCGCCTTGGTGAGTGTGGTGGAGCAGGCGATTCTAACGGCTTATCCGGGCGCCAAGCTCGAGGAGGTTGAAGACCATAATATATTTAACCCCCAAGGCCATTTGGCCGGGACAACCGGTGGTGAATTGACTTTGCGTCACAAGGCGGCTTACCCGATAGGAACGATCGGCACCATGGAGCGTGACCCCATGGAGGGGTTGATTAATGCGTTGTATAAATTGAAGCCGGGCGAGGGGGCCGCTGTGCAGATTATGTTGCGACCGGCGCGGGCCAATTGGATTAAGCAGTCGGCTAAACTAGTGGCCAAGCGTCGCAAGACGCGCGGATCCGGATTGGCTTTCGGGCCGAGTGATCTTTTGAAAGCTACAGTTAAAGCGCCCGAGCAGCAGCATCAAGAGAACCAGAAATTTGAAATCTCCAAGCTAGAGGAGAGCATTCTGCAGTCGGTGGAAGAAAAGACCAAGCATCCCGGATTCGAAGTACTTGTACGGGTGTTGGCTTCGTCGAATACCTTTGACCGGGCCGATTTAAACTTGCGCAATCTGGTCACGGCCTTTGCTCTGTACGAAGCTCCCGGCTCCAATGGCTTCCAGTTTCATCAGGCTCGTGATATTCGGGGACTGGTAACCGCCTTTATCTTTCGCTTCTTCCCGCCGGAGCTGCAGAGCGATATCTTGAATACGGCCGAGCTGGCGACGCTTTTCCATTTGCCAGATGCCCAGTTTACGCCTTCACTCAAGGTGGAGCGCCAGCGGTCCAAGCAGGTCGACGGCCCGGCTAATAGTCCGGCCACTGGTCTATTGTTTGGCTACAATTTCTTTCGCGATACCAAAAAGGAGATTCGTCTCAGCACCGAAGACCGCCGAAGGCACACCTACATCGTAGGCCAGACCGGCACTGGTAAATCCACGTTGCTAGAGAATTTAGCAGTCCAAGACATGCTGGCCGGCAATGGCTTTGCCTTTATTGATCCGCACGGCGACACCGCCGAAAAGCTCATTAGCATGGTGCCAAAAGAGCGTGCCGAGGATGTTATTTACTTCAATCCGGCCGACACTGAACATCCCCTAGGTCTCAACTTGTTTGAATTTAGCGATCCGCGGGAGAAGGACTTCTTGATCCAGGAGTCGATAAATATGCTCTATAAAATGTACGATCCAGGCAAGACTGGAATTATCGGTCCGCGGTTCGAGCACTGGTATCGCAATGCTGCGCTGACGCTCATGGCCGACCCCGAAGGGGCCACTTTTATTGAGATTCCGAAGGTTTTCACTGATTCGGCATATTTAAAAAGTAAGTTTCGCTACTTGAATGATCCCACAGTGGTGGATTTTTGGACCAAGGAGATGGGCCAGACCAGCGATTATCACAAATCAGAAATGCTTGGGTGGTTCTCTTCCAAGTTTGGCGCTTTTCAGTCTAACGAGATGATGCGCAACATCATCGGCCAGACCAAATCGGCCTTTAATCTGCGCGAGATTATGGATGGTCGCAAGATCCTGATTGTGAATTTGAGCAAGGGCCAGACGGGTGAGATAAACTCGCAGTTGCTGGGCATGATCTTCATCACCAAGCTGCAGGCGGCAGCCATGAGTCGGGCCAAAGATACGACTGAAGACCAGCGTTCGGATTTTTGTCTATATGTCGATGAATTCCAGAACTTTTCGACCGATAGCTTTGCTACCATTCTGTCCGAAGCTCGAAAATACCGGTTGAACTTGGTGGTGGCCAATCAGTTTATTGGCCAGCTGACTGATGAAATCCGTGAAGCTGTGTTTGGCAATGTCGGCACCATTGTCAGTTATCGCTGCGGCCCAGAAGACGCCGAGGTTTTGGTGAAGCAGTTTGAGCCGGTATTTGATGAGCGTGATCTAGTAGGCTTGCCAAATTTCAATGCCGTTATGCGCGTCATGATTGGAGGGGTGCCATCTCAGCCGTTTAGCATCACTATGCTGCCCGATTTGGGTCAGCCCCACCAGGAAATGGCCTTGGCCGTGAAGCAGCTGAGTGCAGCCAAGTATGGTGTGGCTCGCGGTACAGTTGAGACCGATATTTTCAATCGGCTGCAAGGCCGCCAGCCGGTAGCAGGCACAGCTATACCAGCGCCGAATCCGGCGGCTAAACCGATAATCACTCGGGCGCCTATTCCTGAGCCAGCTTCCGTTCCGGCCCCGGCTCCAGCCCCTCCACAGCCGACTCCAGCGGTGCAATCTGCCCCCGTTCTCACGCCCACTACGGTAACCAAGCCCGAACCATCCGATGGGCTTTCGTTGGCTAGCCTCAGGGCGGCCTCGAAGGGTGCTGCCGCGGCTTCAACCTTGCGGATTGAGGCACATGAAGGCGACGGCCAGCCTGCCGGTACTGCGGTTCAGGTGACGACGGCCGCGCCGGAACCCAACTCTACAGCTCCCTTGCCTCAACCGGCTGCAGTTGAACCAGCTAAATCTGAGTCGCTTACTCCAATTGAGTCGGTAAGCGCACCGGCGGTCGAACCGGTCTCGCCGCCCGAGCCGCACCCTGTTGGCCAGACTACTTCAGTTACTGATTACGCTCGGGCGGCTAAACCTGGCCAAGCCCCGGAGCCAACTATTAAAGGAGAGGTGGTGCCGCCGGCTGTGCTTCCAGAGCCTGTACTGTATCAAAAACCTGAGCCGGCAGTGCAAGCAAAGACTGCGGCTGAACCCGCGCTGCGTCGAACCATGGCCATGCCGCCAACGCAGCCATCCGGTGGTAAAAAGATGATCGCTACCCACTTAACCCGAACAAGCAAACCTATTAATAATGAGTCGACCCCAGTTCAGGCTCAGCCGCTCAACCCGGGTGAAATTGAAATTAAGGATGACAAGGTGTTAGTGGGTGCCTTGCCAGGCATTTCTGCCGAATCGGTTCCTCCCGCCTCGAAGCTTAAGCCAGCCTCATCATCGGTTAATACATCCGTATCTGCACCTGAGTCTAAGCCAGCTCCAGAACCGGCTGCTATTTCGGTCTCAGAACCCAGCCCTATCGCTGCTAAAATAGTGCCCGATCACGTGGGTGCTCGGCTTGATGATGAACCGCCGAAGGAAGAGGAGCCAATTAAGCCAAAGCTGAAGCCGGGTGAAGTTTACGTCGACGACGACGGCAATGTTGTAACGGGCTAGTGAAAGAATTATCCCAAGACCAAATCCGATCCAAGGCCTTGAGCTATCACAAGTCTGGCCAAAATTGGCATTTCCATATTCTTACACCTACATGTAAATTCAACCTTAAGAGATCCTACGCCTTTGTGCTCGAGGGTCCTGAAGGTAATTTTGTTAACTATTCGGATAGTCCTGCCAGTGAACTGGGTAAAGAATTAGCTCCATTAGCTCACAAAGCCGATGTGGTGGCTGGAGACGTTGGTAATTATAAACCTTCGGACACGGTTTCAAGGATCTTGGATCGCGCTAAGAGTCTGACTAAAGCGGGGCTGGAGTGGCACCACCATGTTACGTTTAAGGGCTGTCAGTTCCATCAGGGAGATGCCAACTTTAATCTAGTATTTGAAGATCCAAAGGTCCCGGAGCCCATAATTAGCTCTAGCGATCACGAGCCAATTGACGATCTCAAGCTCATTGAGCCCTTATTTTACAGCCAGCATTCTAAATCCTAAATACGGGATTCTAAATTCTATTGCGGCGGCGGTGCATGTTCAGTATGAACTCGATAATCAGCCCCAAAAGTCCGCCGGCCAGCAGGCTGATCCAAATTTCAGATCCACGCAGCTCGAAGCCATAATGGCGGGCGCTAAAGTAAACGAAGCCACTGAAAAGCACGGCCAAGGTGGTGGCGCCGATGGTGACAGAAGGGCGTAAGATAGTTTTACCTGCTACATCGCTGAGCGCTTCAACAGTCGGTTGGTGAATGAATTGTGAGAAGGCGCGGGCCGAGGGCGACATACGATGGCGCAGGCTGCGCAGGGTATGATCAAAACTGGCTTGCTTGGTCAGGACAGCTGTCGGTTCCTTTTTGACTGCCTCGTATGGATTAGGGGTCACCTCAACATGGTGGATTCGCTCCCGGGCTGTCTCCACTGATTCCGCTTTATGTTCATGGCGCTCAGCTGACTTCTCAATATGCTTTAGGCGCTCGGCGGCGGCCTGTTCGATTTCGCCCCCTACGTGGGACCGTTCAACTGATTGCGGTCGCAAATGCTCACTCATTTTCCACCTCCATAATGGTCACCCTTAAGCATTGCGATTTCAGTTGCTAGCTGGCGGTTGCGGTAGAAGAAGTAAATGACGCCGGCTAGCAAGACAAACACAATTAAGGCGCTGGTGCCCGGACCGGTCTGCGGTAGGTTAGCACTAGCCACTTCAACCTGTTTTTCAGCCGGTACGGCCAGGTTGACGCTAATCAAGTTGCCGTAAACATTATCCATTTTCAGATCAAATGACTGTGGGTCGGAGGCGGAACGGGGGGTTGTTGGCAGGGGGTTTTTGACTCGAGTCTGAAAGGTGACGATAAAGTCGCTTCCGGGTTTAATGTCAGCCTTGGGCCAGCTCATGATGCCGGAGGACTCGTCTAACACGCCCCCTCGAGGGTCAATAATCGAGGCATATTCAAGAACGTCGTTCAGATTCTCTTGAACTACATAACCCTTGGCTTCAACATTGCCGTTATTTGTAGTCGTCAGCGTGTATTCAATGGTATCTCCCGGCTGGGCCGTGGCGCCATTTGCATCCTTTTTAGAGTTATCGGCGGCAGCGATAATAATGGCGGATTTGGCGGTAGTTAACTTGGATTCACCGGTAGGAGGCGGGGTGTTCTCAACAGTCGGGGTTACCGGCTGCTCAATTGGGTTGTCTGGGGTTGGGGTTGGATTCTGGGGGTTAAGTGTGTTGTCGGGCTTCTTCTTTCTGTCTACGGTATGACACAGCTTATTGGTGTATTCAGCCGACTGATCAGGACTATCAATAAAGCCACGATCACACACACTGGCGTCGTTTAGCGCCGAATCCTTTACCTTGACCGTAATATCAGCATGGCCATAGCCACCTGCATTTAGCTGATCGATTCGCCAGAACACGAAGTATCCTGCGGCTTCTCCCTCGAATGCCTTATGCGGGCCATGGTAGGAACTCATTGGCCCAGTGTGACCCTGGACGGCAATCTGGGTTTCCGATACGAATTCAGTATTGTCGCTCAAGCGTTCACCGACGACCACGTTTTTGGCTGGTCCCGTCCCGGTGTTTTTAAAGCTGATACGGTAGGTTAGCTCAGTGCCGGGCTTAACCTTAGACCCAACCGACGGGCCTTTAATAAGTTCCTTTTCGACACTGATATTGGGTCTTTTAACTACCGGCTGTTTTGGCTTATCTGGGGTGTCGTCGATTACTGCGATGTTGCCGCAGTCGACCATGACCGCAAACCATTTACCATCCACCGCTCGTTTACCAATCATGGCTGGATAATTCAGTCCGTCTCCCCAGAGATAGAGTGGGCGCAGGTAGTAAGTCGCATTGCCGCCAGCTTGAAAAGGCTCATCTAGGGCAAAGTGGGTTTCACGGCCAATCGATTTAATCTTATGATTGCCCGAATTGATATTACCCAGTGTGCTATTGGCTAGATCTTTACGAGTGATGCCGAAGTGCTCGAACAGCTGGTGATAGCCGCTGTGACCGAGTCCATCCTTGTCTTGGTCGTAAACGGCCAATAGGTTCTTCTTCGGGTTGGCGCCGGCAAATCCGCCGTAGATTATGTCGTTTTTTGATGCTGCATTGGCGGCATTCGGCGGCGCTATGAACATGGCCGTCTGCAGTCCGGCTAGCACCACCGCCATCACGACCGAGAAGGTTCGGGTGATGGATTCAGACTTCAGCCGGCGCGCATAATACGCCAACTGACTCCCAGCGGCCGGGCTAAAACTTAGGTTCGACACAATGTCATAAAACATTAAAGGTAGAGCGCCCTCACAATTCTTATGTTTATTTTAATGGAGTACACCAGGTTAGCGCAATAGCGGTTATGGTTGATTTTTAATCTGGTAAAAGGTAAAACTGCGGTTAGGCTGTTTGAAAACTCGAACCTAAGGAGCGACATGAGCGCCCGCGACGACCACATATTGGCGCTACTCAAGGTTAAGCACGATCTTGTGGCGCTGGCATTTGAAGATGCCTTTGACATCAATGTGATGACTGAGGCGATCCAATACCTTTTAAGGGATACGCTTGAGGTCAAGGCTCAGCTGGCCTTCGACTCGATCGAAGGAGCGCGCGACTTGGTACGGCGTGATGGAGACGTCATACCGTCCGAATGTCTTCCTGCCCACACCTTGTTGCTTGATCTGGTCCAGACGGGCGATCTACCAGAAGAGCCATCGCAAATCCGTCAGAAGCTGGTGGAGGGAGTGGACGGTCCCTGGGGTGACGACGAGAGGCTCTATTACTGGGCTGATCGCTTGGCAAATTATGCCGGCAGGTTCTCGGTGTATGTAATGAGTCAACGCCGGCCTTACCATCCTGACTACGACGGGCCTTTGCAGCAGAGTTTGCGTCAGTTTGCGGTTGATGCCGCAAGCCTTCAGTTACCAACTCATAGCCTTCGCGAGTACGCGGCGACCATTTCGCTGGCATGAGCTGGCGGATTCGTTACCTGATGCTTCAAGCCGTTACCTCAGAGCTGTCGGGTGATGCCGCAGCTGACCTGCTCGATAAGGTGGGGTTCCTTGACGATGACGACTTTCGCTCGGCCGTCTTTGCCGAGCTGACGCGAGAAGGTCACGATGCCGAGGAAGTCATGCGCAACTACGGCCTGATCTAATAGGGTCTGGAGAAGGGAATAACCCGCCTCCGGGCCCTTCTTCTTATCTAGGTCTTGAACGGTTGCTGACCTGGAAGATAAGCGGTATAATTAGAGGTAACAGGTGAGGGCTCAAACCCCGTTTTTATTTGGGTCTCATCAGGAGTTTTTAGCAAGGGTTTAGCATCTTTAATGGCACAAAAATCAAACTACGGCGCCGCCCAAATTCAAGTTCTGGAGGGTCTCGACCCGGTACGTAAGCGACCGGGTATGTACATTGGTGGTACCGGCTCAGAGGGTCTGCACCACATTGTGTGGGAAATCGTTAACAACTGTGTTGACGAGGTCATGGCTGGCCGCGCGACCGGACTGGAACTGACACTACTCGAAGATGGTGGGGTTTCGGTGATCGATGACGGTGAAGGCATTCCCGTCGAGAAGCACAAGCAAACCGGCAAAAGCGCGCTTGAGACCGTGCTAACCGTGCTGCACGCCGGTGGCAAGTTTGGCGCCGAAGGCAGTGCCTATAAGGTGTCCGGTGGACTCCACGGCGTTGGTGTCAGCGTGGTCAATGCATTATCCAGCCGGCTAGTGGCCGAGGTACGCCGCGATGGCAAGCTTTATCGCCAAGAATATGAAAAGGGCGTTCCGAAGGGAGAGGTTAAAACCGTTGGCCCGGCCGAAGGGACTGGAACTACCATTACTTTTTGGCCCGATGAAACCATTTTTGAGTCGACCAAGTTCAACTATCAAACGATCCTGGAATACCTGCGCCATCAGGCTTATTTGACCAAGGGTGTAAAAGTGAAGGCTATTAATGAGCCTACCGGCGAGCGTTACAGCTACTACTTCGAAGGCGGTATTCGCAGCTATGTGCAGCATCTCAATCGCGACAAAACTGTTGTAAATACGCCACCATTTTATATCGACAAACAGGTGGGAGAGGTCAGTGTGGAGCTGGCAATTCAATATACCGAAAGCTTCAATGAAAATGTGCGGACCTTTGCCAACAATATTCATAATCCCGGCGGCGGCACGCATCTCACCGGGTTTCGCTCGGCTTTGACTCGCGTGGTTAATGACTATGCCCGTAAGAACGGCATTCTGAAGGAGAAGGACGAGTCGCTGACCGGCGATGATGTGCGTGAGGGCCTAACCGCCGTCATTAGCGTGAAGCTGCCTGACCCGCAGTTCGAAGGTCAAACCAAGGACAAGCTGGGCAGCCCGGAGGTGCGCGGGGTGGTCGAGCAGGTCATGAATGAATGGTTTAGTTATTATCTGGATGAAAATCCTAATGAAGGCCGTAAGATTGTCGGCAAGTCGCTGCTTAGTGCTCGCGCCCGATTGGCCGCCCGGGCTGCACGTGATACGGTGATCCGCAAGGGTGCGCTGGAAGGCATGACCTTGCCAGGCAAGCTGGCCGACTGCTCCACCAAAGATCCGGCTCGCTCTGAACTCTATATTGTGGAGGGCGACAGCGCCGGTGGTAGCGCCAAGAGCGGCCGTGACCGAGAATTCCAAGCTATTTTGCCGCTGAGGGGGAAGATTTTGAACGTCGAACGGGCCCGGCTGGATCGCATGTTGGGAAGTGAACAGGTTAAAAACGTTATTATGGCGCTGGGTACTGGTATTGCCGAAAACTTTGAGGTGGGTAAGCTGCGCTATCATCGCATCATAATCATGACGGACGCCGACGTTGATGGTGCTCATATTTCTACGCTGTTGCTGACATTTTTCTACCGCCATATGCCGCAGATTATCGAAAACGGCCATCTTTATATCGCCCAGCCGCCGCTGTATCTACTGAGCCAGGGTCGCAAAAAGAAGCTCTATGTTTATAACGAAGAAGAGTTGGAAAAGACTCTCGACGAGCTGATTGCCGAGCGCAAAGCCGGCAAGGTTAAAGACGAGCCCGTGGCTGTGGCGGAGCCAGAAGACGGCGTGGAAGGCGAGGAATCAGACGAGCCTAATGAAAACGAGGCCGAGACCGGACAGAGTGTCGAGGAGACTGAAGTCGTCGACAACCAGATGAAGGAGCGCCTCAAGGCCGCCGGCTTCTCCGACATCCAGCGCTACAAGGGCTTGGGTGAAATGAATGCCGATCAGCTATGGGAGACTACCATGGACCCTAAAGGCCGCATCTTGCTCAAGGTCCGAGTGGAAGACGCCGAGAAGGCCGACGCCATTTTTAATAAGTTGATGGGCGAAGAAGTCCTGCTGCGCAAAAACTTCATTCAGACTCATGCCAAAGACGTCGTGAATCTCGATGTTTAAAGATTCCTTGGAGAATAAATAGTGGAAGACGAGCAGATTACACCCGAAGAAAATACCGAAGAGTTGGCTCCCGAAGCCGAGGGTGAAGATTTTGTTGACCCCAATCTAGGCACGGTTAAATTGGCCACGATTGAGCGGGTCATGGAGAATCGTTATCTCGATTACGCCATGAGCGTGATTGTTAGCCGGGCCCTGCCAGATGTGCGCGATGGCTTGAAGCCGGTTCATCGCCGCATTCTTTACGCCATGAACTCGATTGGCCTGCGTCATACCGCCAAGTATCGTAAGAGCGCCAACGTAGTGGGTGAGGTGATGGCCAAGTATCACCCCCATGGTGACGCCGCCATTTATGATTCGATGGTGCGCATGGCCCAGGATTTTTCGACCCGTTACCCACTGGTAGACGGCCAGGGTAACTTTGGTTCGATGGACGGCGACTCAGCTGCCGCCATGCGTTACACCGAGGCCCGAATGACTCGGATTGCCGAGGAGCTGTTATTTGATATCGAAAAGGAAACAGTAGATTTTCGGCCAAACTACGACGGCAGTCATAAGGAGCCGGTGGTTCTGCCGGCTAAATTGCCTAACTTACTGCTTAATGGCCAGATGGGTATCGCCGTCGGAATGGCTACCAACATCCCGCCTCACAATCTGGCAGAGCTGGTCGATGGCACGATTCACCTAGTTGATAATCCCGAATCGACAGTTGAAGACCTAATGAAATTTATCAAGGGTCCGGATTTTCCGACCGGCGGTACCATTTATGGCAATGAATCGATTCGCCAGGCCTATGGAACTGGTAAAGGGTCGGTGGTTATTCGGGCCGTTGCCGAGATCGAAGAGGATAAAAAGGGTAATTTTCACATCATTATTACTGAGATTCCTTATGCCCAGAATAAGGCCAGCTTGGTCGAAAAGATTGCCGACCTGGTCCGCGACAAGAAAGTTACGGGCATTTCCGACCTGCGAGATGAGTCCAGTCGCAAAGGTGTACGGATCGTTATTGATCTTAAAAAGGATGCGTATCCGAAGAAGATTTTGAACCAGCTGTACAAGCTGACTCCCATGCAGACGGCCTTCCACTTTAATATGCTGGCACTGATTGATGGCATTCAGCCGCGCATCATGAGCCTGGAAATGATCTTAAAAGAGTTTATAGGTCATCGCCGCCAGGTGGTTCGTCGTCGCACCGAGTTCGAGCTGCGAAAAGCCAAGGACCGAGCCCATATTCTCGAAGGCCTGAAGATTGCTCTCGATCATATCGACGAAGTCATCGCCACAATCCGGTCCAGTCGCACGACCGATGACGCCAAAACCAACCTGATTAAGAAGTTTAAGCTGACCGTCCTACAGGCCGATGCCATTCTGGCCATGCAGCTGCGGACCCTGGCCGGCCTGGAACGCCAGAAGATCGAGGACCAGCTGGCAGAGCTATTGAAGCTGATTTCTGAGCTCGAAAAGATTCTGGCCGACGAAAAAGAGATTCTGCGCATTATTAAAGAAGAGTTGCTCGAACTCAAAGAAAAGTATGGCGACAAGCGCCGTACCAAGATTATTGCTTCTGAACTCGGTAAGTTCTCTGAAGAAGAGTTGGTGCCAAACGAGCAGGTGATTGTCACGTTAACCCAAGGTAATTACGTCAAGCGAGTGCCGTCCATTACCTATCGTAGTCAGGGTCGCGGCGGCAAGGGGATAATGGGAATGACTACCAAAGAAGAAGACGTGGTCGAGCACCTGGTGCTGACTCATAACCACGACTTTGTCCTGTTCTTTACCAATAAAGGCCGGGTGTTCCGCCTAAAGGTTTACGAAATTCCAGCGGCCAGTCGAACAGCCAAGGGTCAGGCGATTGTTAACCTGTTGCAGTTGCAGCCTGATGAAAAAATTACCTCACTCAACACCTTTAGTAAAGACGATGCTGGCCAATATCTCTTCATGACGACCAAGATGGGAACGGTTAAAAAGACGGCTCTGGCCGACTACGCCAATGTGCGCGCCAGTGGGCTAATTGCCATTAAGCTGGACGATGGCGATGAGCTGCGTTGGGTGAAGCAGACCAGCGGTAAGGATGAAATCATTATTTCGACGGCGCTAGCTCAAGCCATCCGCTTTAAGGAAGCTGATGCCCGGCCGATGGGTCGGGCTACTCGCGGGGTGCGCGGTGTGCGTCTGCGCCCGGGCGATAGCGTAGTGGGGATGGACGTGGTCCAGCCCGGTATGGAACTGCTAGTGGTGATGGAGAACGGTTACGGCAAGCGCACCAAGGTTGATCAATTTGCCACGCATGCTCGCGGTGGAGTGGGTATTAAAGCCGGCGTGGTGACGGACAAGACGGGTCGGGCTTTGGATGTTCGGGCGATACCGAGCGCCGAGGATGATTTGGTGGTAGTTTCGTCAAACGGTGTGGTGATTCGCATAGCCCTCAAAGGCATCTCATTAATTGGCCGAGCTACGCAGGGCGTACGCATTATGAGGCTAAATGATGGCGATAAAGTAGCCTCGGTGGCGCTGATTGGGGAGTCGAAAATCGAAGAAGAGATCGAAGAGGAGGTGGATACCGAGAAGTCGGAAGCATAAGCATATTTTGCCTATCTTAAGCCAAAAAATCGCTCCGAGAGAGCGATTTTTTTAATACAAAAAACCAAATTTTAGAACACTTTGAACAAAATGTTTCGTCATTTGGGCTGGTGCTGGCAGACCGGAGTACAAATTATGCTTGAAATCATCAGTTAGTGGCAGCAAGTGGGGTTTTTGGCAGACACAATGGCGAGACGAATTTTGATGCAGCTTGGATTTTCATTGCTCCTCAGCATGGGCGCGGGGGCGGCTTTGGCTGCCGATCAACCGGCCGGTGATGCGACTCCCGCGGTCTCCAACCAATCTCAAAGTCAGACTACGGTTAGCAATGAGAACTCTCAAACGACTTTTGAAAGTCACGAGACTGTTCAATATAAAAGCGAGGGTACTACAGCTCCTGCTGAGTCGGCCGCGCCTTCGGAAAACCAGCCGGTGGCGCCGCCCGAGCCGTCTGTATTAGCTCCAACTACTCAAGTCGCATCAGCTCCTGTAGAAGCTTCCGCTGTTGCAACCGCCGCTCCATCTACAACCCAGCCTTCAACAGCTGAAAAGCCGTGGACCGCACTCGGATGGGTCAGCTTTGCATCTACTTCAAACCAGTCTGAGACGCCAATCGATCTCGTGAGTCCGCCGACTCCGGTGGTGCCACACGATCCGACCACTCCCAAAGGAGCGATGGGCTGGCTCCACGGCATGAGCGTCTTGCTGGCCAGTATCTCTATACCAGCCATGGGCTACTCATTTGTTGGGGCGATCGTGGCCGGCAATTCCTTGATTGGCCTGACTCTGCCAACTGCTTTAATCGGCCTGTTCTTCTTGGCAATATCCATGTTTATTACCCGAATGCGCATCAGCGGATACTCTCACGGCGCTCGCAGCGACAATTTGGTCGCCATCCCACTTTTTGCCACTCCACTTGAAATGGGTTCTGCTGGTCGAAAGGCCGGATTATGGTAGAACTCATTTTTCGTGGAGTTGAAAACCCAAAATTTAATAACGCTTGTAGAAAGGAGGAAAAGCTAATGCAAATACGCAAACTAACCAGTTCGGTTGCACTCGCCGGCTTATTGAGTTTGGCCGGTGCCGGAGCGGCCTTGGCAGATGACGTCACTGTCTCAGACACCGGTCAAGGCTCGACCAACTCGGCCTCGTCCGACAGTCACGACACCCTGAATGTGACCAACAATAATACCGTAGATGTAACCAATACCAATGATCAAACAGCAACATCGGGTGACGCCGACGTAGCCAACAACACCAATGCTGGCAGTGCCATGACGGGCAATGCCACCAATAATTCGAGCTCTGTTACGACTATCAGCATCGACAACGGTTCTGCAGCAGCCCTAGCGGGCGGCTTTGGATCCGGAGGCGGGAGTGGCGCCGGTGCGGGCAGTGGCAGCTTAGCTCTGGCTGGTGGATCAGGTTCGGGCTTACTAGCCGGTGGCATGGGTGGTGGCGGCTCAGGAGTCGGCACTTTGCCGGTTACTGGTTGTGAAACCGTTTGTGATGTTTCGGCATTTCGCAATGCCATCGCTGGACATCCAAGCGCCGTGCAGCAGACCCGTAATCTGTCAGCTGGCTTATTAGCCTTGGCGGCCTTGCTCAGTTTGGTTGGCGCGGGCGGTAGCGCTCTCTACGCCGCAAGGCGGGTACGAGCATAGAGGAGGGGGTATGACATATGTGCCTTTGAAAATCACGATCGTCGGATCACTAGCAGTCGCAGGCGTCTTGGCAATGGCGGTTCATCCCGCGTCAAAGCCGGCATCTCGAAATTCCCAAATCGACGTTAAGCAGAACTTCACCGGCCAGGGTGTTGTGGAAAATCCACCCGCCGAAGTGACAGTTAATGGTCAGCCTGTCGAAGTGAAGGGCTCGACCACGGTCGATACGGGAGCTGGGACGGCAACTATTCAGGTTACGCCCCATACGGCTCAGGTTAGCGCTCCGGCAACCACGGATGGTATTAGCGTCCAAATTAGCCAAACCAATAGTGGGAATGGTGGCACTCACACCTCCTTAAACGCTCAGAGTTCATCACATTTCTCGAGCAGCTCTCACTCGTCGGTCTGGCAAGAGGGTTCCGGCACCATATCGGTGCAAACCCATTAAATAACAACTTCTAAGGAGAAATTTAAATGCATAAAGTACTACGTTACGCTTCAATCGGCTTTGCAACCCTTGGCCTCGGCATGGGTGTGGCAGCCGCCTCGAGTGTGACAATTGACACAACCGGTCAGGGCTCGAGCAACACGGCTTCGACCGACAGCAACGACTCGGCGACTATACAAAATAACAACGACCTGACCGTAACCAATGGCAACACACAGAATGCGACCAGCGGTGACGCGACTGTCGACAGTAACACCAATGCTGGTAGCGCTTCAAGCGGCAATGCTTCCAATTCGAACACCAGTAACACCGATGTATCGGCAACCAACTCTAGTGCGGGCAGTTGGTCCGGTTTCTTCGGTGGCGGTGGTAGCAATTCTGTAACCATCCGCGACACCGGTCAGGGCTCGGCCAACAATGCATCGGCCGATAGCCACGACAGTCTGACAGTTACAAACACGAACAATGTGAGTGTTTCTAACACTAATAACCAGACTGCAAACAGTGGCAATGCTAGCTCGACAAATAACACCAATGGTGGCGGGGCTTCAACCGGCAACGCCTCAAATACCAGCAGCACATCCAGCTCGATTTCAATCCATAACTAAGACAGTCAATAGTTAATGGTTTGGTAGTTAAGCGATAAAAACTAGGCCGTCGTCCGCCACTCAAGCGCACACGGCAACCGTCCGCCAACCGGCGGACCGCAATCATCAGCAAGAGATTAAGGAGTAAGTATGGAGATTCGCAAAATTCTAGCCAGCATCATGGTAGCGCTTCTGGCCTTCGGTCCACTGCCGATGGCGGCGCTGGCTGACGATATCGATCCCGGATCGACGTCTCCAGCTACCGAGCAAACTCCGCCACCAGCTGCCGATCCAGCCCCGGCTCCGGCTACCGACCCGGCGCCGCCCGCTGACCCGGCTCCCGCACCCAGCCAAGATCCAGCCCCGCAGGCAGACCCAGCTTCGACTCCCACTGCGACACCAACTGCCGCGTCGTCGCCGGCAGCAGGTGCCTCAAGTACGGCCACTACCGGTCCCTCGGGCCCGACCGGTACCGTGCCGGCCTATGCCTTCGATGACGCCACCAGCAAATGGGTGGCGACGGATAAAAGCAGCTTTTATTGGAGCGGCAGTTTGTGGGTGTCGCCGCTTTACTACTATGTGTCACGAACTGGCTGGTACCATGTTTTGCATGGCAGTGCACCCGCCGGCTCGGTGGTAGCTCCAGCCGCCATTAATCCACTCCTGGCAGCGCTGTTAAACGACCCGTCGAACATTAATACCGGTCCAAATTCTACCAATACGGCCCTGGCTGACTCGCATAACAACGCGCTGCTTAATTTCTTCAACAACGCGCTAATTAGTAATAATGGTTCGTCGACGGCGACTAGTGGCAATGCCTTGGTCGATGCCAACACGCACGCCGGTGATGCTACTAGCGGTGCCGCTTCGGTGGTCCAAAATATCTTAAACCTATTTAATGCCATGTGGTCATGGAGCACTGGCGGCCTCGGATACTTCTTCCAAAACCTATTTGGTGATCATACCGGCGACATTACTCTAAATCCAGGGGCCAGCGCCGGAACCGGTGGCCAGCTGGGCAGCTATTTAGGCTC
Source organism: Saccharimonadales bacterium (SeqCode) (assembly GCA_035479795.1). GTDB lineage: Bacteria > Patescibacteriota > Saccharimonadia > UBA4664 > SCTI01 > DATIII01. The sequence goes on from DATIII010000004.1 coordinate 103,583, forward strand.
CGGCGGGGGGTTAGCCGCCAACTCTAATACCGGTCCGGGTTCAAACAATACTGCCGGCATGGACTCGCACAACAATTTGGATGTGAACTATCAAAATAATGGGACTATCGACAACAACCTTAATCTGTTAGCTCGCAGTGGCGATGCCACGGTTTCGCGTAATACCAATGGCGGCAGCGCTTCAACCGGCGACGCCAGCGTTGACCTCAATATTCTTAACATGATCAACTCGGCGATCGCGGCCGGCAATTCCTTCTTTGGCTTACTGAACATCTTTGGCAACTTTAATGGTGACGTGCTATTTCCAAATGGCTTTATTAACGGTGCTATTGGATCGAGTCCAACTGGCGGTGGTGACACCACGGTGGGTAATTCCGACACTGGAGCCGGCTCTACTAATAACGCCACAGCCGACAGTCACGATAACCTCAGCCTAAACAGCGGCTGCGGCGCGGCGCGGCAGGCGTCCTGCGCCTTTAATAACAACATTCAGACGGCGGCCCAGAGCGGTAATGCTACGGTTAGCGGTAACACTAATGCCGGCGATGCGACCACGGGTGATGCCTCCACCAAGTCGAATATTTTCAACCTGTTCGACCAGAGCTTGTTTGGCGATAACGCCGTCTTGGTTTTGGTAAATGTGATGGGTCATTGGATGGGACACATCGTCTCCCTGCCTGACACCGGGGGCAGTGCCGGCGGGTTGCTGACAGGCAACGCCACGGTGAGTAATTCCAAGACTGGTCCGGGTTCGACCAATAATGCTGGCTTGGATAGCCACAACACCACGTCTATTAACGATCAGTCGAGTGCGCTCATTAATAACAATATTAATGCCGGTGCTCTGAGCGGCAACGCCACCGTGGCGAACAATACCAATGCCGGTGGCGCCAAGAGCGGCAATGCTCGGGTAGCCAGTAATATTGCTAATATTTTTGGCAGCCACCTGAGTCTCAAAAAATGGTTCGGCGTGCTAGTTATTAACGTGTTTGGTGACTGGACTGGCAGTGTAGGTGAGGATACGGCCGCCGGCAATGCGATCAGTAGCGCCCAGAGCCAGAGTGCGTCGCCAACTACCACTGGTGGTAATGTGGTGGTCCACACTTTGAGCAACTCTAATAATCAGTCGACAGGCGGCGGATCGGTTGGCGGCGGTTCGACCAACTCCAGTAAAGCCTCGGTTCAGATCTTGGCAGCCAGGACTGGGCATGTTGTGGACACTAAAAAGGCCACTGGGGACACAGCGCTACTGCTGGAAATTGCAGCTGGAGTGATGCTGTTGGCTGCCGGTCTGGGCGCTCTAGATCGCCGCTTTGCCAATGCGCGCCCTTGATGTGACAAAACCCTAAAATTTGCTTACAATAAGCCACAAAAGGGGAGCGTAAATGTATAACGCCTATATTGTGGTGCCATTTGTAGTCTGGGCCATCACCCAGTTCTTAAAGTTTTCGATTGCGGCCTTGGCTGGTCGAGTTGATTTCCGCTACCTCTATGCCTCGGGCGGCATGCCCAGTGTGCATTCGGCCGTGGTCGTTAGCCTGGCCACAACTGCCTTTTTGGTAGACGGCCCATCGTCATCGATTTTTGGCCTTACTGCCATCTTTGCGGCCGTCGTGATGTACGATTCCTTTGGTGTGCGCCGGGCTAGTGGTGAACAGGCGGTGGCTATCAATGAAATTCTCGATAAACTGCGTGAAGCTGGGGTAGCGAGCCAGCCGCGCCAACACCTACGCGAAATTCTGGGGCATAAACCACTTGAGGTGACAGTGGGGGCAGTGACGGGCCTGCTGCTAGGCTGCCTCTTTAATATTGATCGGATGGGCCCGGCCTTAACCTGGCTCAGCCAGCCGGTCAACCGTACGGGTATCTACGTTTTGGCGGGAGCGTCGGTCCTGCTGATTGTCGGGCCGATGATCCGCCGCTTCCTAGCGCTACGCAAATACAAAGATATTCCCGTAGTGGTAGAAGCGACCATCCGCAGCTTCTGGACGTTTGTAACGATCGGTTTTGTGGGGTTATTTGTGGCGTTTCTGCAGTACGAAAAAGTCCAGGCGGCACTCTGGATCGTGTGGCCGATTAAGCTGGCCATTATTTTTGTAATTGCTGCAGCTTATTTTCTAATTAAATATCGTTCGACTGTACCAGAGGCAGTTAGGGCTCACGAAGCAGCTCAGGATAAAAAGAAATGGCATGAGGGCCCCAATAAAAAGCGCCGGGCCAAGGCCGAACGCTCGCGCAAGCGCAAATAACTGAAAAGCCCCCACGAAAGCGGGGGCTTTTCGTAGGGGCCGGCGGCGGACTAGCCGCGGCGGATGATCTCGACCGTGCAGAACGCGCGTCGGTCGTGCAGGAAGGTGTAGCCCGTAGGCAGGAAGTGCTCGTTGAGCATCTTGTGCAGGCTGTCCGGCCTGGGGGATGCCCGGTCGGGCATGACCTCGTCGAGCAGGTCATGGGCCGCCATTTCCATGTTGATGACGGCTTCCTTGCCGCGCTTGGCCTTCTTGATGTTGGCCTTGGTCGCGAGGTTGGCCAGCACGCCGATGAGGATGCCGGTCTGTTCGGCCGGGTAGCCCAGCTCGTCGAGCCGGTCCATGATCTCGTCGATGGTCGGCTTCGGCGCCGGCGTGTTGGCGGGGTCATGCGTCTGCGAATTGGTCTGTGGGGTACTGATCACGGCGGTGGGCGGCATGAGCCTTACCTCCAGCGTAGCCCGGCTCTGAAGTGGCCAGGATGGGCCCATACTACGCCCATACCGCTTTCGCTGTCAATTCTATCTGTTGACACCGGCTGCCACATCAGTTACAATTTTTCCTAACGTCTTGAAATCGCTGGAGTAAACAACCAATAGCGACCACACCCGGTCGACTATTTTTTGTCTGGGGAAAGTAAATTCGTTGATCATTGAAAACTGAGTAGTGCAGTGTAACCATCATTCAACCTTTGAATGAGTCGAATTTTTTCGACACAAACCAAACCAATTTCAAACTAGCTTTAACTAGCTGGCCGGGCAATTTCCGCTCGGCATCCATTTGGAGAGTTTGATCCTGGCTCAGGATGAACGCTGGCGGTGTGCCTAATACATGCAAGTCGAACGGACCTTTGTTTTAGAAAATCCCAATGTGTTTGGGGGTTTCCTAAAATAATGGTTAGTGGCGGACGGGTGAGTAACACGTTAGTACCTGCCCCAAAGTGAGGAATAACCCGGCGAAAGTCGGGCTAATACCACATGTGCCCGTTTACGGGTAAAGCCTTCGGGCGCTTTGGGAGGGGCTTGCGTCTGATTAGCTAGTTGGTGGGGTAATGGCCCACCAAGGCGACGATCAGTAGCTGGTTCGAGAGGATGACCAGCCACACTGGGACTGAGATACGGCCCAGACTCCTACGGGAGGCAGCAGTAAGGAATCTTCCGCAATGGACGAAAGTCTGACGGAGCAACACCGCGTGCAGGATGACGGCCTTCGGGTTGTAAACTGCTTTTATTTGGGAAGATTATGACGGTACCAAATGAATAAGGACCGGCTAACTACGTGCCAGCAGCCGCGGTAATACGTAGGGTCCAAGCGTTATCCGGAATCACTGGGCGTAAAGCGTGCGTAGGCGGGAGGTTAAGTGAGATATGAAAGCGTGTGGCTCAACCATACAACTGTATCTCATACTGGCCACCTAGAGGACGGCAGAGGCAAGTGGAATTACTGGTGTAGCAGTGAAATGCGTAGATATCAGTAGGAACACCAATGGCGAAGGCAGCTTGCTGGGCCGACCCTGACGCTAAGGCACGAAAGCGTGGGGAGCGAACAGGATTAGATACCCTGGTAGTCCACGCCGTAAACGATGCATATTATTAGTATGGAGTATCGACCCTCTGTGCTGAGTAGCTAACGCGTTAAATATGCCGCCTGGGGAGTACGATCGCAAGATTAAAACTCAAAGGAATTGACGGGGCTCCGCACAAGCAGTGGATCATGTGGTTTAATTCGATGCTACGCGAAGAACCTTACCGAGGCTTGACATCCCTATCGTACCCTTAGGAAACTTAGGGGTCAGTTCGGCTGGATAGGTGACAGATGCTGCATGGCCGTCGTCAGCTCGTGTCGTGAGATGTTGGGTTAAGTCCCGCAACGAGCGCAACCCTTGTCGTGTGTTGTATTTTTCACGCGAGACCGCCCGGGCCAACCGGGAGGAAGGTGGGGATGACGTCAGGTCTGCATGGCTCTTACGCCTCGGGCTACACACGTGATACAATGGCCGGTACAACGGGCTGCGAACCCGCGAGGGGGAGCTAATCCCATCAAAACCGGTCTCAGTTCGGATTGCAGGCTGCAACTCGCCTGCATGAAGCTGGAATTGCTAGTAAACGTGGGTCAGCATACCACGTTGAATACGTTCCCGGAGCTTGTACACACCGCCCGTCACACCACGAAAGTTGGGGGTGCCCGACGTGCCTACTTTGCTAGGTCCTAAGGCAAATCCAGCGATTGGGGTGAAGTCGTAACAAGGTATCCGTACCGGAAGGTGCGGATGGATCACCTCCTTTCTAGGGAGAACGACATGGCAACATGTTCCGTAGGCATGACCTACGGCCAGACTTTAGACTAATTCGATCTGCCTCGTGCAAACGAGGATTGTGATCTTAGACTGGAGCTGCGGTACTTCTAGGTCGACATCACATTTGTGATGTGAGTGATGAGATTACCTGCACTACTTAGGTTTCAATGAATGCAAAAAACCGCCTTCGGGCGGTTTTTTGTTGTATTTGGGTTTGGGTAATGCTTAAATTCAAGCACTTCCACCTTGAAAGAAGAATTATGGCAGACATCACCATCACACTTTCCGGCCCGGTCTTTGGCCTGTTTTTGGTCGCCTTCGCGCTGATCTTCTGGCAGGTTTTGACTTGGCCGGTCATTCGCTGGACTCGTCGGCGGATCGATGAGCACATCGAAGGTCGGCAGGCTGCGGCGATCAAGCGGCTCGAGAACCAAGAACGCGAAGAAGCCTTGGTCGAGAGCCTGGGGCCAATGCTTCAAGAGCTGACCCGCGACCATCACATGGGCGGGCCGAAGGGTTAGGCAGGCAAATAAATGCACTACGACGGAGGATAGACATGAGTCTTATCGGCTGGATTGTGGTTGGTACCGGAGCCGTCGTGCTGATCGCGGTGGGGTTTTTCCTGCTGATCTGCTTCCTCGGTGATCCGGACGAACTGCGGCCGGAGTGGAAGCGTCATGTCAATCCCTACGACCCGTATCTGTAGGCGGTGATCAATGGCTTTCCTGATGAAGTTGCTAGGCACTCCTCGTCGGGTCGTGCAGGCAATTCCGCTGGAGCTTCGCGTCACCTGCGAGGAGTGTGAGCAGGAATATTGCCGCCCGCCCTGGGATACCCAGGGGAAGCATGTCGATTGTCCGGCAAGATCCCCAGACGAAGAGGAGGCGGCGCATGCCACCGGCTGAGCTGCTGCTTTCGAGCGGAACAATCGGATTAGCCGTGGCCCTGGCGGCTATTTGCTGGGCCAAACCAAAACGAAGAAGGTCCAAGTGATTACCACCCTTACGGCCATTTTGCTCGGTTGGCGCGGTGCCCATATCTACGCCGTACGGGCTCAGTGGATCAGGTTTGGCGGCTGTCTGCTGCTCATCCTGGAGGTCCTTGCCTACAGCGTACGCATGAACTACTACTGGCAGCCGTTCGTGGCTGCCTGGGCTCTGGCTTCTCTCTGGTCGCTACGTCCGCGGCCAGCTCTGGAAGCTAAGCTGGCGGCAGCGCTAGAACGGCTGAAGGTGCCCGGAGACCGAGTGTTTTTGTCGGTCGAGGAGACGAAGTACAAGCCGGTTTTGAGGTCGACTCGCAACGCCTACATCATCTGGCGATCGCTCAGCTCGTCACAGCGTAAGGTCGAAATGCTGGTTCATGCGCCGGGTGACATGGGCCGGGATCAGCCAGAGAAGTGGCAGTACAGGCTGGAGGGACGGGTGATCGAGGTTAGGCTGCGTTCCAATGGTTTAATGCAGCTTGAGGTTCTGAAAGAAGAAAACGGGTTGGCCGGGTAAAACCGGTCAGCCCGTTAGTTGTTTTTAGGGAAGAAGACGGCCAGCGGCGAGAGCAGCCAGTCGACGACCGGCGAATAAAGTCCGGTGATAGCTAAAAAGCCGGCAATGCAGCAGAGCACTGATACAAACTTCATAAAGGCGTAGGTCGAACCGTAGCCCAGGTACTTTTCGACAAATCCAATGTGGCCGGTAAAGCCCACTAAGGTGTAGTTAAACTTCAGCGACACCACGCCGTAGGTGAGCAAAATGAGGCCGACAACTAACGCTTGGATACTAAACATAAGCGAATTATAGCAAAGTTATCAGATTAGTTTTTATTACGCTTTTTGCGTTCGTGGGCCAGCAAGAATTTCTTGCGCATTCGCAGGCTTTTTGGCGTTACCTCGAGCAATTCGTCTGGCTCAATAAAGTCCAGCGCCTCTTCCAGTGTGAGCTGCGTGAATGGTGTCAGCTGAGTGGTCATGTCGGTGGATGAGGCGCGGACGTTGGTCAACTTCTTTTCTTTGGTCACATTAATTTCCATATCATCACCACGGCGATTTAGCCCAATAATCATGCCTTCGTACACCTTAGTGCCCGCGCCGATGAAGGCTGTGCCGCGCTCCTCAACCACTTTCAGGCTATAGGTCACTGACGCGCCAGCCTCAGAAGAAATTAAAACGCCGTTGCGCAGTTGGGGTAGTGCCGCTCCCATTTTTTCATAGCCAATCAGCAGGCTGTTTGTCACGGCCGTGCCTTTGGTGGCGGTCAGCAGGGTGTTGCGCAGTCCGAGCAGAGCCCGTGTGGGAACGGTGTAGATTAGCCGGCTAACGCCTTTGGAGGTGGGCTCCATGGCTTTTAAATTAGCTCGCCGTCGCCCAAGCTCAGCCGTGACAGCTCCGGAATGCTCCTCTGGCACCTCAATTATCAGCTCTTCAATTGGCTCTTCGACAACGCCGTCTTTAATGCGGGTGACAACCTCTGGTCGGCCGACTTCCAGCTCAAAGCCTTCGCGGCGGAGGGTCTCAATCAGCACCGAAAGGTGGAGTTCGCCACGGCCGGAAACCAAGAATTTGGTGTCTTGTTCGACAACCTGCAGGCTTACGTTGGTCTCCAGCTCCTTTTGCAGGCGGGCCGCAACCTGGCGAGAGGTGGTAAATTCACCTTCACGTCCGGCTAGTGGGGAGGTGTTGGGCCCAATGGCAATCTGCAGAGTCGGTGCTTCAATTTCCATCACCGGCAGGGTCTCGGATTGTTCGCTATCGGCTATGGTTTCGCCAATCTTGGCGGCGGCCACGCCCGTTAGCCAAACGATATCTCCGGCAAAGGCCTCGGGAACTTCGGCCTTGCCCAAGCCCTGGCTGACGAATATCTTATCCACCCGTCCGGATTGCTTGCCGCCTTCTTTAGTCATGAGCGCAATCGGCTGGCCAACCTTAACCGACCCACGGTGAATCCGGCCAATCGCGTATTTTCCCAAGAATGAATCCCAAGCCAGCGAGGTCACCAGCATTTGCAGTGGTCCGCCCGAGTCCGACTTTGGCGCCGGAATGTCGTTAATAATGGCTTCGAAGATTGGCGTCAGATCGCCACCAGCCGATTCCAGATTGTCCGGCAATTTTGTGAAGGCCTGACCGCTACGACCATTAGCGTAATAAATAGGGAATTCCAGCTGGTCATCGTGGGACGCCAGATCAAGGAATAGATGGCCAATCTCGTCTTCAACTTCAGCTATGCGAGCGTCGCGCTTGTCGATTTTATTAATTATTACAACAGGCTTGAGCCCAAGGTTCAGCGCCTTGGCCAGTACGAAGGTGGTCTGCGGCATTGGACCTTCTTGGGCGTCCACAATCAGTAAACAGCCATCCGCCATACCCAGGGTGCGCTCGACCTCGCCAGAGAAGTCGGCGTGACCGGGCGTATCAATGATATTAATTTTGACGCCGTTATAGGTGACGGCTGTGGTCTTGGCCGTGATGGTGATGCCGCGCTCGGTTTCGAGTTCGCCGGAGTCCATAATTAAGGATTGCTGCATTTCCGCCTGATGCGATGCAAAAGTTTTGGATTGCTTTAATAGCCCATCGACCAGAGTGGTTTTACCGTGGTCGACGTGGGCGATGATAGCTACATTACGGATTTTTTGGGTGTCATTCATAAAAAAACAGCCCTCTAGGGCGAGTATTAATGGTGGAGCATATGTCGCCAAGCGACGCTACGCCCGTCTTCGAACCATGCCTGCGACATATCGGTTCTCATATGGTATTACCTCACCAATAATATGCGCCTAAAGCCGATATTCTTGGTGGAGCATATCGGATTCGAACCGATGACCCCCTGCTTGCAAAGCAGGTGCTCTAGCCAGCTGAGCTAATGCCCCTTAAGGAAAAATACCTGGTGGGCTTGGCAGGACTTGAACCTGCGACCTCGTCATTATCAGTGACGCGCTCTAACCAGCTGAGCTACAAGCCCCCATATCGAAACAATTTAAGCAGAAAATAAGGTATGTCGCAACCAGTCAGATGCTCGAACGGCGAGCCCTGGGAGGGCTCGCCGTTGGTGTTAGGCGAGGACGGTTGTCACCTCGGTGATCTGGCGCCGGCTGCGAGCTCGAGATGGGGCGGCTGCGGTTTGTGGCGACAGGACGTGGGCTCGAGATTCGCATCGCTCGTAAATCGAGCGTCGGTTCTCTTCCGATCGGGCCGTCAATTCGGCCTGCATTGCTGCAATCGCGTTTTGTTGCCTGTGAGCGCTTGCTAGCGAATCCACGAACGGGTCGTGCACCTCGTGGCCGGCCAGTGCCTCGATCAGCGCCATCCGTTGCCGCTCGGTCAGCGTTTTGACCAGCTTTTTCTCCTTGATCCTGGTCTTGCGGAGCAGCTTGCGGGTTCGAATTCGGCCCCAGCGTTGCTGGGCGGTCAGTAGCTGGTAAACCGTCATGCTGTCGGCCTCAGCTGGCTTCTCGGTCAGTACGAACTCGACGGTGATTTCGCCGAGTTTAATCAGCTTCTTCAGGCCGGCCCGAGCAAGTCGGATCTCGTTGGCCAGAGCTAGCGCCAGTCGGCATTGCAGGGTTGGCCCCTTGCCTTTGCTTGAGCTCTCCTCGACTTCGCGGCCCATCTCTGCGGCCAGCACCTGCCGGCGCGCCAGCGAAAGCGACTCGAGCGGGGACGAAGGTGATAGCACCAGCTCGTCCAGAATCCGATTCACCTTGACTCGGCCGTATCCGGGAGTAGCGATCATCAGATCGTAGACCTCGATTGTCAGTAGCCACCATGGCGGGTCCAGGATGAACGCCGCCACCTTGCAGCGCCGATCCCCGATGTCCATCTTCAGCTCGCGACGCTTGGTGCGAATGACATTGGCTCCCCGCAGGGACTCCATCCGCTGACGGTCGGGCGCTTCGGCGGTGACGGTCACGCTTTCTCCTTGTTGTCGGCCTGATTTTTACCAGGCAGGTTCACACCTACACAAGCACCATAGCAGAAGCGGAATGAGGTGCAAGCATGAGCATTTTGAAGATGATTTTTACAATATTGAACACAAATTAAGCTCAAGCGCTATCTGTTAGTAAAGGTCGCCCTTGTCAGCCGTCGAAAAAGCGTGAAATAATGAATAGGACACATCAAATAAAAAGGAATACAGCAATGGACGACCAGAACACTGTACCAGCAGCTGATGATCAGCACGATGATCAGGTAGCCGCTCCGGCTGAAGCTCCTGAAGTTGCTGCTCCCGAAGCACCGGCCGCCGAAGGCGATGCCGCTCCTGCTGAAGGTGACGCAGCTCCTGCCGACGAAGGCGAGCACGAAGAGCCAGCCGCTTAAGGCTTAAAGCTTTAAACAAACTGCCCGGTTTATCCGGGCTTTTGTTTATTTAGGACTAGTGTCCGGATCTAGAACTACCTGAATCCTGACTTCTGATCCCGGATCCTTCATGAAGCTTGTTTTTGGCTTGGGGTAGGCGCATACTTGGTGGCATAAGTGAGGAGGCTCGTGATATGAAGCGGCTGACGACGTTTTTAGCAATTATTGGTTTACTTGGGCTAGGAGGTGTGGCTTACGCCCAGGTGATGAGTTCGGAGAGCAACTATTTACCCTCCGGCAAAGTGGTAGATGACGACCTGTACGTGTCGGGCCAGAGCATCGAGATTGATGGCACGGTAAATGGTGATGTTTATGCTGCTGGGTCAAGCGTTAACATCAAGGGAACTGTTAACGGTGACGTAATTGCCGCTGGTCAGGATGTAGTGATTGGGGGCACGGTAAAGGGGAGTGTGCGAGCAGCTGGCTCCAATGTTCGCTTGATCGGCCATGCCGGCGGCAGCGCCAGCCTGGCTGGCCAAACCGTCACAGTTGAGCGGTCGGCCGATATCGAAGGCGGAGCCCAGGTGGCCGGTAGTACGGTGAACATTCAATCGCGGATTGGCCGTGGGCTGGTTGGCGGCGGCAGCTTGTTTACCATTGATTCTAATATTGGCAAGGATGCCAGCATTTCGGCCGGCACCCTGAACCTTTCGCCCACCACCAGGATTGGTGGTAACTTGGTTTATTCCTCAGACAAGTTTAATAAATCCGATGGCGCCACGATTGCTGGCGAAACCAAGGAGATGAAGGAGCCTAAGCACGGGCAAGAAAACGCCGGTAAGGACACTGCCTTCGGCGCTCTCTATGGGTTGATCGCATTGCTCGCCGCCGGGTCGCTGCTGCTTTGGCTGGCCCCACACGCCACAGCTGGCGTAGCCGAGGTTGTGACCAAACAGCCGGTCGGGGCCTTTGGTTGGGGCGTGCTCGTAATGTTGCTCTCGCTACCGGTATTGGTGGTGCTGCTCATCAGCTTCATCGGCATACCGCTGGCGTTAATTAGCGGTGTGGTTTTGGCAGCTGCTCTTTACCTGGCCAAGTATTTGGTGGCTCTATCTGTCGGAAATGTTTTAAGGAATCGGGCCGGCTGGAAGGCTAATGCCTATGCCGACGCTTTGATTGGGTTGATTGTCCTGACATTGGTTGAGCTAATCCCAGTACTCGGGGGTCTGGTTAAATTGACTGTGGCTCTGATTGGAATCGGCGGAATCCTCCTGTATGTTCGTCTGCGTCGCGGCCACTCGGTAGCGCCCAAGCCGAGCAAAGCCTAAATGCCAAAAGCCGTCAAAAAACCGACCAAAGCCGAGGCCAAACCAGCCGAGCATCGCCATCAAGGCTGGATGCCGGGAATAACTCTGGTGTTAATTGGCTTCATCTTTCTAGCCCAAAACTACACTAACTTTAAGCTGGCCAACTGGTGGGCACTGTTCCTGCTGATTCCAGCCGCCAGTGTCTGGCACCAAGCCTATAAATATTACAAAATTGATAATTACGTGGGCCGTAGAACCTGGGGCGCCTTCATGAGCGGCTTGTTCTTGATTACCATCGTTGTTATCTTCCTTGATGAACTCGATTGGGGTCGCATCTGGCCACTCTTCCTGGTACTGGCCGGCTTAAGCGCCGCCGGCCCCCGCGGCAAACACTAATTTACCCGTAAAAAAGAAAGACCCCCGAGCACGAAGCCGGGGGCTTTCTTGTGCTTGGGGGTTGGGTCCGCTCTAGCGGAGGGCAACGACCTTGGCGGTCTTGATGTCCGATCGATTGCTGGGCTCGGAGAGCTTGCGCTCGAGGACGAGAATCCCTTCCTCGTCATAGACCTTCCATGCGACCCTGGCCTGAGGTACTGACAGGGAGTTCAGGAAGCTGCGCGCCTGGTTCAGCTGGCGTACATGGATAACGTCCCATTCGAACTGCGACTTCATCGCCTCGCTGGACGACACCCAGGTGCGGTCGGTGTACTTGGTGGTATGACCGTCGGGGTGATAGGCCCTATAGACCATCTTCACCCAGTATCCAGTACCCGAGCGGTGGTTTGCGTTCTTGTACCTGACGCGGTTGTCGAAGTAATACCTCGCCTCGACAAAACCTCCGCGTTCAGCCAAGGCATCAGCAAACGCCCACTTGTCGCTGGCGCGATGGGTTCTGGCCAGGTGCAGCAGGAGGCTGACACCCTTCTCCAGGGATGCAAAGGACATGGTGCTCCTCGATCGGGGACATTTTCTCAAGTTTGCGCGCCATATCTCAGGCGTACGAGGACCAATTCTAGCATAAAAAGTATGGTTTTGCAACTATATCTGATGGTTGTCAATATATGGCTTTCCTGAGCCAAACCTGGAAAGTGGTTGTCAGGTCCCAATCTGAAGCGTATATTGTCCCCTAAGCGGCCCCGGTTTCGACGTGGCCTAGAACCCTAGTCAAGGAGGAGTGATGGAGATCGTTGATCGCCTGGAGGCAGCTCGCGCCGCTCTCGGTGAAACCTTCGATGAGGCTGCGGCTACGCTGTATGCCACTGGATGCTTCGGCGTTCGTGTCAGGACTACCTGCTGTCCTCTGGTGAAGCATTTCCGGAAGTATTTCGAGGAGCTCGTGCGGATCGACGATCGCATCATTCTCGAGACGCCCACCGGCAGCATCTTCTTCGCATTCAACGATGTCGAAGCCAAGATCGTCAGGGAGTTCGACGCCGGCCAGATGCCGTATCTCGAAGCATCACTTCGTGGCATGGCTCATCGCCGGCGCTATCGCAAGCAGCTGGAGAACCGCTTCGTTCGCGACCATCGCATGCGTGAGGCGGCCTGGGAGCAGGTGACCGCGCTCGGCCCGTGGATGCCTGACATCAACAACGTCACCACCGAGACGACGCCCGACGACTGGGTGAATCTGCGCCCGCTGAGGAGGGTCTAGCCGACCTGCTAACGCATCGTTCAAACGGCCCCGAGGTCTACCCAGACTCCGGGGCCGCAGTGCGTTTATAATTAAATTGTGGAAAGCATTAAACAAACAGCTGGTTTCGATTGCCCGGCCCATGCGGTGTATGAGGCTCTGACTTCCGATGAGGTCACTGCTGAGTTTACAGGTGCGCCCGCCAAGATTGAAGCCAAAGTGGGAGGCGAATATTCTGCGTACAACGGCGATTTGGAAGGGGAGTTTACCAAGCTAGTGCCGGATGAGCTGATTGCTATGCGGTGGCGATGCATCATGGACGACTGGCCAGAAGATCACTATTCGGTGGTGACTATTGAGCTTTTTCAATCGAGTGACGGAACTGAATTGCAGTTTATGCAAAGCGACATCCCGGCCGCCTGTGTGGATGAGGTCGCCGAGGGCTGGATGGACTATTTTTGGGAACCAATGCAAAAGATGTTTGAATGGTAAGGTCCCTAATACTCTTGACAAAACATGAGCAGTGTGCTAAAGTTATCTTCAAGTTTTTCAGGAAACTGATAAGCCCGGGGCAAAACCCCGCTCTTTACAACCAACCTTTCGGGTCCCGCCCGAGAGCGACCCGCAGCAGCCGAGCTGCACTCCTGGATTGGTCATCCAATTACCGGCAAATATGCGATGAGGCGCCGGACTAATAACCCTCATCGCCTCTGCTTCACGCCAGCGTGACTCAGAGAAACATGTGCTAATTCATCGCGTGCGCAGGCTGCTATTAAGGAGACCCAGAGGTGCTGGCACCACTGGAAAACCGAGGGTTGCTGTCGTTCCAGCAGCTGAGCATTCAAACGCTCCAGTCTGTTGCAGGCCCGGGCCCGACACTCAGGCGTCGAACGCGCGTAATGCTCGGCTTGGCCATCCGCCTCCCAGCGGGTGACTATTTCCGTTGCTTGCGTGTCGGGTTCAGCTTTTCCTACTGTCAACCAACAGGAGGGAAAGCTCATGTTGTACATCATCCCAAACGAGGATCAGTTCCCGGCGATGTCCGTAAGGGTCATCGAGGACTACGTCCGGGAGATGTTCCCGACGCTCCGCAGCGAGTGGTACTGGGACGATAGCGACTACGACAAGCCGACTGAGTACGGCGTCAAGGTCGAGATCGACCCGAACCACCCCCTGTGGAACGACGTGGTCCTGAAGGTGGCCCGTTACTGCCTCTGCCGAGGCGGTGCCTTCCAGGTGCCCGAGTAGTAAAGGGCTTTGGCGGACGGGCTTGCCCGTCCGCCTCTGGCTCGATAGATGTGTATCTTTCCTGATGAGTCCAAAAGGACGAAAGCCAAACTATTGACAAAACATAAGTAGTATTATAGGGTGTAAAAACTCTAATATTATTAACAAAGGAGTGCCGAGATATGAAGATTCTGAACCATACGCGCATTAATGCCGGCAATTCCTTTGTGAACATGCCGCGCAAATAAGCGCCTGACTCTAAATCTACAACTCACAAGTGAACAGGTAATAGTACTTTTCGTGTACTTGAGCCTCTCACAAAAACTTACGCACATTAACAATCAAGATCTGTTACGCCATGTGCTGCGAACAAGCAGTCTTTAACCATTGGCCGTTCGCGGGCGCCGCCTGCTTTGGCGTACCCGCAAGGCATTAAATAACATTCATAAGACGCCGCAGCATATCGTGTAGCAGATCTCTATAACCCGACCGAAAGGCTCAAATGCCTATTAAGGCTTTTCGTACCTTTGCCAGCAGGCTGGCCCGAGAGCCGGAAAACGCCGACGACATGAAGTTGCTGCGGCGATACGCGGCGAAGGCTCTGGCGTGGCTGGTGGTGACGGAGTTTTTCCTGATTGCCACCAACTACCCAAGCAGTTTCTTGCTGAACGTGCTGACTGGCGACCCTCTTTCCCGATTCATTTGGGGACTTGATCGCGAGCAGGCAATTCTCGGCCTAGCGGCCTTGGCTTTTGTAGTGGCGTTGGCGCTTGGCGCGATCAACGTACTAATGAGCTCGCCGCGCAACTCCTTCGAGCATAAGCTCTGGGAGCTGATGATGCGTACCGGCAGTCAGCATATGGTGCGCATGGACACGGCCTGGCATAACGAGCACGGCACCGGGGAGAAGGAGAGTATTCTGGACAAAAACTACGGTTGGCTCTGGAATCTCATCGACAAGTTGGTTTTCGGCGTGATCCCTGATTTCGTTCGGGGCATTCTGATTGCCGTGGGGCTGCTTTTTATCGATTGGCGCTTTAGCGCGCTGTCGATTGCCCTGACGGCCGCCTACATTCTGACGGTGTTTCTGAACTCGAAAAAGCTCAACGAGCTGAGTGATGAGTACCGGAAGGAGATGAAGGCCGCCAATATCTACTCGAGTCAAACCACGGATGCTGTTCATGAGGTAAAAAGTCGCGGCCTAGACTTGTACCGGCACCGCAATCTGAGCGGGCTGGTGTTTAGACTGTATGACAGCGAGCTGACGCGCCATCTCAAGTGGGCGTGGGTGCTGTTTCGGCAGGACGCTGTCCTGTCGCTCGGTGCTGGCGCTACCGTTTGGGTGGCGGCTGAAAGCTACGACCACGGGACGTCGATTGGCGGGGTGGCGCTGGGTATCGGCTGGATTCTGCGGGTTTCTAACAACCTGTTTCGTCTTACCGATCTGCAGCACGCTCTGAACCGCGGCGGACCGGCCCTTAGGGAGCTCAACGAGTTCTTTGCGACCGAGCCGTCCATTGTCAGCCCGGATCACCCCGTGTATCCGGAAAGACTGGAAGGTAGAATCGATTTTCGCGAGGTTAGCTTTGGCTATAACGGCGGAATCGACAAGCAAGTCAAGGATGTCAGCTTTACCATCCGCCCCAAGGCCTTCGTGGCTTTTGTGGGGCAGACGGGGAGCGGCAAGTCGACCGTGATCGCCCTGCTGCAGCGTCTTTACGACATCTGCACGGGTAGCGTAACGGTGGATGGGGTTGATGTTCGTCGAATGGATTTGGGATGGTTGCGCACCAGGGTTTTGTCCGTGGTGTCGCAGAATCCGCGTCTTTTCGATGGCACAATCAAAGACAACATTGCGCTCGGTAATCTGGACGCCTCTGATGAGGTGATTCTGGATGCCGCCCGTAAGGCAGGCGTTTTGGCTGACGATTTCCTCGGAAATACAGCCAATTTTCCGAGGGGTCTGCAAAGTCTCATCGGCGAAAACGGCGTAAAGCTCTCGGGCGGGCAGAAGCAGCGAGTAGCGTTGGCCCGGGCGATCATTGCCCAGGCTGCCGTGCTGGTTCTGGACGAGGCTACTTCGGCGCTCGACAACGCGACCGAAAAGGCCATTCAAGCCGAGCTCGACACATTGACGCTCGGCGATATTGACAGCCGAGTCTGCACCGTAATTGCCATTGCTCACAGGCTGACCACCACCAGGCGGGCCGATGTCATCTACGCGATGAAAGACGGCCGCATCGTGGAGGCGGGTACGCACGACGAGCTCATGGCTCTCGAGGGGTACTACTGGGAGCTGTGGCAGTCCGGAAGCATGTAAGGAGGTTGAATAGAGATCTGCTAGGGGCGCTCGTTAATTCGAGCGCCCCACAGACCTTTGAAAAAAAGGTTTCCGGAGACCAGATTCTTAAAACGCAAGGATTTGATCCCCGGGAACCGCTAAGGAGTTCCCTAACGAGGAGGGCTAAATGCCTGACAAGTACACCTGGGAGGCGGTCTACTATGACGCCATTTACACCCAGATGAAGGACTACGCCGCCGAGGCCGAGCGGGTCGTCGAGTTGATCGACGCCCACACGCGCGTCGACGGCGGGCATGACAACCACAACTACGAAAGCAAGCTGCTTGATGTGGCCTGCGGTACAGGCCTCCATGCCCAGCACCTGGCGAGTCGGTACCGTATTACCGGAATCGACCTGAGCCCGGCCATGCTGCAAGTGGCCCAGGACCGGTTGCCGGAGGCCCGCTGGCAGGTGGCTGACATGAAAGATTTCAATATCGGCGCCAACTGTTTCGAGGCAGTGACCTGCCTCTTCAGTGCCGTCGGCCACCTGGGGGACGCCGACCAGCTCAACGCCGCGGTGGCCTGCATGGCCAGGCAGCTGCGGACTGGTGGCGTGCTTGTCATCGAGCCGTGGATCCCACCGGAGGAGTGGGACGACAACCGCACTCTCAGCGCGAACTTCGTGCCGGAAGAGGCGGTTGCCCGTATCACCCAGTCCCGCCGCCGCGGCAACCGGGCCGAGCTCGACATGCATTTCTTTGTCGACTGGCACAACCGGCCGCGGTACTTCGTGACCCACCACGAACTGACGCTGTTCACCAGCGATCAGTACATGGCGGCCTTCGCGCAAGCCGGACTGGACGTGCACCACCACCCGTACGGCCTGATGGGTCGCGGCCTCTTTATTGGGGTCAAGAATTCCTAGCCGTTTCCGGCAGCCCCGCCATGCTCTCCTGAGTCCCTGGCGGGGCTTTTCTTTTTCAAAAATAAACATAAGAACTTTGTTATAAAAAATACATCATTTTTATGATTTAAAGGGCTTTACACACCTGATTTGGCGTGCTACATTTATAAGGATTTAGGAGCTCATATATGAGTAGACAAACTACCAGGATAAGCGGAGTACACGTCCCCAGGTAGGTTTTTGTCTGTTTGAATGTGAGCTCCGCCCCTAAACCGGCGGAGTTGTTTTTTGAAAAATCCAACCTCTTCATTTAGCGCATATCAGCGTTAAAACCTGCGCTACGCGCTCGACGTATTCATTTACGCCTCGCTTACGGTGCTCGGTTTTGCCTTGATCTGCATCTAAATTCATAAGTTGGCATAACTTGAAGTGATTAACACCAATTAATCACTGATAGGGTAAATTTCTATCTGATATATAGATTAGATAGAAACTAAAAATGCAAGAAATGAAGGGCGATTTGTTAACACGAATCGCTCGTCAAAATCTCGTAAAAAAGTTACTCAAGAGCACATGAAGGATGCCTTGACGTAAAGAGCCGAAGAAGGACGTAGAAGGCTGCGAAAAGCCTCGGTCAGCTGCCAATCAAGCTTTGACCCGGGGATATCCGAATGGGGCAACCCGGCGGTGGTTATACATCGTCACCCGTATCTGAATATATAGGATATGTGGAGGGCACGGCGCGAACTGAAACATCTTAGTAGCGTCAGGAAGAGAGAGAAACCTCAATTCCGCTAGTAGTGGCGAACGAACGCGGAAGAGCCAAAACCTTTTAATCTTTTGTCTGCTCGCAGACAAATAAGCTGGCAGGCGAATGTTTAAAAGGGGTTGTGAGGCAAAGATGACCATTACACAGCACTGGTTCCATCCAGTTCTGTGTAATGCGACCAAGTTCTGCCAAAACTTGGGTAAGGTAAGAAAACTGGGTAGTTAATGGAAGAGCCTGGGAAGGCTCACCATAGAGGGTGATAGTCCCGTACATGAAAATTCCTAGTCCTTATATCTTTGTTCTCGAGTAGGTCGGGACACGTGAAACCCTGATTGAATCCGGAGGGACCACCCTCCAAGGCTAAATACTCTTTACGATCGATAGTGAACAAGTACCGTGAGGGAAAGGCGAAAAGAACCCCGGAAGGGGAGTGAAATAGAACCTGAAATCATGTGCTTACAAAGAGTCGGAGCAGATTTATTCTGTGACGGCGTGCTTTTTGTAGAACGATCCAGCGAGTTAACGTATACGGCGTTAGGTTAAGTCATATGACGGAGCCGCAGTGAAAGCGAGCCTTAATAGGGCGATTTAGTCGTATGTGTTAGACCCGAAACCGGGTGACCTAACCATGGGCAGGTTGAAGCGTGGGTAACACCACGTGGAGGACCGAACCAGGGCATGTTGCAAAATGCTTGGATGACCTGTGGTTAGCGGAGAAATTCCAATCGAACTCGGAGATAGCTGGTTCTCCTCGAAATAGCTTTAGGGCTAGCGTCACGAATTAACTGTCGGGGGTAGAGCTCTGATTAGGGCTGGGGTCCGCAAGGATACCCACTCTTGTCAAACTGCGAATACCGACAGCTACTACCGTGGCAGTCAGAATGTGGGGGCTAAGCTCCATATTCAAAAGGGAAACAGCCCAGACCGCCATCTAAGGCCCCTAAATCTCAGCTAAGTGGGAAACGATGTGGGAATGCATAAACAACCAGGATGTTGGCTTAGAAGCAGCCATGCATTTAAAGAGTGCGTAACAGCTCACTGGTCAATGGTGACTCTGCGCGGAAAATATAACGGGGCTCAAGCTAGATGCCGAAGATGCGGATTGTGTGCGCAAGCACATAGTGGTAGCCGAGCGTTCCTCGCTGCAGTGAAGCCAGACCGGAAGGGTTGGTGGAGCGCGGGGAAGTGAGAATGCTGGAATGAGTAACCATAAGCCAGGCGAGAATCCTGGCCGCCGAAAGAGCAAGGTTTCCTGGGCAACGATTATCGTCCCAGGGTTAGTCGGGCCTAAGCCGAGGCGAGTAGCGTAGGCGATGGACAACGGGTTGATATTCCCGTACCGGCGGAGTCGTTCCCACAACTGACGCGGCGTGATAGCCGGAGCGGATTTTTGGCTATATCCGTCTAAGTGT
>DATIII010000005.1:0-1605 GCA_035479795.1 Saccharimonadales bacterium (SeqCode)
TGAGAGTTAAGCGCGGCGTTACCAGCCACAAACGGCATAATAAAATTAGAAAAGCCACTAAGGGCTTTACTAAATCCAATCGCAGCAGTATCAAGCGCGGCAAGCAGGCTGTTACTAAGTCTTTGCAGTATGCTTACAGAGATAGGCGCAATAAAAAGCGCACCTTCCGCCAGCTATGGAATGCTCGTATAAACGCCGCCGCCCGCCAGCACGGCACCACTTACAGTGTGTTTATCAAGGGGCTAAAAGATGCCCATATTACTTTGGATCGTAAAGTTTTGGCTGAATTGGCTGTCAACGAACCAACAGCCTTTGAGGCAGTCTTGAAGGCTGCAAAGATCTCTAAATAGTAGCGCTTTTGCAAAGCGCTCAAACATACCACCTTTGAGTGGCAAAGGTGGCGCCAAACCACCGGCCGCTCCACTCGCTTTATGCCTATAGCTAGTAAAACCAGTCTTTGACAACCGGAACTCCCCAGCCCCTAGCATCCCATGCTAGGGGCTGGGTCAAACATCCGGTTTCACCCAAGGCCAGACTGTTTTACAGCACCGGCATCAGGCTCGCTCCGCATGGCCGGACCGAAAATGTATTAAAAAAGACCCGGGTGGGTCTTATCAGGGAGGCGCGGCGACATTTCTGCGCGCGCCTCCCTCATGTTATTGAGGCCTGCATCAGGTTGTTGGGAAGAACCAGCCGATGCCAAACACGAAAAGCAATGAGCCGGCTAGGTAGGTGGCCCAGACTTCCCATTTCTGCCATTCCATTCGATGTGACCAGCCCCACCCACCTAGAAAAAATCCTAGTAACATCGGCACTATTGCTCCGAATAGCATTTATCTCCTACTCCTTCCTGATCGTTAGGCTTTGCCCCAGGCGAAGACCTCGATGAAGTTGACGGAGACGCACTGATGATCCGCGGGCAGATCCAGAACCTTCTTCACTTTGTCCGCGATCGCCACGGGTGTTGTGTGGGCGAAGTCCGCCTGGTAGCCGTACACGTGTACGACCACAAGCTTGCTGTGGCTCTGGCGGAGCGGACTCACACCGAGAAGGTCCACCTTATTGGGAGACTCGAGCTTCAGCTCATCGGCGATAATCCTGCGGATCCCGTCATCGAACCCATAGTTGGAGAGCTCGTCGAGCGAGATGATGGGCCCGCCGAACTCCTCTTTTACCCAACATAATACGTCAGACATGGACTGCCTTTCACTTGGTTTTCCAAATTACCCTGCAAGGGTTTCTAACGAACCCCTCTAGGGTAATTTGGAAATAGGCTTCAAACATAAATTGCGTCCAATCCACCCAAGGGTCAATCAGATCGTATTATTATACTTTCTTAATTTAAGTTTGTCAATCTTGTCACCCCTGTTTCGGGGATCAAAAAAGACCTCGGGTGAGGTCTTTTTGGTCAGCCAGATTATCTGTAAGCCGGGTTCTGTAGTAGCTGATCATCTATCTAGATCCACTGTTGCCAGCAGATTCAAGCGGTTTCATCGATAGCGTGGCAGGCGGCCCGATAGCTATCACCTTGCAGCAGGCAGGGTTTACCTCTCTTTTGGCGTCACCGCCAAAGACTGTGAGCTCTTACCTCACTCGTTTCACCAT
>DATIII010000006.1:0-26652 GCA_035479795.1 Saccharimonadales bacterium (SeqCode)
AGCCAGAACTACACCTACACTCCCAGCCCAGCCTCCTGTGCTTCCGGTGCGTGTACTTCCTACACCCTGACATCCACCTTGGAAAACACCAAGGATCCGCAGGCTACCGGTGGTACCTACACCGTCAACTCTGCTAACTAAACTAGCTTAGACACCAAATAGCGGCCTTAACAGGTCGCTTTTTGGTGCATTAAAACGCTTACGCTATAATTAGCCTATGAATAAGGTGAAACACCTAGACTCCGAGTCTGGGTTTACCCTGGTGGAGCTAATCATAACGGCCACCTTTGTGGCGGCGGCTTCGGCGGCTATTATTGGCATTTTCGTGACTGTTAACAAGCTCAATAAGCAAGCTCGTAACCTGGCAATTGCCACCGCTTTGGCCCAGCAAAAGATCGAGACCGACCGCAATCAAGGCTATGAATCGATACCCGCCAACGAAGACTTTACGACCTCTCTGCCTTCCAACTTTGGCTCGCCCAAATCAGCCACCGCAAGCTATTCGGATCTTTCGCCGGTTCAAGACGGCCTGAAGCAGTTAAACATCGCCATCTACTGGCAGGAAGATAAGGTTACCAAGCACGTTCAGCTTTCAACTCTAATTAGCCAACAAGGCATCGGGCGATGAAACACCTGCGGTCACAGTCTGGCTTTTCACTCTTGGAGTTGCTGACTTCAATTGTCGTCATTGGGATTTTGGCAGTGGTGGTGGCCGATTTTTATACCAACCGGTTAATTGATTATGCCCGGACGGATACTTCTATCATCTTGCAGACCAACACCAAACAGGCCCTGGAAACCATGGAAAAAGACCTTAAATCAGCGCGGACGATTGAGGCCAGCAACCAATGGTCTGATATTAACGGCCCAGGCGGTGACCAATACGGCTGGGCATCTAGCACCGGATCGCCTTCAACTCTAGTTGTTTCGGTGCCGGCAATCGATACTAGCGGAAACTTAATTTATGTCGACGCCCAGCATACGGCTCTTCAGACCAATGATGTTGTTTACTACGTCAACAGCAGTAACGGAATACTTTACCGCCGGATTATTGCCAATCCTGTGGCCGGTAACACCGCCGTTTCAACCTGCCCTCCCGCCTCAGCCACTTCGTCTTGCCCACCCGACGGCAAGGTTATTGAAGACGTGGCTAACTTGGTGGCTGCCTACTATGACGGCAACGGCGATCCAACCACGATTGTAGATAATGTTTATTCCATGGACGTTACCCTCACTCAAACGCGGTCACGGTTTGGCCGCACCTTTTCAAATACCCTGACCAGCCGCGTAACCTTGAGGAATAAGCCGTGAGAGCCCAAAGTCCAAAGTCCAAAGCCCAAAGCGCTTCCTTATTTAAGCTTTCAGCTATTAGCTTTCAGCTTCAAGACCAAAAAGGTGTCATTATTATTGGGGCTTTTATCATTACCTTCTTCTTCATCATCGCCTCACTGGCGGTGGCCGAGTTTGGAGTACAACACTATGCCAATACCCGGCGGACCCTGATCGCCGGCAGTGCCATTAACGCGGCCGAGGCCGGCGCTGAAAGCTTCATGCATCAGATTAACTTGAGTTCGACCTATCAGGGCACTAATAACGCACCAACGACGGCCACCAACTCCTGTACTGGTTACACCATGTCGCCAGTCACGCTGGTCAATAACAGCGTACAGGGAAAAGTAACGTACGAAACCTGCGTGCAAAATGGCACAGCCAGCAATGAAAAGGTGGTGCTCGCGACCGCCAAGGTCTATCTACCCGCCTCAGCCACTACTCCAACCTTGACCCGCAAGGTCAAGCTGGTTATTAACCAATCCTTCTTGCCGGCCGGTACTATCTACACCGGCCCTGGGGGTCTGATAATGAATAACAACGTCAAGCTGCCTACCGGACCGGTTTATGTGGGCGGCAAGTTAGCTATGAGTAACGGTTCCTCTATCGGCACCACAACGGCCCCAACTTCGGTTTATGTCGAAGATAAAGCCTGTCCCATTCCGGCGACATCAGCCTTCCCCCAAATCTGCGCTAGTGGCAACAGTATAACCACGGGCACAACCGCCAATATTTATGCCGCGACCCATGCGACCAATAATGTGGACCGCGCTGCCGCCGTCCATGGTTCGTTCGACCATACTGCCCCCTCCATTACTCTGCCCGGGGCTAACCGCGCCACCTTAACCACCGGCATATCCAGTGCCGGTTCGGCTCCCAGCTGCAGCGGCACCACCGTTCATTTAAATGGCCACTATACCGGGAATTTTACGGCCGGACCAAACTGCAATGTCATATTAGACGGCAACGTGTGGATCGATGGTAACTTTACGACCGGCAACAACAATACGATCAAGGTGGGGTCGTCCGTCACCGTCCCGCCGAACTTTATTATTGATGGCTCCACTGGTTTTACCACCGGCAATAATAACCAAATCACCGCCAATGCATCAGGAGTTGCTTTTAATATGTATACGTTCTGGTCAGCCGATACCAGCTGCCGCCCCAGCTGCTCTAGCGTGACGGGTACTAACCTGGCCAACTCGCAAGGTGTAACGACGATCAACTTAAGTAACAATACCACCGGGATGTCTAATATTCTTTTCTATGCGGTCTGGTCCAAGTTAGTTCTCGGCAATAATGCCACTGTCGGCCAGTTGATAGGACAGACCATTCAGCTAAACAATAATGGCAGCGTGCTATTTACTGCTTCCGGCGCCACCATCTCGGGCGGCTGGGATGTACGTTACTACGAGCAGTTCTACAAATAACTACTTCTCCGAGAACTAATCTGATATACTAAAACGGTAATGCTTAGAGGTGAGTTTGCGCACACCCCTCATCTATAAAGATGTGCCCCAATTTGGGCTGGATATTGGCTCGCACACCGCAAAACTAGTGCAGCTGGTTAAACACGGTTCCAAGGTCCATGTGCAAGGGTACGGCTACTGCTATTTCCCTAAAGACGCCATTGTCGAGGGCATTATTGTCGACCCAGAGCAAATGGCTAGTGCCATAAAGCCACTGTTAAAAAAATTGGGCTTCGGAAAGCTGACGTCAAAACGCGCCATAACCGGCCTGCCGGCGGCGAAGGTATTTACCCGCACCCTGCAATTGCCACTAATGGACCAGGCAGATCTGGACCAGGCTGTCCATTATGAGGTCGAGCAGTACGTGCCTGTACCGGTGACCGATCTGTATATTGACTACGAAATTGTTAACCGTACGGCTGGTAAGGATGGAAAAGATGCCCACTTAGACGTCTTGATGATGGCCGCACCCAGGGCTATCGTGGATTCTTATATTAAGCTGTTTGACGCCTTGGGTCTGGAAATATCGGCCATCGAGGCCAGCATGACAGCGGTAGTTCGCGCTCTGCTCCATTCCGGCGACATGGGTAAGAATACCTTGGTTATGGACATTGGATCGCTATCTTCCGATATGACCGTTTACGACGAATTTACTCCTTTGACCGGCAGTGTAGCCACTGGTGGCGAGCATTACACCCAAGCCTTGGTTAAAAATTTGAAGATTAAACCCGATGAAGCCACGGAAATTAAAGTTAAATTTGGTATCGGCCCGAGTGGCATGAGAGAAAAGGTCTTCCCCGTACTCGAACCGTTACTCAGTAATGTGGCCAAGGAGGCCAGGAGAGTTATTAAATTCTACGAGCAGCGCGGCGAAAAGGCCCACAAGGTAGAACGAATGGTTATATCGGGTGGTTCTGCAGCCATGCCCGGCCTACCAGAATTTTTTCAGGCCGAACTGCGCTTACCGCAAACGGCTGCCAACCCGTGGAATAAGCTTGAGGTTAAAGATAAGAATTTGAATGAGCGCGAAGCCCCGATGTATGCCACGGCCATTGGCCTAGCTCTGCGAGGTCTAAAATGATGAAGTACGGCGCCCTCACGGCTTCCTTCAACTACGCCCTGGGAGCATTTTAATGATCAATCTTTTGCCACCCGAGGCAAAGAAGCAAATTAGATTTGGGCGGCGTAACGGCATATTGGTTCGCTATCTCATAATCGCGGCGGCTGTGGTCGTGACCCTAACCGTCGAGTTTGTTGGAGCTCAGCTCTATTTAAACCAACAGATCAAAACTGCCCAAGATGAAGCTGCCAGCAAAAACCTAGCCCTGTCGAAGTACAAGGGTCTCGAAAAAGATGTTCAAGCTGTGAACTCAAGGGTTACGTCGGTTGAAAAGATCCAATCCACCCAAGCTAAGTTCTCACTACTGCTGTCGGACTTGGCCGAAGCTACTCCAAAAGGGGTAGCCATCACCTCAATCAGCCTGACCGGTGACGATAAAAAGCCGGTCCGGGTAACCGCCACAGCCGCCGACTACGCTACGGCCTTAAGTTTCCGCGACAGCATCGCCAAGTCGCCTCGCATTAGTGCCGCCGATATTGAAAGTATTCAGCAGACAGACAAGCTAAAGTCAGTCACGGTGGCCTTTGCCTTTAACCCTGGGAAGGCCAGATAATGACTCCTCAGAAATATTTCTATATCCTGGCAGGCATCCTGGCAGTTGTCCTGCTCGGCGGCGGTGCCGGTTACTACTACGCTACCAGCAATCTAACCGAGGGTACTATTACCTTGAGCCAACGCCAAGCTGATAAGGATTTGGCAGACGAAAAGCTTTCTAAATTCCAAGACCTGGATAAGCAGTACCATAAACTAGCTCCGGTTATTGCCCAGCTAGACGAAGCCCTCCCCAAAGATAAACGCCAAAGCGAGCTTTCGCTCCAGCTGCAGAATATCGCCAGTGCCAGTGGCATGCGCATCGATAGCATTACCTTCCCCACCTCAAACACACCAGGCCCGACCAGTCAAACTACCAAGGTTGGCGATATTTTGGCCTTGCCAGTTACCTTCCAACTGCACGGTACCTACGGCCAGCTCCAAGCTTTTCTGCAACGCCAAGAACGCCTAAATCGTTATACCAGCATGACCGCTCTGGATATTTCTGGCGGTGGATCGGCGCTGAATTTTGCCATACAATTAAATGCCTTTTTAAAGCCATGAATTTAAAATTTGAAGTTAAACCAGAACAATTTTTAGTCCTAGCCAGGTACGCCGGCCTGATTACTACGGTTATCGCTGTTGGACTCATTGGCTACACCACCTACCAAATCAGTCAAATTGCTGGCGCCCAGCCAGATCAAGCCTACATCAAGGATCAAACGGATAAGTTGTCAGCTATAAAGCTTAAGATAAGTGCTAAAACCATCAAGCAGCTCAGTGAGCTCCAATCGGCGGGTGAT
Organism: Saccharimonadales bacterium (SeqCode); assembly: GCA_035479795.1. Classification (GTDB taxonomy): domain Bacteria; phylum Patescibacteriota; class Saccharimonadia; order UBA4664; family SCTI01; genus DATIII01. Next base: position 5,253 of record DATIII010000006.1, read on the forward strand.
ACCAATATTCAGATTAATCCCGGCAAAGCCGACCCATTCTCGTTGTAGTTCTTTCCTCCGAGCCCTATCAGAGCGCTCCCTCCGTATCTCCTCCAGTTACACCCGCCGTGCGCATCCTTAAACCTTATGGACCAAAATGGGCGCTCTACTTTCTTTAAATCAATGCGGCTGGCTTCACCGTGCATCTCTATCTAAACCTGTAATCATTACCATCACGCGCTAGCTTACCCATTTTGGTCCATAAGGTTCCATGTTTTTGGATTTATGAAGCTCACAATTGGGAACCAAAGAGCCTTACCCACTGGTCATAGGTAAGCTAGCGCGTGGAAGCAGATATTGAAATAGGGCCGCACAACTCTGCCTTTGAAGTAGCTTGATTCAAAATAACGTAGAGCGCCTATGCCAGGGGGTAAGGCTAAGGTGCGTACAGCAGAGATACCGATGAGAGGTAGAGATGGCGCGCCCGAGGAGGGGCACCGGGGGTGGGCTAAATCCGTTCTTGTTCGTTTTTATCGGCGATTTCGAGAATAAGCGCTACAACGTCCCGCGGGTGTGGCGCCCACTTGAAAACAAAATTCTTCTCCTCACCCGCAGTTTCAATCGTCACCTGACCATAGTCAAGGGTCGACTGGAAAAAGCCATTACTGGAGGCCTCCACATCCTGCAGCCGCTCCATACTAAATTCCGAGACCTGCCGGCTGAATAAGCTATTCTGAGTAATCTGGATCAGGTTTTTTGATGTAATAATCAGTTTATTCTGACGAAACACCCAATAGGTAACATAAGCAAAAATTAGAAACAGAATTAGGGCAGCAGTCAGGGCTACAATTCCGGGTACAACCGCTAACCCATTGTCGCCATAGCGCCCTAAATAATAAAATCCGACCAGCACCGTAATGATGGCAATTGCCCAACCCGTCATTAAAGGCACAACACTAATCCAGTGCCGGCCGATAATCCGAACAATTTTTTCATCATGTTTCATTAATCGCTCAATTTCCATGACTTTTCCTTTGGTGCGACCCATTATACTGGGCACTTTTACCCTTAATCAAGCCTTTAGCGCGCTTTAGCAGCCGATTGGCCTCTTCAATATCACGATCCAGCTGGAGATAATGAAGCTGAGCGATTTGATGTGGGTGCTGGTCGGAGGCTAGAGTGTCGCTAATTGTCACCTTAGCCAGCCCGTTGGCTTCAGTCGAAAACTGCCGGCGATGCGGATGGCGGTCTCCGGCTGGCAGGGCTACCTCAATCGTGTTCCAGCGCATCCGAAAACAGATAAGCTTAATACCAGGGCATATGGCGATTGGCCCGTACAGGACGGCCAGCCCGGCATATTTGTGGGGGTTGTCTCGGTATTGCTGCAAGGCATCATGCGGTCCGATCAAAGGATCTGGAATTTTTGAGTCAAAAGTTAGATTAGGCAGGCCCCCTTCCGCCCCCGGCCAGAGTAGCCATTTGCCATTATCCAGCTGGGTGAATAGGGCTTTCACAGCAGGGTGGCTTGAGGATCGGCAGGCGGGGCAATTCCGAGGTGCACATAGGCCTTGGGCGTAGCCTTGCGGCCGCGACTAGTGCGTTCTAATAAACCAAGCTGCATCAGATATGGCTCATAAACGTCCTCAATTGTGGCGGGCTCTTCGCTAATGATGGCCGCCAGCGTTTGCAAACCGACTGGCCCGCCCGAGTAATTGTTTATAATAGCTGACAGCAATCTGCGATCAGATGCATCGAGACCGAGTTCATCAATCTCTAGCATACCCAAAGCCTCGTTGGCCACTTCACGATTAATCTGGCTGTCATACCTCACCTGAGCAAAGTCGCGTACGCGCTTTAGTAGCCGGTTGGCAATTCTTGGTGTTAAACGCGACCGAGTCGCAATTTCGCTGGCTGCATCCTTGTCTAGCTTAACGTCCAAAATCCGAGCAGAGCGAGTCAGAATCTTCACCATTTCCTCGGGTGTATAGTATTCCAGCCGGTGAACATGGCCGAAGCGGTCGCGAAATGGCGCGCTTAGCGCCCCGGCTCGGGTGGTGGCACCAATAATTGTAAATTTCGGCAGATCGAGCCGAATACTTTTAGCGCTCGGGCCCTTACCAAGCATGATGTCGATGCCGTAATCCTCCATTGCCGGATACAGCACTTCCTCAACCGTCTTAGGTAACCGGTGAATTTCGTCGATAAACAAAATGTCGCCGTCCTGTAGATTTGTGAGGATAGAGGCCAAATCCCCTGCCCGCTCAATAGCTGGGCCACTAGTAACACGTAGATTCGCCCGCATTTCGGCCGCCACCACGCCAGCCAAAGTCGTTTTCCCTAAACCCGGCGGACCGTAGAGCAAAATATGGTCGACGGCTTCGCTACGACCTTCAGCGGCCTGAATGGCCAGCTGCAAGGTATCCTTAATTAGTTGCTGGCCAACATAAGCTTCAAAGCTCTTCGGCCGCAAAGTTTCTTCGAACTGCTGCTCCACCGGATCGTCAGTTTCGGCCGTAACGGTAACGCGTTCAATCATGGCCTAATTATATCAGTAGAGGCGTACAAATAACGAAAGCCCCTGTGGAGGCTTTCGCTTACTCCGCAAGGGCTTCGGGCTGAATGTTGGTCCAGGCACCGGTAACATCGATTTCCCAGAAGGCCGTGGCAGCTGGGTCCTCTGGATTAGCCCGGATGGACTGCTGATATTCAGGGTCGGCAAACGGAGCTACCGCCGGCTTCCACCAGACGACTTCGTCGCTGACGGACAGAAGACTGGGATAGTGAGCCAGGATCTCGGGATCAAAGCCATCGGCCTCAGCCAAGCAATCGATGAAGAACTGGCGGGCAGCCTGAGGCGTGGCCGTCACTCGGGTTTTTTCGACCCACAGCCACTCGCCGTCCTCGCTCCAGCCGGTTTGGACCTTGCGCAGCTCCTCCTGGTAGCTGCAGCGCGGACACATCTCTGGGTCGGTCGACCAGAAACCCTGACCGCACTCCCGGCACAGAATTTCAAGCATCGGATGCGTCGTCATGCTCGTGGTCCTCGCCGAGTCGGCGCTCTTCTGCTTCGCGTTGACCTTTTAGCCGCGCCTGATCTCGAGCAAATGCCTCGCCATCGGTCGGCCTGCCCGGGCAGCCAAATAGGGCGAATTCACTACGCAGAACCCGAATGTTGGGGTCTTCGGTCATTTCCGCTCCGTATTGTCGAGTTACTTGTAAGCTTCCAAGCTTGCCCAGATTATATCAGGGTTATGATAATTGCTTGAGGGCGGCTTTAATGCGCTCCCCGTCATCGGTAACCTCTGCGGGGACCTTGGCCACGGCTTCAGCTGCCTGCGCAGCACTGTAGCCTAAGCCTTGCAGCGCCTGGTAGGCCGAGTCACCCGAGCTCGCGGAGCCTACTCCGGCACCGGGCTCCACCTTGCCCCTCAGTTCAACCATAATCCGTTCGGCAGTTTTCTTGCCAACACCGGATACGCCCTTAAACAAGTCAGCATCCCCGGCGGCGATGGCTTGCTGCAAGCGATCCAAGCTGGCGGCACTCATGACCTGCATGGCCACTTTTGGGCCGACGCCCGAAACGCTTAGTAGCTTGATAAATAATTGCTTAGCGGCTTGAGTCGAAAATCCGTAAAGCGCATGGACATCCTCGCGTATATGATCGTAAATGTAGAATTTAGCCGATTTACCAACAGCAGCCGAACCCCAATCAGTTACCGGAACAATAACTTCATAACCCAGCCCGGATAGTTCGATAATCAAACTATCGCCGATTTTTTCCGAAACAACGCCTTCGATGGTTGCAATCATTTATACGCCTTCCTTTTGTCATGTTGAGCCTGTCGAAACATCCTTACAAAGATCCTTCGACTAGCGCTCAGGATGACATAACTCATGCTTTTGCCTCTACTACTTGGTTTGCGTGAGTAATGGCGATGGCTAACCCATCAGCCGCATCGTCCGGTTTAGGAATGCCGTCCAGCCCCAGCATCATCTTTACCATTTCCTGAATCTGTTTTTTGTCCGCCCGGCCGTACCCTGTCACCGCCTGCTTAACCTGCATCGGCGTGTATTCATGCAGTGGTAAACCGGCCTGACCGATAGCCAGCATTACCACTCCCCTCGCCTGGCCGACCGAAATGGCGGTGGTCACATTACTGGCAAAGTAGAGCAACTCCACCGCCACACAGTCCGGCTTATGCTCGGCGATTAACTGGCTAATGCAATCATAAATCGTCGCCAGTCGGTCCTTCATTTCGGCCTCCTTGGGTGTGGTCACCACTCCAGCATCGACAAACTTTAGTTTAGGCCCGTCTTTGGTGATCACCCCAAACCCGGTTGTGGCCGTACCGGGATCGATACCGAGGATTTTCATGCCAAGGCCTGCATAATCTCGTCAGCAATATCAAAGTTTGCATGCGTTGCCGTGACATCATCCATGTCGTCGAGAGCGTCCATTAAGCGCAGTAGTTGCTGAGCGGCTTTTTGATCACTAATTATGACAGTACTTTTCGGAACGTAGGCCAGCTCGGCCGATTTAGCATCATAGCCCATTTCGGTCAGCTTTTTTTGCACGGCATTCAGCTGATTGGCCACGGTATAAACGACTAGTTCCTTGCCATCCTGCTCCACATCCTCAGCCCCAGCTTCAATCGCGTCCAAAGTGGCCGTATCTACGTCCTTGGGCTCGAGCCGAATAATGCCTTTTTGATCGAATTGATAGGCCACACTGCCGGGATCCGCCAATCTGCCGCCGGTTTTACTCAGAGCGGTTTTTACCTCCGGCCCAGTGCGATTACGGTTATCGGTGGCCGCTTCAATGATGATGGCGGCGCCACCGGGACCGTAGCCCTCGTACAGCACTTCATCAATCACTCCCCCGCCCAGCTCGCCCGTACCGCGCTTTATGCTCCGATCAATATTAGCCGCCGGCATATTGGCGCCTTTGGCCTTTTGGATGGCCAGCCGCAGGCTAAAGTTGGTCTCCGGATCACCCCCGCCCTTACGGGCCGCCACGGCAATAGCGTTAGCCAGCTTAGTAAAGGCCGCGCCGCGTTTGGCATCGGCCGCTGCCTTTTGGTGTTTTATACTGTGCCATTTAGAGTGTCCGGACATAGCAGTATTATAGCATTTTGATCTGTAAACTCTTATAATGGGCGCGGCACCTACTAGAGGAGAATAATGAGACCAGCCAAAACCGAGCGTAGTGTGTTTCTGCTCAGCTCGAACAAGGCCCGAGCAGTGCTGGACCACCTGCCGACGGACTTCCGGCAAGTCTCGGGTACGCTGCGGGCTCCAGCCGGCGCGGCAACCATCCCGACCGAGTTCTTCGTTGGGAATTTCCCGGGTGACTGTGCAATCAAATTGCTGCCCGACCCCGAGGTGTTGGCCGATGCTCCCGCTTCCTGGCCTACGGTTACATCGGGAGAGTGAGCTTTTTCAGCTCCTGCACGGAGACAGTCACCGAGTGCTGTTGGCCATGGACGATATCAGTAATCGGCGGGCGGGCGACGACGGTGGTCCGGATTGGCCGTTTCTGCTCGTGGAAGGCACGCAGCTACTGGCTTTTGGCGATGCCTGTCGGCAGCTCGGTCTGGAAGAAGTCGAAGACCAGGCCCCAGTCCACATCTAAACCCCCGACGGATCCTCTGCCGGGGGTTCGTCAATTTACGTGCCACAAGAAAGCCGAAAGCGGCGACCGCCCGAAGGCAGTCACCGCTCGTGTCACTCCGAAAGTTCGGAGTTGATGCCGAAGTCCTCGATGAAAAGCTTGTACTCGTTGAATGGATTCAGGTGCACCCAGTTGTGACCGACAGTCACCTGCTGGCGCTCGAGCAGGCAGACGATGAAGTATGGCCGATTACTGAGCTCTTCCAGCCCATATGTCTTGACGAAGGCGGTGAACGTGCCGCCATCTGGCACTGCCGCGGAGTGGATCGCATTGAAGCAGCCGTCTGACCCTGGCACTCCATTGAGGACGCGCAGAACTTCCTGCCCATGAGCGTGGGCGGTAAATTCCACCCGCTTGTGGCAGTAACCGCGCAGCTTGGTGTGCAGCGCGCTGAGTTCGTCCTTGAACCGTCGGGTGAGGTCAGGAACCTCAAGCGCAGACTGCATCAGCTCACGATCTTTGCACTGAGCATGAGTTTCGCTTTGGGCCGTCGTCATGTGATGCTCCTAGCAGTTGTGCTTGTTCGGGCAGTCAGTCCGCCGACACCAGCAGCACGGCCTGGCAGCCTCGGCGCGCAAATGATCTTCGATATCAACCTGGCGCTGACGCTCTTCGCGCATTACCTCAGCTTGCCGCTCCGGGCTAAGGCGCTGGAACCAGTCTTGATTTGGCAGCTCGGCCAACACCTCCAGAGGTACATTCCTCTCCATTTCTCACCTCAGTGCAATCGTTTACAGATCACGCCTATGATGGGCTATTTGCTTGCCGGTGTAAAGTGACTCGACGAGCCAAAATGGCTGTGACCACCACAATCCAGATGTAAGTCATTGCCGTAAGAAATGGATCCAAGCTTAGGCTGGTGCTGGAAAATTTAAAATGCGCCAGCCAATCGATCACCGCCAGCATTAGCCCAATCAACCCAGCGGCCGGGAGCGCGATTATGCCAGCCACTGCTGGCACGAGCAGCGCCACGACCCCGGCGACGAGGGTTAAAAGCATCGCTAAGGGCACAAGTGGCACAATGATGGCATTGGCTACCGGAGAGACTATCGAGAACTGGCCGAAGATAAGCATGATTAGCGGAAAGGTTAGTAGCTGAGCACACAGTGATTCGAGAATTACTTGACTGGCAAAACCTTGTGAAAGTTTGAAGCGATCGCGAATTAACGGCGCCAGCACTAGAATTCCAAAGAAGGCCAAGAACGACAGCTGCCAGCCTAAATCGCTGGTTAAATAGCTAGGTCTATACAAAGCAGTCACCGCCGCCGGGATGGCAATCAATGTCATGGGTTTAACACGGTGGCCGTAATAACCTGCCATCAGGGCCAGAACCGACACAATAGCGGCGCGAACGATGGAAGCACTGAAGCCAGCCACTAACATGAACCCAAAGATTAGCCATAGACTGACGGCGGTAGCGGAAAATAACGAGACCCGTTTGATCGCTTTGTTGACTGCGCGAACGATGATCGTCAGATTGTATCCAGAAACCGCCACCAGGTGCGAGAGGCCTACCAGCGTCAAGGTATCTTGCAGGGGCTTGTCGATTAAAGCCCGGACTCCGACTAGCAGCCCCAAACCAAAGCCAGCGATTGGCTCGGGTAAAACCGAATGGACTGCCGCAAAGAATCGCTGACGCCATTTTTCGAGCGGGCTGATTCGCGTATCTAATACCGTCACCGGCGAAAACATACGCGCAGGAACGCTGCCTAAATTGGCTTGTAACTTCCCGGAGACTTGTACTCGTTGCCCGCGCTTTAGTTCTTTGTAGGGCGCCGTTATGCGCACTGCCTGGCCGGTTTTGTGACCCTCCAGCTCAGCGTTGCCAATTGTGAAAACCGTGTAGTTCTTTTCACTCCGAGCTGGATCGTCCGCGAGCTGGCCGGCCAACGTGACTTTTTGGCCAATATGCTGACCCAGGGCAGTCTTAGCAAAAATCGTTGTATTGCCTCGCCAAATACCAAGCATGAAGAGCGTCATCAGCAAAACCCAAAAAATCGATGCGCCCCTTGTTCTGTTATCTCGAGCCTGCCGATAGATCTTTCCAAAGATCCTTCGACTCACACTCAGGATGACAAGTGCGAGGCTGACACCGACGATGTAACCGTCGATAGCCAACCCGGCTCGTCCGGCCAGAATACCAGCCAGGGCAGCGGCAGCAAGGATTGTAATTTGGGCTGATCGGTTACGTTTAATACCAAACATGAGGGCCTAAACCCTCATTAAATATTATTGCCTTGGAGGGCCCACTGGGATTCGAACCCAGGACGCAGAGCTTAAAAGGCTCTCGCTCTAACCAACTGAGCTATGGGCCCGTAGACCTGGTAACTATAACCAAATTCTACAGATTGGTCAATCTGTAGTAATGCTTACGTTTGCTGTAAAATAACACCATGATCCTCAATGCCAACAAAGAAATTAAGAGGCTAAAGTCGGCCCAAGACAGGGCGGCCGATCGCATTACTAGCTTTGCTGGCACCATGAAGTTTGTTTACATCCACTCGCTTTGGTTTGGACTGTGGATACTGGCCAACCTTGGGCTCTTTGGCGCCGCACTGCAGTTTGATAGTTTCCCCTTCGGCCTGCTGACCCTGATCGTTTCGCTGGAAGCTATTTTTCTTTCAACCTTTGTGATGATTTCGCAAAACCGCCAGGCCAAAGCTGCCGAAGTCCGCAGCGAGCTAGACTACCGGGTAAATGTTAAGGCCGAGGCAGAGATCGACGTTGTCATGAAAACGCTGCAACGGGTGGCCGAAAAGCAGGGTGTAAAGATTGATGACCTACTAGCTGACCTCGAAAAGGTCCGCAAACAAGATCAGTGATGATCTTTGGGGCGCAAGATGGCGCTGACGGCAATCGCCACCGGCACTAGGCCGATCCAAGCAATCCGTAGATTATAAATAGTCGATGCCAGGTTGGACTGATCTAAAATGTGACCGCGAGTGACGTCATCGAACTGAGCGATGACATTCGAAACTATCAGCATCGAGGTCAGCACTGCCAGGCTAAACGTTACAATATGGCTGTAACCGTGCTTGCCAGTATGGGGAGCGCGATGGCCGAACTGGAGTAAAACAATCGGCACAACCAGGAGCAGCATTTGCACCAGCGTTTGGCTAACGCCCAAGCCACCACCAGCCGAATGCTGCAGGTAGTCATACAACGGCTTGCCAAAAGTGGAGGCAATAACGATGCCGACATAAACACTAATGGCCTCGCGCACCAGCGCGCCATGGCCGGCCAGCATGCCGTAAACAGCTACCAGGGCTGTACCGCCAATAATGATGGCGTCGGTGCTAAGTGATGGAAGCTCCATTACGCTGTCTCCACTTCCAAGTTTTTGGTCTGCTCAATCACTTCGCTACGATCGATATCCTCAAAGTGATCCTTTAGCAGCTCTTGCATCGGCTGCCACATCTTCTTGGCCTGTTTGTGAGCTAGAGTGGCGTACTTTACTAGTATGACTAGCATCAACGAAATGCCAGTGCAAAGGATGGCGAGCAGAATTTTAAAAAAGAGCAGATGATTGTAATCGGTCTGCATGACGAAGTAGATGGTGATGACGAAGAGGACTAGAGTGACCAGCCATTCGTGGCTATAGACCTTGCTGCCAAGCAAACTTTCAATGTTGTCGCGGTTTTCTTGGGTCTTACTGATTCGACCGTAGATCACGTCCATCACCGAGTCATCCTTAAATTTATCCTGCTTGGTAAACCGCAGTAGTTCGTCATACTGCGGGTTGTCGGCGGCAATTTTGGTGTTGCCGTTGATGCTATCCAAATAGGCGCGCAGCCGGATTTTGAGCTGGTGACGAACCTTCTCAGTCAAGAGATGCGATTGGGCCAGAATATCCAAAATAACCATGACTTCCTGTCGTACAGCCTTATTCAGGCCATCAACCCGAGCCTTTTGGGCACTCAGCAGCGGCGAGAAATAGAAACCAAACAGGAATGAGTTAACGGAATACAGGGCCAGCTGGCCGGGCGTCAGTTTTTGGGGTTCAACCACTGATAGGAGCAGCAGGAAAACACCAAAAAGGATTGGGTAGACGTAGCTGAGGCGCAGATTAAGGATAGTTTTTAACACATGCTAAAATTCTTACCCTTAAATTATATTTGGCTTAGGCTGGTTTTACCAGAAACGCTTTTTGCCAGAGTCGTTGGCGAATTCTTTAAGCAATTCTTTTTGCTTAGTGGAGAGTTTTGTGGGGATTTCTACCATGACAGTTACTAAATGATCGCCGCGCTTTCGGCCGCCCAGGCCAGGTACACCACGTTCGCTGAGTTTAAAGACCTTGGAGTTCTGGGTGCCAGCCGGAATTTTAAGAGTCACTTTGCCATCAACGGTGTCGACTTTAACCTCACCACCGAGCGCTGCCTCCGCCATGGGTATGCTGATGGTTGAATGAATGTCACGACCATGACGGCTCAGGTCGCGATCGGCTTTAACCCGCACATGCACGTACAGGTCACCGTTTGGACCCTTGCCATGCGCCCCGCCTTTACCTTGCAGCCGTATGGTAGCGCCGTCATCAATGCCAGCTGGAATCTTAACCGTCAGCTCAACCTCTTCTTTAACCGTACCATGGCCGAAACACTTGCTACATTTTTGCTCCGGAATTTCGCCGGCGCCATGGCAGGTTGGGCAGATTTGAGATTGTCGGATAGCTCCCAAAATCGTGTTTTGGACCCGTGTCACCTGACCTTGGCCCTTACACGTGTCACAAGTCTTTATCTTTGTACCTGGTTCTGCGCCTTTGCCGTCGCACCGCTCGCAGCGCACATCAACATTGAATTTTAGCTTGCGCTCAGCGCCAAACACCGCTTCTTTAAAATCAACCGTGACTGAAGTTTCAAGATCCGCCCCTCTAGCCGCCGCTTGCTGTGCGCCGCCAAACGGACCACCAGCCCCGCCCATAAACTGACTAAAGATATCACCGAGATCAAAGTCGAAACCAGCCCCATTGAAGCCGCCAGCTCCGCCAAATGGATTTCCACCGCCAGGATTTTGAGCCCCAGCCGCATGTCCGTACTGGTCATACATAGCCTTTTTCTTCTCGTCTTTTAGGACCTCATAGGCTTCACCGATTTCTTTAAAGTTTGCATCATCTCCACCGTGCTTATCCGGATGGTGCTCCATGGCCAGCTTGCGATAGGCGCGTTTAATTTCGTCCGCCGATGCGGACTTGGAAATACCTAAAACTTCGTAATAATCACGTTTGGCCATTTAATTCACCTTATATGTGTAGATCGGACCTTCATCGATTTCGGATGGACCTAATTTCTGATATAGCGCCTTAGCCGGTTCATTATCGTGCTCGGTGCCGAGCCAAGCCTCACTGGCGCCGCGTTCTTTCGATAGCTCGAACGCCTCCTGCATCATGGCTGTAGCCACGCCTTGGCGACGATGGCCTTTGATCGTATCAACCTCGTCGATATAAACCAGCTTCCGCCCATCTGGATGCAACAGTACATAACCATGCAGGCCGCCGACAACTTTACCCTCAACCTCGGCCGCAATATAAAAGTTGTCAGGGTCTGACAAAAACTTTTTTAGCGAATCGGCTGTGAAGTCCTGGACGCCTTCGTACCAGTCCTTGCTATTCAGCTCCTCAGCAACCCTGGCCAGGCCGGCATCGCTCTTCGCCAGCCGCCTAATCGACAGATTCATTGATCCAAGCCCCAGCTCCACTATTTATATGAGTTATTGGCACCGCATAAATGACAGGCAAATCGTAGCTGTGCTCTTTTGAAACGGTCTCTTGGATTTTATCGAACAGCGAAGTCTTAGTCTCCATTACTAGGAGCGTTTCGTTATCCCTTTGGACTTTGCCCTGCCAAATGAAGTTGGACTTCACTGGAAAGCTCTTGGCACAGGCGATTAACCTTTTGTCGAGGAGGGACTTCCCGATGTGCTCTGCTTCTTTATCGTCCGAGCAACTTACAACTACCTGAATGTACTCGGATGCATTCACTATTTTTCGCCTTCTTTGGGCTCGTCCTTTTTCTCATCAACCACTTCACCTTCAACTGGCTCTGTCTTTCCATCAGTTTCATTGGCTTCAACCTGCGGCTCGGCCGCGGCGGCTTCGTACATGGCGGCGCCGACAACTTGCATCTTGTCGCTCAGCTCTTTGGTGGCCGCTTCCATTTCGGCTGGATCGGTAGATTCTAATTTAGTCTTAGCGACGTTGATGGCTTCCTGCAACGCCTTTTTATCCTCTTCCTTAGCTTTATCACCAGCATCTTTAATGGTCTTTTCAGCCGTATAAATAGTGTTGTCTAGATTGTTTTTAGCTTCCACTAGCGACTTCTTCTTCTTGTCTTCTTCGGCGTGGGCTTCGGCATCGGCCTGGGCCTTCTTAATATCGTCCTCGCTCAATGAGCCGCTACCCTGAATGGTAATGTGCTGCTCTTTACTAGTACCCTTGTCGACAGCTTTTACGTTCACGATACCGTTGGCATCGATGTTAAAGGTGACTTCAATCTGTGGAACACCGCGAGGTGCCGGTGGAATACCGTCTAGGATGAACCGACCCAGCGACTTGTTGTCAGCTGCAAACTCGCGCTCGCCTTGGAGCACGTTAATTTCCACCTGATTCTGATTATCAGCCGCGGTCGAAAACACCTGGCTCTTGGAGGTTGGGATGGTCGTGTTGCGCTCAATTAGCTTGGTCGATACACCGCCCATGGTTTCTAGACCAAGACTTAAAGGAGTCACATCCAAAAGCAGTACGTCCTTAACGTCACCTGCCAGCACGCCGCCCTGCACTGCCGCGCCGATGGCCACCACTTCATCCGGGTTCACGCCCTTCAGTGGTTCTTTTCCAAAAATCTGCTGGACCTTTTCGACAACCGCCGGCATGCGGGTCATACCGCCAACCAAAATGACTTCATTGATGTCACTGGCCTTCAAGCCTGCGTCTTTGAGCGCCGCTTCGCATGGAGCCGCCGTTTTATCAATCAAATCCTTAACCAGCGATGTTAGCTTAGATCGTGTCATATTGTAGACAAAGTGCTTTGGCCCGTTAGCATCAGCCGTAATGAACGGCAGGTTGATTTCAGTTTCCATGGCGCTCGAAAGCTCAATCTTGGCCTTCTCCGCCGCTTCCTTTAGCCGCTGCACAGCTGCCTTATCATCTTTAAGATCAATACCTTGATCGGTTTTAAAGTGGTCAATCAAGTGGTTCATTATGGAAAGGTCAAAGTCTTCACCACCCAAGTGAGTGTCACCATTGGTGCTCTTAACTTCAAAGACGCCATCTCCGAGTTCCAAAACTGAAACATCGAAGGTACCACCACCGAGGTCGTAAACTACAATCTTTTCTTCTTTTTTCTTATCCAGCCCGTAAGCCAAAGCGGCCGCAGTCGGCTCGTTAATAATCCGCTTCACTTCCAGCCCGGCAATTTTACCGGCGTCTTTGGTAGCCTGACGCTGAGCGTCGTTAAAGTAGGCCGGCACAGTAATAACTGCCTCGGTCACCGGACCCCCTAAGAAAGCTTCAGCATCGGCCTTCAGCTTTGAAAGAATCATGCCACTGACTTCTTCAGGGCTGTAGTCCTTATCGCCCATTTTTACTTTCACAGCCGCACCGTCTTTAACGATCTTGTACGGCACCAGCTTAATGTCACGTTGAACCTCATCGTCTTCAAACTTACGGCCAATCAAGCGCTTAACGGCATAAATGGTGTTTTCGCCGTTGATAACCGCCTGGCGTTTAGCCGCCTGGCCGACCAATCGCTCGCCACCCTTATTTACCGCCACAATCGACGGCGTGGTCCGGCCGCCCTCGGCATTAGCAATAATCGTCGGCTGACCACCCTCCATCACTGCCATGGCAGAGTTAGTTGTGCCTAAATCGATTCCGATAATTTTTCCCATTATTTTTTCTCCTGTTCTTTCTTAGCTCCCTCAACGTAGGATTTTGCGGTCTCTGTACCGACCATGCGCTCCAGCTCATCAAAACCGTACTTGTCGAGAATCTGCTCGTCGGTCATTCCATGAGCTTGAAGCTCAACCAACTCAGTCAAGGAATTGAGCTCACCCATTTTCGACATCTCCTCCGGGGAGTGCCGGTCGGCCTCATCGGCAAAACGCTGTGCAGCATCAGCACCAATCTTTCGGGCCAATCCCTCAACGCCGCCATATTCATCTAATATATCCTGATGCGTGGCGCCCTTTTGCCTTCTTTCAACAATCTCATTACTATCTTGGTTCTCTTGGGCACTCATTGTGTTCAGTAGACGCTGGCGCTCCATTTCATCCGAATCGACTAGATCTTTTAAGTTTTCCGTTCCAACTAGCCGTTCCATCTCCTCCGGGCCACCACGATCTTCGACAATCTCGGCCGACGTCAGCGTCTCATCCTCAGCTTGCTCACTCATAACGGTCTCAATCTCTTCATCCTCGCGCTCCGACATCTTGCCCATCATCTCGTAGACTTCGCGGCGCTCCCGTGGATCTTCGGGCATTGGATCTGATAATTGTTCGCTCATTTTTTACTCCCAACTCTTACTAGTGCATGGCGAATGACTCTTTCGCCCATTTTGTATCCTGGCTGCAGTTCTTCAATCACCGTCTCACCATCTCCCTCATGAGCGACGGCCTCGTGCAGATTGTGATCAAAGGCTTGCCCCAGTGACTGAATTTTTTCAACACCCAGCGCCTTCAAGGCATCTCCCACTTGCCTTGAAACCGCCTCCACTCCATCCGCCCAGGCGTTACCTTCCAAGTCAGCCGGCCGATGGCCGAGTGCCCGATCGAGATTGTCGAAAAGCGGCAGCAGCTCGGCTACAACTTGCTGGATGGCAAAATCCGAAACCTCAGCTTTAGCCTCAGCCTCGCGCCGCTTGTAGTTAGCAAACTCGGCCTGGAGGCGTTGGAGGTCATGAGTTAATTCCTCGACTTTTGTGTCGACCGTCTTCTTTGGCTTCTTTTTTTCACTCATGCTAATTCCCCTCTTCCGCATGAGGCATTTATTCGAGTGCAGGCCAAGGAAAAACCGAGTACCGGCGCGAGGTGTAGGTAGACTACAGTGAGCGCCGAACGGAGGTTTTGACGCTGGGATGCGCCGTAGAAATGCCTCATGCCAACACCTCCTCAAGGTGGCGCCCGGCATAATCAACCAACCCCATTACTCTCGGATAATTTTGGCGGGTCGGGCCAAGCACGCCAATGTAACTGCGGTCGCTATACGGCGATGAAAACTTAGAAACCACCAATGTGGCGCCGCTGGAACGGCCAATTGGGTTTTCGCCACCAATATAAACGCTGACTCGTTCGGCGGGCTGGGCTTCATGTAGCCATTCGCCGAGCGAATCTAGCAACCTGGCAACCTCAAAACCCTGGGGGCCCAGAAATTCCGGCTGACCAAACAAGTTAGACAGCCCGCTAAAGTACAAGCTATCGCTCAGGGTGGCCAATCCTAGGTTACCCGTGGCTTCGGCCAAACTTTCAGCCGCTTGCTTAATGCGGGCATCGGCCTCGCCAGCGCTGGCAATTCGCCGCGCCAGGGCATGACTTACTCGACTGTCGGCCTGCAGCTGCTCAAGATTATTAACGTACAAGCGATAACCCTTGTCGGTCGGCACCCGCCCAGCCGATGTGTGTGGCTGGTAGATATGGCCCAGGCGCTCAAGCTCGGCCATTTCCGCGCGAATAGTGGCCGAAGACACTTCGATTTTTTCAGTCAGCTGCTGCGAGCTAACTGGTTCGGCTGTCTTGGCGTAAGCTTCCACAATGGCGCTTAAAATGTATTGTTGGCGAGGACTCACTGGCACTCTCACTTATAGTTTGCTAATGACTGAATTATAAAAATATTAGCACTCGCATGTCAAGAGTGCTAATCCGTGAGCAATGTATAATAGACGCATGAAAACTGCACCAAACTTCACCCTTCAAGATCAAGACGGGCAGGAACACTCGCTGAGTGATTACGCTGGCCAATGGTTAGTCGTCTATTTTTATCCAAAGGATGACACTCCGGGCTGTACCAAAGAAGCTTGTAGCTTCCGGGACGGCCGTGACTTACTGGAAGAGCGGGGGATTAAAGTTGTCGGAATCTCTGGCGATAGCGTGGCCAGTCACAAGAAATTTGCCGAGAAGTTCAAGCTAAACTTTACCTTGCTGGCGGATCCAGACCGCAAAGTTATTGAAGCCTATGGTGCGCTGGGTGAAAAGTCGATGTTTGGCAAAAAATATATTGGCATTCTGCGCAACACCTATCTAATAAATCCTCAGGGCAAGATCGTCAAAGAGTACACCAAGGTTAAACCCGAAGATCACGCCGCGCAGATCCTGCGCGACGCCGGCGCTCTACAATCGGCCTAAAGCCGCATCTATCTCCTTAAGTGAGCTGATCTTGGGTTGGAATTTGGGGTATCGACCCCAACGATCGATCAGCACAGCATGCAAGCCGGCAGCCCGG
Organism: Saccharimonadales bacterium (SeqCode); assembly: GCA_035479795.1. GTDB lineage: Bacteria > Patescibacteriota > Saccharimonadia > UBA4664 > SCTI01 > DATIII01. Next base: position 21,329 of record DATIII010000006.1, read on the forward strand.
GAGGCCCGGAAATCGTCAGGTAAACTATCCCCCACCATCACAGCATCACCCGCCAAGACATCAAGCTTGTCCAGCGCCAGTTTAAATATTTTGGGATCTGGCTTCATTAACCCAGTTTCATACGAGGTGATGACCACATCAAAATGGTCACGCACCTTATATTTTTTATCCAAATGCTCGAACGCCTGCTCCCACGAATTAGTAATTAGAGCCAGCTTGTAGCCGTCTTTTCGCAGTCGCAAGAGAGTACGGTGAGTATCATCGAAGGCCTGCTGCCGCTCCAGCGAATCATCTAGCTGATCAGCCAATCTCTTTACCACGGGCCTGAAGGCTGGAATGCGGAACCGGCGCAAAAAGTCACGAGCTGGATCTTCTAGGTTTTTGTACTCCGCCAGCATAAAGGATTTTTCAAATGTCTTAACATAGCGATGATTGAATGGCCGATGCACAAAACGATGAGCAATATTCTGCATACTCAAGCCGATATTGCTTGAATATAGGGTGTTCCAACAATCAAAAATAATGGCTTTGGGACGGTAGTTTTCAGTGGCCATAACCCCAGTATAAAGCATTGCTACTTTACTTTTTTTATGGTAAAACAAACTGGCCTTTTCAACGAAAGAGCAAGGAGCACTACAAATGTTGGCACCGGTCAACGAGACTTGGGCTCAGGCCGAGCGCCTGCGCATCTCTGGTTGCTTCGAATCAGCCGCCCGTGTCTACCGCGAGCTGCTCGCGGCGATCAATGCTTCAAACCGTCTTTGGGTCCCGGCCCGGCACATGCTGGCCGTGACTCTGAAGTCGCTGGCCGCACCCGGCACTGCCGAGATCACCGAGGCTGAGAAGATCCTTTTCGATCTAGTCACTTCGGGTATCGTAACCGATGAGGTCATGATCAACAAGATCGAACGGGACCATGCCGACGTGTTCCGCAAGATCGGCATCTACCCTCGAGCCCGCGAGCTGGCTCAGCAGACCTTCGAGGCGTTCATGAACTGGGGCCGCTCCGACGAGGCCGGCATCAGTCTTGGATTCGTGGCTCGCGCCGAGTTCGATTATGGGCAACTCCACACAGCTGTCTTCACGGGCGAAATGGCCGACCGATTGATCCGAGAGTTCACAGACGCCAAGGAACCCTGGCTGTACAACATGGTCTGGGTGGCCCGCTACTACGCCCACACCGGAAGCCACAAGCTTCCCCTGACGCTCATGGATATTGCCGATGCGCTGAAGGACGGCCTCGGCAACGGCACACATCGCCGAGCTATCGAAGTCATCCGCGAGCTGCACAGCGACCCAATCAAGATGGAGGAGGCACTGGCCAGCGCCGGCACGCCCTTCTAGTCAACCGGGTCCGTCGCTAGACGGACCCACCCCCGCACTTATTCGCTAACTAACACCATGAAGGCCTCGGCTGGGATGTCCACCTTACCGATCTTCTTCATCCGTTTTTTGCCGGCCTTTTGCTTTTCAATCAGTTTGCGCTTACGGGTAATATCCCCACCGTAAAGTTTGGCGGTGACGTTTTTACCCATGGCTTTCACGTCTTCACGGGCGATAATTTTGCCACCAATGGCCGCCTGCAAGCTGACTTCGAATAACTGCCGCGGGATGACTTCCTTGAGTTTTTCTACCACTGCCTTGCCCCGGCCGTAAGCCTCATCGCGGTGAACCACCATGCTTAAGCTGTCCACCATTTGACCACCCACCAGAATATCCAATCGTACTAGCTTCTCAGTTTTATAGTCGCCAAGCTCGTAATTAAATGAGCCATAGCCACTGGTTAAACTTTTTAGCTGGTCATAAAAGTTGGTCAGCACATTGGCCAATGGTGCCTCAAAATTAATCAGTGCCAATTGCTCATCAATGTAATTTAAATGCTTCTGCACACCGCGCACTTTATTAATCAGCTGGATAACCGGCCCTACATAATCTCCGGGCACCACAATCTCGCCCTTCATCCACGGCTCGCTGATACTCTCAATCCGACTAGCCTCCGGCAGTTCACCGGCGGAGCGAATCGTGACTTCAGTGCCATCGGTGCCCTTTACGACATAGTCGGTCGAGGGGCTGGTGACCACCATATCCAGGCCGTACTCACGCTCCAGCCGCTCCTTAATAATCTCCATATGGAGCAGGCCCAAGAAGCCAACCCGGAAACCAAAGCCTAAAATCTGTGAATTCTCCGGCGTATAGGCCAGCGCGGCGTCATTGAGTTTTAACTTTTCTAAAGCATCCTTGAGATCCGGATACTGTTCGGCACTGGAAGTAAAAAAACCGGCGAAGACAAATGGTTTAACCTGGCGATAGCCGGGAAGTGGCTCGCTCGCCTGCTCGCGCTCAAGTGTGACTGTGTCGCCCACCCGAGCTTCAACGATCGATTTGAGATTGGTAACCACGTAACCAATCTGCGCAGTGGCCAAGGTATCGGCCGGAGTTTGCTTGGGTTTGAAAATGCCCGATTCGACCGCCAATCCGGTGTGGCCAGAAGACATTAGTTTTAAATTGTCGCCCTTAGACAACGACCCGTCGACAATCCGCAAAAAAAGAATAACACCGCGGTATTCATCGTAAACCGAATCAAAAATCAGACCGCGCAATGGCTTATTGGGATCCCCTTTGGGCGGCGGAACCTGTTCCACGATCTGATCCAGCAACCGATCGACATTAGTCCCCTCTTTAGCGCTGATGCGTAAAACATCTTCGGGTTTACAGCCGAGTAAATGGGCCACTTCACCAGCCACGCGATCTGGTTCGGCGGCTGGCAGGTCTATCTTATTGAGCACCGGAATAATTTCTAGACCAGCTTCAATCGCCAGATAAACATTAGCCAGGGTTTGAGCCTGGATTCCTTGGGCGGCGTCGACCACCAAGATAGCACCTTCGCAGGCCGCCAAACTGCGCGAAACCTCATAGCTAAAGTCGACGTGGCCGGGAGTATCAATGAGGTTCAGCTGGCATTCCATAGCATTGGCGGCTGCTTGCGGTGATGCAATGCCAGGAGACTGCGAAGCCGCCGAAGGAGCGGTAGAGTGACTACCGTGACTGGTGTCTGGAGCAGCCGACGCCGCAGTGCGCGCCGTAAACGGGCGCCACGTCATTTGTACTGGCTGCAGTTTGATCGTAATCCCCTTCTCTCGCTCCAGTTCCATACTGTCGAGCAATTGCGCCTGCATTTCGCGCTTAGAAACGGTGCCGGTCAGCTCCAGCATACGATCGGCCAAGGTCGACTTGCCATGGTCAATATGAGCGATTATGCAGAAATTACGTATTCGGGTTTGGTCCATGCGTCTTCAAATATTCGTTAATCATTCTAATATCTTCCTGATCCTTCAGCCTATCCATCACCTTTTTACAAGCTATGACCTCCTCAACTCTGACAAAAGGAACTCCGTTAATAACCACCGCTTTGCGAATCATTTCATCCCGGCTTGGAAGATAGTCGCCGTCAGTAGGGGTATCCTGATTAGTAGTCACATTTGCGTCCAAATAGCTTATCTTCTCAAAGCCATTTCCCGGATTATCGATCCACTTAGGATCTTTTCGAAGCTCTTTGAAATACGGAGTTGTAACCACAATATCTAGATCGTTGGCCTTACGAAGCCCCCAAGCATCAAGTAAGCCGCTCCCGAAAACCGCATACTTACCTGGCTCTAATCCGAGCCGCTTAACTCGTTCAAAGATTGTCATGTCAAATTAAGTGGCCGCAGCACCTGTTCTTTAAGCTTGGCGGCGCCCTGACGAGCTTCTTTAAGATGCATTAGGTAGCAAGGAATAATGTAGGCAACGGCCGCGATCAAACACAGGGCGGCAAACTTTGGAGCTACGACGGGGAAGCCAATGTCGGCGCGATAGAGTGGTAATAAACGTGAAACCGCCACATAGAGCACGCCGGCCATAATACCACCGGCCAGCAACATCTTCGACAGGCCATGACCAATCAGCCTTAAGCCAATATTCCCCAGGCGACCCCGCAGAATAATCGTTAGCGCCACCGCTTCGATCGCGGCCACCACCGACTGTGCCATGGCCAAGCCCACTACGCCGTAGCGACCGGATAGGATGAAGCTCAAGGGAATGTTTAAAAAGATTGCCACCATGCTGACATACAGTGGGGTACGAGTGTCTTGCATGGCGTAGTAGACCCGGCTAATCAGGAAAAAGAAAGCTTGGAAGACAATCACACCGGCAAACCAGCCTAGGGTATTGGCCGTGGTCTGATCGCCGAAGCCATACAGCAACCGCACGATATAACCACGCATAATAATGGTCACCGCTGCTGCCGGCACTACGAGGAAAAGAATCATGCGGGCGTTGGTTACAAAATCATGAATTAGATTCTCGACCGCTCCCTTGGCAGCCCGCGCCGCCATACGTGGGAAGGCCGCCGTGGCGATGGAGTTGCCAATAAGTACCAGCGGAACGTTCTTTAAGTTGTTGGCGTAGTAGAGTGAGGCCAGCGATCCGGCGGCCAGACGAGATCCGATTACCGTTTCGACCATGTAATTGAGCTGGTCGATGCCTTGATCGATTGAACGCGGGATCATTAAACCCAAAACTTTCCGAACGCCAGCATCTTTGAATTTGAAATTAAGGCGATATTTAAAACCCAACCCGGCCAGTCCAGCAATCTGCAGCACCGCCTGTAAAAAGGCACCTAACACCACGCCTTCCGCCACGCCAAAAATTGAGTGGCTAGGACTCAAGAAAACAATGCCAAAGATAATGCCAATGTTATAGAGAACGCTCGACAAAGCAAAGAAGACGAACCGTCCAAATGATTGGGCGACACTGCCGAGCACGCTGGAGACGGCGAACAGCAGAGGTGTGACAAGCATTATGCGAGTCAGCTGGACGGTCAGCTGATGGCGGTCTGGGTCAAATCCAGGTGCAATTAAGGACGTTAGCGGATCAGCCAGCGTAAAGGCGGCGATGCCCACAACGATACTGGCAGCTCCCAGTAGGTTTAGTAGAGACGACGCCAAAACCCAAGCACCCTCCTTATCCTCATTTTCCAATCGCTGGGAAAGTACGGGGATGAAAGCCACTGCAAAGGCGCCGGAAACTAGCAGAGTAAATAATAGCTCGGGGATACGAAAGGCGGCCGTGTAGGCGTCGGCCAATGGTCCAATGCCAAAATGCGATACTAGCAGCCGGTCGCGCAGCAAGCCGAGTAGTCGACTAGCTAGGTAGGCTAGCGAAATAATGACGGCCGCCGTACTGACCGACGACCGACGATTTAATCTGGAAACGAAGGCGTTCACTCTAGATGGATTATACCTGTTGGATGAGGATTTGGGTAGAAAGCATTTGGGGGGGGGGCG
>DATIII010000007.1:0-1783 GCA_035479795.1 Saccharimonadales bacterium (SeqCode)
CAACCATTCGTCAAAAACCCCGACCAAACCGTCGGTGACTACGTCAAAGAACACAACGCCAAACTGGGCGAAAACATCGTCGTCCGTCGCTTTTCCCGCATGGCCCTTGGCGAAGTGGTTTAAAGCTATTTAAGGAGATAATCATGAGCGCAAACTCAGCTCGAAGGCGGAGAGTTAGACAACAACGAGAGCAGAGCCAACAATGGCGAGAGCAATCAGTCGCTGAACTCGACAGACCTTGCCAGCTTCATGAGTTGACCCATCCTCGACGCCGCCCTGAAGTCTTTCGTGAAGGGGTAAGGATTGTGCTTGATCTCGAAGCTGCTATAGCAGAAGGTGTCTGCCATTTTTATAACTATGTTGAGCCACTGACATATGAGGAAGCTATGCTTGCTGAAGAAAAAGCTCTCGCCTGTACAATGAGACGAGCAAGAGGGCAGTGTGCTTTAATTAATAGTGTAAACGTAGACACAGGATTGGTGAATGAATCCCAGCCAACTAGTTGAACAGGCCAAAACCAAGCTAAAAGCGGCCGTCAGCCGCTTTCAGGATGACTTGAAGACGCTGCGGACGGGCCGCGCCCATCCCAGTATGCTCGATGGCGTCACAGTCGAAGCCTACGGTACCACCATGCCGCTTATCCAAGCCGGCAGCATCACGACGCCGGAGGCGCAATTGCTGCAGATTACCCCGTTTGACCCGGCCAATTTAGCGGCCATTTCAGCCGCTATCCGCGACAATCAGGCATTGGGTCTGAACCCGATGGATGACGGGCGAGTGGTGCGCATCCAGATTCCGCCGCTCAATGAGGAGCGCCGCCGCGACTTTGTTAAAATCCTCGGCGGCAAGGTGGAAGACTACATGGTCTCATTGCGCAATATCCGTCATGACGCCCAAAAAGAGCTGGACCAGGCCAAGAAAGACCGTGACATTGGCGAAGACGAATGGTCACGCACCCTCAAGCAAATCGACGAAGCGATGAACCAAGCCAAAAGCGATGTCGAAACGGCAGCTAAGGCTAAAGAGAACGAAATCCTTACCATTTAACGCGCTTACAAAGGAATATATGTCAGAAGCTGTAGTCCCGAATCACCTGGGTGTTATTCTCGATGGTAACCGGCGCTGGGCCAAGGCCCACAAAGTGCCCCTCCTGGAAGGGCATCGCCAAGGCTACCTAACGCTCAAAGAAATCACCAAAGCCGCTTTTAATCGTGGCGTCAGTGTGGTGTCGGCCTACGTTTTTTCAACCGAAAACTGGAATCGTACACCCAAAGAGGTCAAATACCTCATGAACCTGGCTTTGCAGGTTATGACCGAGGAAATTGACGAGCTACATCGCGAGGGAATCAAGATAGTCTGGGTCGGTACGGCTGAACGCTTGAGTAACAAGCTGCAAAAAGCCATTCGGGCGGCCGTGGAGTTGACCAAAAATAATAGCCGCGGCACGCTGGCGTTATGCTTTAACTACGGTGGCCATCAGGAAATTATTGATGCAGCGAATACATTGCAACGGCATGGCGCCACCCAAAAACTGACCGAGGCGGCATTTGCCCAAGCTCTCTACGCACCGGAAATTCCGCCAATTGATTTGCTCATCAGGACATCAGGCGAGCAGCGTCTGAGTGGCTTTATGCTGTGGCGGGCGGCCTATGCCGAGCTTTATTTTAGCGATAAGTATTGGCCGGACTTTAGCGAGGCCGACCTGGACGCTGCCTTACAGGATTACGCCGGGCGCCAGCGCCGTTTTGGTTCGTAACAAGGTATAATCAAAGGACATGTCGGC
>DATIII010000008.1:0-160024 GCA_035479795.1 Saccharimonadales bacterium (SeqCode)
CATGAGCTATACCGACTAACCCTAACTTCTCAAGTAGTGACTTAGACGAAGCAGAGGCCACCACACTACCATCGGGTGCTACATTAGCACTGTAAGTACAACCATCTTGAACTGTATCCCAACACACTTTGTAGTGATCTATGGAATTGTTGCTGGTGGACCAGACGTCGTTAAGCTTTGAGTTATTACCCTCACCCCCGAGAACCCATAAATTGTTATTCAGAACCACGGAAGCGAAGGATCTTCGACCGGGCCAGCCGGCACCAGAAGTGGCTTCAGTCCAGTTGACGCCGTCAGTCGAACTCCAAACATTATTTATGGAATTAAAATTACTATCACGACCGCCAAGCACCCACATCTTACCGTCGAAAACCTGGGCTTCATGGGCGTTGCGGACTGACCAGCCGGCGCTGGCGGTCTCCTGGGTCCAGCTGGTGCCATCGCTTGAACTCCAAACATCATTTAGGGCGCTACTAGTAGAATTTCCTCCCATCACCCACATCTTGTTGTTGTACACCAGTGCCTGGTGCCCATAACGACCCGGCCAGGCGTTAGCATTCGCCAAGGTCCAAGTTATGCCATCTGACGAAGACCAAACATCACTCAGCTTGGTACTCCCTGCAAGTCCTCCCATAAGCCACATCTTGCCATTGAATGACACAACCTTTGGCCGTTGCCTAGCCGACCATGCGGCACTGGCAGTTGCCTGCGTCCAATTAACACCATCCGACGATGACCAAACATCATGTAGGCTGGCTGAACCCGTGCCTCCACCCATAACCCACATTTTGTTGTTAAACACCACTGCAGCATGGGCATAACGAGCAGGCCAGGGGGCAGCAGCCGTCTCCTGGGTCCAACTAGCTCCATCTGACGAAGACCAGACATCCTGGTAGGGAATGAAATTATCATCATTGCCACCCAGCACCCACATCTTGTTATTAAAGCTTAAGGCAGGCATCCCGCCTCTCATTAACCAGGCAGCTCCGGATGATGTTCCTGGTCCGGTCCAGTTGGCGCCGTCGGAGGAGGACCATACGTCATTACCGCCGCCGTGTCCACCCATTACAACGAGCTGGCTATTGAATACTGCCGATGCAAATATGTCGCGTGCTGGCCAGGCTCTGGCGGCTGCCTGGGTCCAGTTAACTCCATCGGACGACGACCAAACATCAGACTTTGAATCATAAGAAGTGAAATCACTACCACCCATTACCCATAGCTTGCCGTTAAAGGCCTCTGCTCGATGACCATTACGTTCGCCCCAGGCGGCGCCAGCAGTGGCTTGGGTCCAGTTCACACCGTCTGATGACGACCAAACATCGTTTGTGACGGTAGAGCCGAGATCACCACCTAGCACCCACACCTTATTATTCAAAACAGTCGCCGAACTACGTATGCGGCCCGGAAAGGCAGCATGGGCGGTTTCTTGGGTCCAGTTGACGCCGTCGCTAGAGCTCCAGATATCATTTCTTCTGTCGTGGTCTACGTAGCCGCCGATAACCCACATCTTGTTGTTGAATACTACAGAAGAATGGAGAACGCGAGTTCCCCAGGCCGGGCTAGCAGTTTCTTGAGTCCAGTTAACACCGTCTGAAGATGACCAAACGTCGCCTAATACCGCGTAGTTGTCTACAAAACCCTTTTCGCCGCCGATAACCCATATCTTGTTGTTAAAAACGACCGCCGTATGACCGCTGCGCCCAGCCCAAGCTGCACTGGCAGTTTCTTGGGTCCAATTGATACCGTCGGACGAAGACCAGACGTCGTTATAAACATTCCCACCACTTGAGCCGCCAAGGACCCAGACTTTATTATTAAACACTACAGATGGGAACTCACTGCGCGCGCTCCAAGGGGCAAATACCTGGCTATTTTTCCTAACTTGTGTCCAATTCACCCCATTGGGGTCTGCAGTGCTAGGATTCCAACTAACAGTCGGGCGAGTGCTATCACCTGAAACGGTGACATTACCAGGAGCAGTGGGGGCGGCTAAAGCTGACAGGAAACTGACCGATACCATGATGGTCATAGCTAGCGGAAGACTACGGAAAACCAACGAGAATATTTGTTTTACAACCTTGGTCCGAAAGACCACTCCACTCTCCTAATACTTCTTGTCTACTATATATATAAATAAAGCATAAGTACAATGGCAGACAGGATTTAGTTGACGTAAATGAGTAAAGTTGTGAAGTATTGCAAAATCTTCTGAAAGAGGTTATGCTTAGGTCATAGCTAAGGATAGATATGTCCTCAAACAAAAAGTCAAACGCCAGGAAATCAAGTAAAACATTACTGCCGTCTCTTACAAAAAGTAATAAAACGATGCTAGCATTCGTGGCCGTTTTTGCCGGCCTAGGTGTATACATTCTCGCTCAGAGCTACGCGGCAAAGCCGGGTGGTACGAGAATAACCCTAGTAGCCACAGCAGTCGGTGCGCACCAGGTTAATGCTAGCTGGAGTGGGCCAATTTATACCGACGCGAGCTATCGTTATCTTGCCAAATTGCAGTGTGCTAATGGCGCGTACTACAACAGCGAAACAAATGTTGAAACCAAGACCGTGCTTGCCGAAAAGACTTACTACTCTCCCAACTTCTACGTGCCGGCGTCTACTGCCTGCACGGTGGTGGTTGAGTTGCAGTCTGGTGGCAAACGCGGCTTTAAAGCCATAAGCACATCAAATACAGTTAGCCTTACCACTCCAGCAGAGACTGCGGACACCACGCCGCCATCGGTTCCGACTGGTTTAACAGCCACCCTAGCTTACCCAACCTACCCAGCTTACTTCAAACTCACATGGAACCCTTCTTCCGATAATGTTGGTGTGACGGGATATGATGTGGGCTACGGCTTTAGCCCGATCCCTGTAAACTTTGATAACAGCGGTGTAGCGTACATGTCAGTTTATAACTCTCAAACATTTGTCGTACGCGCGCGTGATGCCAACGGCAACGTCTCGGCTTGGTCGGCACCAATCAATGTAGTCAAGTAATAATTTCTTGGCTGGGGAGGAGGGATTCGAACCCCCGAGTCACGGGACCAAAACCCGTTGCCTTACCGCTTGGCTACTCCCCATAATGCCCAGAACTCATTAATTGTAGTTAAATATACACCTTCCTACAAACAATGCATGCGACGGTGCTGACAGGGGCTGACTACTATTTTATAATGCTCTTATGATATTTTTGGACGCAACCGGCAAGAGATGGCAGAAAATCAAGCGCTCCACCGCACTTATGGCCCTTGCTGGCGCCATGCCTGTGGCGGTTCTGGCAGTGGGTAGCTTTACCTACCAGCCTCAGTGGGATCTTATTAAGTTAGCCAGGCAAGCGGGTAATGTATTTACAGGCACACCAAAGCCCTTGTCCTCCGGCGGCAATGGGCCGAATAACTCTCAGAGCTCAAGCAAAACTCAACCGCGAAGAACAAGCTCTGGTGTAGGCAGTAGCCCTTCTGCCTCATCGGCCGCGACAGCAAGCTCAACGTCAACTCCAACAAGCACGTCCACTCAGCCCACTACCACGCCCTCAACTACCCCAACTCTCCCTCAGTCTTCTTCACCAACCAGAGGCGACCCCTTGCAGAACGATTTCGGTCAAAGCCACAAGCCTACCCGCTAGACACCCTGGCTAAATGCTTGCCCTCGCGCTTCAGACTCCCCCAGCCTACCAAATTGCCCTTTAAGACGTTGACTACCGACCTTACGATTGTGTAGTACATAAGCTGCCGGTAAATAATCCGCTGTGGCATTACCAGCCAGAGTTGGCGCAATTTTTCACCGTCTAGTTTAAGGGCGATGGCAGCCGTAAGAGCATCGGCGGCGGTATAAACAACGAAGCTAACAGCGACCAGTTGGTACTGGTGATTAATCAAACCAATAATTACAGCAACATCAAATATTGGGCTGAGCAAGGGCAGTAAAATCTGATAAAAAACCAAATATGGCAGGCCGATTAAACCTAGGGTGCCGTAGCGGGGGTTGAGCACTGCCTTTTTGTGCTTCCAAACTGCCTGCATAGTGCCAAAAGTCCAACGGAAACGCTGCTTTAGTAATTCCCTGACTGTTGCCGGGGCCTCCGTATAGGCCACAGCTACCGCATCGTATACGATGCGGTAGCCCTCTCTTTTAATTGCCAATGTCAGGTCGGTGTCTTCGGCTAGAGTATCTGTTGTAAAGCCGCCGACTTTTTTCAGAGCTGATTTTCGGAAAGCTCCGATTGCGCCTGGTACCACCGTAATGCAATCGAGCAGGTCACCCATGCGGCGATCGAGGTTGAACCCCACAACATATTCTAGCGACTGCAGTTTGGTTAAAAGTTTGTGCCGGTTGGCTATGCGAGTATTGCCAGACACTGCGCCAACCTGAGGGTTTTTAAAGTGTCGCATAAGCTGTCCAATTGTATCTGGCTGAAAAACTGTGTCAGCGTCGATAGCAATAACGAAATTGGTGCGGGCCAGCTCAATTCCGTAGTTCAAAGCCGAGGCCTTGCCCCCGTTGGGCTTAATAACTATTCGTAGGCGGTGATCATCAGATGCCGAAGCTAGCTCGCTAGTTTTATCACTGGACCCATCGTCTACCACTATAACTTCGAATCGAGAATAGCAGCTGGACAAAACAGACTGTAGACAACTCTGAATCACCAGTTCTTCGTTGTAGGCCGGTATAATTACACTGCAAGGGGTAGTTTGGGTTTTATCCTCCCTATACTCGCGTCTCGATTGCATCAAAGCGGCTATGATAACTAGAGCCATCCGGCCAAAACTAGTAATTATTAGGGACAGAATAAACCAATATACCCCCCGGCTGAACCAGTCCCCAACTGAGAATATGGATAGAGCTAGCAGTCCCAGCCAGTGATCGGTTTGGCTCAGCGGGGGCATAACTTCGGGCTGCGGCACCCCTAGTGCCTGGCTGACCGTCATGAAGTGGTAGCCTCGGTTCTGGTAGTAGTCTATGATCTTCGGCAGAGCCTCCACAGTTTGGCTGCGGTCGCCGCCGCCGTCGTGAAAAAGAATAATACCTCCCGAATCGTTCGTGACGTTAGCGATAATTTGGGCTACACCGGGCCGCCGCCAATCCTGCGAGTCGATATTCTCCCCTACTGTGATATAGCCTAGGTCTGCAGCTTGAGTTACTACGCTGAAGGTGGAAGGATCTAGGGCGTCTAATTCCTGCAGCGGCGGGCGAAATAATCTCGTCGACCGGTTGATTTGGGAACCGATAATGATTCGATTTAGGTTTAGCTCAAGGCTCATTCGCCAGGCCGGCTGTTTGGATAGGTCGGCGTGAGAGTAGGTATGGTTGCCAACCTCATGGCTATCCTTGTAGATCTGATCGGTCAGAGGGTGCTTAATTACTTGGCTACCAATTACAAAAAAGGTGGCCTTGATGTGCTTTTGTTTAAGGATATCAAGTATGGCTGGGGTGTAGGCTGATGGACCGTCGTCAAAGGTCAAAACTACACTTCTAGGAGGGAGTTTGGGCTGAACAAGATCCTGGTGCTCGTCTTTTACATAAATACCTTTCGCCAGAACTGCCAGAGGCAGCATGAGCATAGTAATGATAACTATGCTTCGTATGTATCGAGGCACCCAAAAACTCCTATCCGACATAACAACTTATCATAAAAGTATGATGATAAAGACGCACAAGGTCAATTATGCTTAATGACAGGGGCGTACCTGTTGCCAAAGCCATAATTTGTCTATATCTTTAGGCCATGCAGACGTTTCAGGTAGAAAACCGTACAATCTTTCGAATTTTAACGGCGATTGCCGGCTATTCATTTATAATCTTTCTTGCCTATCTGTTGCGTCGGGAACTCGCCTGGGTGGGTGCTGCCTTCTTCCTGGCCGTAGCGCTGGATCCGGCCGTTACCTATCTGGCCAAATACATGCCTCGTCGGAGCCGTGGGCTGTCCACTGGTGCTGTCTTTGCGCTCTTTCTATTAGTGCTCTCCTTCCTGGTTTATAGCTTTTTACCACCTTTAATGAACCAAACGCGTGAGCTGATTAAACGCACGCCTGCCTATGTCGACGAGATTCAGCACGCTGGCGGGCCGGTTGGCGACTTTGTGCGTAGTAATGAGCTGGTAGATAAAGCCAAGGAGGCGCAATCGGACATTTTGAGCCAAGCCGGTGGTGCTGGCGGTTCAGTTGTGGGCGTAATCAAAAACATTTTCAGCGGCGTTGCCGCTTCTTTAACCGTACTGGCTCTGACCTTCTTCATGCTGCTGGAGGCACCGCAGTGGACGGCTCGCTTTTGGGCATTGTATGCGCCGACACGCCGGACCAGCTACCAAAAGCTCTCAGCGGCCATGTACCGCGCCATGACCGGTTACGTCACCGGCAATCTTCTGACCAGCCTCATCGCGGCGGCGCTGACGGCCGGCATGCTAGCCGTCCTGCGCGTCCCTTACGCTATCCCGCTGGGAATCGTGGTCGGTATTTTTGACCTCCTGCCACTGATCGGTGCCACCCTGGGCGCCTTGTCGGTCCTGATCGTGGCTCTCTTCACCTCCCCGACGGCTGCCTTGGTTATGCTGGTCTTTTTCGTACTCTATCAACAGGTTGAAAACCATATCCTGCAGCCAATTGTTTACGGCCGCACCATTCGAATGTCGCCCTTGCTCGTACTGGTTGCCGCTATCTTGGGAGCCTCCCTAGGTGGTATCTTGGGTGCCTTTGTGGCCATCCCTATTACGGCTAGCATTAAGATTCTTATCGCTCACATTCTCGAAGAACGGTCGAAAGCTAAGAGCTAATCCGCCGCCAACGTGGACCGCTTGGTGTGTCGTCGACCTCAACGCCCTGTTTCTCAAGCTTAGCCCGAAGCTCGTCCGACTTTTTATAGTTCTTGGACCTGCGAGCGGCTTCTCGGTCAGCAATTAGTGACTTTATTTCCGAGCTGACATCGTCGCGGCGGCTTAAGCCCAGTCCCAGGTAGGCATCAATAAGTTCTAGCGCCTGCTGGTCAGGTATATTGCCTTGGTGTTGGCTGATAACACTCAAAGCCGCCGGGGTGGCTAGGTCATCTTGCATGGGCTTATCCAGAGCGTCTTTAAAGGCCTTAAACTTTATCGTTGGTTCATCCTGAAAGCGCAAATCGGCCCAAGCACGCAGATTTTGTAACAGGTTTGTGGCGGCATTGAGTCCGTCCCAGCTAAAGTCCTGTTCGCTGCGGTAATGCGCCTGGAGCATCATTAGCCGAAAGGCCAGCGGGTCGTAACCTTTTGCTAGTAAGTCGGGTAAGGTAATGCTATTGCCTCCTGACTTGGCGATCTTGGAACCGTCAACATGTAAGAATTCGTTATGCAGCCAAAATCGGGATAGCGGCTTACCAAAGGCGGCTTCCGACTGAGCGATTTCGTTGGTGTGATGAGTGCCAATATGATCCGCTCCCCCGGTGTGAATATCGATCGGCTCACCTAGGGCCAGGTGAATAATGGCCGAACACTCAAGGTGCCAGCCGGGAAAGCCTTCGCCCCATGGACTGGGCCAGCGCATTTGGTGATCAGCAAAGTGGCCGACCGTAAAAAACCAAAGGGCAAAGTCTTGCGGGTGATGCTTTTCTGGATCGGTCACCACATCGGGCCTAGCACCTATCTCCTTGTCCTTTAACTTCTGGCCGGTCAGTTTTCCATAATCTTTTAGTTTGGAGATATCAAAGTAAATGGCCTGGTGGGCTTGGTAGGCATAGCCTTTTTCGATCAATGTTTTGATGATTTCAATCTGGGGATTGATGGCCTCGGTAGCCCGAATCAGTTTGGCTGGTTTCAATATCCCAAGTAGCTTAGTGTGATCGTTGAACGCATCCAGGTAATACTGAGCGACCTCCCAAACTGTTTTGCCCTCGCGGGCCGCGCCTTTTTCGAGCTTATCTTCGCCCTCGTCGGCGTCGGATGAGAGGTGTCCAACATCGGTCACGTTCATTATGTGTTTAACTTTGTACCCCGTCTGCTCCAGCGAACGCCGCAGAGTGTCATTAAAGATCACGTTGCGCAGGTTACCAATGTGAGCGTAGTGATAGACTGTAGGGCCACAGGTGTAGAGTTTGACCTCGGGTCCGCCCGGCTTAAAGGTTTCTTTAGTTCTAGTTAGTGTGTTGGTCAGCTTCATAATCGCGGATATGCTTACATAATACTTTAACAAATTCGTCTTTAACTTCCGCGATGGGTCGATCGTTCACCTGCGCTCCGGCTGCTCGGTCGTGGCCGCCTCCGCCAAATTCACCGCAGGCTTTGGCGGCAACGGGCATATTGGCTCGGGTAGAAATTTTAACTTTTTTGAACTGACCACCGTAATTGCGCAACACCACTGCCACTTCCACCCCTTTAGCGTTTTGCATATCGTAAATTACCAAATCGGCGGGATCGTGAATATCAGCGTATTGCTTGAGCTCTTCGGGGGTCACAATCAGTAGGGCGATCTTACCATCACAGAACAGCTCCATACGGGCCAGCAGGCGGCCTTTCAGCTGTACTAAATCCGGCTCGAGGACATTGGTAGCGCGGAAGGCTTCATGGCTTTTAAAAACGTCAGCTCCGAGATCAATGATATCGGCCACCGAGCGAAACGTCTTAGCAGTGACGGCAGGTATCGACATATTCCGTGTGTCGGCTAGAATACCGGGGATCAACAGCTGCGCAGCTTCGGCATTAATCTTCCAGCCTAGCTCTTTTGATACGTTTAAAATCAGCTCGCAAGTGGCATTGCAGTCTGCGCCAATCACATTAATGGTCTCAAAAGGCATAGCTTCGCGGTTGGCATGATGGTCGAGAATAGCAAATGGCTTCTTCACCAGCAGGGCCTGATATTTTTCTAAAGTTCGCCCTAGCTGTTGAGGGCCGCCTGTGTCGACCAGGATGGTTAGGTCAAAATCTCGGGGAAATTCGTTAGTAACTCGATCTGCACCGGGGAAATATGAAATATATACCGGTACGTCGTCTTGGCAATACAAAATAACCTGCTTATCCATGTCGCCTAAGATATGTTCCAGGGCCAGACTGGTGGTTAAACTGTCGGTATCCGGCTTCTCCGGCTGGAGGATCAGAATAGTTTTAGCTTCAGCAACCAGCTCGCCCAACTTTTTGATATTACTCAGACTCATTTTAGAAACTCTGCCTTTCTTTTAAGGCTCTGCCCAGTGTAACTTGATCGGCGTATTCTAGATCGCCACCGACCGGCAGGCCGCGAGCCAGACGACTTATAACCATATCCGAGTCGGCCAGCTGCTTTTTTATATAAAGCGCCGTCGCCTCGCCTTCAGTGGTAGGGTTGGTTGCCAAAATAATTTCTTTGACCTCCGCTTTAGCAATACGGTTAAGCAGTTGGTTAATGGTCAGCTGGGCTGGGCCAATGCCGTCGATTGGCGAGATAACCCCTCCAAGAACATGGTATAGACCTTGGTACATGCCGGTTTTCTCGATAGCCACCACATCTAGAGGCTCTTCGACCACCGTCACGATGCTGCTGTCGCGGCCCGGGTGTGAGCAGATCACACAGGTGGTGGATTGGCTGTAGTTGTGACAGGTCTGGCAAATATCTAGAGCAGCTCGTAGCTCCTGCAAAGCCTCCCCCAGCCGGCCTTCTAGCCCCGAGTCAGTTCGTAGTAAATAAAAAGTTAGCCGCTCGGCTGTGCGCGGACCAACTCCTGGAAGTTTGCTAAATTCTTCAATAACCCGGGTAACCGAGGGCGGAATAATTTGCATCTATAGTCCTGGTAGACCAAGTCCTCCGGCCACACTCTTCATCTTTTCGGCGGCGGCTTGCTGGCTGCGGGTGATGGCTTGAGTGATAGCCGATTCCAGCCACTTTTCCAGCTTATGCGCTTCGGACATGTCAATTAGCTCAGGGTTGAGCGTAATTTTCTGAATCTTCTGCTCGCCGTTAATCTTAACTGTCACTGCGCCGTTGCCGGTTTCAACCTCAATCATTTCTTTGGCCAGGGCCGACTGAATTTTCTTCAACTCATAGAGAGTTTTGGCTTTATCAAACATTTATACTCCAGGTATTTATAACCTTTATTGTACCAGGGCGACTCCGGCCGATCGAGAGCTAACGCGGAATTTTTGAACCGCGGAATACCCAGCGGTGTAATGTTCACCGACTGGGGTCCAGGTTGAAGGTACCTTGGTGTAATAATCTTTGGTGCCAGTTTTGCCAACCACCCAGACATAGCCGGATTTGGGGTGGATATCTTTCAGGTCATGCACCACAATTTGGTCTGCTCGATCGTAAATAAGGCTGCTTTCGCCGTAGCCGTTGACTCCGTTCTTGCTCCACAACTGCACTTGGGTATCGGTGTGGTTGTAGTAGCTAAAGTCAAAGAAGGTATACAGCTCTCCCGATAGGATGGCGTCGCCAGGCTGATATTGATCATTCACAATGGCTGCAATGTCGCGCATTTGGTGATTCGAGCTGACGTAAACATTACGAATACCAAACCCAAAGATTACCAACAGGACAGCAATGCTTGAAATTTGCAGTCGAGGGCGGTTCCGCCAGGGCCAGCTAAGGCCGATTATTAGTCCCAGCAGGCAGTAGAACGCTACGGCCGCAAACACAAAGTAGCGATCGACGTAGATTGGGCGCTTATAGGATAGTATGGCCACCACGGTCGGCCCGAAGAAGGCGTAGGTGACCATTAGTAAAGCCCCTGTGCGCTGCTTTTTTAGCTGTACGATCAGTGAAAAGGCTAAGCCAACAAAAATTAGCGTTAATACAACCTTAAAGTTAACCGGGATTTGTCCCAAGTTATTGAAGGTAAAAAATTGCATTATGGTATTAGGCAGCGTGGCGGCTGAAACCTTAGGTATCCAGAACGAGGCTTGGACGCGTGAGAATTGAGCGTAGGCCACCGGAAGCCAGGGTAAAAATAACCCAGCTGCCACAAAATTTGCCACCCACCATCGGGGATTTTTTAATCCGTCCCCAGATTTACGGCTGCGAGCCAGCATATAGATCCAGTGTACCGGGATCATAAATATGCTGTAGTAATGCGTGTACAGGGCGGCGGCCAGCACTATGGCATAACCCAACCACCATACCCAGCGCCGCTGTTTTACAGCTAGTATGAGCAGGTAGGTTGCTAATATGATTAGGAACGCCACCATGCCGTACATGCGGGCCTCTTGAGAATAACGAACCAAGAACGGCGCAAAGGTTAGAGTTAGAGCGCTCAGCCTGCCTGTTAATTCGCCAAAAAGCTGACGCATCAATAGATAGCCAACCACGATTACCCCAAGCATCAGAACGGCGCTAAAGCCTCTGGCGGCCACCTCACTGTTGCCGAAAGCCAGCATCCAGTAGTGTAAGGCCTCATAGTACAGGGGTGGGTGGACATCGCGGCCGGTACGAGCCAGGATCTCGATCGGACCCATCGGCGCCAACATCATAGTGTAGCCTTCGTCATGCCAAATGCTGGATTTAGCAATATCAAAGAACCGAACCAGTGTCCCCGCTGCGAGCAATGCTATTAGATACCAGCTGGTGGGAATTTGTAATAATTTCTTAATCATTTATAAGCCTCATAACTAAATGTTTTGCGATTGTAGCGTCCAGTTAGCCGGCGCCAGCTAATAATGAGTAGTTCTCCGAGAGTGGACAAAGCGGCTGTGCGAACTTCGTCTTCAAAAGTCCCGTGCGGCTTGTCGTCCCAATCTGGCACCGGGAATGTCACAATTTTGTAACCCAACTTGCGGGCGATGGCCAATATTTCCATGTCGAAACCCCAGCCGAGAATGGTTTGGCGGCGGAATAGCTCATCGGCGGCTTTGGCGGAAAACATTTTGAAGCCGCATTGGCTGTCGCGAATGCCCGGCAATAGCAAAACTCGCACTAATAAGTTACCGGCTCCAGATATCAACCTTCGTAAGCCTCGATGGCTTGAATTTAAATCACGTACGGCGATGGCCACATCCACTCCTTCCTCCGCTAACTGTCTGATGGTTTCGAGATGATGTAATGGTGTGGCCAGGTCGGCGTCCATGAACAATCGGTGTGCGCCGTGGGCTTCCATCATACCGGTGCGGACATCCCTGCCCTTTCCGGCTTTTGGCCCGGCATCCACTACTCTAAAGTGTTCAAATAGTTTGGCCTTAGACCGAGCCAGGCTGGCAGTACCGTCTGGGCTATCTGCCGTCACCACAACCACCTCGGTGTCTGCATACTCGTGCTTATGCATATAGGCAGCCAACTCCTCCAGAGTTTTTTCGATACGTATTGCCTCCTGGAAGGCCGGGATGATAATACTCAGCTTAAATTTTGATTTCATTGAGCCGGAACGGTGTAGGTCTGAAATAGCTCGTTATTACTAAATGCTGAATAGTGCGGGCTAATGTGGCCGCTAGGAAACTTTAGCTTGAGCTGCTTCAACACCGCCTCTTTATCATGTTCAAAGTACAGAAATTCCTTGGCCTGGCCCTTATCGAGCGGAATACTGGCGGTGTCACGCGGATCAACCCGAGTGTAGCTGGCCTTGTGGTGGGTCAGAAAGTCAACTGTAAACATCTGGTACTCGCCGGCCACGGCATACCGCTTGCCGTTAAACCCGTGGCTGTTTAAATAGTTGGCTGCCGTGGCTGAGTCTTCACTGTAAGCGTCATAAGTATCCTGCGAACTAGCCCAGGCCACAAAATACTGGGTGTAGCCTTGATACGCTGTCAGAAGCAGCAGTACCACCACGGCGGCCGACCCACTTAATCTGGCTGCCGAGTTGATCGGGAAAACGGTATTCCAGCGCGTTAGCAAGTAATCAACCCCTACCGTTGCCAGCACTAGGGTGGGCGCCAGTGCCCCTATAGCGCGCAGGGCATGAGGTATGCCTTCGGCCGTTAAGACTTCCGGGAGCAGCATGGCACCAAAAACGGCTAGTAGGGCGGCATAACGGAGATCCCGGAGTCGAGTCAGACTATAGAAGATGCCTAGTAGGAACATGACCCCGACAAAAATATTTAACATCGGTTGACCACCAAGGTTGTGACGGTAGTTTTCATCGCCGTGAATGTTAAACATCAAAGCCGTTTTGACCACATTGTCAGCCAGGGTTTGCCAGGGGTGGCCGTGGTTGAGCCCAGGATTGGTAAAGCTAACTCCTCCGGGTCGACCAGCAATG
Organism: Saccharimonadales bacterium (SeqCode); assembly: GCA_035479795.1. Classification (GTDB taxonomy): domain Bacteria; phylum Patescibacteriota; class Saccharimonadia; order UBA4664; family SCTI01; genus DATIII01. Next base: position 13,120 of record DATIII010000008.1, read on the forward strand.
TCACCGGGACTATGCAGGCCGTAAAGTCCCATCGGGATTAGCACCACAGCCATGGCTACGAAGGCCAGTGTGATCTGCTTAAACCACTTCTTAATAAATCCGCGTCGCCAGATGAGTAAATACAGCCCAATGGCTACTAATGCCACTGGAAAAAGTCGCCACGCAATATAAGTATAGAAGCCTAACCCCAGAGCTGCTCCCGCAGCTATAAAATGCCAGGCTTTACCGCTACGGAACGCAACGGTGGCCAGCCAAAGCACTAGGGGTACGAACAGCTCGAGCTCAGAAGCGCGGAACCCGTCGCGAGAAATTGTAACTGCCCAGGGTGTAACGGCCATCAGAAAGGCGGCAATTAAGCCAGCCCGCCGACCGAACCAACTCGAGGACCAAGCGTAGGTGGCCGCTACCGCCAGTGTACCTAGAAAGGCCGGGGCGACGCGCAAGCCGTAGATGGTATTACCAAAGATCAAAACTCCAAGTGACTGGAAGTAAAAGAAAAGTCCTTCGCGGCCACCGTTGAAGCTGTAAAACGGACGAAAGTCATGGTTCTCGATAATCCGAAAAACGTCAAAACCGTTGGCAGCTTCATCCGGATGCAAACCGGGCGGTAGGGTGTGCAGGTGCCAGAATCTAAAAAAAGCTCCCAGCAGAATAATCCCAATAACCAGGGCTATGTGCCCCCAGCGGCTAAAGAAGGAGGAGGTGGCTTTAGAAACTGGGCTCATTTAAACACCACATTACGGTACATAAAGAAATTCCAGGTTAGGCTGCCCACGGTGGCAATTCCAAAAGCCACCGTTTTTAAAACGAAGGCATGAGTCAGTAGATCGGGTAAGAGTTTAACTAGTCCGATAGAGTCAGCTATTTGAAAGGCTACATTTCCGAAATATGGGAAGCCAGTAATGAAGTATTGAGTTAAAGTAGTCTGAATGACCAGCACGCCCACAAGAGTAGAAAGTATAAATTTGAGGGCCTGGCCGCTGGAGTCACGACTATTATTTTTGAAAACCCAGGTGCGGTTAAAGTAAAAGCTATTTATCATCGCAACGCTCCCAGAGATCAGCTTGGCGACGAATGCGTAACTCAGTGGAATCGAAAAAATCTTTGTTAACGACTGAAAAATTATGTAGTCGATTAGAGTATTGAGGATACCGACTAAACCGAACTTTCCCGCCTGAGTGGTGGTTGATGTTTTGGCCCTCGCCATGGCTTTCTTTCTTTTATTGACTTAAGCATAACCGTAATGAAGGGGCTTTGTAAAGCTGTTAGGCGCGGGCGTGGACCCTATCCATATCGCGGAAAAGTAACTTTTCGGGGTGGAAGTAGAGATCAACCTCCCCCGTTGGGCCATTTCGGTGCTTTTTCACCAGGATCTGGGCAGTGCCAGGCGCCTCTGAATCTTTGTTGTAGTAGTCGTCTCGATAAATAAACATTACGACGTCGGCATCTTGTTCGATCGAGCCCGATTCACGAAGATCGGATAGCTGAGGAATTGCGGGGCTGCGCGATTCCACTGATCGATTCAGCTGGCTTAAAGCGATAACCGGCACATTAAGTTCACGGGCTAAGGCTTTAAGACCGCGTGATATCTCAGAAATCTCCTGTACACGGTTGTCGTTGCCACCACGGCCACTCATTAGCTGAAGGTAATCAATTACAATCAGGCCAAGGTCGTGTTGGCTCTGTAGTCGCCGAGCTTTGGTGCGCATTTCCATGACATTAGCCATCGAGGAATCATCGATATAAAAGGGCGCTTCCGAGAGCACGGCCATGGCGTCGTTAATCTTGGGGAAGTCACTGTCTTCTAACCGTCCATTACGCAGCTTCCACGAATCAATCCCCGACTCTGCCGCTAGCAAGCGGTCAATTAATTCTTCCTTACTCATTTCAAGAGAGAAAACGCCCACCGGGATACCTTCTTTGACCGCCACATGGTGGGCGATGTTCAGGGCCAGGGTGGTCTTACCCATACTGGGGCGGGCGGCCAGGATAACCAGGTTGGATTTCTGTAGGCCGGCCAAAACGTTATCGAGACCCTTGAACCCGGTGGGAATGCCCCGCAGACTGTTTTTATCCTTGTGTAGTTCGTCCAGCCGATCAAAGGATTCGGCTAGAACTGATCCAATGGGAATAAAGTTCTGCTTCAAATGCTTTTGTGACACATCAAATAAGGTTCGCTCGGCCTTGTCAAGTAAGCCATCCAGGGGCGAACTTTCGTCATAACCAAGAGCGGTGATCTGACCGGCGGCACCGATCAACCGCCGTAAGGTCGCTTTGTGGGCGACAATCTGGGCATAATGCACTACGTGAGCCGAGGTTGGAACTTTTTCAATCAGTTCGGTCAGGTAGGCGGCGCCACCAATCTTGTCCAGCTCTTTAACTTCTTCTAGTTTGTTGGACAAAGTCAGTAGGTCAAGTGGTTGGCGGGCTTCATACAGGTCGAGGATGGCCCCAAATATCAGACTGTGCCGATCAACGTAGAAATCGCTGACCCCAACAATATCGGCAATCTTAATAATGGCCTCTTTATCAATCAAAATAGACCCAAGCAAGCTCGCCTCAGCGTCGATATTCTGGGGTGGCACCTGGAGCTTCGCCTCAGCCATCGATGACCTCGCCACCTAATATTTCCAGCGCCGAAGACATCAACTCGGCATTACTATCAACAGCAGCCGGCACGGGAGCAGTATCGAGCTGTACCAGGACGCTAAATTTCCGCCCATACACCCGTGACAGAGCCTGGTCGATGATCTGCATATTCTTAGCTTCCTTTAAGCGGTCGCGATGGAAGCCAAAGCGGCAGCCGAGGATCAGCTCCTCACCTTCAAAACGGACATTGCAGGATGAGCGGAGTAAGGCGTAGAGCGAGTTGTTGCGCTGCTTAATTTGGGTCAAGGCCTTCATCCAAAGATCCCCTGTCGGGTTCTCAACCGGTGTAGAAACCGGTGGGGTGGTTTTGGCGGTTGGTGGCTTGGTTGCGGGGGCAGACTTAGCGGCGGCTACGGTGGCTGGCGGGTTAACCTCAGGCGTTACGGGGGCGACGGCGCGCGCCACAGCGGCCTCGAGAGCCAGCTCCGGCCAGGGAGATTTGGAGGCGCTAATGAGGTTGTCAATCATCCCAGATATCTGGAGTAAATCGCCGGACTGGCTTTGCAGGCTTGCGCGTAACCTGGCGCGCCAAGCGGTCAGAAGGCCAGAGATCAACTGTCCTGCCTGGGTACCAGATAGCAGAGACTCATCAATTTTGGCCAAAGCAGCTGGGGCGTCTTGTTTAATTGTAGCCTCAATTATGCCCTCGATTACCTTCGGATCGGCGTACCCCAGCAGATCTAAGACGGATTGATCGGCAAAAGGTCCGGGGCCACTCCCGGCCAGCTGATCGAGCAAGCTGATGGCATCCCGGAACCCGCCGCGGCTATGGGCGGCAATCACCTCAAGAGCGGCGTCGTTAATCTGGATCTTCTCTTTTTTGGCTATGGCTGCCAGATGAGATTTGATATCTTGATCTCGGATCGGCTTAAAGCTAAAGCGTTGGGTTCGGGAAATGATGGTTTCCGGGACTTTATGGGCCTCAGTGGTGGCTAGGATGAAGATGGCGTGCTCTGGGGGTTCCTCCAGGCTTTTTAGCAAGGCATTAAAAGCCTCCGTAGTCAGCATGTGAACTTCGTCGATAATGTAAACCTTATATTTGCCCATGGAAGGCGCACTGGACATCTTTTCGCGCAGAGCCCTGGCGTCATCGATGCCACGATTTGAGGCCGCATCAATTTCGATAAGGTCCAGATGACTGCCAATATCCGTTAAACAGTTAGTGCATTTACCACAAGGCTGGGGCTGGCCCGTGCAGTTAGCGGATCGGGCGATCAGCCGCGCCACACTGGTTTTACCTGTGCCACGAGGGCCCGTTAATAGATAAGCATGACTAAACCGACCGCTGGCGATGGCATTCGACAAGGTGGCAATAATATGCGACTGGCCAATAACTTCATCGAAGTTGCGGCTGCGGTACTTCCGGTACAGCGCAATCTGAGACAAAAATAACCCCCACGACCTTACTACTAATGGTAATTATACTCGCCAGGAAGGGCTATTTCTAGGTGTTGGTTGTTAACAGTTTGGGGAAAAGCTTATGCTAATACCGCTTCTATGGCTGCCCAGTCGGCCTGGGTCTCGTCAGGTAGCACAATAGTGACTTGATCACCCGGCTGGGCCTTATAGTAGGTTACGCTGGCAAATAGCACTCGATAATCCGTGCCTTGGGCTTCCACATAGTACTGGCCGTCTTTAAGGTTGAGTGTGCCAATTAATTTACGGCGCTGAACCGGTGCAATCTGCTTGTATAAGAAGGCGCCGTCGTCGCCGATTGTCAGTTTAAGCATGTCGCCTTGGACCAATTTTGATTTGGAGGCGTAGTTGGCCGGGATTGGATACAGTTTTCCATCCGGACCTACCATATTTTGGCCGTCAAAGGTGCCCTCAATCACCTTTCCAGTGACATGGGTTTGGTTGGGAACAACTGTGTCATCTTCGCCCACCAAGCCGGCCAGGAGCTCTTTGGCTCCAGCCAGGTTGGTTTCAGCCGTCTCGATCAGCTTTTTTAGGGTTTTTAACTGCTTATCTGCCAGCTCAGCCACTTTTATTTTGGTATCCGTTCAAATTACCCTTATTCAACCAGATAACTTGCCTTTTGACAAATCTTACTGGAGTTCGACGCTGGCGCCGGCCTCTTCAAGAGCTTTCTTGGCCTCTTCAGCCTCGGCCTTGGCCACGTTTTCTTTCAGTGGCTTCGGAGCACCATCAACCAAGGCTTTGCTTTCGGCTAGACCCAGCCCTGTGATTTCACGGACAGCCTTGATGACATTGATCTTCTGGTCGCCGGCAGCGGTCAGCATAACTGTGTAAGCGCTCTTTTCTGCCTCGCCACCAGCTTCCTCACCACCAGCCGCTGGAGCAGCAGCTACAGCCATAGGGGCAGCAGCAGACACACCGTAGTGGTCTTCCAAAACCTTTACTAGTTCGGAAAGCTCGACAACGCTGAGCTTATCGATTTGCCCAACCAAATCTTTAAATTTAGCCGGTACTTCTTTTTTCTCTTCGGTTACTTCGTTTTCAGCCATTATTTACTCCTTAGCTTCTTTTATTGCATTTAGTACTGTGACAATGCCTCGCACATTGGCGCCCATAACTCCCACCAAACCAGATAGCGGTGCAGCAATGGTACCTACAACCTGGGCAATTAATTGCTCACGGGTTGGCAGAGTGGCCAGAGCTTTAACCTCAGCTGGGCTTAGGACCTGCCCGTCGCCGGTGATGGCACCGACAATTTCTAGGGCGTCATGCGTCTTAGCATATTGGAACACCACCCGGGCTGGTTCTATCTCATCTTCGGTCGACAAGGCCAAAGCCATAGGGCCGGTAAAGGTAGTCGGATCAATGTCCTTAAGAGCCGGAGTGTTGCTAGCGGCTAGGCGCAGCAGGGTGTTTTTGGTGACTCTATAACTAATACCGGCTTCGCGCAGCTTGGCACGTAGCTCGCTAATTTCCGTCACAGTTAAGCCGCGGTAATCCGTCATCACCGCCAGCTTTAACTGACTCAAATCAGACTGTAGTTGCTCAACTGCTTGTTCTTTTTCAGCTCTGGTAATAGCCATATGAGTATCCTAAAACAAAAAATTTGGCGATCAGCCAAAGACGTTAACACAATTGGTGTGTACCTAGGGAGCGAATTAAGCCTCTCGGCTGCTCCGGTCTTCAGTAATCTTTGAAGATAATAACAGACGAGGCTCTACCTGTCAACAGATGGCCAAAGGCCCCCAAACTTGAAGTCTAGGGGCCCGGGGTGGCCTCAGGCGGGCTGGAGCTCGGCCGCCGCCAGCACCTTGGAATAGTCGTCTTCGAAGGGGATGGTTTTGCGGTACTGCATGAAGCCCTTGAAGTTGCCGATGGTGTAAACCGATTCGAGAAGAGTCGTGCGGTACTGCGCGTTTCCCTCATTAGAGGTGCGAATTGTTTCAGCGAGACGATCCAGAAGATCCCACTCTTCATCGGTGAGACCTCTGGCCTGATGCTCCGTTGGCGACATGTGCCCGTCGGCGATCAATCCATCGTGCATGGCAATCTCTCGCTCAGCCGCTCGTTTGTCGTGTTGAGTGCCGTAGCTATTTCGGGCGCAACGGCCGGTAGACACTTTGACTCCGTCCATCTCGGAGAAGCCTTCATCATCATCAACGTAGGGCTTATGCCACTCACCCGGCGTCAGTACTTTTGGCACGCTGGTTTCGTAAGCCTCCTGCATGAGCAGGGCAATCCGGCGAATCTCCGGCTGTGCAGCCTTGTCGGTCCGCAGGGCAAAAAAGTTGCCCCAGTCCGTCGCCGTGATCACGATGGTATGCCAGCAGAACGGCTCCAGGATGCGGTTGCCGAGCTGCTTATGCAGGTTCAGCTTGTCCAACATCCTCGCCAGAACCAATGCCATGTGCATGGCAGTTTTCCAGGTCCTTTTTGCAAACCACCGGCGCCAACCAGTCAGCTCCTCGTAGGCTTGCATACCCTTCTGGTTCTTGCCCCAGAATTCGGGAATGAAAGGATCCCGGCGAACCTGAGCAATTACCCACTCAAGCGGCTTGGCCCTCGACGAAGCTGAGTTTCGGCTGGTCTTGCGATGGGTCATCACCTCACCATGAACGATTCGCGGGTAGGTGATTTCCATAGTGGTCAAGCGATGACCGCGTGAGTTGAGCGAGTCCTTTAGGATTTCGCAGGCGTACATGACTCCTCTTTTGTCCAATGTTCCCCTAAGGCGCCATTAAATTAGCACAAGAGCTTTGGTGCGTTTAAGTCAAAAAATCTTAACCAAACCAAAAGGGACGCAGATTTCTCCGCGCCCCTTACAAGTCCTCGGGCAGGATGAGGGTGTCGTTGTACGACTTCGGCAACATCGCCTCCGGGGTCCAGAGCTGCTTGAGCTCTCCGGGATCGGTGCCTTGCTGGTATTTGCCTGTAAGGCCGTAATCGATATCGGCGGCTTCCATATGGAAAAACACGATCTGGGCCACCCGCATGCCATACGGCAGAACCACTGAGGCGTTGTTGTCGTTCTGGATCTCCATGGTCCACTGCCGGATGTAGCCGGTGTCACCCCAGCCCGCGTCTTTGCACACCACGATGCCAAGACGCCCTAGGGTCGACCGAGCCTTCATCAGCGTCGTACCACGGTAGCGAATGCCGATGCTTTCGACGGTGTGGGCCAACACTCGCTCATGCGGACGCAGTACCACGATCGGATGTTCTGGGGAAAGGCCACGGAAAGGCGTCCGATGGTGCTTGGCACACCAGACAGCGTTGGGCTCGCCCTTGAAGGGGCCCTTGTAGTAAGACCTCACCGACTCCTCGTCCATGGGATTGAGCGTGTCCTGAGTGTCTGGGCCTTCCATCCGATAAAAGTTGTTGGCCAGGCGCACATCCACGCTGGAGCTGTTGACGTTTTCTGGTACGAACGGGTCAATCACGATCTGACCCGTTTCCCTAGCTGCCAAGATCTCGCGGTCCGAAAAGACCGCGCCCAGCACCGGCTGCGGATCAGCCGGAGGTGCAGCGGTCTCGTCCATTACAATCCTTGCTGCCGAGTTTTTAAAGTAAGATAAGTTTCAACTCACCTCACCACTTATCTGAGGAGTATATTAGCATAAACCAAAAACCGCCCGAAGGCGGCTTTTGTTATCGAGTGTTTAGCGTTTGGGATTGGCGGCGGCGATGGCCTTCTGGACATCCAACTTAATGCCAGGGCCCATCGAGGTAGTCAGTGACATAGCTCTCACGTAAGTTCCCTTAGTGGCAGAAGGCTTAGACTTTAGGATCGCATCAATTACGGCCTTAGCGTTGTCCTCGAGCTTAGCCACATCGAAGCTAGCCTTTCCAATTGCCAGGTGAACGATGGCTTGCTTGTCGATGCGGAATTCAACCTTACCAGCTTTGGCTTGTTCGACGGCACTTTTAATATTGGCGGTCACAGTGCCACTCTTCGGGTTAGGCATTAGGCCGCGTGGTCCAAGTACCTTCGCTACCTTGCCGAGCTTGGCCATCATATCCGGTGTGGCAATCAGGACATCAAAATCCATCTGGCCTTTATCAATCTTATCGATCAGATCACCTTCGCTGACAATATCGGCACCGGCTGACTTAGCGTCGGCAGATTTATCTGGAGATGTGAGCACGGCTACCCGTAAAGTTTTGCCGGTTCCGGCTGGCAGAACCACGGTGGAGCGCACCATTTGATCGGCCTGGCGTGGGTCGACGCCTAGGTTGACATGGATTTCTACTGAAGGATCAAACTTCACCTTAGCGGTTCGTTTAACCAGCTCCAAAGCCTCCGTAAGTTCGTAGAACTTGCCCTTTTCGATCATTTCCTTGGCGGCCAGGTAGTTCTTACCGTAGCGCTTCTTCATATTTGGAACGTGCTTGACCTTAGGTTTGACTTTTTCTTCTTTGGCTTCTGGTTTATGTTCAGCCTCTTCAGCTTCTCGCTGGGCCTTAGCGCTGCGCTTGCCGGCTTTTGCGGCTTTAGGCTCGGCAGCCTCGTCTCCTTCGTCTATCTCGCTTTGGTCAACTACTTCGCTAGTAGTTTCGACAAAGGGTTCAACTACCTCATCGTGAGGTGTTTCTATAATTTCTTCTTTAGCTTCTTTCTTGGCCATAATTCCTCCGTGGTCCGAGCGCTCGGGTTACGAGCTCCCACAACTAGTTATTTATTCTTCGACGGTGATGCCCATGCTCCGGGCGGAACCCGCCACCATCTTAAAGGCAGCTTCTGGGTCGTTGGCGTTTAAGTCTGCCATCTTGGCTTCGGCAATTTCCCGAACTTGATTCTTAGTAAGCTTGGCAACCTTATCTTTTAACGGGTTACCAGCGCCTTTGTCGACACCGGCAGCTCGCTTAATTAGCCGAGCTATAGGCTCACCTTTGACGGTGAAGGTGAAGGTGCGGTCTTCGAAGATTGCCACATTTACTGCTACTTCGACATTCCCCATATCCTTGGTTTGCTCATTGAATTGGTTAATGAATTCCATGGTTTGAATACCCTGAGCACCCAGCAGCGAACCGACCGGCGGGGCGGGCGTTGCCTTGCCGGCGCCAATTCTAAATTTGATATTCGCTTTTACTTTTTTCTGCTCAGCCATCTAAAATTCCTCATTTTGGTGCATTTCAGCGTTATCCGCTGCAATACTCACTCTACGTACATCTGGGTACGCCTCGCTCCGTGTTTCGCGGCTTCCTTGAACTGCATCCAAACTTAGCAATTTCAAAGATTTCATATTTTCTTTACCTGTAGGCTGTCTAGTTCAACGGGGGTTTCCCGGCCGAACATGTTAACCAATACTTTAATTTTGCCCTTTTGCTCATCAATCTCATTAACTGAACCATCAAAGCCCTTGAACGGCCCATCGGTAATGTTAACGGTTTCGCCTACACTGAAGTCAATCTTGTATTTTGGCTCCTCCACACCCATACGCTTCTGGATATGCCGGATTTCTTCGGAATCAATAGGGGTCGGGGTGGTACCGCTGCCCACAAATCCGGTCACATTAGGAGTGTTGCGTACCACATACCAACTGTCCTCGGTTACATCCATCTGAACCAGTACGTAACCCGGGAAGATGCGGCGTTCGACAATTCGACGGCGACCGTTCTTAATCTCGATTTGATTTTCTTTGGGCACGATGACATCAAAGATCTTGTCGGCCATATCCATGGTTTCTATCCGCTGGCGCAAGTTCTCAGCCACTCGGTCTTCATAGCCCGAGTAGGTGTGAATGACATACCAATTTTTGGTTGAAGTTTCCGCCATTTTATCCCTTTAAGATTAGTTTCTGCAGCGCCTGGGTAAAGATGTAATCAATCGCCCCAATGAAAGCTGCCAGCGCCAGTGAAAACACGATAACCGTAAGAGTCAGTCTGATGGCAGTCGGCCGGCTGGGCCAAACCACCTTCTTGAGCTCATCCCAGGACTGGCCCAGATAGCTGAACAAGCGGTTCACTGATGCTCCTAATTTAAGCAATTTTAAAAAGCCCGGCGGCTTTTCTTGAGGCAATTCTACTTTAATCTGTTGAAAACGTCAATGCATTAGCGGCCGCGGCGCCCAGCCAGCAACTTGGCCCGACCGGCGGGATGCGTGGCCGGCAGCCAAAAGCGGTATTGAGCCAACCATAATTTAAGCTCAACCTGCAGACTCACCACAAAAAGTACAAAGATACCCCCGGCTGTCATGGCGCCGGCCGCCACAGCTTGGGATAGAGTGTCCCACTGACTGCCTATTCTAACCAAGGCTAATACCATGGCGGCAATCAAGATGCTAGTGGCAACTCGGATCAGCACGGTTTCGGTACTGGCTACTGCCAGCTTGCCACCGAAGCGGAGATAGGCCCGCCAGCCAATTTTCAGGCCCTGCCAAGCTGTTAGCCCACCAACCACCACTGCCGGGATGGCCATTCTGCGGGCAGTGAATAGCCCGATCAGTACCCAGGCGAGGAGGATATTAGCTGCGACTAGAGAAACAGGACGATACCAGCTATCTGTCGGTAGCAAACTTGTGGCTTGCAGTGCCCCAAACCCCGCCGCGATAATGAGTAAAAACCCGATGATCCACATCAAGTCCAGATTCAGCAGGTCCATAAAGCCGCTGCGCGCCGCTTGCCACCACTGACGACGGGCGCTAATCCGACCGTCTTGATTTTTCGACAGGCCGTACATCAGAGCAGCTTGGGACATCACCAGGCTAACGCAGGTAGCCAGAACCGATACCAAGAGTAGGTATAGGCTAATATCACGGTCTAACTGCAGCCCGAGGCTAGCGGCAACGGCCAGCCCCACCGGTAGCGCGACAGACAGTGAAAGACCGGCAGTAAAGCGCCAAGGATGGGGCCTAATGTCTTCGGGATGATTGGCATTATCCGGCATTGGCTTAAGGTTTAGGGTCCGACCCACAGATTGAGCCTGGGCCTTGGGCGCCGTTTTACCCTTAGCTTTCGGGGTTGCGGGCGGCTTCGAAGTAGGCTTTGGTGTAGCCACCATAACCTGTTGGCCGCAGTTTATACAGTACTTCTGGCCTTGGATATCGATAATGTCGGTTGACCCGCAGTTCTGACACTTCATCTATTTTATTTAATCGCAATTGAAGCATAAGCACAATCTTTCCACATACCCACAGGCATTTTTGTGTAATATCACAAACGGCTGTGCAGATCAGTTAGGATTTTCGCCTAGTTTTTGGCTTCGTAGTTTTCTTCTTAGGCCGTTTCTTAGATAGTAACGGTGGGCTGCTCGAGCGGCGACGCTGCCACAGGACGGCTGAAGCCGTAGCCGTGGTGGCAGCCAAGCAAGTAAGTAGTAAATACCATAACCATCCCAAATCCCAACTTGATCCAACTTCTTGCTGACCGTCCCCATCACCTTGGACAAGCAGTTTGGCCGCGTCAGCCGGGCTGCTCTGCAGATCATTGGCGCTACTGCCGGTTTGGGTGCTTGACCCAGTTGGCTGCAGCGATGACGGGTTGGCAGGTTGAAGCAGATTTAGGGTCTGGGGGCTGGAGGTCGACGAAGCGCCGGTTTGCGGCCCCAGGGTGGCGGCATCATCAGCAAACGTGCCAGATGGCACTAATAATAGGGCGGCCGTCGCCAGTACTCGCCTAATCATTAGCCCTTGGACGGAATCGTCTTAATATGGACTTCGGCCTGCCGTTTCGCCGGCATAGAAGCCGGCGCTCCGGTCAGTGGATCGCGAGCATCGCCCGTTTTGGGAAAGGCCATAACTTCGCGAATGTTTGGCTCCCCGGCCAGGATCATAATTAACCTGTCGAGACCGAGTGCAATACCGCCGTGTGGCGGCGCGCCGTACTTAAAAGCCTCTAGTAGGTGGCCAAAACGCTCATTAATTTCTTTGGCATCAAGGCCTAGCAGTTTAAATATCTTCTCCTGCAACTCGCGCTCATGGATTCTCAGCGAGCCGCCCCCAATCTCATAGCCGTTCAAAACCAGGTCGTAGGCAGCCGCCCGAACTCCATCTGATTTTCTACCTAGACGATCTAAGTCCTCATCGATTGGTCGCGTAAATGGATGATGGACGGCATCCAGCTTGCTGGTTTCCGCGTTTATCTCAAACAACGGAAAGTCAGTTACCCAGACAAATGCCAGTTCATTGTCATCCTTTTTATTCTTACGCAGGTCGGGCTTATCTGATTTGTACTTCTCCATCGCTTCCGCATAGGTCAGTCTGGGGAAGGGAGCCTTCAACGGTTTTTCCGGAGCCACTGATTTCACCAGCGCTATCACCATCTCCTCGGTTAGCTGCAGAATGTTTTCCTGCGACACAAATGACATCTCAACATCCAGCTGGGTAAATTCCGGCTGCCGATCTCCTCGTTGGTCCTCATCTCTGAGACAGCGAGCGATCTGGAAGTACCGTCCGATGCCGCCAACCATCAGCAACTGTTTAAATTGCTGTGGTGATTGAGGAAGGACGTAAAAATTTTCGGCGTGCAAGCGTGAGGGCACCAAAAACTCTCGAGCTCCTTCAGGTGTGCCTTTAGTCAGAAGTGGTGTTTCGACCTCAATAAAGCCCTGCTGATCATAATAATCACGAATGAATTTTATGACCCGATGACGCAGCTTCAGGTTCCCCGCCATCCGATCATTGCGAAGGTCAAGATAGCGATGCTTGAGGCGCAGCTCTTCATTTACGACCGAGGTGTCCTTTTTAACCTCAAATGGCAAGTCAATGGACTCATTTAGCACCGCGACCGTATCTAGACCAAGTTCTACCGTGCCGGTCAGTAACTTCTTATTAACATAACGCTCACCCCGCTCGCGGACCGTTCCTGACACCTCAATAACGTATTCCTGACCTAGCTTAGGCAGTTTTTTAATATCATCCTCCACCAGCTGCAGAATACCAGTATGATCACGCAACTCTATGAAGGCAATTTGCCCCATATCTCGAACTGTATGTACCCAGCCACGTATTGTGACTGGGTTGCCAATATTATCCAGGCTTTCAGCAACCGTAATGACTTGATATTTGCTCATGGGTACTAGGATACCTTAAATCAAGCTCGGCGGCACTGCGGGCAGTCTTCCTCGACTTGCCGGCCCATCAACCAGCTGCGTACGGCCAGCCTAGCTGGCATAACGCTGCGGTACAGTTTGAGATCACTCCAGCGGCGAACCAGCCAGCCACGGTAACCGTAAATCTGCCGACCGGACATATTAACCGCACACCACCCTGGCCCAACCGGAATAGCGCCGATTGGTTGGGGCGGGTTATAAGCTTCTGGTTGCTCGCCGGAGGCCTGGCGCTTGATACTATCAGCAATATATTTGCCATCATAAATGGCGGTCTGCGCCCAGCCCGTTTGAGCCGTCATGGCACTATCGCCGCCGACCCAGATGTGTGGCGCGGCTTGCAGGTGGGCATCCACCTCGGCCTTGCCACCTTTTCCGATCTTAAATAGCTGATCGTGAGCCTTGAAGAATGGGGCGTTGGTCATGCCAGCCGTCCAAATGACGGTATGCGTTTTAATGTCCCCCTCGGGGAGCTGTAGCATATCGGCCGTTTCGCCCTTAACAGCCGTGCTGGTGTAGATCCGGACCCCCAGCGATTCCAGGCGCTTGTGGATACGGCGAGAAAATCCTTCAGGTAGATTAGGTAGAATCCGCGGCGCGGCCTCAATTAAATCAATATGAAAAGGCTTATTAACTCCGTGGCGGCCGCGGATTTGTTTGAGGTAGCTGACCATTTCCCCCGCTAGTTCAATGCCACTTGGACCGGCCCCCACAACCACGTAGTTCAGATCCGGCTTGTGGGTACCGGTTAGTTCGGTATGGAGATGCTTTTTCAGCCTCTCAGCTTCATCAATAGTTTTAATGGTGTAAGAGTATTCTGGCAGTCCCTTGATTCCGAAGTAGGCCGTGACACTGCCCATTACCAAAATGAGCTCGTCATAAGCGAAGCTGTGTTTTTTGGCAGTTTTCACCTCGCGAGTCGTCGCATCAATTTCCACCACCTCGTCTTCGATTAGCTTAACCTTGGTTTTGGCAAAAATCTCCTTTAGGGGCACTGCTACTTCTAGCTGTGAGCGGCCCGTAGCTGAGCGATAGAGGGCGGCGTGATATTCAAAGGTGGGGCGGTTAGAGATCAATGTAACCTGAAAGCGGCGATCTCGAGTCAGCTCCCTGGCTGCCTTTACGCCGGCGAACCCTCCACCGACAATTACCACTTGCTTAACTTTGGTCATAACCATCCCTTCAGTGAGTAATATAGTAACGCCTGAGGCTCGTAACCACGCCAGGCCTCCAGATTAGCCGTCCATTTCTGCGTTGACTGCGGGTCGAACTCCACGGCGCCGCGCAGGTGGTCGGTAACGATGGTCTCAATGCCTAGCTTCTGGCAAACCAAGTCACAACGCGGCACATGGTAGGGATGAGCCAGGATAATCGCCTTCTTCCAGCCCTGTTTATCCATAATCTGCTTGGCCTGGTAGGCCACCTCGCGGGTATCTAGATATTTACCTTTAATTCGATGCTTTTTAAGCTGGAAAACATCTTTATAATCCGGTGCTTGAATTTCGCGGTAGGCATCGGCGATCTCGAATTGAAAAATCTTGGGAAATTCGTCGTAATCTTTGAGTGCAATGTTCGCCAAGTCCTGATTGCTTAATCCGGGAGTTCGTTGATCGGGTTTGCCTCGGTAGCCAAAGGCAAAACCTATAACACAATCAGCCTCCTCCATCTCGCCGTGTGAGTCGTAATGGCCCGTCCAGGCTTGAGCCACCGTATCGGCTGGCGGCATGACTTTGGTGTTTAAATCCATGCGTCCTAGTATCTGGGGTTAACCTGTAAAAGTCAATTGCGCTTATGCTTTTGTGAGGATCCAGGATTTAGAATTCAGGATGCAGAAGGCTTTAGCTTTTCCGAGTATTCTTTGATCAGCTTTTCGAGCTTGGGATTAATAATGATCTGGCAATATGCGGCCGTGGGGTTTTTACGAAAATAGTCTTGGTGGTAATCTTCGGCCTTATAAAACTCCCCAGCTGGCACGAGTTCCGTGACTATCGGGTCCGGCCATAGCTCGGCCACCTTTTTTATGGATTCTTCAGCCGCCTTTTTTTGCTGATCATCTTGATAGAAAATGATCGATCGGTACTGAGAACCAACATCGGCACCTTGGCGGTTTGGGGTTGTCGGATTATGTATGGCCCAGAAAATATCTAGAATTTCTTGATAGCCGATTACTTCGGAGTCAAAAGGTATTTGGACGGCTTCGGCGTGACGGGTCCGGCCACTGGAGACTTGCTCATAGGTCGGATTGGCAACTTCGCCGCCCGCATAGCCCGAAATTACATCACCCACGCCCTTAACGCGCTCATAAGCTGCCTCTAGGCACCAGAAACAGCCACCGGCCAGGGTGGCGACTGCTTTAGCCATTTTTAGGCTCAAAGGCTAGCGAGCTCGAGTTAATGCAATATCTTTGACCGGTTTTATCCTTCGGCCCATCTGGGAAAAGGTGGCCGAGATGTGCTCCGCAGTTGGCACAGCTGATTTCGACTCGACTCATGCCAAGACTGTGGTCGTCCGTGAACTTTACATGAGACTTATCTACAGCGTCATAGAAACTTGGCCAGCCACTGCCAGATTCAAATTTAGTATCAGATGAAAACAGATCCTGTCCACAAACCACGCATTTATACATACCCTTTTCATGGTTATCGACATAGATGCCTGTAAAAGGTGTATCCGTAGCCTGCTCAGCAACTACACGATGCTGAAAATCAGATAACTTGTTGCCTTTGTAGTCCTTACCAGTTTGCGGTGTGTTGGTTGCCATGGGCGCCCTCAAATTATTGCTTGGCAGGGGTAGAGGGACTCGAACCCCCGACACCAGGTTTTGGAGACCTGTGCTCTAGCCAACTGAGCTATACCCCTTCGTCAAAATTAGGCTTTCAGCCTCCGTAATTATACCTAATTACTTCCGCTTACGCCGTAATTTCTCCTCTAAAAACCGCAAACAGCTACGCTTGGTTTGCGGTTTTTATTTCGTTAAGGAGTTTACTTGCTTTCGCGGTGTTCGGTGACTTTGCCGTCGTGGCGGCAGAATTTGTTCAGTACCAAACGATCCGTAGTATTCTTCGGATTCTTGGTAGTCGTGTAATTTCGATTGTGGCATTCAACGCACTCCAGCGCGATGAATGGTCGGTTTTTCTTAGCCATATTTTTCCTTCCTGTGGATTCTGGAGCCGATGCTGCTCTAGTATTTTGAGCTACATTGACTTAAATGGTGCCGGGTGAGAGATTCGAACTCCCGAAGGCGTACACCAGCTGATTTACAGTCAGCCCCCGTTGACCGCTTGGGTAACCCGGCATGTCAGTTTAATGGAGCCCAAGGCGAGGATTGAACTCGCGACCCCTTCCTTACCATGGAAGTGCTCTACCACTGAGCTACTTGGGCATGGAGCCGATGGAGGGATTCGAACCCACGACCTACTGTTTACAAAACAGTTGCTCTAGCCCCTGAGCTACATCGGCATACGGCGATATAACCAGATTAGCATACCACTGTCTCGGTTGGGCTATCAATACTGACTACGTAGCGTAGCTTTCTTGACCCTCCTAACCTTAAGCGTAATAATAGATAGGACTAAACTTGGTGGTGCAAATAGGTTGTGTTAGTTAAGTATTTACCTGCATTTATATTAATTGCCTTTGTGGCTGTGACTGCGAGCACCATACTGCCTGCCAAAGCATCCACAACGCAGACCAAATACCTCAACGGCAAAATAGCTTTTGATAGTGACCGTAGTGACGGCAACCCAGAAATCTATACCGCTAATGCCGACGGCAGTGACCTTACCCGACTTACAAATGATAGTGGTTTTGATTACAATCCTGCTTGGTCCCCGGATGGGACTAAGATAGCCTTTTATTCTAACCGCACAGGTAACTACGAGATTTACACCATGAACGCTGATGGCAGCAACCAGACCCGCCTGACTAATAATTCCGCCCAAGACGAAAATCCGGCGTGGTTACCGGACGGCACCAAGTTAGTTTTTGTTAGCCAGCGTGACGGCAATCGAGAAATTTACGTAATGAACGCCGACGGCAGTAACCCCGCCCGACTAACCAATGCTGCAGGTTTTGACTACAGCCCGGCGTGGTCACCGGATGGCACCAAAATCTCCTTCAATAGTGATCGCGACAGCACATATCAGATTTACACCATGAACGCCGACGGCAGTAACCCCACAAAAATAACAAACGGTGCCTCGAGCAAAGGTTATGCTAGCTGGTCTCCAGATGGTAATAAGATTGCTTTTTACGGTGATACTGGCGCCAGCACAGACATTTTTGTTGCCAATACTGACGGCAGCAACCCGATTAATATCACCAATTCAGTAACGCAAGAGGATTCAACTGCCTTCTCGCCAGATGGTAAGAAAATCGTCTCTACTATATACAGTGCGAATTATTCCAGAGGTGACGTGTACAGCATGAACATTGATGGCACGGGACTAACGCAATTAGCCTCTGGCGGAAGTTTTAGTGAAAGCTACAGTTCCCAGCCCTTTCAACCCCTCCCATACACCCTCACCGCCAACGACGACGGTACCACAACCAGCACAATTAGCTCCGATAAAGATTACTCTAATACTGACTATACGGTGGCAAATAATGAAACTCTTATCCTAGACGGAAAGCTGGGTAATGTAACAGTACAAAGTGGCGGTACGCTGGAAGGTACTGGGACCGTAACCGGAACTCTAACAGTTAACTCAGGCGGCAACCTCTCCCCGGGCCATTCACCAGGCTGCTTGAGCAGTGGTAACTTAACCCTCAGCGGAACCTACACAGTCCAAATAGCTGGCACTACGGCTTGCACCGACTATGACCAAACCCAAGTAACAGGCACAGTAAATCTAAACAATGCCACCCTTAGCCTTAGCTTGCTCAATGGATTCAGCCCTAAGGCTGGCGATAGCTTCACAATCATAGACAACGATGGTACCGACGCCGTTACCGGCACTTTCAATAACCTCCCCGAGGGGTCCGCTCTAACATTGAGCGGCCACATCTTTAGGGTTTCTTATGTAGGTGGAACCGGCAATGATGTTGTCTTAACAGCCCTGAATGTACCTGGTGCACCGAATACGGGAGGTGGTGCAGCAGCAAGCAGCCTCCTATTGATCGTTGGATTAATATCAACTGCCCTGGGTACAGCAGCCGCGTCTAGGAGATTTATGCGGCATGGCCTATGAATTTAGATGGCATAACGAAAGTATCGGCCCAAAATAGCAATTCCGGTCGTCCGGCACCCCTAACAGGTACCCAGGTTCCACAGCCCGAGATTGAAGAAAAGCCAAAGAAAAGCGGCCATAGACTTAGATTCGCTATTAACTTGATAGCATCGTTCACCTTACTGGCCGGACTCTATGGGGGTTTTACAAGCTGGCATAACGGCACAATTTCGACCCCAAAACCAAGTGATACCAGTCAAAGCGACTCTTCTCTGAGTGAAATTAAGCCCAGTTTTGATAACTATACAGTAGCTCCCGACCTGCCCCGCTTTATAGACATCAAAAAAATAGGGGTCAAAGCCAGGGTGAAAAGACTGGGCGTGGATTCCAAGAACCAACTGCAAGCGCCGAGCAACGTCTATGATACCGGGTGGTACGATGGCAGTGCCAAACCGGGAGAACCAGGGGCCGTGGTGATAGACGGCCACCGACAGGGCTCGAGCGTGCCGGGGATATTCAATGGCCTGACCAGCCTGGCCACGGGTGACACTATCCAGATTGAGCGCGGTGACAATAAAGTATTTACTTACCAAGTCGTAAGTATCAAGCAGTATGCCTACAACAACGTTGATATGGCGGCGGCCCTAACACCAGTCAAGCTGGGACAAAAAGGATTGAACCTTATAACCTGCAGTGGCACATTCAAGTCCAAGATTGGTCAATACGACAAGAGGACGGTAGTATTTACCGTCCAGACTGGCACATAATAGTCACTTAGGCGGCGCCGGCTTTTCCAAGATCGCTAGAGGGCTTAGACAGTTGCACTTTAACTTCAGCGAGCGCCTTTTTGGCTCGGGTATCCTTGGCATCTAGTGCTATTAGCCGCTCAAAGGCTTTCATGGCATCCTCTGGGCGGCCTGCCGATGCGTAAGCTTCGCCGAGCATCCACAGTACTTTGGTATTATCCTCAAGCTGAACGGCTTGCTCTAAGGCACTGAGCATCTTAGCTGGGTCGCCGATCTTTTCAAAAGTCTTGGCCAGCCCGACATGGCGCTGCACTGAGGGCTCAAACATAATGGCCTTTTCGAATGCGGCCACTGCTTTGAGGTAATTTCGGTTTTCATAGTACCCAAGACCAAGGTTGTAGTAGGTGCTTCCTGACGGCGAAAGCTGGGCAGCAATCTGAAAGCATTCCACGGCGTCTCCCAGATTTTTCATCGCAACATAGAGTGTGCCTAGGCGACTGTAGGTTGCGGCGTGCTTGTGATCAATTTTGAGAATTTGCAGATATACCTTCTCGGCGCCGGTAAATTTGTTGCTAACCCGGAGTCGATGAGCATAATCTGAAAGTTCCTTTATCTTGGTAATATTCTGCTGGGCAGCATTTTTGCGATTAATTCGCAATGTTGGAGCGCCCCCCAAAAGGCGGTAAAGGAAAAAACTGGCCAGAGCCACTACCAGTAGGGCAATCATGGCAATCTCACCGCTAAAGCCTCCAGTGCCATCTTGGGTGCAACATTAGCCTTTATGTTTAAGCGAGCGTCAATTATCGACTGTAGCCCCGGCGCCTCACCACTTCTGGTCAAAACCCGGCTTAACTGGGTGAGCGACTGGAGCAATAGCTCTGTCATTATCGGGTCCTTACCCAGTTTGGCTACAATTTGCAGACGTCCAAACAAAGTTTGCTGGCTAAACTCTTCGGCCAAGGCCCGGGCTTGTCGGTGCTGCTCCCAGGCGTCCTCATTCATAGCTAAACTCACGGCTAAGCCAGGGAGCCCACGGCTAAGCTGAACCAGTTCTTGGGCAGCGGCGGCACTCTGATGATACTGATTTACCAAAAACTCCACCAAGGACTTCTCCGTAGGTTTGGCCACGAATATCGGGCGGCAACGGGAGACGATGGTATCCAAAAGCGCCGATGGGCTAATGGCTGTAATGATGATTAAAGTGTCAGGTGGAGGTTCTTCAATAACCTTCAGCAAAGAATTAGCGGCCGGGATGGTGAGGGTATCGGCATCGGCAATAATAATAACACGTCGCCCATCTTGGTACTGAGCATACTGTAAGTCGTGTTGCAGCTCCTGAGCCGCCTCAATCCCAATTTTACCTTTGGCATCAGGCTCTACCACACTGATATTAGGATGATTACGACCGGCCACTTGGCGACACGAAGCACAAGATTGATCACTACAGCCCAAGCAATTTAGCCGACGGGCGACCTCTAAGGCCAGGGTTCGCTTACCGACGCCGAACTCCCCATGCAGTAACACGGCTCCGCTACCCTGCTCCAGCGTAGACAGGTACCGGGATGTTTGTAGATGCATGACTAGCTTGGGCGCTTCCATTTACCTATTATAGCCTTCTAAATCCGCCAAATAGGTTTTTAGCTCAGTCGGCAGCGGGCTAGAAAATGTCATCTGCCTACCGGAAGGTGAGGTTAGCGTCAGGCTAGCTGCATGAAGAAAAAAGCGACCCAACTTTGGCTCGGCGCTGCCATAAAGGTTGTCTCCAATTACCGGATGCCCAAGATGCGCAAAATGAACCCTTATCTGATGAGTTCGACCAGTCTCCAACTCAACATCTAGGAGACTGACGCCGGGCAGCTCTCGCTTAACCCTGTACTTGGTGATAGATGACCTGGCTCCGGGCGTAACGGCTCGCTTGGTTGGTTGCTTGCGGCTGCGCCCAATCGGCAGGTTGATCGTGGCCTCTCCTTCCCTCAAATGCCCAGAGACCAGCGCAATATAGTGCTTCTCCACTTTCCGATCATGGAACTGTTTTTGTAGCCATTTCTTAGCTTCAGGGTTTTTGGCAATCACCAGGACACCAGATGTATCGCGATCAAGCCGATGGACAATGCCCGGGCGCTCAAGATCATCATCTTTTACTTTGGTAGAGGCAAAATCTGCAACTGTGGGCTGAGGCCGGCCCGTCTCGGTCAGGTGCACGACCAAGCCGGCCGGCTTGTCTATAACAAGTAGATCCTTATCTTCGAAGATTATTGGTAGATTCGGAACTTCAGGTAAATCAGCCTGTTCAATTTTGGCCATTCTAACGCGCTCGCCACCAGTCGCTAGCTGGCTACCAGTTACTAGCCGGTCGTCGACAAAGATTTTGTCTTCCTTGATCAGTTTGGTAATCTGGCTCCGGCTTTTCCCAGTCGCCGCGGCCAATGCAACATCAAGCCGCTCACCGGCGGCTGCGGCAGGAATAACGATGTCGGTCATTGGACTAGTTCAGAAGCTTTGGTTAAGTCTGGTTTGGCGCCGAGCACAATTAACCGGTCCCCCGGGTAAATCATTTCGTGGCCGGTCGGACGCACCCGGCTCGTACCGTCTGACCCGTTTATAGCAATCACGGTGGCCCCAATTTCCCCTTCGGCTAAAGTTTTCCCTAGACGGTGACCGGCCAGCCGAGAATGCTCTCCAACCACCATTTCCTCAACCTGAAGATCCTTATTTGAATCTGAATTTGAGACAATGTCCATGTAATCCACTACGCTCGGCCGCAGGGCCATGGAGGCCATGTGATAGCCACCTATCTGATATGGCAACGCCACCCTGTCGGCACCGGCGCGCTTAAGCTTAATTTCGTTTTCGTGACGATTGGCCCGCGCCACTATATAGAGATCAGGCTTCAGGGCCCGGGCGGTCAAAACTACCAAGAGATTGGCCGGATCGTCCCCCAGACTCGCCACTAAGCCGGCGGCTTTATCGATACCAGCGTGTTTCAGGGCGTCTTCGTTAGCGCTATCATCAACATAGGCCAGGTAGCCAGCAGCCACGGCTTCATCAACTTTAGCCTTATCGCGGTCGATGGCCACAAAGGGTACACCTTCAATATCCATCTCGCGGGCCACCTGACTGCCTACGCGGCCTAGCCCGCACACAATGTAGTGATTATTAAGCTTATTTATCTTGGTTTGCAAACGTCTTTTCCGTACATTATCACCTACGCCAATCATATATTCCGCAAACCACTTAAGCAAATACCCAATCATAGCCAAACTACTTAAGATCAGGAAGACGGACAGAGCTCGTGACCTTGGGTCCACAACATCAACGTGACTAAAATGAGTCAGAAGTAGCAGAGCTGATTGCCATAAGGCGTCGGTAAACGAGATCTGCTCAAACTGCGAAAACCCAACCGCGCCGAGAGTTATGAGGCCAATGGCCACACCTAGTATTTTCCACGGGGTACGATTCGTGCTCACCTGGTAATTATATACCGGTTATGCTAGCAGGCTCAACCAAGAAAGTTACTTAAAAGTCGCTGCTGCTCGGCAACTGGTACTAACCGCTCCAAATGGCGGTAACAGCAAGGCGGGGCCCAAAAGCCCCGCCTTGTTAACGTAAATATTAAATCTAGCGCTTGGAGAATTGTGGAGCTTTGCGGGCTCGCTTTAAGCCGGGCTTCTTCCGCTCTTTTTCCCGAGGATCACGGGTCAGATAGCCGGCCTTCTTCAAGGTGGTATGTAAATCTTCACTCATGACGTTGAGGGCGCGAGAAATGGCTAACCTGGCGGCCTCCGCCTGGCCTCGCTTGCCACCGCCACTGACTTTCAGAGTCACGCGCAGCTTTTTATCTTGGCCAGCTAGGGTGATTGGCTGCTGCAAGACTCGAATCAGAGAATCATTATTAAAGTAGGCTTCAGCCATAACCTCCCCCACCATAATTTCGCCGCCGCCTCGATACAAACGGGCACTGGCAATGGCTTCCTTGCGTCGACCTAGGCCGTAATAATATTGATCTTTAGTTTCAGCCATTATTTGGTCTCCATGGGCTTAGGTGATTGCGGGGCATGAGGATGTTCCAGAGCTGCGTAGACCTTCAGACGCGCCATACGCGGAGCCTGCAGCTTATTCTTGGGTAACATGCCTTTAACAGCGTGCTCAATGATTCTGGTGGGGTGTTTGGCAAGTTGATCAGCCATACTAATTTCTTTGATGCCACCTGGATAGCCCGAATGGCGATAGTACATCTTGTCTTGCAGCTTATTTCCGGTTACCACAACTTTGGCCGCATTTATGACGATGACGTTATCACCGCTGTCGATGTGGGGGGTATACATGGCCTTATGCTTACCAATTAAATACTTCGCAATCAGGGTGGCTAGTCGCCCGAGTGACATGACAGATGCGTCCACGATATACCAGTCACGCACTACCTCGGTTGGCTTGGCGGAATAGGTTTTCACTTCTTGGCCTCCTTTTTGGCGGCAGGCTTCTTAACAGGAGCCTTTTTTGTCGAGGTCTTAACGTTGGTCGGCTTAACCTCAGCCTCTGGGACTGCTTCGGCTTTAGCTTTCGACTTCTCGGCCGGCTTGGCTGGAGTAGATTTAATCTCTTCGGTCAAAGCCACAATCGCCATGGCGGCGTTGTCGCCGCGGCGGTTACCGGCCTTCACGATCCGAGTATAGCCGCCATCGCGGTCCTTAAAAGCTGGCGCGATCTCAGTAATCAGCTTCTCCGTAGCCTTATCTGTCAAAAGGAAGCTGCGGATCTGACGCCGGTTGTGCAGATCACCCTTTTTAGCCTTGGTTACCATTCGCTCAAATTGTGGGGCAATCTCCTTGGCCTTGGCCAGGGTGGTAGAAATCTGTTCGTTCACCACCAGGGAAGTCACCTGGCCGCGAATCAGCGCCCGGCGAGGACCAGCATCGAGTTGCAGTTTTCTCCCTGCCACTCCGTGGCGATGCATTAGATAACCTCTTCCTCCTTAGCAAAGCCGAACTCGGCTACCTTGTCTTTAACTTCCTGGTAGGCCTTGGCACCGAAGCCTTTAAGCTCCTTGAGTTCTTGGTCGCTCAAACGCATCAGATCTTTCATGGTACGGATGTCATTATTCATCAGCGCATTGGTGGTGCGGGGAGAGAAATTTACTTCTTCGATCAGGATCTTGGCAGCACTAGACTCACCGGCTTCAGGAGTTGGTCCGTCGCTAGAGCCTTGCGCTGGGGCAGCCTGGCCGGCCACGACTGAAAAGTGGCTGACCAGAATCTCGGCCGCCTGGGTCACCGCGTCTAGCGGGCTGATAGAACCATCAGTTTCAACTTCTACCACCAAGCGGTCCAAATCGGTGCGCTGACCGACGCGAGTGTTTTCAACATTGTAGCGAACTCGACGGACAGGGCTGTAGAGAGCGTCAACGGCAATCATGCCGACCTCAAGCTTTTCATTCTCCCGAGCTTCCACGGGGACATAGCCACGCCCCTTTTCGACCTTAATCTCCATACCCACCTGGGCCTTATCGTTATCTAGGGTGGCGATGTGCTGATCAGTATTCACTACCTCAACCTCAGAGTTGGTCTTAATATCAGCGGCGGTCACCGGGCCCTTGCCCTTCTTGGTTAGAATCAAGAACTGGGGTTCATCACTGTAAACCTTAAAGCGTAGCTTTTTAAGATTAAGAATAATCTCGACTACGTCTTCTTTGACGCCGTCAATGCTGGAAAATTCATGAGCCACATTATCAATCTTTACAGCTGTAACGGCAGCGCCGCCAAGACTGGAGAGGATAACACGGCGCAACGAGTTACCAAGCGTCATGCCGTACCCGGAGTGCAGAGGCTCAACGGCGAAAGTTGCCTTATTGCCATCCTCCTTTACGGTTTTGAGTGCTGGGAGCTGGATGTCGTATAACACCTTCTAATTCCTTCCTTTTATATAAGCATTAAGCTGTTCGGTATATTTCATCGTTAAAACTTGCGCCGCGCGCTCGACGTACTCAAGTACGCCTCCCTTACACTGCTCGGTTTTCCTTGAACTATATCCAAACATCTCAATCCTTAGGCTATCTCGAGTAGAACTCGATAATTAATTGTTCGTGAATTTCTTCATTAATATCGTCTCGCGACGGGGTTCCTGTGACTTTTGCCACCATCTTCTTCGAATCAAGACTCAGCCAGCTGATGATTGGCTGGTTGCCTGAAAGATTATCTGAAAGTACTTGAAAATAGGAGTTTTTAGCGGATTTATCGCGTACGGTGATCTCGTCCCCGGGCTTAACTTGAATTGACGGGATATCCACCCGCTTACCGTTGAGCAAAATGTGGCCGTGGGTTACCAGCTGGCGAGCTGACTGGCGGCTGGGAGCCCAATTTAGACGATAAACGACGTTGTCTAGACGCTGTTCGAGCAACTGCAGCAAGATATCACCAGTCACGCCTTGTCGACGCTCCGCTTCGGTGACCATGCGACGGAACTGCTTTTCAAGCAGGCCATACAGACGCTTTACCTTCTGTTTTTCGCGTAGCTGGACGGCGTACTGGCTCAGCTTCTGCCGCATGCTCGACTGGCCGTGCTCACCTGGACCATAATTTTTTACAGTCAACCCTTTAACCGCCTTTGGGTGCAGCGGAGTCTTTTCGCGCCGAGAACGCTTAACAATGGGAGCTAAATCGCGGGCCATTTACTTCACTCCTCCGGAAAATTGCGGAGTTTTAGGGCAATCCAAGGAAGAATTGAGTACCGCAGGAAGCTGTAGAGATACTACAGTGCGCAAGGAACACAAATTCTGACGACGAATTGTGCAAAAGTACGCGGTTTTCACTAGACTCTCCTTGGCTTTCTAGGGCGGCAGCCGTTATGCGGGATCCCGGTCACGTCCTTGATGCTGGCAACCTGGATATCAGCGGTTGAGAGAGCCCGAATAGCTGATTCGCGACCACTGCCAATTCCACGGACAAAAACATTAACCTTTTGCATCCCAAATTCCTTGGCGCTGGCAGCAACCTTCTCGGCAGCCACACCGGCGGCATAGGGAGTGGACTTGCGGGAACCCTTGAAGCCGGCTCCACCTGAGCTACCCCAGGCCACTACATTGCCCTGCTCGTCAGTTACCGAAACAATGGTGTTGTTAAAGGTAGCGTGAACATGAACATTGCCAATTGCGATACTGCGCTTGACCTTGCGACGTCTCGATCCAGTTTTAGTTGTAGTCTTTGCCATAAATTATTCCTTAAGTCTTGGCCGAAGCCTTCTTACGACCCGAACCCATTGTGACCTTCTTGCCCCGCTTGGTGCGAGCGTTGGTCTTAGTGCGCTGACCATGGGCCGGCAAATTATTCTTGTGGCGCAGGCCGCGGTAAGCGTTGATTTCTTTCAAACGGCCAACAGCCAGCGACGTTAGACGTTGCAGGTCACCTTCGACGGTCAAATTCTTATCAATAAACTCCCGGATTTTACCGACTTCAGCTTCAGTTAGATCCTTGACCCGAGTGTCCGGATTAATGCCGGCATCTCCCAGAATCTTCTGGCTAGTGGTTAGCCCGACTCCGTAAATATAAGTTAGAGCAACCTCAACTCGCTTGCCATCTGGTACGTTGACTCCAGAAATACGCGCCATCTACCCTTGCCTCTGCTTATGCTTGGGATTCTCACAGATAACATAAACTGTCCCCTCGCGGCGGACAACCTTGCATTTGGCACACATTTTTTTAACGCTGGCTCGCACTTTCATGCTTACGCGTGTTCCCTTCGTTATCTATTTAAATGCCGGTAGGTGATGCGCCCCTTGGTCAGATCATAGGGCGTCATCTCGAGTGTAACTTTGTCACCAGGAAGAATCTTGATGTAATGCATGCGCATTTTCCCTGATATATGGGCCAAAACAACGTGACCGTTCTCGAGCTCTACCTTAAACATTGCGTTCGGCAGAGTCTCCAGGACGGTACCAGTGAGTTCAATTACTTCCTTTGTATCTGACATAAGCTAGCTACAATTCGTCATTCTACAGAAAATTAACAGATGTGTAAAGGAGATTTTTGGAGGGTTATAGCTTTAGCTGCTTAGTAACTGTCATAGCTAATTTCAACCGCTCGCGATTGTAGCTGCTTCATAGTTTCAAGCGCAACAGAGACAACGATTAATAGCCCGGTGCCACCCAGGGTTAGGAGCTGAGTGTGAGTTAGTCCCTGCACAATAAACGGCAAAACGGCAATCAACCCAAGAGCGATCGAGCCAATTAAGGTCAGCCGGTTAACGACATTTTCCAGATAGTTGGCCGTCTCATTACCAGGACGAATCCCAGGCACAAATCCCCCCTGCTTTTGCATGTTTTCGGCAATATCATGGGAATTGAAGATTACGCCAGTGTAGAAGTAGGTAAAGGCCACCACTAGGGCAAAATAGCTGATCGCGTAGGTGACGCTGCCGGAGGCGAAGAAAGTAGTCATCCAATGCGCAAACTGCGACACCCAGTGGGTCTTGGCCCCATTAAGTAGCTGGCCCAAAAAGGTCGGGACCGACAGGAAGGCTAGGGCAAAGATAATGGGGATAACACCAGCTGTGATTAGGCGGATAGGCAGGTAGGTATCAACTCCTGAAAAAATTCGGTTCCCACGAACTCTGCGAGCATATGAGACCGGTATGGAGCGCTGTCCTTCATTGAGCATCACCAAGATGAAGATAACGAGTAGACTACCAACGATAAACAGCGCGAGCTCAACCAGTTTGCCAGTATCATTGGCAACCAAGCTTAAGAATTGACCGGCGCTAGAAGGCAGCCGAGCCATGATGCCGGCAAAGATCAGCAGCGAGATGCCATTGCCTATCCCCTTCTCCGTTATTAGCTCCCCGAGCCACATCAAGAAGATTGTGCCCGCTGTCATCACCGAGATCATCAAAAACCATTGATATAACGACGGATTACCGATGATGTCAGTGCCAGAAATCTTGACTGAGCTCTGGCGGATTAGCACTACCATGCCGATGGATTCGACTATGGCCAAAGGGATAGTTAACAATCGGGTGTACTGATTAATTTTCCGCCTACCCTGCTCACCCTCCTTGCTCAAAGACTCGAGATGAGGGATGACCCGCGTCATCAGCTGGACGATAATTGAGGCATTAATATAGGGCCCGAGCCCCATCATAATAATCGAGAAGTTAGAAAGTGCACCGCCCGAAAAAAGGTCAGCGAAGCCCAGCAGCTGACTAGATCCAAATAGATTCTTTAAGAAAGCCGACAAAGCCTGATTATCCGGGACCGGAACTGGCACATATGACATAAAGCGAAAGATCACCAAAATGCCCAGCACCAGCAAGATACGCCGGCGCAACTCCGAAGACCGATAGGCTGTCTTTAGTGTTTCTAAATTCATATGGCTACCACCAGCTTAGCAAACTTTTTAGGCTTTTGGCTGGCGATTTCGCTTTGACGGCTTCTTGGGAGTTTTGTCGATAGTCGCGGCCTTAAAGCTACCGCCGGCCTTCTCGATGGCCTCCTTAGCACCAGCCGTAGCTGCATGGACGTTAACCGATAGCTTCTTGGTTAGCCCACCGCTGCCCAGAATTTTAACCGGCTTGTCGGCCCGCTTGATTACACCCGCCGCAGCCAATGAGGCAGCAGTAACGGTAGAGCCTTTAAATTTTTCTAAGCGCGCCAAGGTAACTGTCTGATAGGTTGTTGGGTTTAGAGCTGCAAAACCGCGTTTCTTCGGAAGTCGCTTCGCCAGTGGGTTCTGGCCACCTTCAAACCCCGGGCGGACGCCGCCGCCAGAGCGCGAATTCTGACCTTTGGTACCCCGACCAGCGGTTTTCCCTTTGCCAGAGCCAATACCACGTCCCAGGCGTTTACCACTATTTAGCGCCTCAATTGTTAACTCATGAATTTTCATAGCTAGACCGCCACCTTGTCTTCAGCTTTTTTTGGCTTAGTAAAGGCTTTTTTCTCAACTGTCTTAAGCTGCCCCAACGCCATAATGGTGGCGTAGGCATTATTAACCTTATTGGTGGAGCCCAGCGACTTGGTGAGCAGGTCATGGATCCCGGCTACTTCCACCACATTGCGCACAGCCCCACCGGCAATTACGCCCGTACCAGCTGAGGCTGGCTTGAGCATTACCTGAGCTCCCGAAAATCGGACATTGGCCTCATGGGGGATAGTGCCCCCTGCCAGGGGAATGGTTATCATGTTGCGCTTGGCCCGCGATACCGCCTTGGCGATAGAGGTCATGACCTCCCCACCTTTGCCAATACCGAGACCAACGCGACCATTACCATCACCAATCACCACCGTGGCGCGGAAGCGGAAGCGACGTCCACCCTTAACCACCCGAGCCACCCGATCGATGGCAATTACCTTTTCTTCAAACTCTTTGGGTTGCTGTTGAATTGCCATCTTAAAACTCCAATCCGGCTTTACGTGCAGCATCGGCACAGGCGCTCAGGCGACCGTGGTATATTCTCGACCCACGATCGAAAACCACGTGTTTGACCTTGGCCTGCTTGGCGGCCACGGCAATCTGGGCACCAAGCCAAGCAGCCTTTTCGGTCATCGTGCCTTTGGCGTCCGTCTTGACAGTGGTGGCAAAAGCCAGAGTTTTGCCCTTAGTATCATCGATGATCTGAGACGTCAGGTTTTTGTTAGTCACCTTAACACTCAAGCGAGGGCGCTCTGGAGTCCCAATCACCTTGGCTCGAGTTCTGACTTTACGCTGTAATTTAGTAATACTCATAATTAACCTTTCGCCGCCGTCTTACCAGCCTTACGACGGATGCGCTCTTCTACGTATTTAATACCTTTACCCTTGTACGGCTCGGGTTTACGCAGCGCCCGAATATTAGCAGCCACCTGGCCAACGGCCTGCTTATCAGCACCCGAGATTGTCACCAGATTGCGCTCAACCTTGGCTTCGATACCGTCTGGTAGTTTAAATTCAATCGCATGCGAGAAGCCAAGAGCTAAGGTAATAACGTTCCCGCTAACGCTAGCTCGGTAGCCAACTCCGTTGATTTCCAGTTGCCGGGTAAAGCCTTCTGAGACTCCGACTACAATATTGCTGATTAAAGTCCGCAGAAGCCCCCAAGTTCGTAGGGTCTCTTCATTGTCAGTCATAACCGACACGGTTAGCTGGCCATCGGCTTGCTCGACCTTAAGCCCGGGCAACCTCCGCACTTCCAGTTCACCTTTTGGACCGGCGGCCTTTACTAGAACGTCGCTAATTTCGACATTAACGCCGGCGGGGATGGTAATGGGTTGTCGTCCAATTCTACTCATCAGCCAACCTCACCAAACCTTACAGATTAATTCACCGCCAAGCCCAGCTTTGCGAGCCTCACGACCGCTCATCACGCCCTTCGAGGTCGAAATGATCACCATGCCTCGGCCGCCCAAGATCAACGGGATATCGGCCGAGCTGTAATACACCCGCCGACCCGGCTTCGAGATACGTTGCAGATTACTCAAAGACGGCTGATGGCTGCCATCATCGAGGGCCACGGTCATGGTTTTAAAGCCATCGCTGGCAGTTTCGACCTTAAACCCGGTTACAAAGCCGTTGTCCTTCAAGATACCAGCAATCGCTTCCTTCATCTTAGAATGGGGCACTAACACGGAGGCCTTACGGACGGCCAGCCCGTTACGAATTCGGGTTAGCATATCTGCAATTGGATCTGTTGTCATAGTCATATCAGCCTCCTACCAACTCGCCTTAGTTACGCCCGGTACCTGCCCGCGGCTGGCATGCTCACGAAAACAGATTCGGCAAAGGTTAAACTTGCGGATATAGCCACGGGGACGACCGCACATCTTGCAACGATTTACCTTGCGAGTCGAAAACTTAGGCTTCCGATTAGCTTTTACAATTAACGCAACTCTAGCCATTTTGCCTCCGGAAGGGGAATCCCATTAATTCAAGCAGCTTGCGACTATCCTCGGGCTTATCTGCAGTGGTAATAATGTTTACTTGCAAACTGTGAGGTGTCGATGTTTCCTCAAAGCTAAGCTCCGGGAAGATCGACTGCTCTCGCACCCCAATACTGTAATTACCTTGCCGGTCAAACGCCTTTTCGCTCAAACCTCGGAAATCTCTAATCCGCGGCAGGGCCACCGATACTAGCCGATCCAAGAAGGCGTACATACGCTCGCCACGAAGGGTTACCATCACGCCAATCTTGTTGCCGTCACGCAATTTAAAGCCAGCAATACTTTTTTTGGCCACTGTTTGGACAGGTGCCTGGCCACTTATTTTAGCCACGGTATGACCGACAGTTTCCAGATGTTTAGAATCGGCAGTCGCTCGACCGACACCGGCATTAATAACCACCTTCTCGATCCGAGGAATCTGATGAACATTAGTGTACCCCAGCTCCTTCATCAGAGCCGGTCGAACTTCTTCGTTATATTTTTTGTGCAATCTGTTCATCTCTATGCCTTCTTAACCTTTTCGTAACGTCCGGGTTTGAAAACCCGTTCTTTGCCGCCGTTTTTATCAAACTTGTAGCCAATCCGAGCCGGCTTACCGCTGGCAGGATCGAGTGCCATCAGCTTAGCGGCGTCAATTGGTTTAGTAATCTCAAGGATCCCACCCCGTGGACTCTTTTGTGATGGCTTGGTGTGCCGCTTGGCAATGTTAATACCACTAACCACCAGCTTATTCGCCTTGGGTAGGGCTTGGGTGACTTCACCTGTCTTACCCTTATCTCGGCCCGCAATCACAATCACCTTATCTCCTTTGCGCAGCTTCATTAGAGCACCTCCGGAGCCAGTGAAATAATCTTCATATAGCCGCCATCGCGCAATTCCCGGGCAATCGGCCCAAAAACGCGAGTACCCCTAGGCTGACCGTTCTTATCAATGATCACCACAGCATTGTCATCAAACCGGACCTGCGAACCATCAGGACGACGAGTTGGCTGGGTAGTCCGAACCACCACTGCCTGAACGACTTCCTTCTTCTTCACATTAGCCCCCGGCAAAGCTACCTTAACGCTGGCCGTAATGATGTCGCCCACACGAGCATACCGGCGGCGCGAACCACCAAGCACCTTAATGCATAGAATGTCTCGAGCGCCGCTGTTGTCGGCAACTTTCAATCTGGATTCAGCCTGGATCACGACGCCAGCTCCTTGGCCGTAACCTTATGATCCACCACCCAGCGCTTCTCTCGGCTCAGCGGTCGCGACTCGGTAATTTCCACAATGTCCCCTACCTTGTACTGGTTGTTTTCATCATGAGCTTTGAACTTGGTCGTTACTGCATACTTTTTGCGATAGATCGGATGAGTCTTGACGCGCTCGACCGTCACCACCACTGTTTTGTCCATTTTGTCCGAGGAAACAGTGCCTCTTAGTCGTCTAGCCATTGGATTCCTCCGTCAGTTTTAGTTCTTTAGCACGGCGAGCTGTCTCGGCGCGGGCAATTGTCTTCTTCAATTTCTGGATTGCCTTCACGTTAGCCACTTGCTTAGTGCGAATATTCACCAGCTCGTCGGCCAACTGCTTACGCGTATCACTCAGCAAGGTATTTAACTCCTTATCTGATTTGGAGGCTAGTTCTTGGTATTTCATTCCGCTGCCTCCCCCGGTGTATGGCGCACCACAAACTTAGTCTTAACTGGTAATTTCATAGCCGCCAGCCGCATTGCTTCCCGGGCCACGTCTTCTTTAACGCCTTCCATCTCAAACAGCATCCGACCCGGGCGGACCTTGGCAGCATAGTGATCGACACCACCCTTACCGCTACCCATGCGGACTTCGGCCGGCTTCTTGGTAATGGGCGTATCCGGGAAAATGCGGATCCAAATTTTACCACCACGACGGATGTAGCGGGTCATGGCCCGGCGAGCCGCCTCGATCTGGCGCGAGGTGATCCGGTCGGTACCGTCAGACTTCAAGCCAAACTGACCAAAAGACACTTCTGTACCACGCGTCGCCACGCCACGAATCCGACCCTTCTGCTGCTTTCTAAACTTGGTCTTCTTTGGGAGTAACATGGCTACTTTCCTTTACCCTCAAACTTATTGCCTTTATAGACCCACACCTTAACACCAATAATGCCGTAGGTGGTGCGGGCTTCGGCCGTGCCGTAATCGATATCGGCGCGAAGGGTGTGCAACGGGATAGAGCCATTGGCCACAGTTTCGCGGCGGCTCATTTCGGCACCGTTAAGCCGACCGGCCACCGTCACCTTGGCGCCTAGGGCACCGGCCTTCAGGGCATTTTCCGCCGCCATTTTCATGGCGCGACGGAAGGAGATGCGACGCTCGAGCTGGCTGGCGATATTTTCAGCAACCAGCTTGGCATTGGTTTCCGGCTTTTTGACTTCCTCAATGCTGACCTTCACCGGAGCGCTGGCCTTCTTTTGGAGCGCCTTCTTAAGCTCTTCAGCACTGGCGCCACCTCGACCAATCACCACTCCCGGCTTGGCCGTAAAGACATAAATGGTGATAAGGTTTGGTGACCGCTCAATATCAATGCGCGAAACACTGGCCCGACGGCTCAGACTCTTGTCGGCCACTCGACGCAACTGGAGGTCTTCGATCAAGTTGGCAGCATATTCTTTGCCAGCAAACCATTTTGACTGCCAATCCTTATCCAGCTGCAAACGCAGGCTACGTGGATTTACTTTCTGACCCATTACTTCGCCTCCTCTTTCTTTGCTACCTGCTTAGTGGCCGGTTTTTCGGTCTCAACCTGAGACTTAGGAGCATCCACTGACTGAGATTCCGCTTTGGCATTTGTAACTTTAGACTCAGGATTTCCGGCGTCCGACAGGACGACGGTGATGTGGCTAGTTCGCTTACGTACCGGGAAGGCTCGTCCCTGAGCTCTTGGGCGATAACGCTTTAAAGTAGGTCCTGGACCGACCAAAACAGAGGCGACTGTCAAGTTACGTTCACTCAAACTGTAATTGTTTTCAGCATTGGCCACAGCGCTGCCAAGGACCTTGCCCACCGGCTCAGTGGCGCGCTTCGGGTGAGCTGAAAGGATGGCTTTGGCCTCCACGGCGCTGCGGCCACGAATCAGCGCGGCCACCAAGCCTACCTTACGGCTGGAGGTACCAACAAATTTAGCTGTAGCGCGGACGTTCATTATTTCTTACCCTTCGCTAGCTTGCCACCATGACCTCGGAACTTCCGGGTCGGGGAAAATTCACCCAGCTTGTGGCCCACCATATTCTCGGTAACGAAGACCGGGAGGTGTTGGCGGCCGTTATGAACTGCAAAGGTGTGACCCACCATTTCAGGAGTGATCGTTGAGGCGCGAGCCCAGGTCTTGATGACAGTTTTGTCACCAGCGGTCAGCTTTTCAACCTTTTTCATCAGCTTTTCGTCCACAAAAGGACCTTTTTTTAGCGAACGGCTCATCTAGCGTCTCCCTTTCTTGCGACCGCGGATAATCATAGCGTCAGTCAACTTGCGGCGGCGAGTTTTGAGGCCCAAGGCCGGCTTACCCCACGGGGTCTTCTGGCCCACACGTAGAGCCGTCGATGTAGCACCTTCACCACCACCGTGGGGGTGATCTACTGGGTTCATGGCCTTACCACGCACGGCTGGGCGCCAACCCATCCGACGGCGGCGGCCGGCGCTACCGTATTTAATATTCTGGTGCTGCTCATTCCCTACCGTACCGATAGTGGCCATGCAGTCTTGATGTACCAAGCGGACTTCGCCACTAGGCAGCCGGACCTGGCAAAATTCGCCTTCTTTGGCAACCAGCTGCGCCTTGGCCCCGGCACTTCGGGCAATTTGGCCGCCCTTACCTAGGACCAGCTCAATGTTGTAGATCTGGGTACCGACTGGAATGCTTTTAAGTGGCAGGCGATTACCCCGGCGAATTTCCACCTCAGAACCGCTTTCAACCTCCTGGCCGACCTGCATACCAGAACCAGCCAGTACATAAGCCTTCTTGCCATTTTCTAGGTCGATCAAGGCAATGTGCGCCGAGCGGTTTGGATCGTACTCGATGGCACTAATCGTGCCCTTGGTTCCTGGAACCAGTCGAAAATCGACCAGACGATAAAAGCGCTTAACCGCACCGCCTCGATGGCGAATAGTAATCCTGCCTTGGTTATTGCGACCGCTGCCGGCCTTCATTGCTACCAGCAAGCTCTTTTCAGGCTTTTTCTTAGTAATAGCAGCCGTATCGGCCGTAGTCATCCCACGACGGGCGGGTGTAGTTGGCTTGTAGAGTTTAATGGCCATTACGCTGCTCCCTCAAATAAGTCGATTTTGTCACCCTTTTTTAGGGTTACAATGGCCTTTTTGGTATCACTTTGACGCCCCAGCACCCGGCGGAACCGCTTCAGCTTGCCTTTGTGGATGATGATATTTACATCCGTCACAGCCACATTAAAACGGGCCGCCACCGCCTTGCCAACTTCAATCTTATTGCTGCTAGTTGGGACATCAAAGACATACTTGCCGGTCTGAGCCAAGGCAATTGATTTTTCAGATACGCGAGGCATGAGGGTCAACATTATTTGTCCTCCAGCCAAGTATTTAACACGTCGACTGCATCGTTAGTAATCACTATCCAATCGGCATTCATAATCGTGTAAACGTTTAGATATTTAGCCGAAACGGCTTGCAGACCCGCAATATTTCGGGTTGCACGATCAACCGTCGGCGTTTTTTCAGCCACTACCAATAGAATGCTGCCTTCAATTTTCAGCTTATCGAGCAAAGCTATTGTCGGCTTAACCCGGCCTTCTCCACCGTCAAAAGCCTCCAGCATCAGCACTTTATTGTCGATAGCCTGTAGGCTTAGGGCCTGACGGATAGCCGCCCGCTTGGCTTTAACTGGCAGATTCAAGCTGTGGTTTTCCAGCCCGGTCGGACCAAACACCACGCCACCCCCACGCCATTGGACAATCCGGCTAGAACCAGCCCGCGCGCGGCCAGTGCCTTTTTGCTTGTGGGGCTTCTTGCCGCCGCCGCGAACTTCGCCGCGTGTTAGCGTCTTTGCACCAGCACTGCGACCGTTGGCCAGGTAGGAACGGTAAGCCAGCCCCACCAGATCATGGTTAGCCTCAACCCCAAAAACCTTGGCATTTAGCTTGGCAGGGGTTTCCTTTTTGGCGCCCGTCTTGGAATAAATAACCGCAGTAGCCATTTATCGCTCCAGTCCCTGGATCATAACAATGCCCTTTTTCGGACCAGGTACAGCACCCTTAATAGCGAGCAGGTTGCCTTCGGTATCAATTCGCACAATCTTGAGACCCTTGGTGGTGACACGATCGCCGCCCATCTGGCCGGCCATTTTTTGGCCTTTAAAGACGTGCTGCGGATAGCCAGCGCCAATCGAGCCGGGAGCCCGGTAGTTGTGTGAACCGTGGGTCTTAGGGCCGGTTGAGAAGTTATGGCGCTTAACCGTACCGGCAAAGCCCTTACCCTTAGAGGTGCCAATCACCTGAACCTTATCGCCAACTTCAAACAAACTGACATCCAGTTTGGTGCCAACCTTAGCTGGTTGCTCGCCCTCGGCGGTTTCAACATCAGCCACGATCTGGTCCGTTCGCACTTCCGCGAGCTTGGCCGGGATGACGCCCGCGCTTTTGGCATGACCTTCTTGGGGCTTGGCCGGGTTTTTGGCTACGCCAAAGCCAATTTGGAGTGCACCATAGCCATCGTTAGCGGCGGTTTTGACTTGCGTCACCACGCACGGGCCAGCCTCAACAATGGTGACACGCGCCACATTACCGTCCTCGTCGAACAGCTGGGTCATTCCTAATTTTCGGCCCAAAAGCGCTTTCACCTTGGTTAAGGCTCCATTTAAGCAAAAATAATCTCGGAAATTCGGGGGTTTCTCTCCTGAGTACGAGACCTGCCGGTTTTCCGAATACGTGCCATGCACTAGTTACCGAAGTACTATACCAGGCAACTCGCTATCCTGTCAACAGATAAAGCAGAAGGTCGGACCCTCTTGACAAAACGTTCATACTTATTGTATATTAGTTGATTCGTTAAGGAGTTATTATGCGAACCTATTTTAATCGCATCACTAACCGTCATCTGGCGCAATTGATTTCTGTCTATGTCATCTTGATTTGCGTCTATGTACTGGTCCCTGAATCAGTTGAATCAGTCCGACGGGCTTTGTCGGTAGTTGAAATTGGTGTGCTTGGGGCTATTTCGGTCATTATTTTCGACCGCATGCTCCGCGTCTAAAATACTAGCGTAATACCAATACCAACCAAGCCAATGACGCAGGCTACGAGCAGTAAGGCGTATTCGATCTTGCGATCTAAGCCAAACTTTTCATGCTGAGCCGCCAATAGACCCAGGATCAATCCTAGTGGGGCGACCCGTTGTCCCCGGTAGCTAACCCAGATGGTGCCAACTACAAAATAAATGAGGATTTTTAGAAAATATAAGGAGTCGGTCTGGCCGGCTCTTTTGCTTTGCATAACCTAATTAAAGCATAACCGCTTTACAGGATCTACATCTTTGTGTCGGGATTATAAAACTTACGACCTTTGGCCTCCGGAGGTAAGAACCCTTCGGGATGCTCAAATCCAGGCTCCCATTTGGTGCCTTTTCCGTACCCCAGATCTTTCATCAGCTTAGTTGGGGCGTTGCGGAGGTGCAGTGGCGGTTCGGCGGCCGGAAACTCTTTAACAGCCGCACTGGCAGCCGCGATGGCGTTATAAGCCGTCCGCGATTTGGGCGCCTTGGACATGGCAATTGTGGCTTGGGAAAGGATTATTCGGCTTTCTGGAAGCCCAATCCGTTCAATAGCCTGGAAGGTGACAGTCGCCAGTTGCAGCATGGAATGATCGGCCTCCCCAATGTCCTCGGAGGCAAAGATAACGATTCGCCGCGCAATAAACTTAGGATCCTCCCCGGCGTCAAGCATCCGGGCCAGATAAAACAAGGCGGCATCCGCATCACTCCCGCGCATGGATTTGATGAAGGCTGATATTAGGTTGTAATGGAACTCGCCTCCCTTGTCATACCGCAAGCTGGTTTTTTGCATGGCCTGCTTCACCGTCTCTGGAATAATTTTATCGGCAATGCCAGCTGCGGCTTCTAGGCCATTTAGAGCCACCCGACCATCTCCCGCCGCCAACTCCGCCAGCAAAGCCCTGGCGTCTTTGGACAATTTCTTATCCGGCAACTGCGCCATTGCCCTATCAATAAGCGTCTCAATCTGCTCTGTTGTCAGTGCGTTTAGCACCACCACCCGACTGCGCGACAGTAAAGGTGAAATCACCTCAAAAGATGGGTTTTCAGTGGTGGCGCCAATCAGAATAATTGTGCCGTTTTCGACGTGGGGTAGAAAGGCATCCTGTTGGGCCTTGTTAAACCGATGGATTTCATCCACGAATAAAACGGTTGAGCGCCCCAGATTCTGACGCTCCTTGGCCCGCTCAATCACCTTTTTAACATCTGGCAGCCCCGAAACTACAGCCGAAATCTCCTCAAACGCGTGACCGCCAGTAGAGGCAATAATCCTAGCCAACGTCGTCTTACCACTGCCGGGAGGTCCCCAGAGGATGACCGACACTGGCTTACCAGACTCAACCAGTGCACGGATAAACTTACCCGGACCAACAAGATGTTCCTGGCCAATCAATTCTTCAAGTGCTCTTGGCCGAACTCTGTCAGCTAGCGGCTGGATCTGATTCTCGAACAAACTCATAGCTAAATTATACCAGAGAAGCCGAACGCCAGCCGAACATTAATATGCTATTCGTATGCGTGCCGTACTTGGCGATATAAGTAGATAGTGGCAAGCAGAATTAGAGTGCCACTAATGGCATGCCCCAAAAACAAGCTATGGACCAGATGGACAACGGCCCCTAATATCAGATAGCGCCAGCCCTTCAACTGTCGCTCAAAGACGGGCCGAACAGCCATGGCGATGAGTACAAATTCGATTATTAAGCTGATGGCGGCCCCACCGATATCGGTGTCGGTTGCCGGAACCCCGATAAATTCCAGGGGCAGAGCATGAATACCCAGGGTAACCGCCAATGCGGCTACCGGGGCGAGAATTAGAGCAAAGACCAAAACCACCCAGCCGCCGTTTTGAACCAGCCATTCCTGGGCCCAATCTGGTAGATCCCACGAATCACGCGCTTGATAGTGCTTGATGGCGGCCTGGCGACCGCTGGTTATACGCTTAACTTTGCGCTGAGTAGCCATTTGTCTTGATGATACTACTTAGGCCATATAAGCAACAAGGAACAACCCTGTTGCGGGGGCTATTGGCGTGAGGCCGGGATACCAGCAGCACCTTGAATGGCGTAGGTGTCGCCAAAGCCATCGGCAGCACTTGATTTGGTTGGAACGGCAATTTGTTGGCCGGCTTCGGGAGCTCCAGCCGGAATAACGATGGCTTTTGCCTGATCAGCTCTGGCCGCATCAAAGGTCGTGTTTAGAGGCAAGATGGCTCCGCCAGGCAAGCTGCTTTCGGGCGAAATTGGCCGGGTATTAAGCAAATTTACAATAATTAAGGCAATCAGAGCCAGAAACGCTGCGGCGAAGGCGATCCAAATCGCAACATAGGTGGCTGGAACCGCATCGGTATCCGCGGATCTAGGCAACGGCATTGTCCCACCGAGTGTTTCGCGGAACTCGATGTCTCGCATTCGATTTGCCTTCTTGATTGGCCGTGGCCGCCTGTCTTTCATCTCTCGCCTCCCATTACGAGACGAGCATAACAAGCTAGACTAATCTAAGAATTGGCTGAAATTCTAAATATTAAGACGCCTACCCACCTAACTGGTATTTGTCTTTAAGCCTAAAACTAAACGATGTTTCGTAATTCAATCAGAAAACCCCCTTGCGGGGGCTCTTCTGCTACATCTTGATTTCGATATCAACGCCGGCAGGCAGATTGAGGTTCATCAGCGAGTCGACGGTCTTAGGTGTCGGTTCGGTGACGTCAATCAGCCGCTTATGCACCCTCATCTCAAACTGCTCGCGCGAGGTTTTATGGATATGTGGCCCCCGGATAACCGTAGTCACATTACGCTCGGTTGGTAGTGGGATGGGCCCCGCCACCTGTGCGCCGGTACGAGTGGCGGCATCTAGGATTTGCTTAGCCGACTGATCAATGACCTTATTGTCATAGGCCTTTAGCCGGATGCGGATTCGCTGTTTGGGTGCTACTTCTTTTTCAGCCATTTGTTTTAGTTTACCAGATCTGCATTAGGATTATAGGTTTGAGCGCGTTTCAAGGCAGAACCGAGCAACACCAGCGAGGCGTACAGATAGTACGTAGTGTGCGGCGCGCCGGTTATAACGATGAAAGGTGCCAAAGCTGAATCCTTTTACTTGATGATCTTGGTTACTACCCCGGCGCCAACAGTGCGGCCGCCTTCGCGGATGGCGAAGCGCAGACCCTCTTCCATGGCGATAGGGGCGATTAGTTTAACTTTCATGGCGATGTTGTCGCCCGGCATAACCATCTCAGTGCCTTCTGGCAGTTCAATCTCTCCAGTCACGTCAGTAGTCCGGATGTAGAACTGCGGCTTGTAACCCTTGAAGAATGGGGTATGGCGGCCGCCTTCGTCCTTCTTTAAGACATAGACTTCGCTATCAAACTCGGTATGCGGGGTAATTGAGCCTGGCTTGGCAATAACCTGACCGCGCTCAATGTCGTCGCGCTCGATACCACGGAGCAGAACTCCCACGTTATCGCCGGCCTGGGCATCATTAAGCAGCTTCTTGAACATCTCAACGCCGGTAACGGTAGTCTTTTTGTTGGGGCGAATGCCGATAATCTCGATTTCATCACCCACCGACACCTTACCCTGTTCAATCCTACCGGTGGCCACAGTGCCACGACCCTTGATAGAGAAGACATCTTCGATCGGCATCAGGAAAGGCTTATCAACTTCACGCTTTGGCTCCGGCACGGACTCATCCATGGCCTTAACCAGGTCAAGAATGGCCTTTTCAGCATCGGCGTCGCCTTCCAGAGCCTTGAGGGCAGAGCCCTTAATAACTGGGGCATCTTTGTCGAAGCCTTGCTTTTCAAGCAATTCACGGACTTCGATCTCCACCAGCTCAGCTAGCTCAGGATCGGCCATGTCCATCTTGTTCATAAAGACCAAGACGTACGGCACACCAACTTGGCGAGCTAGCAAAATGTGCTCGCGAGTCTGAGGCATTGGGCCGTCAGCGGCCGAAACCACTAGAATGGCACCGTCTACCTGGGCAGCACCAGTGATCATGTTCTTCACATAGTCAGCGTGACCAGGCATGTCGACGTGAGCGTAATGCCGCTTCTCGGACTCGTACTCCTGGTGCGAGGTGGCAATAGTAATACCACGCTGCTTCTCTTCGGGAGCGTTATCGATCTCGTCGTACTTAACTGGTTGGTTAATTTCACTCGGCATGTGCTTGGCTAGCACGGCGGTGATAGCGGCTGTCAGGGTGGTCTTACCGTGGTCGACGTGACCCATGGTACCGACGTTGACATGCGGCTTGGTGCGCTTGAATTCTGCCATTCTTTCTCCTTATTGGACTTCATTTCAGATTGATAATCGCTTCTCGCTTGGGCGATCAGCTATCTGCCATGAAGTGGGTTGTTAATATTTTTGGACAATAAAATAAATGCCCGGGTTTGGACTTTTCATAGTATAAGGAGGAATTACACCTTTGTAAAGAGGTAAACAGGTCAAAAGGCGGCCCGTTATCGGACCGCCCTCAACATCTGAACTATAGTGGGGCCATGAAGGCCTCCGCCATCTGGAGTAAGACTACCTGTTGCTCTTTCGGCACTTCCCAGATGTCATCGAGACACCGACGAGCCTGCTCTGGTGGAACGACGATCCCGACACTTCTGAAAAAGGGCGGATCCTGTACCGTGAAACCATGGCCCATTAAGAGTCCTGCTTCGATGTCGCGATAACTACCCGTTACCTGGGTCGGATACAGCAAAGGGAACTCTGCTGCGCCGGGTGTTCCTTGATCACGGAGAACTCTTAGGCGAGCCATCGCCTGGCCGAACCGCTCATGATGCTCACGGCCGCTTGTATCAACCACCTTACAGCCCGCTACTGCGAGAGTGGCAATAAAGGCCTCGATGAAGTGTCGATAAATACCATCTGCATCACTGTGCTGAAGTGACATGGCACTCCCGATCTGTTGTGGTCTCACCTGGGAGGATTATAGCAAAGTACCTGATAATAAAACTCTTGTGCTGGGCTGTGGCTTTGCTAGGATTGCTCTTGCACCTTCGACAAATCACCTTCTCATAATTCCCCTCACGAATAGATCCCACGGGAAAACGAGAGGAGGTGAACATGGAACAGGAGGACGACCAGGTGGTCGACGAGCCCGAGGCCGCAACGGCCGAGGCCAGCGACGGCGTGGATAGCAGTGGCAGTGACGGCAGCGGCGAGCCCGCGGCCGAGGAGAACGACGCCGGCAACGGCGGCGAGTCCGGCGAAGACGCCGACGACGTGACCGAGGAGACCGTGGCGGAGACGCCCGAATCCGAAGTCGCCGAGGACGGCGCCGAGACCGGCGGCAACGACGGCAGTGACGACGAAGCCGAAGCTGAAGACGGCGAAGACGACGAGGTTCTGGCAGAGGAGCCCGGCGAGGACGACGAGCAGGCGGAGGACGAGACGCCGAGCCTCGAAGACGCCGTAGCGGCAAGTGAGGTAGTGACAAGCTACCTCAAGGCACAGGGTGCCGAAGCCGCAGCGGATGACGAGGTAGCTGAAGTCGAGGACGACGCGGAAGCCGAGGCCGAGGAGGAGACTCCCGAAGCCGAAGCTGAGCCCGGCGGCGGCGAGGAGCCGGCCGACGCGGACGCCAGCGCCGAGTAGACCCTTCACGGGGGTCCCATTGGGGTCCGGGAGCAAATCCCGGACCCCTTTTACGTATTTACTTAGGATTCAGAATTTAGGATTAAGGATCTAGTTCGGAATGTATAAATGCGTTGCGGGAGGCTGAGTTGCCCCAGCCCCCTCAGGTGACGAACAAACGGATTTGGTCAGGACCCGGTCGGCGCATCAAGCGCTGGAAAAACATTTCGACCACCAGGTACTCATGCAAGCCCTCTATGGCCATGACAAACTCGGGGATACCGCCGCTACAACCGCAGCCGTAACAAGTGAATCCACCGTTGTCGTAGAGCGCCAAAGACGGAGTCCGTTCAGCGTGGAAGCAGCAATGCATAACCATGCGGTTTGACCCAGGAGTCGGCCGCTTGGCGTCTCCGGACCCGAGCTCTTCCAACCGTCGTCCAAAGTGCTCGAGGATGACCGGCCAGCCGAGACCACGCCACTCTTGGATTTGCCATTGCGGAATGAGATTGATCAGCTCGCGCTGTCGGCTGTCAGTGAGGAAATGGCGCTGGGCGGCCATTAACGGCCCCAGCCAGGTTCAAAGGCCTCAACTATGCCGAGACAGATGGTTCCGTCTTCTTTCCAGATCACACCAAATCTCCATGTCGATGTTCAAGTAGTACCCCCGTCAAGGCGATAGCCTGCAGGAAACCACCAGGACGGGGGTGCCCAGATTATAGCTTACTGAACTCAAAATTTGACAGCACAAGCGGTTAAGCCCATACTGGCCGCAACGTAGTACCTACCATCCCAACCACAGGAGGAGACGTGAGTACCACCCTCGCCACCCCACCGCAGGCCGCCATGCCGGCGGTCCTCAGGCCGCTCTCCGACATGCAGAAGCTGCTGGTGCAGCTGGCCGACCGCGAGATCGAGACCTACACCTCCAAGCAGGTGCAGACTCACAAGGATGCCTGGCGCGCACATGTCTTGCGTGTCGGCTTCATCAGGGCCATAACGCTCAGCATCATCGCTGGCTGCTGGCTGATCAGCATGATCGCTCTGTACGGCCTGGATCTGTTCGGCGTCATGAACTTCCCGATCTCCGACGGCCTCGCCGCCCTCGGCATTCTCGGCAGTATCAGTGCCGCGCTGGCTGCAGGCTTCTTCATGGGAGGCCGGTGGGTCATTTACACCTACGCCGACTACGCCACCCGCTACACCGTCCCCGACGTGGCCCGGAGGATCGCCGTCGGCGCAATGACAATCCCCGGGGTCAAGATCCACGTCGATCGCTTGAAGAGTGACCCGGTCATGTGGGCGCACCTCGGTACCGCCCAGGTCTGCATCGCCATCTGGAAGAAGCCCGGGTACCACCAGCCGCTGATCATGCCCGAGGACATCCAGTAACCGCCCTCGGCATGCGAAGGGCCCGCCAAT
Organism: Saccharimonadales bacterium (SeqCode); assembly: GCA_035479795.1. Taxonomy (GTDB): domain Bacteria; phylum Patescibacteriota; class Saccharimonadia; order UBA4664; family SCTI01; genus DATIII01. Next base: position 57,316 of record DATIII010000008.1, read on the forward strand.
CACGGCGGGCCCTTCTTCCGTTCGGGATGCGGGATTCAGGATACGGAATTAAGCAATAAAGTTAAAAGTGTCCTGAATCCTTAATCCTGAATTCTGGATCCTGCTTTAGGCGGCGGCTTTACTGCCAGTATGTTTGGCAATAATCTCTTGGGCAACATTGGGCGGGACCTGTTCGTAGTGGTCAAATTCCATTGAATTAGCAGCCCGACCCTGGGTCATCGAACGCAGGGTGGTGGTGTAGCCAAACATTTCAGCCAGCGGCACAAAGGCCTTCACCACTTTGGCCTGACCCCGATCATCCATACTATCGATCCGCCCGCGCTTTGAGTTGAGGTCGCCGATGACATCACCCATGAACTCTTCAGGGGTAGTAACTTCCACCTTCATAATTGGCTCCAGCAGCGCCGGATCAGCTTTGCGAACGCCTTCTTGCAGCGCCATGGAGCCAGCGATTTTAAAAGCCATTTCTGAGGAGTCGACGTCGTGGTAGCTACCGTCATATAACCGAGCCTTTATGTCCACTACCGGATAACCAGCCAGAACCCCATTATTCATGGCCTCCTTAATACCCTGCTCTACTGGATTGATGTATTCGCGCGGGATACTGCCACCAACAATGCCGTTTTCGAACTCAAAACCAGCACCCGGCTCCTGTGGGCTGAGCTCCAGCCAAACGTGTCCATACTGACCACGGCCACCGGATTGGCGAACAAACTTGCCTTCCACCTGGGTCGTTTTTTTAATGGTTTCTCGGTAAGCCACCTGGGGGCGACCAATGTTCGCCTCCACCTTAAATTCGCGCTTCATGCGATCGACTATGATGTCGAGATGCAGCTCGCCCATACCGGAAATCAGGGTCTGACCGGTTTCGTGATCGCTTTGGATGCGGAAGGTTGGGTCTTCTTCAGCCAAGCGCTGCAAGGCCAGGCTCATCTTTTCTTGGTCGGCCTTGGTCTTGGGCTCAATGGCAATCTGGATAACCGGCTCAGGGAAGGTGATTGATTCGAGAATTACCGGGTGGGCGGGATCACACAGAGTATGCCCGGTAGTTGTACCTTTGAGGCCGACAGCCGCGGCGATCTCACCGGCAAACACCTCCTGTACCTCTTCACGGCTGTTGGCGTGCATCCGCAAGATACGCCCGATCCGTTCCTTTTCACCGGTGCTGGAGTTTAAAATGTAAGATCCGGACCTAAGCGTGCCCGAATACACCCGGAAGAAGGCCAATTTGCCAACGAATGGGTCAGTGGCAATCTTAAAAGCCAAGGCGCTAAAGGGCTCGGTGTCAGATGGCTGCCGCTCTATCTCATCGCCAGTCTTGGGATCTGTACCAGTCACGGCACCCACATCTAGCGGGCTAGGCAAATAGGCGTTAACAGCGTCTAGTAATTGCTGAACTCCCTTGTTCTTTAAGGCTGATCCGCAAAACACGGGGTAGAGCTGATTGCTCAACGTAGCTTTTCGCAGCCCGGCCACTACCTGATCGTTCGTTAAATCACCTTTTTCCAAGTAATCATTGAGCAGGGTCTCATCGGTTTCAGCCACGCGTTCGAGCAGGATGCCCCGATATTCCTCGGCCTTGGCCTTCATATCTTCAGGAACTTCAATTTCTTCAAACACCTTGCCCAGATCATCTTTAAAAACGCTAGCATTCATCTTAATTAGGTCAATAATGCCCTTAAACCCAGCTTCGGCCCCAATTGGCAATTGGACGGCCACGGCATTCTTGCTCAGGCGGGTGTGGATTGAATTCAGGTCAAAGAAGAAGTCGGCACCAGTCCGGTCCAGCTTATTAATAAAGCAAATCCGCGGCACTTCATACTTATCAGCTTGGCGCCAAACGGTTTCAGACTGCGGCTCTACGCCAGCCACGCCGTCGAACACGGTTACACCACCATCTAGCACACGTAAACTACGTTCGACTTCCACGGTGAAGTCGACGTGCCCTGGAGTATCAATGATGTTGATGCGGTGGTCCTTCCAGAAGCAGGTTGTAGCCGCCGAGGTAATGGTGATCCCGCGCTCCTGCTCCTGCTCCATCCAGTCCATGGTGGCTTCGCCTTCGTGGACCTCGCCAATCTTATGAGTCCGACCGGTGTAAAACAGAACTCGCTCAGTTACGGTCGTCTTTCCAGCATCAATATGGGCAATAATGCCAATGTTTCGGGTTTTTTCTAGTGAATATTCGCGTGCCATTAACTTCCCTCTTAGTACCGCGCAAAGTGCGCGAATGCCTTATTGGCATCGGCCATGCGGTGGGTTTCTTCTTTTTTCTTGACTGCGTCACCGGTGTTGTTGAACGCATCCATCAGCTCCTGGGCCAACAGTTTGTCAAACGATTTACCAGACTTGGTGCGGGACGCGGTTAAAATCCAGGTCATGGCTAGGTGAATCTTGCGATCTCCCCGAACTTCCATCGGCACCTGATAGGTGGCGCCACCCACCCGCTTGGCGCGTACCTGAACCTGAGGTGAAACGTTTTTAATAGCGCCCTCAAAGATCTCAACTGCTGGAGTTTTAAGTTTGGCCTCGGCATCGGCCAGGGCGTCGTACATTAACTGCTCCGCCAGCCGCTTCTTACCATGCTGCATGACCTTATTGATCATTTTGGCCACCAGCACACTCTGATATTTGATATCAGGAGTGATTTCGCGCTTAAAACTTTTAGTCTTTTTTCTGGGCATTGCTTCTCCTTATCCGGGCACTCTGGCCCGAGGATACTTAATTAATTTTTAAGCCTTTTGCTTCTTGGCGCCGTATTTAGAGCGTCCTTGCTTCCGATTAGCCACGCCAGCGGTATCGAGCGCACCACGCACAATGTGATAACGCACACCAGGAAGGTCCTTCACCCGGCCACCGCGGATTAGCACCACGCTGTGCTCTTGCAGGTTGTGTCCAATCCCGGGGATGTAGGCGGTGACTTCCATGCCGTTGGTAAGGCGAACACGAGCAATCTTACGCAGAGCCGAGTTCGGCTTCTTCGGGGTGGTGGTCGACACCTTTACGCAAACACCACGCTTTAATGGTGCCGAAGCCGCATAAGTCTTGCCCTTGAGCGCGTTTAAAGTGCGCCCTAGGGCCGGGGTGTTAGACTTCTTCTGCTTGCTTACCCGCGGTTTGCGGATTAGTTGGTTAATCGTCGGCATAACTTGGCTACTTTACTCTGATTCTACCGGTGTGTCAATCTGTTGGGCGGGGTCGGCGTCGCCGGCTCCGCCCGATGCGTCGGCTTCGGCCCCAACGGCTACTGGAGTAGCTTCCTCAGCTGCCTGACGGGCCCGAAAACCGGTACCCACAGGTGTCAAACGGCCGATGATCACGTTTTCCTTGAGGCCACGAAGCTTGTCAACCTTCCCGCGGATGGCGGCACCAATCAGCACGCGACTGGTGTCCTGAAAGCTAGCAGCTGACAAGAAAGAGTCAGACGAAACCGAAATCTTGGTAATTGGCAGTAGTAGCTGCTCAAAGGTGGCAGGCTTCTTGCCGGCCTCCTCCAGCTCTTCGTTTTCTTCAATCACGCTCATGCGGGAAACAATGTCGCCGGTTACAAACAAGCTGTCACCTGGTTCCTCAATCTGAACCCGTGAGAACATCTGGCGAATGATGATCTCGATGTGCTTGTCGGCAATGGTTTGACCCTGACTGGCGTAGATCGACTGGACCTCAGCCACGATGTAGTTTTGGACAGCCCCTTCACCGAGCAGCAGCAGCATGTCTTGCAGGTTAATTGAACCTTCGGTTAAGCGCTGACCCTTGGTAACCAAATCACCATTTTTAACTTCAATTTCCTGATAAGCCGGAATGGTGTGGTCGCGGGTAGCGCCACCGGCGTGGGTAACCGTAATCTTGTCCTTATGAACTTCAACCGATCCTTCGACCTTGCTCTTTAACGCCTTCTTGCCCTTGGCATCGGCGGCCATGACATCACCAACCTGGACGGTATCTCCGGTCTTTACCTCGGGAATGCGATCGCCCAGCTCATAGTCGGTCATTTTCAGGTTAGTTGGGGTTATGCGAATAATCGTCTTGCCACTGGCTTCTTTAATTTTAACCACGCCGTCGATTTCGGCCAGAACGGCCTGACCCTTCGGACTACGGGCTTCAAAGATTTCTTCAACCCGCGGTAGACCCTGGGTAATATCAGCGCCGGTCAGACCCGAACCCTTGTGGAAGGTACGCATCGTCAGCTGGGTGCCCGGCTCACCAATACTCTGGGCGGCAATAACGCCGACCGGCTCACCCATCTCAACCATGTGACCACGGGCCAGATCGACACCATAGCACTGGCGGCAGATACCCCAGAAGGTCTTGCATTCGAGTACACTGCGCACACTGACGTCTTCGACACCGGCCTTGACGATTGCTTCAGCCAAATCATCAGTAATCAGCTGTCCAGCCTTAACTAGCGTTTTGCCATCGGCCTTAACAGCTTGGGCAGCCACCCGGCCGGCCAAACGGGTGTTAAAGCTTTCGCCAATCGATTCGGATTCAGCACGGGTAACCAAGCTGCCCTTCTTATCACCGCAGTCTTCTTCGGTGACGATCACGTCTTGAGCGACGTCAACCAAACGGCGGGTAAGATAACCCGATTCAGCCGTCTTTAGAGCCGTGTCGGTTAGACCCTTACGAGCGCCGTGGGTGGAGCTGAAGTATTCTAGGCCAGAAAAGCCTTCTTTGTAGCTGGAGCGAATCGGCAGCTCAATGATGCGACCGGTTGGGTTGTTGACCAAGCCGAGCATGCCAGAAATCTGGTTTACCTGGCTGAAGTCGCCACGAGCACCCGATTCAACATAGAGGCCAATGGTAGCTTCGTTACCCACCAAGGCACTTTCAAGATCGGCCTTAATCTGTTCATTGGTCTTCTGCCAAGCCTCAATGGTTCGGCGATAACGCTCTTCGTCGGTAATCAGCCCCATTTCATACTGCTTGGAAATTTCAACCACCTTGGCTTCACCCTGGGCAATTAACTCTTCTTTATTGGCAGGAACCACGAAGTCATCCACACCAATCGACATACCGGAGAAGGTGGCGTAGCGGAATCCCAGGTCTTTAATGTCGTCCACTACTTCGGCAGTAGCTTCTGGACCAGCCGAAACAAAGATTTCGGCCACTAGAGTCTGCAGCTTCTTCTTGGTCATGGTTTCGTTACGGAAAGGCATATCCTCAGGTAGAACGTTGTTAAATAGGATACGGCCAACGGTAGTTTCTACACGCTCACCGCCAATCGGTACGCTAATCTTGGTCTGCAGCTTGATAGCGTCAACATCCAGGGCATAAATAGCCTCGTTCTTATCCTTAAAGTGTTTGACTTTGTCGTCTTTGAATTTTTCGTAGGTCAGGTAGTAACAACCGAGCACCATATCCTGGGATGGGTTAACTACCGCAGCGCCATCAGCTGGCTTCAGCAGGTTACGAGTAGCCAGCATGATCTGCTTGGCTTCGGCTTGAGCAGCTTCCGAAAGCGGCACGTGAACCGCCATTTGGTCGCCATCGAAGTCGGCATTAAAGGCGGCACATACTAGCGGGTGCAACTGAATAGCCTTGCCTTCGATCAGTCGCGGCTGGAAGGCCTGGATACCCAAACGGTGGAGGGTTGGAGCACGGTTGAGTAACACATACTTTCCAGCAATGATCTCTTCCAGAGCATCCCACACCTCAGTGCGAGCACGCTCAATCATCCGACCAGCACTTTTTACATTATGGGCCAGGTCTTGTTCAATCAGTCGGGCCATCACGAACGGCTTAAACAATTCAAGCGCCATCATCTTGGGCAGACCACACTCGTAGAGCTTCAGGTTTGGACCGGAAACAATCACCGATCGTCCGGAGTAGTCTACACGCTTACCGAGTAGATTCTGACGGAAGCGACCCTGCTTCCCTTTTAGCATGTCACTCAAACTCTTGAGCTTGCGACGAGTGTTGGTCGAGCTAACAGCGCGCTCACGGCGGGCGTTGTTATCGACCAAGGCGTCTACGGCCTCCTGGAGCATCCGCTTTTCGTTTCGGCGGATGACTTCTGGGGCATCAAGCTCAATCAGGCGCTTCAAGCGATTGTTGCGGTTAATTACGCGGCGATAGAGATCGTTAAGGTCAGAAGCCGCAAACCGACCACCAGCCAACTGCACCATCGGACGCAGATCCGGCGGAATAACCGGCAGTTCAGTAACCACCATCCACTCGGGACGGATACCGGCGCCCTTCATACCTTCCAGCATCTTCAGACGCTTTAGGGTCTTCTTTTTCTTCTGCCCGGTGGATTCTTCGGCCTCTTTGGTTAGTTCGTCGACCAGCCCATCAACATCAATTTCAGTCAACAGATTACGGACGGCCTCGGCGCCAATTTCGGCGCGGAAGACGTCACCATACTTCAGGTTCAAATCACGATATTTGGCTTCAGTTAGCAGCGCCAAACGAGCCAGACCTTCCAGCTCTTCCTTGGCATTGTTATAGCTGGCTTCCAGGTCGCTTAATTCGCGAGACTGGCTGGCCGCCACTGCTTTGACATCAGCATCCTTGGCGCCAGCTTGCTTGGTGTGATCCTTTTCAATGTCGGCCTTGCGGGTTTTGTAGTCGGCCTCAAGGTCAACCAGAGCTTGCTTGCGGCGATCATCATCGACATCAGTCACAATGTAATTGGCAAAGTAAACAACGCGCTCCAGGTCACGAATACTCATATTTAGGACCAAGCCGATTGAGCTGGGAGTTCCACGCAGGAACCAAATGTGGGTCACCGGTACTGCCAAGCTAATGTGGCCCATGCGCTCGCGGCGAACAATGCTACGGGTCACGCGGACACCACACTTATCGCAAACTACGTCCTTATAACGAATTCGCTTGTACTTACCGCAGTAGCATTCCCAGTCCTTGGTAGGGCCAAAAATGCGTTCGCAGAACAAGCCGTCTTTTTCCGGCTTTTGGGTACGATAGTTAATGGTCTCGGGCTTGGTAACCTCACCGTGCGACCAGTCGAGAATTTGGGTTGGGCTGGCTAGAGAAAGCCGTACCGCAGTAAATTCACTAGCTGTTTGGTCAATTGTTTCAATCGGGTTCATCTTAAGCCTCCTCTCCTTCCGCGTCACCGGCCGTGGCAACGGCTTCCAATTCATCTTCCTGGCCAGCTGCTAAATCTACCAGCGGCATGTCAGCCACGGCGTCGCCAACTAGAAGCTCATCTGTACCTAGCTCGTTCGCTTCAGCACGAGTTTCCTCGGCCAAAACTTCTTCAGCATCGACTTCCCCACTCTCGGCGCGGACTAATTCCACACTCAGGGTCAAGCTCTGCAGTTCCTTCACCAGCACATTAAAGGATTCCGGAATACGCGGGCCGCGGATTTCTTCGCCCTTAATAATCGCCTCGTAGGCTTTAGAGCGGCCGACCACATCGTCGGATTTAATCGTCAGGATTTCCTGTAAGGTGTTCGATGCGCCATAAGCTTCCAGGGCCCAAACTTCCATTTCGCCGAAGCGCTGACCACCGCGCTGCGCCTTACCGCCCAGCGGCTGCTGGGTGACCATGGCGTATGGTCCGGTGGAACGAGCGTGGATTTTGTCATCCACCATGTGGACGAGCTTCAACATGTACTTGTAGCCAACCGTAGTCCGCTCTTGGAAGGGCTCACCGGTGCGGCCGTCGAATAGCTGAGCCTTGCCGTCTTCGGGTAGGCCGGCCTTCTTTAACTCTTCTTTAATCTGATCAATCTTCACTCCCTGGAACACCGGCGAAGCCGCGGTGTAGCCCAGAGCGGCGGCGGCCCAGCCCAGGTGAGTTTCAAAAACCTGACCCAGATTCATACGAGCGCCGACGCCCAGCGGATTTAAGATCATGTCTACTGGACGGCCATCGTCCATGTAAGGCATATCTTCAATCGGCAGAATTCGGGCAATTACGCCCTTATTACCGTGACGGCCGGCCATTTTATCACCCACCGAGATCTTGCGTAGCTGGGCGACCGAAACATGGTATTCCTCGATAACACCGGCCTGCAGTTCATCGCCACCGGCGCGGCTGAATACCTTAACACCAACCACCTTACCGCGCTCACCATTTGGCAGGCGCAGGCTGGAATCTTTAACATCACGAGCTTTTTCACCAAAAATGGCACGAAGCAGTTTTTCTTCACTGGACAGCTCCTGCTCACCCTTGGGCGTAATCTTACCAACCAGAATGTCTCCGGCAGCGACTTCGGCACCGATGCGGACAATACCACTTTCGTCGAGATCCTTCAGACTATCTTCGGAAACATTGGGAATATCGCGGGTTACAACTTCCGGACCCAACTTGGTGTCGCGAACGTCCACCTGGTAGGTCTCAATATGAATTGAACTATAGCGGTCGTCTTCAACCAAACGTTGGCTGATAATGATCGCGTCTTCGAAGTTATAACCGCCCCAGGGCATGAAGGCGACCAAGATGTTCTGGCCCAGAGCCAGCTCACCCTTATCGGTCGACATGCCGTCGGCCAGGATGTCACCCTTCTTCACCTTCTGGCCGTTTTCAACGACGGTTTTCTGGTGAATACCGGTACCAACGTTTGAGCGGACGAAGTTCAAGAGTGTGTAGGTCTGCTCGCCACCCTTTTCATAATTGACGGTAATTTCACTGGCAGTGGCTTTGGTAACCACACCGTTACCTTCGGCCACAATCACCTGGGCACTATCGCGAGCCACTACCTCTTCCATCCCGGTGCCGACAATCGGCGCCTGCGGACGGATCAAGGCCACGGCTTGCTTCTGCATGTTCGAAGCCATCAGCGCGCGCTTAGCGTCGTCGTGCTCAATAAACGGAATTAGCGCGGCCGAAACCGACACAATCTGCTTGGTTGAAACATCCATGAAGTCAACTTCATTGGCATCCAGCTCTTCGGCGTTACCTAAGCGTCGGGCACCGACACGGGCGTCAACAAAGTAGCCATCATCATCCAGTCGGGTTGAGGCCTCAGTGATAACGTACTTTTCTTCATCGGCGGCGTCCATATAAACAACTTCATTGGTTGCGCGAGCCTTAACCGGGACCATTTCGACAGTTTTGGCTAACTTTTTGGCAGTAGCGTCACTAATCTTGTCACCGGGCTTAACAATCACATTGCCTTTGTCATCTTTGATCGTGGTACGGGCGATGTGGCCGGCAGCCTCGGCGGCTGGCACGTTGTTTAGAATCTTGCGATAGGGAGTTTCAATAAACCCATATTCGTTAATCTGAGAATAGGTAGACAGGTTGGAAACTAGGCCAATGTTCGGGCCTTCTGGGGTCTCGATGGGGCAGATGCGGCCGTAGTGACTACGGTGCACGTCGCGGACTTCGAACCCAGCTCGCTCGCGGCTGAGACCACCGGCACCCATGGCAGTAATGCGTCGCTTGTGGGCAATCTCCGACAGTGGGTTGGTTTGGTCCATAAACTGAGATAGCTGGGAGCTGGCAAAGAATTCCTTAACGCTGGCCACAATCGGGCGCACATTAATCAGCTGCCCGGGAGTCACGGTGGCGCGATCGTAAACCGACATACGGTCTTTAACGTTGCGCTCCATGCGCATTAGACCCACGCGGAAGCGTGCCTGGATTAGCTCACCAACCATCCGCAGGCGACGATTAGCCAGGTTATCGATATCCTCGGCTGGATCACCGGTGTTGTTTAAGCGAATGATCTCTTTGACAATCTCCACCAGATCTTCACGACGGAAAATGCGGTTTTCGAAGGTATTTTTAACATTCAAGTTTAGGCGCTTGTTGATTTTGTAGCGGCCAACCTTGGAGAAGTCATAGCGTTTTGGGTCAAAGAACATGCCCTCAATCAGCGTGCGTGAGTTTTCCACTGTTGCCAGGTCACCTGGGCGAATACGGCGGTAGACTTCCATCAGCGCCTCGCTCTGGTTGGCAGCCGCGTCTTTATCGAGAGTTTCTTTAGTGAAGTTGGTCTCGCCAGTTTCAACTTCTTTAAACAATCCCTTAATTTCGTCATCACCATACCCAAAGGCCTTCAGCAGCGTGGTAACGGGCAGTTTGCGCTTGCGGTCGATCTTGACCGAAATTACGCCGTTGGCGGCGGTGTCAAATTCCAACCAAGCGCCACGATCAGGAATAACCTTGGCACCGTAGAGGAGAGTACCGGCCGCGTTTTCCGATGTGAAGAACACACCTGGCGAGCGCACCAGCTGACTGACAACGACGCGTTCAACACCATTGATGATGAAGGTGCCGCGAGCGGTCATCCATGGGTAATCACCCAGGAAGATTTCTTGTTCTTTGACTTCGCCGGTCTCTTTATTAACCAGCTGCACCACGGCCTTTAGCGGCACTTCGTAGGTAGCATTTTTGGCTTTGGCCGTAGCTTCGTCGAACTTCGGCTCTTCAAAGTGAAAGTCTTTAAAGCTCAGGGCCAGGGCCTTGCCGGTAAAGTCTTCGACCGGGCTGACGGCAGCAAAAAGCTCTGTCAGACCCTCAGTTTTAAACCATTCAAATGATTCAACTTGGGTTTTGATTAGATTTGGAAGCGCCAGCACTTCCGAATTTTTGTTAAAGGTACGTCGCTTTGTCGACTCTGCCACATGGTCTCCTTGGTTACTCTTATATGCGCATAGTTCCCCCCAGCAATTTGCCAAATCGCTCGGAGTAGAGTTAGGAGGTGATATCTAAATCGATAATAGTGCTTCCAAGACTTTCGCAGTCGGGCGAGAATTTGACTGCGGGAGTCCTACACGCAAAAAAAGTAGGCAGGCCTTCCTACTTTGTGATTTAAGCTTCCTCTGTTACTCATTCTGCCTGCACGTGACAGGTTTGTCAACAGCTTTTGACTGACAATTTAGTGGCGGCGGATGATTTCGTCGACAATACCGTAGTCTTTAGCCTCTTTGGCCGTCATGTAATAGTCCCGATCGGTGTCTTTTTTCACCTTGTCGTAGGGCTGGCCGGTGGCTTCAGCCAGATGCTTATCAAGGACTTCACGCAATGACAGTACTTCTTTTGCGGTGATTTCGATATCAGTTGGAGCGCCTTGGAATCCGGCTGAGCCCTGGTGAATCATCACCTTAGAATTAGGCAGTGAGAAGCGCTTGCCCTTGGTACCAGCCGCCAGAATATGGGCTCCCATGCTCATCGCCATCCCAACCACCACCGTGGAAACATCTGGCTTGATGTAGTTCATGGTATCGATCATGGCCAGGCCGGCATAAACACTGCCCCCCGGGGAATTAATATAAACCGTAATATCTTTTTTAGGGTCCTCATTCTCGAGGAATAAAAGCTGAGCAATCACCAGGTTAGCCACTTGATCATCAATGCCGGTACCGACAAAGATAATGCGGTCTTTAAGCAGCCGCGAATAAATGTCGTAGGCGCGCTCGCCATAGGTGGTTTTCTCTAAAACCGTGGGAATCAATATCTGGTTTTTCGGCTCTTGTGTCATGCCAGTATTTTACTCCATTTGGCACTCAACGTGCAAGAGTGCTAAAGTCGGCCGGCTCGCGTTGCTATTAAATAGATTACGAATCCAAACTCGATGATTTTGTCGATAATGGGCGGGAGGGATAGCACATCAACGAGGAAAAATGAGATAGCTCCCAGTGCGGCGCTCAAGAGAAACCACTGTGTCCAACTCAAGTTGGTCAGCCATAAAAAGCGACTGCGAAAATAATTGTTGTTTGGGGCGTAGCTGTTGCCGGCCGCCACGGCGTTAATGGCTGCTTCCTGCTGGTCTTCCTTACGCTGCTCATCAATCAAGTCGGCTCCTACCTTTTCCGCCTCTTCCGGATGACGATCATAATAATCCTCGATTATTTGATCGGTTTTGGCTTTACCCTCGTCTGCCATTTAGCCCTTCTTCGCGTACTCGGCCAATTTATCAATCGTGCGGGTGGCCATTAAATGATTGAAGACATCTTCGCGAATGCGATCGCCGGCCAGTTCCTTCTGCATCGCCGGATCGGTATAGCGCAGCCTGAGCTGGTCGAGCTCGTTATCAACCTCTTCGGCGCTAACCGCTAGGTCTTCCTCCTTGGCCACTTGACTGAGAATCATCGCCAACTTGGTGCGGCGCTCGGCTTCCGGCTTAATTTCGGCCTCAAAATCCTCCTGCGTTTGATTTTGGGCTTTCAGATATTGCTCCATGGTTAGTCCACTGCTGGCCAACCGCTGCGTCATCTCATTCTTCAGTCTCTCACTCTGCTGGAAGAGTAACTTCTCCGGCACAGCCACTTTGGTTTTGGTAATGATTTCATTGAGCAATTCATTTTCAAAATCGCGCTTAGCCTGCTCCTCACCTTCTACGGTTAGCTGATCTTTAATGTCAGCTTTCAGATCGGCCACAGTTTTGAATGGCCCTACTTGAGCAGCAAACTTATCATCAATCTCGGGCAACTGCAGTTCGGTAACCTCCTGAAGCTTGATTGTAAATTCAACCGGCTGACCAGCCAGAGTTGATTCGTGATAATCCTTTGGGAAGGTGATGGTGAAGGTCTTACCCTCGCCAGCCTTCATCCCAATCAGTTCGTCTTCAAAACCAGGAATAAACTGCCCACTGCCCAGTTTGAGCACATGGTTCTTGGCTGAAGCCCCGGCCACATCCTGGCCGTCTTTAGTCCCATGGAAATCAAATTTAACCTCGTCCCCTGTTTCGGCGGCCCGCACGGCTGGAGCGCGATTAGCCAGACGCCGCCGCAGATCTTCGATCACTTCATCAATCTGCTTGTTCTCGATCTTGACCGGTTTAACCTGCTTTTTGATCTTCTTATAATCTGGAAGTTTAACCTCCGGAACAATCTCCACCGTTGCCTCAAACTCTAAGTCCGTATAGGGCACCCACTTTTTAACATCAACCTGCGGCTGGGCAATGACCGTCAGCCTGTGCTCAAAGACAGCGTCGGAATAGGCGTGGCTTACGGCATGCTCTACTGTTTCGGCCTGAATGCGCTCTGCGCCAAGCTCACGCTCCACGATATTGTCCGGGGCCTTACCTGGGCGGAAGCCAGAAACTCGGACCTCACCCCTCAAGTGGTCATAAACATGCTGGCGTGCATGCTCAATGTCCTTGGGCTCGGCCGTGATCTTAAAAGTCACAGTGGTATCAGTGCGTTTGGTAATTTCAGCTTTCATATCTGCCGAATTGTACCAGATAAAGCGAGAGGCGCCCACCCCGGCATGGGTAGGCGCCTAATCAGACTCTTCTTCTTGCTTCCAGCGATGCGTGTTTTCGAAGAAGCTACAGCGACAGCCCGGGATCTCACAACATTGATGTATGTCATCAGTCGCGTGATTGTAGCCGGTGTGACCACATTTAGCGCAGAGCTCGTAGTCTCCTGGATCCATGTGCGGATCGCCAACCCATGGGCCATTCGGGTCGAAGAGCGTGCCGTCTAAGGGCGAGGTCACGCGTCAGTAGCGGCCGATGTCATGGCCGCGGGAGTACGGCGAACTGTTGAGCGGCCGGACCGCAGATCCATGTACGCAGCAGCTCGGGTTTATCCAGCCGCGATCGCACGAGCATTTTGGCCTGGCCTCTTCATGCTCGTTGCATCTCTCGGTATAGGGGACTGGCTTGTCAGACATAACCCTCCATGTGCTAGATTATCCTTGACTCAACAGTAGGCCCTCAGGTGTTAAATAGCAATAATTGCGTTCTCCGCCGGCCGGCGGATCACTCACTGAAGTTCTACGTCCTTTACCACTCAACACCAAAAGTGAGCACCCAACTATGTTAGATACTCACTTTGGTGGGGATGAAAGGACTTGAACCTTCACGCCTTGCGGCACTAGTTCCTAAAACTAGCGTGTCTACCATTCCACCACATCCCCGCGTCCAAACTGGGCACCCAGCTTACATAATTCTGCCGAATTACCTCAGCTTACGCCAGCAGTTTCTCCTTTCGAAATTCCAAACAGCTGCGCTTGGTTTGAAATTTCGGCTTAGGCCTCACCAGATAATACCTTAAAACTACTTATCTGCGTACTTGCCGAAGCCGAGTACTCGTTTCCACCAGGGATTCTTTGGCCGGGTTTCATCATAGCGAGCCCTGGAATGTGCCAATGTTTCGTCCTCACCGATGGGCATGCCATTTAGCTCGGCTTCGTGTTTTCCAACGCCGCTGGCTTCGATCCTTTGCCGGATTTGATCAACCGTTGGTCCTGGAGTTGAGGTTTCTCGGGCGACTGATCCCGCCCTTTGGCGCGCCCCAGCCTCTTCAGCTGCAGATATCGCAGATTCCGAAGATTTAGCCTGCTCTCCTCCCAATGTTTCTGGTGTCATGAGATGCCCGTTTACCTTCTTTATGATACCTGAAGATTTTTGTAAAACGCTAACTGAGGGTCACCATATTTTTTGACCTTTACTAGGCGTATATCTTCTAGCTCAAAATCATCTTCCTGCCGGGGGTACTCTACCACCAATACCCCTTCTGGGTTTAAGAGATGTCCTAGCCGGCTCAAGGTATGTCGATCGAGCACCGAGTATGGCGGCATCGCAAATATGAGATCAAACTTCTGGCCAGAGTGGGCATCAAGCCACGACTCGACCCTGGTTGCAGCCAGTTTCAACTTATGCCCTAAATTGAGGTTTTGATTATTTTTTCTAATGGCATCAATTGCTTCGGAGCCAAGTTCAATGGCTATTACACTATCAGCACCACGGCTAATGGCTTCAATCCCTAAGGCGCCACTACCCGCATAGGCATCAAGGACTGACAGCCCATCGATCGGCCCCAATATATCGAAAAGGGCGCCACGAGTCTTTGCTGTCATCGGACGAGTCAATCGCGTAGACGGACTGACAAGAGGCCGCCCCTTTAGAGACCCAGACACTACCCGCATTACTTTTTGGCTTTGGCTTTACCAGGCGTTACCGCGTCGATTTTGGCTGCATCTAAGCCGGCTTCCAGATAGGCTAGCAACCAAATGATGGCAATGGTTTGAGCGGTTTGAGGGGCCAGTCGATTCTTCACCAATCGCGCCAGCTCACCATTCCACCCATGGTTATAGAATTTGTCGTACATTTCCAGCTTAGCGATATCACGCGACTCTTCTTTAAAGAACGTAATCGCCCCTACTTGCCGGGCATGGGCCAATTTAACTGGATCGAGCTGGACTTTAATCTTCTGGGCCAGCAGAGCAGTGGCGACTCCCATTTCAAAGTTAAAATGAGTGGTTAATAAACCCTTGCCACCCCAGATCGCCCAGCCGCGGCGAACAGCATCGGCCGGCGTATCGCCCTTACCAACCACCTTGTGTTTAAAAAAGCTGGAACCCGGATTGGGCTCTTTCGATGAATGCTCGGCGATCTTGTCTTCTAGGGGAAAATGATGGGCCGGCGTTAGGCCGTCACAAATGTAATGAGCCATCCAAGAAGCTTCGAATGCAGCGCGTACATTGTCGCCATTCTTTAAAGCCGCCACCAGTTGAGTGTAATGACCTTTTATATGATCTGGGATTGGACCAACATCGGTCACCGGATTATAGAGATGGCTGGGTTCGTGCTTCCCTGGGGATTTAACTTTTAATCCATCCGGACCATTAATACCTTCAAAGTGCAGTATCTGACGCAACGTCGGGAAGGTGCCGTCGGCAAAATAAGGCGAGGCAACCCTGTAGGCCGCCATATCAAAACGCTGGTGAACGCCGATGGCAGCCACGGTTTTGCGAGATGAAATAAAGCCTGAGTACATTATGCTCCCAAAATTTTAGTCGAGAGACGTTACGCTTTTAAGGCGATTTATCCGCTCGACAACTTGAGGATATTGTAGCATGTCAGATTTGGACGTCACAAAGTCTTCGGCTGCGGCGCGTACAGCGGCCACCAGCCGACTGTCACCTAGATCCGCCATATCAAGCTCCAACATACCGTGCTGCCGACGACCATAAATCTGACCCGGACCACGTAATTCGAGATCGATCTGAGCCAGCCGAAAACCGTCGTGCGTCCGCTCCAGCGCCTGTAGCCGCTCAACCACTCCCGGCGCAGTTGAATCACTAGCCACCATACAGTAAGAACGATGCTCACCGCGTCCGACCCGCCCCCGCAACTGGTGCAAGGCCGCTAAGCCAAAGCGTTCGGCCCCCTCTATGAGCATGATGGTGGCATTGGGCACATCAATGCCCACCTCTATGACACTGGTGGCGACCAAGATATTGATTTCGCCTGCCGCAAACTTCTGCATGATCTCGTCGCGCTCGGGCGCCTTCATCCGCCCATGCATGACCGCAATGGAGCGTCTCGCAAATGGCCCGGCCTTGAGTCGCTCGGCCTCGGCCGTTACGCTTTTGGCACCCGTCAGATCCGAGTCTTCAATCAGCGGACAAACCACAAACACCTGGCGGCCGCTCGAGATTTGTTTGTTAATAAAGTCGTACATTAGCTCACGATCTTTAGGCTGAATAACTTTAGTACCAATCGGCTGCCGGCCAGGCGGCAGTTCGTCGATAACCGACAGATCAAGGTCGCCGTAGACCGTCAGAGTCAAGCTACGTGGAATGGGCGTGGCCGTCATACTCAAAAGATGCGGCAGATGGCCGGCTTTTTGTTTCAAGGCCTGGCGTTGCTCCACGCCAAAGCGGTGTTGTTCGTCAATAACAACCAAACCGAGATTTTTGAACTTAACTTGTTCGCTAACCAGTGCATGCGTCCCGATCATCAGTTGGGCGCTGCCATTGGCTGCGGCGTCTAGAGCTTGCTGCTTAGCGGCGGCCGGTAAGCGGCCAAGCAGCAGCTCCGATTTGATGCCAAGTTTTTTCAGTAAGGGAGCTAGCTTCTGGAAATGCTGACGCGCCAGAATATCCGTTGGCACCATCAGGGCTGCCTGATAGCCGCTGGCAATGGCCATGGCGGCGGCTAAGATTGCCACCATGGTTTTACCAGACCCCACATCGCCTTCGAGCAGTCGGTTCATTGGCTGCTCGCCGGCCATATCATTAAGAATCTGCCAAGCCGCTTGACGCTGACCATTGGTCAGCTCAAAGTCGAGAGCACCAGTGAATCGCCTAGCCTCAGCCACGTCCAGCTTAACCTTGGGTGCCGGCTCAGTTTTAATTTCGTGCTTGATCGCCAAGCTGGCCGCGATAATAAAAAACAGCTCCTCAAAGCCCAACCGGTACCTGGCCTTGCGCATCGAATCTTCGCTAGAAGGAGCATGCACCTCTTTGACAGCCTCGGCTCGAGACATTAGCTTGGCTTTTTTAACCACTTGCTCTGGCAAAACCTCTGGCAGATCATCAGTTAGGTTCAGTAGCGGCATTATTAAATTTCGTAGTTGTTTGGAAGTCAGCCCTTCGGTCTCTGGGTAAACCGCGACAATCCGGCCGGTGTGTTTAGACTCCCCGCCCTCATCCTTTTCGATAGCTGGAGTCTGCAGAGCCAGATCACTATTTCGAAACTCCAGCTTACCCGAAACCATAACGGGCGTCCCGGGCGGGAACTGGCGCACTAAAAACGGCTGATTAAACCAAACAGCCTTGGCCGTACCGGTGGCATCACTAATAATGGCTTCGGTAATACTTAGCCGGCGGTTGCGCCCACGGCGGCTGGCAATCTGAGCAACCTGCCCGCGGAAGGTGACCGGACCGGGCTTCATCGACCTGATCGGGATAATTTGGGAGAAGTCTTCGTAGCGCCGCGGAAAATGATTAAGCAGGTCGCCAACCGCCTTTATACCTAAGCGCTCTAGTTTGGCAGCCATAGTCGGGCCAACGCCACCCAGCGTTTCCACCCGCACGTTTAAGTTCATTACTTAACCTTGAGTTTGACGAAGCGGCGTTTGCCCACCTGGATTACGTCGCCGCTTTTAACCTTAAGTCCAGCCTCGGCAACGGTTTTGTCGTTATGACGTACGCCGTTTTGAGCTATCAGTCGCCTGGCCTCCGACTTGCTTTCGGCGAGCTTGAGACCGACTAGCAATTCAACCGGATCCCAATCTTTTTTATCAACTACCTGCTCGTCCATATCTTCGGGCTTATGACCCTCGCGAAACTGTCGGTTAAAGGCAGCTTCAGCAGCTTCAGCAGCGGCATCGCCATGGTATATGCGCACAACCTCGCGGGCCAGCGAAGCCTTGGTGTCTCTAGGGTTGACTCCCGCTGCCAGATCCCTCACCACCTCCTTAATCACGGCCTCATCCACATCCGTACAAACACGGTAGTATTGCTCAATTAGCTGATCTTTGATGGCCATTATTTTCCCAAACATGTCAGCCGGCGCGTCAGTAATGTAGATAGTGTTACCCCAAGAGGTCGACATCTTTCGTCCATCAGCGCCCTCAAGCAGATCAAAGGTCAGCACGTTCTGGGGATCTTGGCCGTAGTATTTCTGCACCGTTCGTCCAGCCATCAGGTTGAAGAGTTGGTCGGTGCCGCCAATCTCCACATCCGCCTTGACTGCCACCGAGTCATAGCCCTGCAAGATGGGATAGAGGAATTCGTGCAAGCCGATTGGTTTCTTTTCTTTAAACCTCAGGGCGTAGTTCTCTCGCTCGATCATCTGGGCCACCGTAAACTGCTGAGCCAGCGCGATAATCTCATCAAACGGCAGCTTAGACAGCCATTCCGAGTTATGGCGAAGCTCCACCTTATCCATATCCAGAATCTGGCCGAGTTGGGTATTATAGTCGGCCATATTAGCCTTAATCTGCTCGGCACTCAGTGGCTGCCGTTCGCTGGTCTTGTCAGAGGCGTCCCCGATGCGAGCTGTAAAATCACCAATAATCAAAACGATTTGGTGCCCCATATCTTGCAGATTTTTCAGCCGGCGGATGGTCGATGCGCGACCCAAATGCAGCACCGGCCCGGTGGGATCAATGCCAAATTTAACCCGTAGCTTTTGGCCATCGAGCTTGGCTTCGAGGTCCTTTTTAACAACGGCGTCATGAGCGCGCCCGAGCAGCATGGCTTTCATGATTTTCATCATACCATAGGGGATACAACGCCCTCCGAGCGTAAGAACTTAGGCTTGGCGCCGTGGATGCCGCTCTATATAATATGGTCATGGCAAAACGTCGCGTTATTCGCGGGGGAACAAAGGGTCTAAAAGCCAGCATTAAGCGGTTTTTAACCTCATTTACACCAAACGGCTTCAAGCGCTATTGGTTGAATGCTGATGGCGCGCGGCGCTTCGGCAAGATTGCTGGTATGGGAGCCCTACTGGTCTTCTTAGTATTCCTGTACTTCGCCAAGGACCTGCCCAGCCCTGGAAAGATTAATGCTCGCATTGGATCGCAAAATACCGAATTCTACGACCGCACCGGCAAGGTGAAGATCTACGAAGTCCACGGCGATAAAAACCGTCGGGTCATACCGTTTAATGACATCCCGAAAAATGTTAAAGATGCCACCATTGCCATCGAGGATCGGAACTTCTACAAGCACGGCGCCTTTAGCCCACTCGGAATCTTGCGAGCGGCCTTTGTCGACGTGACTAGTCGCGGTGTGCACCAAGGTGGTTCAACAATTACGCAGCAGTATGTCAAAAATGCCTTGCTCGACCCGACCGATCGATCATTCACCCGCAAAATCAAAGAGCTGATCCTTTCGATGGAAATGGAGGCGCTCTATAAAAAAGATGACATTCTCAAGCTCTACCTAAATGAGATTCCCTATGGCAACCAAGCTTACGGTATTGAGTCGGCTTGTCGCACCTATTTTCCAGAGAACACCAAGGATGATAAATGTGCGGCCAACCTAACCCTGCGCCAAGCCACCATGTTGGCAGCCATTCCCAACCTACCCACCTATTACTCTCCTTACGGTCTCCACCAAGATGCCCTAGTGGGCCGCCAAAACCATATCCTTGATCTAATGGTTGAGCAAAAGATGCTTTCTAAAGGCGAGGCCCAGGGTGCCAAGGTGAGTGTGGCCACCTTGGCCAGCGATACCAGCTTGGCTGCTCGGCCACATACCCAGACCGCCACCAGCCCGTATCCCCACTTCGCCCAGTACGCCGAAGATTTTCTGATCAATAAATATAATTCCAACATCGTTGAAAACGGCGGTCTTAAGGTGATAACCACCCTCGACCTGGATAAGCAAAAGCTGGCGCAGGACGCCGTTAATCGCGGCATGCGCAATGTGCGGGCACTGGGTGGATCGAATGTGGCCCTGGTTTCAGCCGATCCCAAAACCGGTCAAGTCCTAGCCATGCTTGGCTCCTATGATGCCAACGACCCAGATTTCGGCGCGTTTAATGTAGCCCTGGCTAATCGTCAGCCAGGATCGAGCTTTAAGCCCTTCGTTTATTCCACGGCTTGGGCCCAGAATAAAAATGGCTGCGCCACTGTAACCGCCTATTGCCCAACCTGGGGACCAGGTTCAACCATTTATGATGTGCCGACCGACTTTGGTGGCGGCTACAAGCCTAAAAACTTTGCCGGCCATAACTTTGGTGTCCAATCGATGCGCACAGCTCTGGACGGTTCGCTTAATATCCCAGCCGTCAAAACGCTCTACATTGCCGGTGTGGCTAACTCGATTAAAACCGCCCATTCGCTGGGAATCACCACCTTAAACGACAATCCCGGTGACTACGGCCTCAGTTTGGTGCTGGGTTCTGGCGAGGTGAAACTCAACGACATGGTGAATGCCTACGAAAGCTTTGCCAACACCGGCGTGCACTACGAGGCGACACCGATATTGAAAGTTACTGATCCGCACAATCGCACGTTGGAAGACAATTCCAAACCAAAGTCGAAGCGAGTGCTTGATCAGCAGATCGCCTATTTGATGGCCAATGTTCTGAGTGACAACAAGTCTCGAGCCTTTGTGTTTGGATCGAACAACCCCTTAAACATCCCTGGACGTCATGTAGGTGCTAAAACTGGAACAACCGAACTCTTTAACGACGCCTGGACCATGGGCTTTTCGCCCGACCTAGTAACGGGCGTCTGGTCCGGCAATAACAATAATAAGCCGATGTCCAGCCAGGCCGCCAACATTGCAGCCCCAATCTGGAATGACTACATGCGTAACGCTCTGAAAGACTACCCGGTAGATAGCGACTTTGCGAAACCATCCGGCATAAAGACGGTTACTCTAGATTCTAATACCGGTAAGCTCCCCGGCCCCAACACCAAGTCGACTCGAACCGACATTTTTCCAAGCTGGTACAAACCAGAAAATACGGCTGGCAGTCGCACCGCCAATGTCGATAAAGTCTCCGGCAAGTTGGCCACCAGCTGTACTCCCCCGGGCGCGGTTGAAAGCCGTACTTCTTCAGAAATGCATGCCGAACTGGCGCCCACCGACCCATCCTACTCGCGCTGGGAGGCGCCTATAGCCGCCCTGGCCAAGACCCTTGGTTATGATGCAGGTGGTGCGCTACCAACGGATAATGACGATGTCCACCATTGCGACGATATTAAGCCGACGGTCAAGGTAAAGTCCACAGATTCTAGCCCGTCGGGGACCTTCAGTATCAAGGCCGATGTCACCTCTGGCACCTTCCCGGCCAACAATTTAACGATCTACAGCGATGATCAGGTAATCTCCACGCAAGCCATTAGCGGCAGTACCAGCTACTCATTTGAATACGCCGCGCCGGCTGGTAGCCATACGATCAAGGCTGTAGTAACCGATACGGGACTGTATAGCGGCGATGACGAGACAACTTTGACTTCAACGGGTGCCAGTTCTGGGGGTGCTGGCGGAACCACTGGGTTTCGTTGGCCTGACGCCCGCAAATGGATCCCAGTTCTCTCCCACCTCAGCTATTACATTTAGCTGGAGTGCTTTCGGGGGGTCATACACCCTTATTATTACCGGTCCAGATGATAAGAATGTATCAACCGGTTCCAATTCTTACACCTGGACGGGCGTCCACTCTAAAGGAAGTTACAGTTGGCGGGTCACATCGAGGGGTAAATCAACACCGACCTACCACTTTTCAATTCATTAAGCGTCTAGTTGGTGACCGTTGGTTAGCTCGACCAGGCTGGATTCGAGCTGCTTGGTAGTTGAGGGCCGGCGTGAATGGCTGCGCTTCGGCTTTCCTGGTCTGTCTGTCTTTGCGCTTTGATTATTCGGGCTTCGAGTCGGCCTGACTTTTGAATCTCGCTGGGCGTCCTTTGTAACTTTAGGCTTTAGATGTTCAGACTTGGGCTTAGGCACGTCTTTGGATTGCCTTGAACTCGGCTGATTAATAGGAACGGCGAACAGCATCTTACCGGCCACGGTCTGAAAAACCCGAGTGATTTCGGTGTCGACATCTTGGCCGATGAGCTTATCACCCTTGTCCACCACAATCATGGTGCCGTCGGTCAGATAGCCCACTCCTTGGTTTTTCTCCTTACCCGGCTGGACCACCCTTACCATCATGCGCTCGCCAGGTAGAACAACCGGGCGGACGGCATTGGCCAGCTCATTGATGTTTAAAACCCGAACACCTTCGATCGAAGCCACCCGGTTGAGGTTGTAGTCAGTGGTCAGGATGTGAGCACCCAGAATCCGGCCCAAGCGGACCAGCTTATGATCGACTTCGGCAATCTCGGGCACATCGTCTTCAATTATTTCCATTTCCACACCTTTGGTCTCACGGATGGAGGTCAGGGTCTCTAGGCCGCGGCGGCCGCGACTGCGCCGCATAGCATCGGCTGAGTCGGCAATGTTTTGGAGCTCGGCCAGGACAAACCGGGGCACGAGCAATTTGCCGGGAACAAACCCAGCCTTGGCGATATCGCCGATCCGACCATCAATAATAACTGATGTATCGACTAATATTGGTTGCAAGTATTATTTCTCCTATGGCGTCTTGATGGCGGCTTCGACGGCGCTGGCCACGGTTTTAACCGAGCTCAGGCCTTCCGTTTGCTTAGCACTGGGGCCAACGGCGTAGCGGAAGCCTAAATTTTTGGCTTCCTTAAGCCGCCCAGACACATTATTAACGGACCTGATTTCTCCGCTTAAGCCAACTTCGCCGAATGCAATTAGATTATGGGCAACCGGTACATTTTTGTACGCAGAGGCGATTGCCAAAATGATAGCAAGGTCGGCAGCTGGTTCGCTGATCTTCAGACCGCCTACGATATTAACATAAATATCTTGATCTGACAAGTTGAGGCTGGCGCGCTTTTGGAGTACCGCCACCAGTAGATTCAACCGGTTGAGGTCGAAGCCGGCCGCCGTTCGCTTGGGATAGCCAAAGGCTGTTTTGGACACCAAGGCTTGGACTTCCACTAAGATTGGACGGGTCCCTTCAACCGTAGCCAAGACCACCGAGCCTGGTGCCTCCTGGCGCTCGGCCAGCAGGGCGGCTGACGGATTTGGAACCGGCTGCAGACCCTTGTCGGTCATCTCAAAAATGCCGACTTCACTGGTGGAGCCAAACCGGTTTTTGATACCGCGCAGCGCCTTAAAGGCCCCATAGCGATCACCTTCTAAATAGAGAACCACATCAACCAAATGCTCCAAAATCTTCGGTCCAGCGATGCTACCCTCCTTGGTCACATGCCCAATAATCAGGAGTGACACATGGCGCTGCTTGGCCACCCGCTGCAGTATTTGAGCACTGGCTGTGATCTGTCCCACCGTCCCTGGGCTGCCCGTCAGTGAGTCTACCGCCATGGTCTGAATTGAGTCAATGATAACCAGTTGGTAGTCGTTTTGTTCGATCGTCGCCGCAATAGTGTCGACATTTGTCTCCGCTAGTAGCTCCAGGCCAGGAGAATCGACCCCTAATCTGTCACCACGCAGTTTAATTTGGCTGGCAGACTCCTCGCCACTGACGTACAGCACACGCCCAGACTGCCCAATCATAGCTGCAAGTTGCAAAGTAATCGTCGACTTGCCAATCCCCGGGTCGCCAGAAAGCAACATAACTGAACCTGGTACTATTCCGCCACCCAAAACTTGATCCACCTCATTTATGCCGCAAGGTACCCTCGACTGTTGGCGGGCTGCCACATCGGTTAACTTTTCAGGTTTGGCCGCCTGTGCCGCTGAACGTTTTGAATGCCCAGCCGAAGATGCAGCCGTCTGCGTTTCTACCAAAGAATTCCAGGCGCCGCAGTCATCGCATTTCCCGCTCCACTTCGGACGGGTGGCACCACAGCTCTGGCAGACAAATTGAGTACTAACTTTGGGCATAGATTAAATCTACCACAAAGCGAACAAAAAGCGAACTAGTCTTTGACCGGAGCCAACGCCTTGAGACTCAGCTGGCCGTCCTTGGCCGTCACCGAAATGGTATCGCCCTCCTTGAAATCACCCTTTAGCAGGCCAACTGCCAGCGGATCTTCAATCATATCCTGAATCGCCCGGCGCATCGGCCGAGCGCCTTGATCCACATTGTAGCCTTTCTCGATCAAGGCGTCCTTGGCTGAAGCGGCTACCCGCAAGGTCAGGTTTTGTTCCTTAATCCGATCGGCCAGCGCCCGCAACTGCAATTCCAGAATCTGACGGATGTGAGTCTTGCTCAGCGGCTTAAACACAACCACATCATCTACGCGATTGAGAAATTCTGGCCGAAAGCTCTTTTTGAGTGCATCCATCACCTGCTCCTTGACTCGCTCATGATGCTGCTCAAGCTCGCGCTCCTCGGCCTTGGTTTCCGCCTGAAAGCCTAGCTGCGCCTCCTTATACATCGTCTCTGCCCCAACGTTAGAGGTCATAATAATGATGGCGTTACGGAAGTCCACTCGCCGACCCTTGGCGTCGGTGACATGCCCGTCCTCCAAGATCTGCAGTAGCATGTTGAAAACATCCGGATGGGCCTTTTCTATCTCATCAAACAGGATCAGGCTGTAAGGTTTGCGCCGCACCATTTCGGTTAACTGGCCACCCTCTTCGTAGCCAATGTAGCCGGCCGGAGCACCGACCAAGCGCGCCACGTTATGCTTCTCCATAAACTCACTCATGTCGATCTTAATCAAGGCGTCGCGACTATCAAACATCTCCTCACTCAAAACTCGAGCCAGCTCGGTCTTACCCACACCGGTCGGCCCGAGAAAGATAAACGAGCCGATTGGCCGCCGGGTATCAGACACACCGGTGCGACTCCGGCGGATGGCCCGGGCAATCGAACTAACCGCCTCGTTCTGAGCAATAATCCGTGCATCCAAACGCTGATCCAATTCGCTAAGCGACTTCATTTCGGTATCAATCAGGCGAGTGGCTGGGATACCAGTCATGACACTGATTACCTGGGCAATGTCTTCAGCCGTGATCCGTAAGGCGTCCTCACTGAGACCCTCTTTGACCCTGGCAGCCGTAATCCTTTGCTCGAGCACGCTAGCTTTGGTCTTCAGCCGCGCAGCCGCTTCAAAGTCTTGCTCGTTAACAGCGTCTTCGATCTGAGTATTAATGTCTGTCAGCTGTTTTTGCATGGTTCGTAGGGGCTTTGAGGTGGCACCCCGCTTAATACGCACCAATGAAGCCGCCTCGTCTACAAGATCGATGGCCTTATCCGGCAGAAAGCGATCAGCCACATAGCGATGGGCCAGTTTGGCCGCGTGGGCAATCGCCTCTTCGGTGATCTCTACCCGATGGTGCTCTTCGTAGCGAGCCCGGAGACCGTGTAACACCTCCACCGTCTCTTCCACGGTGGCTTCGGGAACCTGTACCGGCTGGAAGCGGCGTTCTAGAGCCGAATCTTTTTCAATATATTTGCGATATTCTTCCAGAGTGGTGGCGCCAATCACTTGGATCTCACCCCGGCTTAAGGCCGGCTTTAAGATATTGGCAGCGTCTATAGCCCCCTCGGCCGCACCAGCCCCCACCACCGTATGCAGCTCGTCGATAAATAAAATGACATCCTTATTAGCCTTGGCCTCTTCCAGCAGTTTCTTTAATCGCTCCTCGAACTCACCACGGTATTTGGTGCCCGCAATCACACTGGCCAAATCCAGCATTAGAATACGTTTTTGCTGGAGCATCTCTGGCACCTCGTCGGCCACTACCCGCTGGGCCAGGCCTTCGACAATGGCCGTCTTGCCCACTCCTGGCTCTCCGATAAGAACTGGATTATTCTTCGAACGGCGATTGAGAATGGTAATGACTCGACCAATCTGGTCTTCGCGCCCGACCACCGGATCGAGCTCACCATCGGCCGCCTTGGTCGTCAGATCAATAGCAAAGCTATCCAAGGCTGGCGTTTTTGATTTTGACTTCTTACCAGAACCCGTGGCGGTGCGAACTTCATCGGCCGGAAAGAATTGCTGATTAGACAAAAAGCCCTCTAGCTCCGAGCGCACAGCCGCCGGATCCACCTGCATTTCTTTAAGCAAGGCATTGGCCCTGGCGTTCTTTTGACTCAAAATTGCAAAAAGAATGTGCTCCGTACCCGAATATG
This sequence comes from Saccharimonadales bacterium (SeqCode), assembly GCA_035479795.1. Lineage (GTDB taxonomy): Bacteria > Patescibacteriota > Saccharimonadia > UBA4664 > SCTI01 > DATIII01. The sequence goes on from DATIII010000008.1 coordinate 83,559, forward strand.
GCTGCCCAAATTCGCGGGCAATCCGCCAAGAAAGCGTCAGGGTGGTCTTGGCCGTCTCGCTTAAGCCCTTGTGCTGAGAATGGGCCAAAACTTTTTGGGAGAAGCTGAGCACCATGTGAGCCTTATCCAGAGTCACACCGGCATTCTTTAAAATCTTGGCTCCAATGGAGCCTTCCTGCTGCAGCACACCGAGCAGGATGTGTTCCGTCCCAATATAACTGGAGGACATCGCCTGAGCTACTTGGTCGGCATTCTCTAGGCTACGCTTGGCGTTTTCAGTAAACCGGTCAAATTCTGGTCCAAATTCGAGACTCATATGCTCCTTTCCCCTCTGCTTGCAGGTGCATTTTTGGTTTGCATTAATCCCATATTAGCACTCTAGACATGAGAGTGCTAGTGGGATTTTGATTGATAATTACGCAAAGGGCACGTGCTGTGACGTACCCTTATTGTACCATTTTGAATGTGGATTTATAGATTAAGAAGCCGGAGTTTCGTCGGTCTTGGCTTCATCACTTTCGATCGACTCGACTACTTCAGGAGCGTCAGAAACTTTAGGCTCAGCGGCAGCTTCCGCTGTTTCCTCGGCCTGTTCGTTAACAGCATCAATTAACGAGCCCTCTAGGTCTACCCGGCCCTTCTTTGGTGCGGGCTCCTCAGCGGCCTCGGCCGTAGCTTCCACCTTAGCCTCATCAGCACTAACAATATCGATATTCCAACCAGTCAGCTTGGCCGCCAAGCGCACATTCTGCCCTTGTTTACCAATCGCTAGGCTCAGCTGATCTTCTGGAACCTTTACCACGGCCTTGTGCTCGGCCTCATCCAGCTCAACGCTAATCACCTTGGTCGGACTTAGGGCATTGATGATGTAGGTCTCGGCATCCTCGCTGTAGAGGATGATATCGATCTTTTCCTCACCTAGCTCGCCCATAACGGCCTGTACGCGAGCGCCACGGCCACCGACAAAGGTGCCGACTGGGTCAACACTATCTGAATTCGACTTTACAGCCACTTTAGACCGAGTACCGGCCTCGCGTGAAACACCTTTAATCTCAACCACGCCGGTCTCGATCTCTGGTACTTCCAGCTCAAACAGCCGCTCGACCATCTTGGGGTGAGCCCGGCTAATCACAACCTGAGGCCCGCGAGCGGTTTGTTCAACCCGAACCAAGTAAACCTTCAGTCGCTGTCCGGGATAGTAGCGCTCACCGGGGATCTGCTCCGATGCAAACAGCACACCGTTGGTCTTGCCAATGTCCACGTAGGTAATATTGCCATCCACGCGTTGGACATTGCCATTAAGCAGGGTGTCCGCCTTGTCGGTGTACTCATTAAAGATAATCTCGCGCTCAGCTTCACGCAGTCGCTGAATAATCACCTGTTTCGCGGTTTGGGCAGCGACTCGTCCAAAGCCTTCGCCTGGGTCAACTTCCATCTCCACCTTATACGGCTCATCTTCGCTCTCCGGATCGACCTCGATAACCTTGGCGTCCTTATCCAGCTTCCTGGCATCAGCCAGCAGAATCTGAGTATTTTCGTTTTCGACCTCGTTAACCACTTCCTTGGACACAAAGACCTTCATATCGCCCGTGTCTTCATTGAGCTTTACGCGAACATCTTGATCCTTATCGCCATAGTCCTTTTTATAGGCGGCAGCCAGAGCAGCCTCAACCGTATCGAGGATGGTTTCTCGGGGCAGGCCCTTTTCGTCAGCGATCTGATTAATGGCGGTTAAAAATTGTGCATTCATATGTTTCTTCCTATTCAATTGTTATTTAACTGTAAAGAAAAGCCGGCATTCAACCGGCTTCCGTATGGAGTAATATTAGCAAAAATAACCTGGAAAAGCAAACGCCCCGCCGGTAGCAGAGCGAGGCGCTTGCTGGTGGGCGGGGCGGATTTACCGCATCGGTCGACGGTAGTTGTAGACCGGTGGGTTCTGTGGGTCCTGAGGTTCCGGGAAGAATTTGCGCTGACGGGAGGACCGCAGCTGATCTTCGCCTTCGGTCAAGACCGGCCAGTCGAAGTTGATCTTCGGCTCGGCTCGGGACGGAGCCCGACGAGTCTTGATCTGTCGCCGACGGTAGTTGCTGCACTGACGCACATAGTCGCAAACCAGGTAGATGGCCAGTAGCCCGAGCAGCAACGCTCCTCCGAAGAAGAGGCCAAAATCGCTGTCGGCGGACTTGAGCCCAGCCTGGTCGGCGTAGGGATTGTCCGGGTACTTCACAGCTGCGGCCAGGGCGATGGAAACACCAGCGACCAGCGTGCAAATTGCAGCCAGGTACAACGCCAGCTTACTCGGCATCATTCTCCTCAGGGGGTGAGTTGTGGGGGACGGCTCAATTCACTAATCGAGCTTGGCGACAATAATAGCACTTATGGTTAGGTTTGTCAATGCTTCGTAACCGGTAAATCAGGTTATTTTACCTAGTTTTTTGGCTAGTTTTTCCGTGTCATTAAGCAGTCTTTCTATCTCTTTTAAACCCTGCACCCAGAACTGCTTATCTGATATGTCGATTCCCAGATCGGCAAAAGCTGCCTTAGGTGATTTTGAGGTGCCGACAGATAGGAACTCTTTAACTTTGGCTACAAATCGCTTATCCTGGCGCACCTTGGCCTGCATTGATTTAGAGATTAGCAAGCCGCTGGCATAGGAGTAGACATAGAAAAAGCTGCGGAAGTGCGGAACAAATAGCCACCAGTTCCCCGAGCCCTCAGATTGTTCCACTGCCGGACCCATGTAGGCCTCCATTTCGGCTTTGAACAGGTGGCCGATATCATCTTTGGACAGATAGCCCTTATCTCGGAAGTCGGCATGTAGTCGCTGCTCAAACCGGTAGAACGAGATCTGGCGATAAATAGTGGAAACCATGTCGTTAAGCTGGCTCATTTGCAAAGCCAACCTTTCTTCATCACTGGCTTCCCCCAACAGGCGCTCCAGCACAAAATCCTCCATAAACGTGCTGGCCACTTCGGCCGTCACCATGGGAATACCGCAGTTGATGGCATTCTGCTTGGCCTTCATTAGTTCATTGTTAATGCCGTGGCCGAGCTCATGCGCCAGCGTCGCAACATCTCGGAGTTTATTGGTGTGATTCAGCAAAATATAGGTGGGAATGGCCAAGCTCCATTGCCCAGCACAGAAGGCCCCACCCCGCTTACCCTTGTAAGGGAATGCATCAATCTGGCCGTTCTTCAGGAATCGAGCAAAGATACCCCCGAACTCCGGATCTAAATCTGTAAACACCCCATGGACGAGCTGACTGGCAGACTCGAAGTCGTACTCCTTTTCCACCGAGCCGTATTCCACATTGCGCTCGTGGTACTCGAGCTTTTCCTGACCCATCAGCTTGGCCTTTAGCTCATAGTAGCGGCGGGGAATCTCATTACCATCCGTGATGGCCGCGACTAGAGCGTCGATCACTTCGCTGTCGACATCGTCACCCACATGGCGCGCCTTATCGGGCCTCTCATACCCTCGAAGCTGATCTTTAATCTTCTTGGTCTCCAAAATTGCATTGAATTCGTTTTCGGCCACTTCGGCAAATTTGTAGAGAACATCGTTCAAGGCTACAGCTGCTTCATCTCGAACTGGCTTTTGGGTACTGGAAATCAGAGAATGCAGCTGCTCGAAGTTCTGCACCTCCTTCTTACCGGCCTCGGTTATTACCTCCCGCTCTTCCTTGGCTAAAAAATTGCTGGTCATGGCCACCCATTTGCTAAACGACGTGCTATCGAGCAGGGTCAGTATCTTTTCTTCGGGTTCCGTTAGCCGATACTTGGCCGAGGCGAAAGTTCGTTCTAGAGCATGGTGGTAAGGCTCAAGATCCGGTGAATTAAGAAAATCGGCTTGTTTGTCAGCTGGTATTTTGGCTATGTTAAGCCAGAAAAACTGCAGTTTGGTATTAATCTCTCGCGAAAACTCGTCTGATTGATTTTCTTTGGCCTTCAGATCAGAACTGATGGCGTCCTGCGAGGTGCGTAGACTGAAGTAATAGAGTTCGGCCACTGGTTCAGGCCGCCGCTCCAGGGCCTCCAGCTCATCAAGGGCCGCCTTGAGCACCCCCGGTTGCTCTAAATAATCCTTACGCTCGCGCCACTTCCCGGCGAAGTCTTCCGCCAGCTTGGTAGTAACCTCACGATACTTCTGAATATTAGGATCATCATCGCTTTTTAGCAGCGGCGAAAGTTCCCATTTAGTTTTTGCTGTGTCGAGGCTCATGAAGGTGATTATAGCATCTAGCCAGACACGGCGTTGGGCAAATATTCTAAATTTTCTGGCTTGGCAGAGCCTGAAACGGCAATAACATCGATCTGATAATCCTCCGCCTTATCGCTCATCCACATCATCGCCGCTCGCCGCAGTCGCTGCTGCTTATCCGCGGTGATGTAGTCAAAACCGCTCCCATGGGTAGCGGTTTTGCGGTATTTAACTTCGATAAAGTGGGTTACGCCCGATCTGATAGCCACAATATCAATCTCGGCCCAGCGATTACGCCAGTTTCGCTGGATAATCTTAAACCCAGCCTCTTCCAGATACTGTGCCGCCACCTCCTCCGCTCGCTGGCCTATTTCAGTCGACAATCTGGATCCTCAATCCCGCATCCTGAAACCCAGCCAAAGGCCTCCACCTGCGGCGGTGCTGTGGACTGAGCCCCAACAGATTTAAAGCGGCCCAGTGTGCCGGCGCACCATAGCCTTTGTGGCTGTCAAAGCCAAACTCTGGGTACATCAGAGCTAACCGCTGCATGTAATTATCCCTGGCCACCTTGGCAATAACAGAGGCGGCTGCCACACATAAGCTGCTTTGATCAGCCTTAATAATCGACCTCGATCTGGCAAACTCCTTCAGATAGTTGTGATTGCCATCGAGCAGCACAGCGTCATAGGGCGATCTTAAGTCAGCCAACGCCCGCTGCCCGGCCCGCAGGACTGCTTCGGTCAAACCGTACTGGTCTACTTCAATTGGACTGGCCCAGCCGAGGCCAATAGCTACCGCCTGCTGTTTGATTAGCATGGAGGCCGACTCTCGGGATAAACCGTCTAGCATCTTGGAATCTCGTACAGCACCTAGCCGACATCTTTCGGGCAATATCACCGCCGCGGCCGTCACCGGCCCAGCATACGCGCCTCGACCAACCTCATCAATCCCGGCCACCAGGCGATGTCCCTGCTCCCACCATACTCTCTCCGCCTTGCGACTCGGCCTCTTCATAGGGTTTAGAATATCAAAAAAGCTCCGGCTGGGGAGCTTTTTTTAAAAACTTAGGGTTTAGGATTGGTCGGCTTTTTCGACGCCGGCTTCGGCCTCTTGGTCGGCTAGCTGTTGCTCATCTGATTCGGCAGCAGGGTCATTCTGGGGCTCATCGGCGGCCGCTTCTTTACTCTCTTCTTTGGCTACTTCCTCGGTTGAAGTTTCGACTGCTACTTCCTCGGTAGCGCCATCTGTGGCAATCTCAGTCAGATCGGCATCAGAAACTTCATCGGTAGCCAGAGGGTCTTCATTAACCTCAGCCTTAACTTCACTCACATTAGCGGCTGCGCGATCAAAGGTAACTTCTTTAAGCCGGGCTGATTTACCACGTCGCTCACGCAGGTAGCTTAAGAAGTTGCGGCGCACCCTGGCCCGGCGGACAACCTCCACCTTAGCCACGTTTGGTGAGTGGATCAAATAAGTCTTCTCCACTCCAACACCACTGGCAATCCGACGAACCGTAATGGTAGCCGAAAGCGTACCGAGGCGGCGGGTACGAATCACCACGCCTTCAAAAACCTGAACGCGCTGCTTATTACCTTCGCGAATCAGCTGATGAACCCGTACAGTATCGCCAGACTGGATCTGGGCCACGGCCGGTTTGCGATTTTGCTGCTCTAATTTAGTAATTGCCGGATGCATAACTCGATTGAGTATAGCCAATAATTGCATATCTGTAAAGTTGGTTGCTAGATGGGGAGAGAACGTCCCCATCTAGCAAGGAATATCGGCACGAGACGCTTTCGCCGCCTTGAGGGACTCTCGATAACGAGCATAGGCAGCCAAAACTCGCCTTTCAGTGGCATTCAACCGTCGTCCATCACGTTCGGTCGCGCTGTAGAACCAGCCCATCATGCCATGGACCAAATCGGGCGAAACATCGCCCTTGGTGCTTGCGCGATGGATTAGTCCTTCAATCTTTGACAATGACCGACGAGGCAAATACATCCGAACGCCGCGAGAAGCCTGACGTAAACCTATGCCGTTAATGACAATAGGCGCCCGGGCCAGGTCATACAGGTGGGTCTTGCCAGTGTGGGCTTCGAAGCCGGCCTCGCGAATTATACGGTTGATGTTTGCTCGCTTGCGCTTGCCTATCGGCTGACGGCTAACGAACACCAAGTCGTCCACAAACCGGCCATAGGTCAGACCATTACGATCGGCCCAGGTCGGTTTGCCCACATCTTCCGGGCGCTTCCAACCGAAGCGATTGGAGTGGTAGAAGCGAAGGTCTAGCAAATGATGAGCATAAAGCCCAAACAAATACGGAGACGCTGGCCCGCCTTGCACGAGACCTCCGTCTGGAGTAAAGAAGTAGCGTCGCAGCATGTCTTTTAGCTGAACAGGGTTACCCCAGACGCCAGATACGCCGTCATTCCGAATGAGGAGCTTTGCCATGCAGCCCAACTCGACTGAACCGAAGGCATTGCGCAGGTCGATGTAATAAACGTAGCGGCCCTTGCCAAGGACGTAGCGGCTCAGCGGCCGCCGATACCCTGGGCCTCCAGTGCCGCGCAGATCCATGACCTTGGTCATGCGCCGGTGGACTTCGCGCATGGCGTCATTCGGCCGCCACAACGGGCGGCTAGAAACTGCTTGGTTAAACAAAGTTAGTTGTACTCCGGCGCCTGGCCAGTCCGACTGCCCTGCTAGGGGCTCAAAGGCTGGAACTTGCTCCAAGCCACGATCGATAACTTCCGCCAGAGGCAGGAAGTCTCCCCGCGAGCCGTCATCGCGGATTCTTCTTAGGAAGTCATATGGATCACGATCAATCCAGTCGAGATCAAAGGAGTTGTCGAGGTGCATGATCTTCTTTCGGTTTGCGGCGATAGCCGGAGACCGGCATCCGATCCTACTTTTGAGCCTGAGGTTAGTTGTGCTACCGCCACTGCTCGCGCGCTTGGCGCTCTGGTGTGCGATCCCTACGTAGAGAACGCTGCTCCGCCGTTTGAACGACGAAGGCCATCATGATGATGGCAATTCAAATCGGATGTTAACCCGGCCTCCGGCCGCACTTCCCTAGCTCACCCCGATTTTAGCATAAGAACCTATTGAATAACTTTAGCAACCCTACCGTCGGCAACAGCCGAGCGGAGTTTGGCCAGCAAGTCCTCATTGGCAGCTACTTTGATTGGTAGCTTCAACTTTTTAGGCGGGTTGCCAGGCATTACCAGATAGGCTGTATCTTGGCCCGGGGCGTCGGCCAGAATGTCCTTAATCTTTGACAACACAGCCGGATCAGATGTATTTGAGAGTTGGATTTCGATGCCAATTGCGACAGGGAGGTCACCGTCGGGAGCAACTGAGGGGATGGGATCCTTGGTTTCAGGTTCAGGCTTATAAACTGGCTTGCCAGAGGGTTTGTAGCCTTTGGCGGTGTCATAATCAATAATCTTGGCCTTATCTACCATAATCTTGATCTCACCGACGCGGCCATCGCGATCCTTAGTTGAAATCTTCCCATCTACTTCCACAACCTGATCCGTTTCCCAGAGTCCGGGATTCTTTTCATAGGCCTTTGGGAAGACGATCAGTTCCAGCGATCCCGATTTGTCCTCAAGCCCTACAAAGGCCATAACGGCATTATTTTTGGTGGTAATTTTGCGAACGGTGGTTATCATCCCGCCAACGGTGGCTTGGCGACCTTCCATATCTGTGGTTAAGACCTTAATTGGCACCATCTTGTCATTAAGGTAGGCGTCGTAATCATCCAGCGGATGGTGCGACAGGTAGAGACCCAGCAGTTCACGTTCCCAGCCCAGCTGCTCGCGAGGATTTGCCGCCACGGCTGGTAATTCCAGGTGTAAGCCGGGGAGATTGTCTTCAACTCCCAGCGATCCAAAGATATCGATCTGGCCGCTCAGGGCGTTCTTTTGGGCCTTGGAGGCATAGGAAACCACCATGTCCAGGTTATGCAGTAGCTGGCTGCGCTCGCCAAAGCTGTCCATGGCCCCGGACTTGACCAAGGCTTCCCAAACTTTTCGGTTGCACTCAGCGGCGCTAACCCGCTTGGCGAAATCTTCCACGCCGGTAAATTCTCCGCCAGCTTCGCGAGCCGCCACAATAGCTTCGATGGCGCCGAGGCCAACATTTTTAATAGCTGATAAACCGAACCGAATATCACCTGTCTCGGGCGAGACTGAGAACTGGGAAAAGCTTTGATTGACATCTGGCGGCAGAACTTTTAAGCCCATGCGACGGCATTCGGCCACCTCTATTGCAATGCGGTCAATGTTGCCATAATCGCTGGTCATCAAGGCGGCCATGAAGGCGCTGGGGTAATGAGCCTTAAGATAGGCAGTTTGGACCGCAATTAGCGCGTAGCAGGCTGAGTGAGACTTGTTAAAACAGTAGTCAGCAAAGGGCATTAGCTGGTCATGCCAGAAGCTTTCGGCAAAACCGCGTTCCACACCGGAAACCTTGATCATGCCCTCAATAAAGTCCTTCTCCATCTTCTTCATAGTTTCGCGTTGCTTCTTACCAATGGCCTTACGCAAGGTATCGGCCTGGCCGCCAGTAAAGCCACACATATCTTTACTGATCTGCATGAACTGCTCTTGGTAAACCAAAACGCCGTAGGTATTGCCCAACGCCGCTTCCATACCCGGATGGTCATAAACCACCTTTTTGCGACCATGCTTGCGGTCGATGAAGTCTGGGATGAACTGCAGCGGGCCCGGACGATACAACGCACACATGGCGATAATGTCGTCAAAAGTAGTGGGCTTAAGTTCGCGCAGGTAGCGCTTCATGCCGGCTGATTCCAGCTGAAAGACCCCGGTGGTATCGCCGCGGGCCATCAGCTGATAGCTTTTTTCATCATCCAGCGGAATATCGGCCACGTCGATCGACACGCCGTAGACCTTTTTAATAATCCGCAGGGTATTTTTAATGATGGTTAAGTTGGACAGTCCCAAGAAGTCCATCTTTAGCAGACCAAGCTGCTCGATCGGTCCCATGGAGTATTGGGTGCAAATGCCACCTTTTTGAGCACGCTGCAACGGCGTAAAGGTCACAATGTCTTCGGGAGCGATAACCACGCCCGCGGCGTGGACGCCATTGGAGCGAATCGTGCCCTCCAGCTGACCAGCCAGATCGATTAGTCGCTTGGTGCGGGGATTTCCTTCGTATTCAGCCTTTAGTTCAGGGTCGTCTTTGACCGATTTGTGCAGAGGGATGTGCCGACCTTGGATTGGTGCCGGAACAATCTTGGCCACACTGTCTACCTCGGCGTAAGGCATCCCCAGCGCCCGCCCGGTGTCGCGCACGGCAGCCCGAGCGGCCATGGTGCCAAAGGTAATGATTTGGGCCACTCGATCTTGGCCATACTTTTCGGTAACATAGGCGATCACTTCGTCGCGGCGGTCGTCTTGAAAATCGATGTCGATATCCGGCATAGAAATACGATCGGGGTTCAAGAAACGCTCAAACAGCAGATCATATTCCAGAGGATCCAGATCAGTCACGTTAAGTGCAAAGGCTACAATGGATCCAGCAGCCGAACCACGGCCCGGGCCAATAATAATTCCTTGATTCTTCCCCCAGTTGATAAAGTCGGCCACGATCAAGAAGTAACCCTCGTAGCCCATCTTGGAGATGACCTCCAGCTCATAATCCATGCGGTTAACAAATTTGGGATCCAATTCCTGACGGGCTCGCTCTTCGGTAACGGTGTGCATGTCTTCTTTAGGAATATCCCCATAACGCCACATCAAGCCTTGCCAACACAACTGGTGCAGGTATTGCTTTTCGGTTTGGCCAGTGGGGACCTCAAATTTGGGAATCAGAATGCGATCGAGAGGCAGCTCAATGTCGCAGGCCTCGGCAATCTTCACTGTGTTGCTGATAGCCTCCGGCACATGCTGCCAGCGACTAGCAATATCGGCCCCACTTTTAATGTAGAGCGCCATTTCCATTTCCATCCGGTCGGTATCGCCAATGGTCTTGCCAGTTTGGACGCAAAGCAGGACCTCGTGAGCTTCGCGGTCACCATGACCGGTGTAATGCGAATCGGCCGTAACTACCAGCGGTACACCGGTGGTTTTCGAAAGCTCAATTAAGCCCGCGTTAATTTGTTTTTGCGGCTCCCACTCCTCATGGTCCTGGAGCTCTAAGTAGTAATTGCCCTCACCAAAAGTATCGCGATACCACTCGATGGCTTCTTGAGCTTCCTTCATGGCACCGTTCAAGATATGTCGAGCCACCTCGCCCGAGGCGCAACCAGATAAGGCAATAATTCCGTCTTTAAGTTCAGTCAGGAGTTCGCGGTCCACCCGCGGCTTGTAATAAAAGCCATCCAGATGGGCTCGAGTCGATAGCCGCATCAGGTTTTGATACCCTTCAAAGTTTTTGGCCAGCAGGATCAAGTGAAAGGGGTTGGCATCAATCTTACCGGCCTTGTCCTGCATACTGCGTGGCGCCACATAGGCTTCGAGTCCGATAACCGGCTTGATCCCGCGCTTCTTGGACTCATTGTAAAACTCAATCGCCCCGGACAATGTGCCGTGATCAGTCAACGCCACCGAGTCCATACCGAGCTCCTTTACACGATCAAGCATACCCGGCACCTTTTGCAGCCCATCAAGCAGGCTGTAGTGGCTGTGGTTATGCAAATGGACGAACGGCACGGTGGCTTCCCTGTCGCCACCCACCCGGGTTTCTGTACTCACACACTCCCCTTTGTTGCTTCTATTTTAGCAAGCAGCCAAGGAGTAAAAAAGACTTGAAATTGGTTATGCTTGTGGTATTCGGACCAAAACCTAATAACTGATTCTAAACAGTAAAATTCCAGGAAAAACCGAAGCCCGCAAACGAGACGTATATTAATACGGCGAGTGCGGACTGGAAGTTTTGGCGAAGAGGCTTGCGCTTAGAGTCAGTTATTGCTGGAGCTGACTACCGGCATCCTGGAGGTAGTGCCCAATAAAAGGCAGTCCGCCGAGCAAATGCAGAATCCAGATCAGAACCGCCACGATGACGGTCGCTCCAATAACGGTACCGAAACCGGTAAAAATCCCGCGCACAAAGGCGCTTTTGATCTGGCGCCGGGTGTTCCCTAGCAGATCAATGTAGTCGTCAATTAGAGCTGACTCAACCGCCCGGCCGAGCTTTTCGTAGTCCTCAGGGGTGATCTTAGTTTTTTTCACCTGCGTCCTTATCCTTGGCTACATCTTTGGCCCTCTCTTGAGCCGAGTCCACTACCTTGCGGGTCGTCTTCTCCAGTTCGGAAATGACACTGTTGCCCTCGTTGATAAGTCGCTTCACGTCCTGGAGCGATTCGTCCTTGACGCCCTTGGCACGACCGGCCAGTTTGGCTGCCGAATCCTGCAAATCATTCTTTAATATCTCGGCCTTAGTAATCAAACGCTGGCTTTCTTCATAAGCCTCGCCGCGCAGATCCTTGGCCGCCTTTTTAAGGTTTTTAATCCGACCATCGAGCTCGGCCTCCATCTCACCCAGGCGAATATCGGTGTCTTTCTTCAGCTCAGCCGCTTTCTTCTTTAAATCGGCCTGGGTTTCCTTGCCACTTTTAGGTGCCAACAATAAAGCAACTATCGAGCCCACAACGGCGCCGATGATACTACCTTTAATAAATCCCTTACTGTGTTCCTTCACTCTTTTGTCTCCCATTATTCGTCACCCTTGCGGCGCTTGAATTTGCCTCGAATACTACGAGCAAGGACAGCCGCTAGCGCCGAAGCCGCCGCCGGCCCCACTTTACGACCAAAATATTTCGTAAAATCGCTGGCGCTTTCAGTGGCTTCGTCAATCCGCCCGGTAATCCGCCGAATACTGGTGAAAATCTTCAGCAGAATGACAACCAATATGATGCCCAGAATCAGCAAAATACTGAAGCCAATGCCGAGAATGATGAGTAAAACAGATTCGAGTGTTCCCATGTAAGCTTCCTTTTGTACCTATTATCAGTAGTTTGCCTGATTAGCGCAAGCCGAGCGCCTTGGTTAACGATCCTTCTTTTTGGCCAGCAGTACCCATTCCCGGCGCTCGATATAGGAGTTCGGGAAGATATGCAGGTAACCCTTTTCATCTCGCACCCGTGTGCGCCGCATGTCCATGGCCTCCACCACGCCTTCGACGCCCGGCTGACCCGGCTCTTCGGCCACCCGCACAACATCACCAACGCTAAAGTCATGGTCTTTCGCCAGGAAAATACCGGCCAGAATGTCTTGAACAATTGTTACTGAGCCATTACCCAAGGCTAGGCCAATGGCAGCCACGGCAGCCGAGAAGGCAAATGCAACATTACTGAGCCCTAGAGCCTGTAGGGTCACAATCGTCAAGAAGACTGATAGCAAGATATCGATCAGCGAAACAATAATGCCGCGCAGGCCCTTAGGCATGCGAATGAAGGACAGCAGCCAGCTGGCAATCCAAGACAGGATTCTGATGACGACTAAGCCGACCAGCAGGGTGGCAGCCGCCGTCGGCAGCTTAGGCAAGAGATCATTGATATTTTGGGCTAGGGAATCAAATAGATGGGATGGCGAAGTATCAATCATACATAACAGGATACAGGATACAGGATTGAGGATACAGACTTACTTCTTAAGCTTATCCTTAAGAATCTCATTCACCATCGGCGGGTTGGCCTGACCTTTAGATAGTTTCATTACCTGGCCAACTAAGAATCCAAGGGCCTTGGCCTCACCTTTTTGGTAATCCGCTACCGGTTTTGGATTATCTTTAATCACTTGATCCGTCCAGGCTTCTAGCTCGCCCGCATCAGATTGCTGCAACAGGCCCTCACGCTCCGCCACATGATGCGCACCTTCATCGTTTTCCCAGAGCATAGCAAGCAAAGCTTTGGAATTTGTAGAACTTAGCTTGCCGGCCGCTACCATTTCACCCACCGCTGCCACGGTCAGCGAGGACACGTCGGATTCTCTCAGTGACTTGCCCTTGGCCTCAGCCAGACGTAGCATGTCGCCTACCAACCAGTTAAAGGCAAACTTGGCCTGCTCGGGGTTTTCAATGTTTAACTGCAGCCAAAGTTCCGCGGCTTCAATGTTTGCCACCAGAGTTTCAACCTCCCGGCCAGAAATGCCAGCACCAGCCAGCTCCTGCCGGAGCTCCATTGGCATCTTTTCTGGCATCCCATTACTAGCAACCTTTAACATGTCACTTGTCACCTGTACGGGCGGCAAATCCGGCTCGGGGAAATAGCGGTAATCATGCGCCTCCTCCTTCGTCCGCTGGCTGAACGTCTCGCCCTTACTTTCATCCCAACCCCGTGTTTCCTGAACCACCTTTTCACCGGCGTCGAGAATCTCCGCCTGGCGCTTCATCTCATACTCGACCACTCCGGCCACTGCACGGAATGAATTAAGATTTTTACTCTCAGTCCGTGTTCCGAATTCCTTCTGCCCCGCTAGTCGCAACGACACGTTTACATCAAACCGCATGTTGCCGTAGTACAGGTCACAGTCACTGACTCCGGCATAGCGCATTAAGTGATACAGTTCCTCGGCATAAGCTTTAGCCTCGGCCGCACTGCGCATATCCGGCTCGCTGACAATCTCGAGAAGCGGTGTGCCGGCTCGGTTAAGGTCGACCAGTGAATAATCTTTGCCAGCCGGATGAGTCAGCTTGCCGGCATCAGCCTCGAGATGGGCTCGAGTGATACCGACTCGCTTAGTCTCACCCTCGAATGGAAACTCCACAAACCCATTGCCAATAATCGGCTCGTCGAACTGAGTGATCTGATAACCACTGGGGCTGTCCGGGTAAAAGTAATTTTTGCGATCAAACTTGGTATGAAATTCCAACATATCCGAGTAGGCGTTGAGCGCCAAACCGGCCTTTAGTGCCAGCTCCACCGCCGCCTTGTTCAGTACCGGCAGCGCGCCGGGCAGAGCAATACAAACCGGGCAGACATGGGCGTTTGGCTTGGCCTCACGGCTGTCATTATTACAGCCACAAAACAGCTTCGACTTTGTCGCTAGCTGCACATGGGTCTCAATACCAATTACGACTTCGTATTTCATATTTGTCTGCCTTCAATAAATTCATACGAAATCCGATCAACTATTTCTCTATGATCTGTAGCCTTTATTATTTCTAGTGCCTCATCTTCATACGGTCTGAAACTTTCAGGCAAAATGTTGATCAACTTATTGGCCGCCACACCTTTATCGAACGCTGGATGCCCTAACACGCCGAGCCTGAGCAGGTACCATGATGCAATAAACAGCGAGCAGGGGTATTTTTTGTTCTGGACATACTTAACCAATGACTGCTTAGACTTCTCATTTTTCATAAGGTTAAGAGTTTCATCGCAAAGTGGGATTAGCTGAGATTCCCTGTACATAAAGTCGGGCGCAAAACCTTTCTCGGCCAGCCATTTGCTGTATGCCTCATAGTCAAAGCTTGGGTCCGGGAATGAGTAATCATCTACGAGCACTACCAGATTATGGGATTCGCCGGCAGTATCGAGTTTATCTGTGACGGTTTTTAGTTCATCAATCGCGACTTCGTGTTCTTTCCGAATTTGATCGTTTGTATATATATGAGCATATTCAACTGAGACGTCAGTCTTCACAACGCCCCCTTCAGCTCTGACATAATGGCATCGAATGTCTCATCTGAAATCTCAGCAACTTGCATTTGAGTCTTGAGAGGCCAGTCAATGTCGGTCATCTTGGCGCCGGCAACCTCTACCGGCCTGGAATATCGGGGGACGAAGTGGAAGTGAGGGTTCGGGTCCTTCATCATAAAAGCAGCATAATTGTATTTTTCAGCTCCGAAAACTTTTGCGGTAATATGCTCACTGAAAGCTGAAACCTCCGCAAATTCCGCCCATTCTTCGGCCGATAATTCGCCGAAGTTTGATACATCTGACTTTATCGCAAGTACTAGCGTGCCAGCGGTTATCTGTGTTGGACGCAGTAAAACGACCCAGTATTTAAACTCCTTGAGCAGAGTCCTTGGATAACCCCGTGAAATAATCGTTTGGTTCACAGCGCCCCCAGATCTTTAAGCGCCTGATAGTAGGCCGCCACTGCCTCGTGGGCTTGCTTCGGCACCAAGTCAAAAGTGACTTCGTGGGCCAGGGCGTTGCGGAGTTTATGGGCCTCCCAAACGGCATTACGATTGCTGAGATTTTTTTGGGCGCGCTTGAGCCGCTCGGCCATGGTTTCGCCACCATAACCAGATTGGCGCATGACGTAGTCGAGTAATTTGTCGGCTTCAGCCACGGCACTTTTCAGGTTGGACCCGGTGCCCGAATTCATAGCTTGAATAGCCTGCCAGCGCTGATGCACCAGCTCTTTATTAACATGCGCCTTCTTGCCGCCCACCTTTTTTGGTGCAGTCTGAGAGCCAGAAACCACGGCGAGCACTAACAAGCCAGCAGCCAGGACGGCAATCAAAAACCAGATCATGCCAGCAGCTCCTCGGCCGCCGCCGCGGCGTCCAAAAGTACCTCTTCGCCTTTTTGCGGCGCGATTAGTTGCAGTCCGATTGGCAGACTATCAGTCTCTCCGGCCGGGATGCTTATGGCACAGTTACCAACCAGGTTTACAGCCACAGTATCAACATCGTTTAAATACATGGCCAATGGGTCTGACTTTTCACCAAGTTTAAATGCAGTGGTTGGAGCTGTCGGGCTAATCAGGAGGTCGAACTCTTTAAAGGCTTCATCAAACTCTTTGACCAACAGCGTACGGACCTTTTGCGCCTGTTTGTAATAGGCATCGTAGTAACCGCTCGAAAGAACGTAGGTGCCAATAATAATCCGCCGCTTGGCCTCCGCGCCAAAGCCTTCATCTCGGCTCTTCAGGAAGGTTTCGCTTAATGTTTTCGCATCGCTAGAGCTATGTCCGAATCTAATACCATCATAGCGTGACAGGTTAGAACTGACTTCAGCCGGTACCAAAATGTAATAACAGGCCAATGCCAGATCAACCGATGGCAGGCTGACTTCTTCGACCGTCGCGCCGGCTGATTTAAACTTTTCGGCTGCATCCAGAACCGCCTGCCTGACCTCTGGCTGGGTGCCTTCGGCCAAATATTCTTTGATTAGGCCGATCTTAAGGTTTTTGAGATTGCCACTCCGCCCGCCGGATCGCAATGACAACTTAGAAGAATCGATTGTTGTAGAATCGTTCGGGTCCTGTCCAGCCATGACATCCAAAACCAGTGCGGCATCGGCCACAGAGTTAGTCAGCGGGCCAATCACATCAACTGAGCTACCCATGGCCACCACACCGTAGCGAGACACTAATCCATAGGTCGGTTTCAGGCCGACGACGCCGCTGAGTGCTGCTGGCTGGCGGATGGAGCCGCCGGTATCCGTACCCAGCGCAAAGCACGCCAAGCCTAGCGCCACGGCCGCGGCCGAGCCGCCGGATGAACCGCCGGGCACGCGCGACTTATCATGCGGGTTTTTGGTCGGGCCAAAGTCGCTATTCTCGGTTGAAGAGCCGTGGGCAAAAGCGTCCAAATTAGCCTTGGCCACCATAATCGCCCCCTCGGCCTCAAGCTTTTCGATCACAGTAGCTTGATAAGGTGCCTGGAAGGGCTTGAGGATGTTACTGGAAGCAGTGGTGTGCGTACCACTGGTAAGGAAATTATCTTTAGCGATAAATGGAATGCCGGCCAGCTTGCCTTGTTTATTTGCCTTTTTAGCCTGATCCAGCGCGCGCTCGTTAACTTCTAAAATAGCGTGGTAATCTTCATTGGCTTTAATCGCCTCTAAGCTGGCCTTAACCAGATCCACCGGATCGAGTTTGCCGGCTTGGACATCGGCCACTAGCTCGGCAATCGGTCGCTTAAGATCAATCATTATTAAGTACCCGCTTGACCCTATACTGCCCATCTTCAAAGTCGGGAGCGTTCAGTTTGAGGTCGTCGTAGCTCAAACCCTCCCGAACCTCGTCTTCACGCCAAACATCGACCAGTCCCGTGACTTGATCGGTTGGCTCGACCCCCTCAACATCAACTTCCTGGAGCTGTTCGACAAAGCCAACAATTTTAGCGAGCTCGTCGGCTAATTTGCTAACTTCGGCCTCCTGCAAGCCCATATTGGCCAGCTCGGCCACGCGGCGGACTTCATCCGGAGTGATCTTTGACATAGGTCTTATTGTAGCGATTTAAGGTTACAGGAGCAAAAAATTGACATTAGCATAACCACGAGAGCATAATTCGGGGCATGAGATGGGGCAATAGCCCTGTAGTACCCAACAAACTTGGCTACTGAGGCGTCGGGTCACCACCGTTCAATGGAATCTCGTCTGCCTCGCCCGCTTGCGCTTGGACTCCAGTCCCTTAGTGCGTCGGGTTAGGTGTTTTCCGTCTGGAGACGGAGCCGGTAGCCAAAATAACTGCGAGAGACCGGCCTTAGCCGGGATAGCCCGCTCCATAGGTGAAGCTGCTTATCCGCCCTAGAGCGGATCATGCGCCTCTCGCACCCTCGTGCCGGGACAGGTGGCCATAAGGTTCTGGAGCTTCCATAAGGGGAACCTCCACCTGTCTCGGCCGACCACTTCGCTAGAACGATCCCAGCCTACGGGCATGGCCCGGTCTCGCGATAGGCGGGCCGCCCCCCGGCCCGAAAATGGGTGCGCGCTTTGCGCTGGACCGCGAGCGCGCACCCACCTCTTCGCCGGTTGAAAATCTGGCCATAGTCTCTAGGGGACGAGACTGTTCAGAACCGGCGTCGGTGCGGCGGTCCATCACGTCGCAGCGGGGTGCGTGAGTCGTGCCACGCACCCCAAAAACTTTGCCACTGGCAAAGCGGGTTGGTGCGACCTCGCCAATCTGACTCCGGTTCACCCCGGGGATCCGAACGACACCGGGGCTGGCGCCCTTCAGCGCCAGCCCCGTTTTACGTAATTATCCCTCCGTCATTCTCAGCTCGCCCAACTATCATTCTCGAGCGCAGCGAAGGATCTTTAGAGTCTAAGACTCCAATGCCATTTTTTCCCAGGCAGCCAGAGCCTGGGGTTTCTTCCACAGCTTTTGAAGTGAGCAAAAGCTGTCCAAAACTGGCCGCGTAGAAGTTCACAGACTTGAAGCACTCCTTAATCCAAACCAATCTGAGCTGCGGAACTCGCTTCGCTCAAACAGTCCTCGCTTTTACAGATTTGGTTTGGATTGGTCGCTTTCAGGCTGCTCCATACGCGGGGATAGGGGAGGCCTGGATCCTCAATCCTGGATTCTGGATGCTATTTAAGTAGTTTCAGCAGGCCGGTTTCATCAATTTGCTTTGTGCCGTGCTTCTCGGCCTGTTTCACCTTACTTCCACCTGGAGAATCGCCAATTATCAGATAGGTTGTATCTTTGGTGACGCTGTTTTGGAGCTTGCCGCCGAGAGCCACGATTTTTTCGCTAGCCGCCTCACGGCTAAATGCGTCAAGAGTCCCGGTAATCACAAAGCTCTGGCCGGTCAACCGTCCCTCGACCCGTTTACGCTCAACCGGGCGTACGCCAACCGCAGTCAATTTTTCGAGATAATTTTGATGTCGCTTCGAATTTAGCCATTCATAGACGCTGCCGGCCACGACTTTGCCAATGCCCGCAACGTCCTGCAGTTCATCCAGTGAGACCTGCCTGAAGCGGTTAAGTGAGCCAAAGTGATCTGCCAAATCAATGGCAGTCTGCTGTCCAACATGGCGAATACCTAGAGCGTAGATAAAACGATCAAAGCTAATATTTTTGCGATCTTGGATCGAGTCGACCAACTTACGAGCCGAAATATCGGCGAATCGCTCTAGCTTTACCAGTTGATCGTAGGTAAGTGAAAACAGATCGGCCGCGTCCTCCACCAGCTCAGCATCGATCAGCGCCTCCACATTCTTCTCGCCCATCCCCTCAATATCGTAGGCATCTTTGGAGGCAAAATGTACCACGCGACCCCACTTTAGCGCGGGGCAATCAAAGTTAACACAACGCCAAACCGCTTCCTCGCTGCCCTTTCCCAGTGGCTGGCCGCAAACCGGACAGTTCTTCGGCATTACAAAGGGCTTTTCCTTACCGGTTCTAAGCTTTGGCAGCGGCGCTACCACCTCCGGAATAATGTCCCCTGCCTTCTGGACAATGACGGTGTCACCAATCCGAATATCCTTGCGGGCTACCTCGCCGGCATTGTGCAATGTGGCCATTTTGACAGTTGAGCCCGCAATTTTCACAGCCTCGAGCACAGCAAAGGGCGTAGCCGCACCGGTTCGCCCAATCGACACCATAATCTCCTTCAGGATAGTTGTCGCTTGCTCAGCCGGAAACTTATAGGCTACTGAACCGCGCGGGGCTTTACCAACTACCCCCAGGGCGTTATAGATGGCCGTATCGTTTATAGTCGCCACCAGCCCATCGGTGCCATATGGCAGGTCGTGTCGCTTGTCCTCCCACTTATGAGCAAACTTCATGATACCCTCGACTCCTTCAACCACCTCGCTATGGGGTTCCACCTTGAAACCCAGTTTGGCCGCCAACTCATGCTGAGCCCCGTGAGTATCGAGACCGGGTACATTTGTCGCCAGTGCATATACATGAAAGCTCAGCGGTCTGGCTGCCACTAGCGCCGGATCTAGTTGGCGGATGGTGCCAGCGGCCGTATTGCGAGGGTTGGCAAACAACGGCTGACCCGCCTCTTCTCGCTCGGCATTGAGCCTACCGAAAACGGCTTTGTACATCATTACTTCCCCACGCACTTCAAACCGTCCCCGATATACAACATCAGGCACTCCGGGGTCACGACGCAGCACCAACGGTACCTGATCAATCGTCCGAATATTAGCTGTCACATCCTCACCCGTGCGGCCGTCCCCACGAGTCAATGCCCGAACTAGTAGTCCATCTTCATAAATAACCGCCGCCGCCAAGCCGTCCATTTTGATTTCAACATAAAACTCTTCGTCCAGGCCAGGTTGTAGCTTTTTAATCCGATCGACCCACGCCCTAGCCTCGGCTTCGTCAAACACGTCTTGCAGGCTAAGCATGGGCGCAGTGTGGGCTACAGCCGCAAACTTGGAGCTCGGCTTACCCGCTACTCGCTGGGTCGGGGAATCAGGTGTAATTAGGTCTGGAAACTGATCTTCCAACTGGCTGAGCTCATGTTTAAGGCTGTCGGCCGCCGCCTCGCTCATCGTCGATTTGTCTAGCACATGATAGTAATAACGATAGTCATTAATCTGCTCGCGCAGCTTGGCAATCCGCTCCGCCGCCTGGTCTTTCTCAGGCAGCGGCATTATTTTAGACCTTTGTAGTATCGATAAAGGTAAAGGTTAGAAAGTGGCAACACCGTTAGCGCGATAACCACCTGAATGAGCACCAGTACAAAAACATTCTGAGTAAAGTTAGCTAGCAAGGCTAGAAGACCAATTGGCACCACCAGCATCAATGCCAGCAGAAAGACCAGGGCGATCATGCGACCGAGAGTCATAACCACTTTGCCTTTGGTGAGCAGCCGACTATGCCTAATTGCCTCCCACGGGCCCAGGTCAGTCTCGAAGATGGCATAGAGCCCCCACAAACCGCGGGTGATCATTACAATACTGGGCACCGAGACGATCAGGGCGAGCAACCCCATCAGGGTTTTTTCGGCCGGCGACAGGGCCGTGCCCGGAGCTACAACTCCAAAGGCGAAAATAAGTAATCCGAGTAGCAGCGGCAGCAGCATAACCGTTAGCATTAATGCCACCAGGATCATACGGATAAACATGGCCGAGCCCTTGTAATAAGATTCCCTAACCCCCACCTGATCACCATTTAGGAGTTGGACGATGGCGTAAACCAAGGCCACATTCATGGCCAGCTGTGCAAAGGTTAGATAAGCCGAAAGCGTGGTGTCACTGCCCGGATCCACCGCCAAGTTGGCTAGTAAAGCCACCGGCAAAATAACCGTCAGGATTATCAGAACCAGAGCCCGTTTGTGCTTTCTAAAATCTTTCATCGACTGTTTAAACAGCGTCCACGGCTTAGGGTGCTTCTGGTGCTGATCACGCCAACTAATGATGGAATTGCGAAACCATTCGAGCGGATGTCGTAGGTTATTCATCATTGCGGCAATCCTGTTTCGATGCAGTTCAAGGACGAGCGAGCACCGTAAGCGAAGCGTACATGAAGGTACGTTAAGCGCGGAGCGGAAGTTCGGACGCCGAAATGTGCGATAGAGGCTTGCCGCTTCATTATACCTTCCCCTCCATGTCTCGGAGTTTCCTAATCCGATCCTCGATTGGCGGATGGGTACTAAAGAGATTAGCTACCAAGGCACCAGCTTTGCGACCAGCCAACGGGTTAGAAATATACATGTGGGCGTTAGCCGTGGAGGCGTGGCGCAATGGGCGGCCGGCGTGCTCGATCTTCTCCAGCGCGCGAGCTAAACCTTCTGGATAGCGAGTCAGTAGCGCTCCCGAAGCGTCGGCCAAATACTCACGGCGGCGCGAAACGGCCAACTGCAGCAGGGTGGCCACGATCGGCGCCAGGATGGCTAGAACGATCCCAATGATCATGAACACCGGATTATTATCTTCCTCGTCGTCACCACCAAAGAAGTTCCAGCGGAAAAAGAAATCACTCAGCAGCGAAACCACCGTCACCAGGACCATGACAATCGCCATAAAACGAATGTCGTAGTTCCCAACGTGGCTCAGCTCGTGAGCCAATACACCCTCCAGCTCTTCCTTTTCCATCACCTCCAAAATGCCAGTCGTCACCGCCACCACAGCATGCTTCGGGTCGCGACCAGTAGCAAAAGCGTTAGGTGATGGATCATCGATAATGTAGACCCTGGGCATCGGCAGACCGGCAGTGATCGCAAGATTTTCCACAATCCGATATAACTCAGGCGCATCCTTTTTGGCCACCTCACGAGCACCAGAAAGACTCAGAGCAATCTGGGCTGAGGCATAATACCCAATTGTGGCGTACGCCAGCGAGCCCAGGCCGGCGAACACAAAAATTCCGGGATGATTAGTCGCTCGGGCAAAAACGTACCCGAGTATGGACACAAAGCCGACGAAGCCTATGGTTAACAACCATGATCTGCGCTTATTTGCCGCAATCTGAGTGTACACGGCTAGCCCTTAAGTAGCTTATTAAGCAATATATCGGCGGCGGCCGTATCGATGGCCGGATAAATTTTATTTACCAACTCCAGCACGGCGGCTAACCGAACCAGCGGCTCGGGGTTGAGTTTGTGCTGGGCCATCAGATCGGCCGCTACAGCTGCCGGTACATCGGCAATGGCCTGACGAATGTGATGGGCTAGGACATTGGTTTCCGAGTCGCTAAATTCCTCGCCCACGCTAACTAGCTCCTTGGCCAGTGCCAGGGCATTCTTCCACGAATCTGTACGCTTAATTTCATCCAACTTTTATCTAAACTCCAGCTAAAGCTTAACTTCGACTGGCTTATCGATCTCCGCTTGGTTGTCGACTCCAAAGAATTCGCGAGCCTTAAAGCCCAACATGCCACCAAACAGGTTGGTCGGAAAAACTTGCAGCTTGGTGTTGAAATCACGGACATTACCGTTGTAGAAGCGGCGAGCCGCCTGAATCTTATCTTCGGTATCCACCAGCTCATCCTGTAGGGCTTTGAAGTTTTCGTTAGCCTTTAGCTGTGGGTAGGCCTCGGCCACGGCAAATAGGCTCTTTAGAGTACCGGCCAGCTGGTTTTCAGCCTGAGCCTTGTCCGCCATTCCGGTGGCGCCCATAGCGGCACTGCGCGCGGCGCTGACATCAGAAAAGACCTTAGATTCGTGCGTGGCATAACCCTTGACCGTGGTGACCAGGTTAGGGATCAGATCGTACCGGCGCTTCAGCTGGACATTAATGTCGCTCCAGGCCTCGTCCGTCCGGTTCTTTGACTGAATCAGGCTATTGTAAACACCAATAACCCCAATCAGGATTACGGCTAATATTGCGATTACGATCCACATCGTCATGGTTTTGTACCTTGTTATTTTGGCTTATTATACCATTTTTGTGAGGTATTTGTATCTCAAAATACTACACGCCCCCTCTAGTGAAAGAGGGGGCGCTGTTACTCGCGGAGGCGGGTAACGTCGAGGGTGACGCGGCTGACGTCGTCGATCTCGTTGCAGAGGCGCTTCGAAAGCTCCTCCATCCGCTTGAAAAAGTCCTCCTCGGGCTCCCCGTCATCCGGACATGCAGTAACCATCACGACCTTGCTGACATGAGGCTCATCACCCTTAACGCCTTTGGTCCTCAGCCGCGGCGGGCACCAGACCTCGAACGGACGGCCAGCCAGCTCATCGGCGATGATCAGCTTGGCAGCCCGCTGCACCTCACGGGCTCTCATGGCCGGCCTCGCAGGTCCCACTTCAGCCAATCCCAGCCGACAATCATCCCGACGGCAATTACTCCAGCGATTAGCCCGAGCCAAGAATCGGAGGCAGCGACCGCCAAGGCACCTGGCAAGCTAGCCATGGCAGCGACAACTAGCCAGTAGTGCCTCTGACGCATGTAGGTCCGGAAATGGAACTTTCAGATTCTTCAACACTACCGACTCCTCTCATAGGGGTTCTCCTCGGCCAGCTTGCGGGCGCGCTTTTCGATAATGCGCTCCTCCACACCGGTCAGCCGCATATTCGAAGGATGATGGCTGTCGCTCAAGACATAGCCGATGTAGATCCAGCAAAGACAGTCGAACAGATACTGGGAGCCATGATTGTTCAGGCCGTCACGGTTGGCTTTCCAAACTGCGTCTGCATGAACCCAGATTTCATGCGGAACCTTTGGCTTACCGGGGGTTCTTGCGGCGCTCTGAATGACCTTGAGCGTGCGCAAAACATGATCACTGGACGTCAGTACGACCCTGACATCCCTTGCCTCGTCGGCGCTGCTTACAACCTCGACATGACGCTTGAACCATTCAGCACCCACTGACTGACTGAGTCCATTGAGACTCACCCCAGCCTTTTCGGCAACCTGGCCCAAAGTGGCATTACCGCACAAATCATGCAGCGCCAGCAGAATCTGCTTCTGCCTAGTGTTTAGGCCCACTTCCTCACCTCGCTTTCAGAGTTGGATTTGGCTTGCGCCGGGCCGAAAGATGGGCTCATGTTCACCCCATCCGGGCTGGCCGCGGCAGTCGCTCACGATGCCGTCGATCTCCACCCGGCAGATAGGGCAATGAGTCTTGCCCTCGGCCACCAACGAGTCACGTAGCTCCAACGGCCGGTCAGCCAGCTCACGACGGATCTCATGCCAACGCTGCTCCACGTCTTCCAGGGCTCGCCCCAATGCCCCACGAAGCCGGCCAAGATCGCCAAACGGAAAGCCCTGCCCACCGGTGGCCGACAGGTAGGAGCGGCCAGTATCACCAATCGGGTCTATCTGACTGAGAGCTTGAGTCAGATCGACATGGAGCTGCCGCCAAGGGGTAGTTCTGTCTAGATCGTCTTCGCGCCAGCGGATGGCCGAGGTCCGACGAGCATCGACCGATGCCGGCGTGCCGCGTAGCTCGAGCATGCGGGTGCACGGCAGCGGTTCACCACAGCCCTCGCAGACCGGCCGGTAATTCATAGGTCGATGGCCCTCAGCAGCGGCCGGATCAGGCAGGGTTGACGTCAGAGTTGGTGGCGCCATTAGTTTCTCCTTTTCAAGGTTCTATGCCCACACCAACTGGTATGGAACTTTCTTTTGTATCCGCTCGATTGCCTCGTCCAGCAGCTTGCCCAGATTGTAGGGTTTCGGCTGGCTGGCGTTCCACAGGGCGTATCTGATTTGCCCTGCCGAAAAGCCCATGAAGCCAGCAATATCCCGCGGCTCCAATGCGGTCAGCTGATCGGCCAAGAGGATCGTCCACATCCGTGCCCAATCCTCCATGCCTTGACGCCCCTTGGGGAGACGAACGGGGTTTACGGGATAGGAACCACAGATGTCTTGAGCGATGGCCGTCAGGACGTCGTGGCCCAGATCGATCTCGGCCACGGCCTTGAGGTGGTTTTCGCGGCCTCCCTTATTCCAGATTGAGTAGCCCAGACAGGCGGCATCAAAACAGTTCCGGCACAGCCGGATTCCCTTGTACTTCTCGACTGCCCGAGGCGGCCCCTTGGTCCCCCAAGGGCAGCTCTCGCATTTTCCCTTGGGAGGCATTCTCACCTCGTTTTGGTATTGGTGTTCACAGATTAGATAAAGCCGACAATTATTGCAAATTGGTGGGAGAGGTGGGACTCGAACCCACAAGCCCGTAAAGGCAGCGGATTTTAAGTCCGCCGTGTATACCATTCCACCACTCTCCCTGGAGGCACCTAGGGTATGTCGCTTCGCGACCTCCTTGCGGTGCTCGGAACATGCCTGAGCAAGCTCGGCGCGTTCCTGCGCTCCTCATCCACCGAACCCTGGGTTTCGCTTCCCCAGATCGATTAACTCTAATTGGAGGCACCTAGGGGAATCGAACCCCTGTAAAAGGTTTTGCAGACCTCTGCGTAACCACTCCGCCAAGGTGCCAACGATAAGATTATACATTGGCGCTATCAGATATAAAACGCTATTGCCTAGCGGCATTGCCAAGACGCACCGAGGATGTCATAATCGGTATACGAGTATGCCCCACAAACCCAGGAGGGACACTGGTGAAGACTCGATTTAACCGTAGTGAAGGCTTCGAAGCACTCGTCGCCCAGGTTCACCGGCAGTTTGCCACCGACCCGAGGACGACCCACGAGATCTGCGAAGCAACCACTACCCCTCGCGCCAAGTGCGAGAGGTGGATAACGCCCTTTGGCGGCAGTACCTGCGTTCAAATGCTGCTCGCCGAATACGACACAGGTGGCCGGCTCTGCCAGCTGTCCGTCATCTCGGCCGATGGCCGCTGGCACGAGCTGGTTTCTGAAAACAACGGCGACGCCCCTGCTGGCAGACTGTCGCTTTGGACCGATACGGAATTGGCCCGAGCCACTGCAGCCAAGCTGCGACACTGTTTTAGGTGGCAGCGCCGCCCTAGCCTGGCCCTCGCGGCCTAGAACGCCATACAGCCGTTCTCTGACATGGATGTTGGAGGACGGCTAGTTGTTTTTATAAGCTTTTTGCCTGGCCGAGTGGCTTACGAAGTCAGAAAGTAACATCAGCCAGCTGTCATCCTGCTTGTACAACCATTCCGGATGAAACTGGGTCGCCATAATATAATGATTGCCATCTCCTTCCAGCACCTCAATGACGTTATCAGGAGCCATGGCCGCAATCTTTAAGCCCGGGGCAACGATATCCACGGCCTGATTATGCAGTGAGTTTACAGTCACGACATCACGTCCCATGATCTGGCGCAAGTGGGACTGCGGCCGGACGTGGATTTCATGAACAGGCAGGTCGAATTGTTTCTTTTTAAATGACTCGTCATGGTCGATCTCGGCATGACTCTGCGACGGGATGGTCTGATGCAAACTCCCGCCCATTACCACATTCATAATTTGAAGGCCGCGGCATACGCCAAACACCGGCTTTCGATCCAAAACACACCAACTGGCCATTACCATTTCGGCTTTATCCACCCGAAGACTCGGCCGGTCAAGTTTACGTTGTATTTCCTGATGATAGAAACCCGGATCAATATCGCCGCCGCCACAGAACAGCATGCCGTCCAGAGTTTGATAAATGCGCTTTAGGCTGGCAGTTTCAACCAACGGTACCAAAACCGGGGCTCCCCCGGCCGCCTCGATGGCTTCCACATAAGCCCCCAAAACGCCTTGGCGTTGCGGATACCATGACCGAGCCTCGTCATCCACCTCGCGGCAAACAATTCCCACCAGCGGTTTCATAGTTCTTATGCTACGCCTTTATCCCGCCACAGTAAACACTATTCACATCTGGAAAGTTATTTAAAAGTCCTGGTTAATGGAACTTCTGGCCGGTCTTGAGCATTTCCATGATTGCATCCAGCCGTTTTTGGCGAGTTTCCGGCTTTATGGCGGTGTTGAGGCGGAAAGCGATGGCGTATTTATTGGCTTTGCTAAGCGTATTGTAGAACTCCTCGGCCTCAGGGTACCGTGAAAGCAGTTTTAAGAAATCAGCCGGCGTCTCCATATTGGCGGGCGAATCATAGGCGGCCTCCCAGCGACCATCAGTTTTGGCCGCCTCGATCTGCACTAAACCAGCCGGACGCATTTTTTTATTGGCGATCAACCGCTCCACGTTTTCAATATTCTTCTTCGACCAAATGCTGCGCGGTCGCCTGGGCGTGAACTTCTGGATAAAACTAATGTCGTCGTACTTGTTTACCAGGCTATCAATCCAGCCGAAACATAAGGCAACATCGACTGCTCCTCCCCAGTCGAGGGTGGGTTTGCCAGATGCTTTTTTATAAAAGCGCAGCCAAACCCCAGGCTCCTTAGAATGATTTGCTTCAAGCCATGAATAAAACTCATCCCCGGTCTTAAAACTTTTTATAACTAATCCGTCTTTTTGTAGTTTTGGCATAATCAAATATTACTCCCCTACTCCTGGAAATGTCTATGTGGCTATGCTACAATTTGACGGTTCGCCAGCCTGGCGACGCGCGGACGTGGCGGAATGGTAGACGCGCCAGCTTGAGGGGCTGGTGACCGCTTAGGTCGTGGAGGTTCAAGTCCTCTCGTCCGCACCAGTAAGCAATTATTTGTAATTTATCACCCATAGGTCATCATAGAAGTGACTCGACCGAAGGAGTGGCACATGAAGTTTGGGCGGCAAGGATCCGAAGCCGCCTTAATGCGGCGCAAGGTCCTATTTCTACTCGTCAACTCACGTGAGCCTAAGCGCCCTCGCGAACTAGTTGAGATGGGCTGGGGCAAGGATAGCGGCCACATCATCGAGCAAAAGGTAGGTTTGGCGCTGCGTTGGCTAAAAGATGCCGGGCTAGTCAGGCAGGTTCCGAACGAAACTCTGACATGGCCAAAATGGGAGGTCAACGAGCAAGCCCGAGTGATTTTTGCCGGAGAAGCTGAAACCGAATCTCTCCCGATCGCTATACCCGATCGAGACGTCTACCCCGAGATTAACGACGTCAACGGCGAAGACGGCATTCGCTTTGTCGGGGTGGATCAGGACCAATCGCGTGATGACGGAGATTTGGGCGTCCTAATCGAGGGCTACCACCCCGAGGTGATGCTGACCCCGGAGGGAGCTGAGGAGTTAGCTGACCGGTTGCGCCAAGCTGCTGCCCGGGCTCGGTTTGAGCAACAGGGCCGTGGCGCTATAGGAGGCGAGGCTTCATCGTGAGGGAGGGGTTTCGGCCCCTCCCTTGAAGCATCATCAAGCTATCTGTATGATTAATCAGGTTTAGGGCGATTAGCTCAGCTGGCTAGAGCACCTCGTTTACACCGAGGGGGTCGGGGGTTCGAATCCCTCATCGCCCACCATGCTATAATCTGCTTATGTTTAGAAAATTCGATAAACACAAGCCATATTTTAGAGCTGTGGCCATGGCCACTATCTTGTGTGGAGCAGCCATCTTTGCCCTCGGAGTGGTTGAATTGCTATTCAACTTGTTCGGGACTACCAACTTTGTTAGCCCGGTAGGCAAGATAGCAGTTGGTCTAGTTGCGACCTCTCTAGGCTACATCCACCTCGAGCTCGAACAAATCCGCATCAAGTAGCTACTACTCAAGCGCTATTTGTAAAAGTTGCCGTTTCTCGGTATGATTTTGTGGTTGCGGCGCCTTAGCTCAGCTGGTAGAGCAGTGGCCTGAAGAGCCTCGTGTCGCTGGTTCGAGTCCAGCAGGCGCCACCATGCGGGTGTAGCTCAGTTGATAGAGCGCTTCCTTGCCAAGGAAGAGGCCCCGGGTTTGAGTCCCGGTACCCGCACCAAAAGGGAATTATAAAAGTGACTGACAAGATGGAAATCATACAACAAAGTCATAAGAGGGCAGAGGAATTCATTACCTTGGACGGGGCGATGCAGGCTCCGGGCGCGTCATAGGCTATTTGTTGTATACTTATCGCAGCATATAAGCCCGCGTACAGGGCGAATCCTAATCCCCAAAGGGAGTAATTCGCTAGCGGCTCTGCGCAAAATTCGGGGACTTTTATTAATTAATAGGAGTCTTGCGATGTCGAAAATGACAAAGGAAGAGCAGCTCGACTGGTACGAGCGATCGCATAAGAATTGGCGATCGTGGGGTAGCTGGTTTAGCTGGGGGTCTCCGGTCGGGCTTGGATTATTTTTTATCCAAATAGCCGCTGCGATCTGGATTCTAACCCAAGCGTTCTAAGAAAATAACACCCGCTGAACCGGGTGTTATTTTTATCGTTTGATATAGTTTAAGTATGAAACTCGAGCGACTATACGCCACTAGCTTTGCCAGTATCTACCCTTATTATATTCGAAAAGCTGAGGCCAAAGGGCGCAGCAAGTCAGAGCTGGACGAGATTATTCGCTGGCTGACAGGCTACAGCCAACAGCAGCTAGAAGCCCAGATTGAGAAAAAGACTGGCCTCGAGGATTTTTATAGCCAAGGCAAGCTAAACCCGGCGCGAAAGTTAATCACTGGCGTGATTTGTGGCGTCCGCGTGGAAGATATCCAAGAACCAACCATGCAAGAAATCCGCTACCTTGATAAGCTTGTTGACGA
This sequence comes from Saccharimonadales bacterium (SeqCode), assembly GCA_035479795.1. Classification (GTDB taxonomy): domain Bacteria; phylum Patescibacteriota; class Saccharimonadia; order UBA4664; family SCTI01; genus DATIII01. The sequence continues at coordinate 113,345 of DATIII010000008.1, forward strand.
GCTTGCCAAGGGCAAAGCGATGGAGAAGATTCTAAGAAAGGCCTAAAAATCTACATTCCGGGGGCGGGTAGCAGCTCGTAAACCTCAACACTAAATTGACCAGTCTTGTCACTCAAAAATGGATGGCCATCCACTAGTTTCACAGCCGCTTCCATATCCTCAGCCTGGAGAATACTAAATCCATTTAGCTGATCTGCCTGCCCCGCCGATCCATCATCAACTACCGACTGACCACCGGGAGCCATTGGCTGGCCCATGTCAGCAATAGCGGCACCGACCTTTTCCATCCAGGCTTTCCAGTTTTCCATTACCTTCTGCGTTGCATCTGGGCTCATTTGTTCTGGCGGAGTAGCCGGACCTTTGTATAGCAACATAAACTTTTTCATAATTCCTCCTAATATTTAACTTATGCTTTGGCAAAGCCATAATTTAATAATAGGCCTTCGACCAAAAAGTTGATAGTGATAGTACTTTTCCGATAGATCTCCCGACTTGGCTCTAGATGACATCCTGAGTCCTGCTATGAGTGCGGCATGTGGTCGTAGAGGTGCTTCATTGAATATTCGTGACGAAGCAGTGGCTCCAAATCTTTTTTGGTGACATTCAATTTTATTCGTGGGTTAAAGATGCCTTTGGGGTCACAGATTTTTTTGACCTCCAAAAATAGATCGTACATTTCTTTGCCATAGAGCTTCTCCAAATACGGCGCGCGTAGTAAGCCATCATTATGCTCACCGCAAGTTGAACCACCCATCTTGATCACCATGTTGTAATAGTCATCCATGACCTCGAACACCTTTTTGCGATCTTTCACCTTGGAAAGATCCATGAATGGCTGCATATGGAAGTTGGCGTTGCCGGCGTGACCCCAGACGGCAATTTCTAATTTGTGTTTCTTCAGCAGTTTGTAGACCGCCTCTAAGAATTCAGGCAACTTTTCCACCGGCACGACACCGTCTTCGATAATCGGCAGGGCCTTGGTGGGGCCATTGTTCATCCAGATAACGGCAGCGGCGCTCCGACGGATCTGCCATAGACGGTCCTGCTCTTTAATATCAACCGAGGTCCGTTGAGCATAGGCTAGTTTAGCCAAAATCTTTCCAGCTCGTCGACCCAAGACATTCTGCCGAAAATGCGAATGATTATCGAATTCAATCAAAATCACAATCTTGGGCAGATCCCCTGGGGGCAGAAGGTCTTCCAGACTTTCTGGTCGGTTTTTCCGCAAGAAGTCGAGCAAATAAAAGTCAACCACCTCCATGGCGCTGGGATTTAGCTTTTGCAATTTCAACACCGCCTCGCCGGCCTTCTCGATCGAGTCAAAATACCCAACCACTAAGTTGGTCCGTGGCTCATATTGGGCAGTAGCGAAAGTAATCTCGGTGGTAATCCCCAGTGTGCCCTGGGCCCCGACAAGCAGCTGCCCCAGATCAAACGAGCCATCCTTGCCCTTAACTCGGGCTAGGGCATAGCCCGCTGAGTTTTTGCTCGTCTTTGGGCCGGCTTCTTTAATAAGTCCTAGATTATCTTGGATCAAGCCGTCGATTCCCCGATAGATCTCGCCCTCCCTGGTCGACAGTCCCTTCTTGCGGTTCAGCTCGCGCTTGCTAATCCGTTTGGTTTCAATAATGCTGCCGTCATCCAGCACCACGTTCATGCGCTTTACCCAGTCTCGAGTTGCGCCATACTTTAACGTCTTTTCGCCGCAGGTGTTATTGGCGACGGCCCCGCCCATGGTCGCATAGTCGATCGACGAAGGATACGGCGGCAAGAAGCGATGATGTGTATGGAGTGTCTTCTGAAGGTCACCAAAGATAATTCCGGGCTGAACGGTCACCGTATCCTTTGTCAGTTTGAGAATTTTGTTCATGACCGCCGGAAAAACCACCATGGCTCCGTCGCCCAGGGCTCCTCCGGCCTGATCCGTCCCCTTGCCACGCGCTATCAGACTGAATTTGCGTCCACTCTTGTCAGCCTCAGCTCGGGCGTAGCGCACAGCAGCGGCCACGTCGGCCTCACTCCGAGGATAAATGACGGCAGAAGGCATGATCGTAAAAACACTGCCGTCGGTAGCAAAATAGCTACGAGCATGATCGGCATCGGTTACACTGCCATCAATCAGTTTTTCAAGCTCTTTGATCTGACCGGATTTCATATCTTAAACATAACAGCTTTGTAACCTGTTGACCAGACTCGACAGGTGTGACCGCAGAGGGCATAATTGTATGGTTATGAAGCGCGTATACAATAACTGGCTGGTTCGGGCGACTCTTGGCTTTGCTGCTATGACTGGCGCTCGGGTAGTCTCAACCCTGCTACATATGACCACACTCGACAAGCTCTACAAGCCCAGAGATTTTCGACGGACCAGTCATATTGAACTCAGCGACGAGATAACCTCCAGCCTCCCGCGCTACTGCCAGACAGTTTATGGCCTGAAAATGGATCCAATTAATCTAATGTTTATCGGCACCGAAGCCGGGCTGCGTCGAGCCTTCGAAAAGGCGGGCTGGCATGGCGCGCATCCCTCTACTCCCGTTCATCTTTTTCTCGGTCTAGTCTCAAGTGTGTTTCGCCGGTCGTACAAACAAGGTCCGTTTATGCCGCTATTCGTCGATATCGGCATGCAAGATCTGGCGTTTCAAAAAACTACCAAGACTAACAAGTTTGCCCAGCGTCATCATATCCGCATCTGGCGCACTCGCCATAAATTGGGCGACCGTAATTACCTGTGGGTGGCCGCCGCTACTCATGAAACCGGCATGAAGGTTGTATGGTTACCTCCCTTCATCGTCCACCGCATGGATCCTGACTTGGATTATGAACGTGACTTTATCGCCGGCGAGCTAATCGAACAGGGCCATTTGATGGCCGGCGACCACCAGCTAAATGATGCAATTAAACGCACCAAGCCCAAACGCAATCCCAATAATGACCATTATTACAGCGATGGTCGGGCCAAGGCCATCGAGATAGTTTAAACGAAAAACCCACCCTCACCGGCGGGCTTTCCGCAGCGGCGAAGATGGGCTTCAAACGAGGTGAGACCTGAGAAGCTGCGGAGACATGGGCTTCTCAGGGGCATATCCCCAATTCAGTGCGAACTTGGAGTCTTTGTCCTCCACCGTGTAGCAGACCTCGTCGCCCACATTCGGCGGCATTAGGTCGGGAACTCCTACGGAGTTTCGCTTGGCCTCAAAAGCCAGATTGATTGTCCCCTTCGGGTGCCGGCCATCGAGGTAGCGGAACTTAACTGACCGCCCCCGGTTGGCTGGAGCGATAAAACCCTCGCCGGTAGTTGGATCAAACTTCACAACGCTGCCGTATTTCATCAGCCATCATCTCCCATGAAGCTTTCGATGATTTTCTCCAGACGCTGCTTGGCCTCTCGAATTTGAGACCCTGCCGCGTGGTTGGCACCATGAGCCAGCGAGGTCTGGGCCACTCCCAGCTGATCGGCTACCGATGTCAGATTGGTGACCATTCTCTGGCAAAATGCGTCGACCTCGTCACCTAGGCCTGCCTCCTCGATTTCACGCAGGTTCGGAAAGAAGCCCTTGGTCAGACTGCTCAAATGCCATGTCATTTCAATACCCCTCTACCGTTTGCACGATTAACTGGGATTATACGCTTAAGGTTGTGAGGGTCAATATAATTGCTGGAGGGCGAGAGGACAGCGCTCGAATTACGTTCGCGCTAAAGCCCCACATCGATGAGGCGTTTACTGGTGGGCGAGAGAGGACTTGAACCTCCACGAGCTTGCGCTCACTAGTACCTGAAACTAGCGTGTCTACCATTTCACCACCCGCCCGAGTGTGAATTTACACTCAGACAAGCTTAACCCAGACAAGATAAAATTTCTAGTCGCTACTGACCGATCAATTTAGTCCGCACGGCCCAATGTTCAACGCCGTAAAAGCGATCGGATGGTGTGATGAGATGTTTGGTACTAAAGCCGTAAACTTCTTTGTTTTGAGCGTAAAGATAGTTTGGCGAATACAACATGACCGCCGGAGTATCAGCCACCCAAGCTTGGGCGAAGGCCTTGTACTTAGCGGCTCGCAGGCCAGGCTCACGAACGGTCCGTCCACCCTCCAGCGCCTTATCCACTGCTGGTGACTTGTACGCTGAAAGATTTAACCCGGGATCAGCTGCCTGCGACGAATGCCAAAAGGCATAAACATCGGGATCGGCCCCGACATTAATGCCGTACAGCAAGGCGTCGTATTTACGAGGACGGATAAAGCTTTGTTGCAAGGTGGTTGGATCCACTTCCACAACGTGGACTCTAACGCCCACTTTAGCCCATTGATTTTTTATAGCGGTCGCCACTGCCCCATAGGTGCTGTCCGACTGGGTGACTAAATTAAGCTGCAGCACTTGATCTTGCTTTTTACGTGTTCCATCCGGCTGTTTCTTCCACCCAGCCGCCTCCAGCTCGGACTCAGCGCCTTTTAAATCAAATCTGGGTTGATGGGCGACGCCCTTAATGGCCAGTTCTGTCGGCAGAAGTGGCGATGCTACTGGGGTGGCTTCCCCTCCCAAAGCTTCCTTAATTAGATCTCCACGGTTAGTGGCCTTGGCCAGTGCCTCGCGCACGGCTTTGTCTTGGAGCATCGGTGCCGAGTTCTTTAGAAATACACCGACCTCATCTGGAGTAGTAAGCTCGCTGGCGTGTAGACTGGCCAGTTCGCGCGCCTCCGAAGCCTTGTCCCGCGGGGCTTTATTTACTCCCATTACCTGCCGCTTTATCAAGGCGTCATAGGCCTGTTCCGATGTGGAATAAGTTTTGAAAGTAATCGAGTCTAGGAGCGGTTTTTTGCCCCAATAGGCCGAGTTGGCCTTGAGTTCAACCTGACTTGCCGATGGGTCAAGCTGATCGAGTTTAAACGGCCCGGTACCCACTGGATGTTGATTAAAGCTGGCCACCCGCAGCTGGCTGGGCTCAGAATTTTCCAGCAAGTGGCGTGGGATGATGCCAATGGTTGTGGTGGTTAAAAAGGGCGTGAAGGGCTTGGGCAAGATTAGCTGCACGGTCAGATCATCTGGCGTTTGAACCTTAACCCCCTTCCAGCTCAAATTGAGTGGAGAGCGAGTATCCGGATTTTGAACGGCCGCCAAAGTAAAGGCTACGTCAGCCGAGGAAAAGGGTACGCCATCATGCCATTTGACACCCTTGCGCAGTTTAAAGGTGTAGGTCCGGCCATCATCGCTAATCGCCCAGCTGCTTGCCAAGTCTGGCTCAACCTGGCCACTGGCGTTATAGCGAGTCAACCCATCAAACACCAGTCGGGTCACATCGGCACTGGCCGAACCCTCAGGCAGGATGGGATTAACATTTTTAATCGTCCCAGCCAGAGCTTCGGTATAGGTACCCCCCGCCAATGGCTGAATAAACAGCGTATTCTGGCGTAATCGTTCAACCTGTACGACCAAACCGACACCGACCAGCAGAATAAGCAGCCACCAACCAGCGGCAAAGCGGCGAATCATGGCCAATTGCCGCCATTTGCCGTAGAGATGCTGACGCGCATAGTCGGTCACATCGACCCGTATTTTGGCAGCGTCGCGCCGATAGCGACGGATAGTTCGGTTGGCCCGAAAGCGGGTGTAAGATGGCATATGATTACCTCTTGGAGAGTATGCCCAAGATGATGGAAACCACAAACACGACTCCCGCCACAATGGTCGCGTTAAAGATTACCTTTTCGGCGCCGCGTTGACTGCGGTAAAAATTGGTGTCACCACCAAACCCGGCTCCTAAACTGGAACCACGGTGTTGCAGTAGAACTGTAGTTACAATTACCACCGCTGAAATAATCGTTAATGTATTGAATAAATTCTTCATTTACTTGTGATTATGACGCGACCCTTCCAGCACGTCGGTAAGCAGATAGTTTACCAGCCAGATGATGACTGCGCCTAGTACCGCCTGCCCAAAGGAAGCCACGTGGAATGGGTGATAGAGCACGGTTACGAGGTACAGCATAAAGGCGTTGACCACAAAGGTAAAGAGACCGAGGGTCAGGACGATGGCTGGCAGCGCCAGTAAAATAATCAGCGGCCGGATAAAGGCGTTAACGATGGAGAAAACTAGCGCCGCCACAATTAGCACGGCCATCTTGTCATTGTAATCAATACCCGAAAGCAGGCTGGCAGCCACCCACAGACCGAGAAAGTTTAGCAGCCAGCGAAGAATGAATTTACGCACTAGCATTAGTCGCCTTTGATTAACTTGTCGACCTGTGAAGCTACATCTTCTGGGTTATGCTGCAACTTTGAGATGTATTTCAAAACGCCCAATTCCGAAGCTTCCGGCATTGATTCAAAATTGCTAACAACCACAACTTTTAAGTCCTTGTTTTTATCGTCAGATCTAATTTCGCGCAGTAAGCCAATGCCGTCTAGGTTCGGCATGAGCATGTCGAGCAGCAGTAAATCTGGAGCCCCTTTTGCCAAAAGTTTTTGGCCTTCTAGGCCATCAGAGGCGGTTTCCACCTCATGTCCAAGCTTGGACAGCGCAGCCGAATAGGCTGTGCGCAAGCCGGTATCATCATCAACAACATATACTTTAGCCATTTTTTACCTCGCTTTTCTCTCCGGCGGATGCCATGGCTTCTTTAATAATCCCTACCATTTCTTTCGGCGTAAAGCTCGACTTCGTCAGGTACTTAGATGCCCCAAGCTGCATTGCATCCTTCACATCACTTGGCACCGACATATTGGAAAAGACAATAATCTTAGTTTTGGGGTGCTTATTCTTGGCATCAAAGGCCTTTAGAAATTCCAGGCCGTTCAGGTTAGGCATTAGCATATCCAGTAGAATCACATCTGGATTTTCCTGTTGGGCTAGTCGTAAGCCTTCAATGCCGTCGGGAGCCGTCTTGGTCTCATAACCCTCCATCGTCAGCACGGTATCATAGGCGCTTTGCAAAATTGCATCATCTTCAATTATTAGAACCTTAGGCATAAATTTTTAGAGGTTTCCTAGTTTGTCGACGCATTCATCGACCATTTTTTTATCATCCGTTAACAGAGCTAGGGAAACCTTAACCCACTCGACCAGTTGGGGCAAGTCCTGATTGGTCAGCTCGTCGGGCTTCTTTTTTAAATGAAACTCGATTTGGCGATCAATAAAGCGGGGCGCGGCCGGCCCTAGGTAATTTTCAGTGATACCAACCACTTGTTGGTGCAATGTGGCATTCATCAGGCCACCTCTTCGATTTTAGATAGTTGACGGGCTCCGCGGGCCAAAAATCCGTAGCCGACGGCGATTATCAACAGGAGAAAATAAACAATACCAAGTATGCCCGATAGGCCCATGGCGGCTAAGGCGGGGCCGACGGCGGTAAGGAACTGGCCCATAATCGAAACCACCACAACGGTCGCTAGGCCGATCGCCAAGGAACTGAATGCCTGCCGGTAAATTACACCCTTAACCCGCAATCGATACTCCATTATATTGGTGGTTGCCAATAGACCGAGCAGCCAGGTAATGCCATACGGGAGCACAATGGTCAGGATAATCAGCCAGTCCGGCAAGAAATACGACGAAAACTTATTAATGTCCGGCGTATCGCTGCGGTAGCTATTACCAAACAGAGTCAAAGCATAGACGGCGGTCATTACGACTGCTATTAACGCCGCTGCCTGTCGATTACGACGGAGCGACTTATGTTGATTAGCCCGGACCAAACTTTGACTACCCCGAAAAATCTGGAAAAAGGCCACCAGCGGCAAAAATACGGCCACGTATTCGCTCAATATCCGCCACCCGGCACCCGCTCCCAACTGCACCATAGCGGAGTTGAAGGCCGATATCATACTGCCCACTATCAAGCTAAAAACCAAGATCAGCACACCATCGGCAAAGCGGCGAAAGTTGCCTCCCTCCTTAGTCTCCCGAAGCAGCGTAGCGTAGCGTGACACACCTAGTGAACTGTAAATGGCCAGCATCCAAATAATGAAAATGGGGATTAATAGTGACAGAATCAACAGCCGAATGTCACCGGCGCTCAGACCATAATTGGTGGCGTTGGGATTCTGGGGTGTTACAAACGAGACAGTAGTATAAACCGCAGCGGCCACCAACCCGGCAACGTAGGGAAAGAGAGATTTATCCCCGGACTTTTGCATGAAGCGCTTCCTTTTTTGCTAATTATACAATAGTACTAGATTTTTTAAAATGCTTATGGTTTGCTGGCTGGCGGTTCCAGAACGCTTTGCGCATTTGGCTTTTTCGGCGGTTCCAGGGGCAGCTCCAGTGTGAAGATAGTCCCCTTGCCTACGGTAGAGTCGACCATCAGCTTGCCGTGATGTAGTAAAACGATGTTCCGGGTCAAATACAGGCCTAAGCCCGTGCCGCCGCGTTGAGTTGATAGCCTATTGTCAATGCGCGAGAAACGCTTAAAAAGCTTCGAAATATCAACTTTAGCAATACCAACACCACTGTCGCTAACTACCACTTGCAGCTTTTGCTTCGATTGCGAAAGTACGACGGTGATTTTTCCACCATCGGGAGTGTATTTACTAGCATTGGACACCAAGTTGTCTACCACCATACGGATCAGTTTCGGGTCCAACGTGGCTTTGACATCGCCGGCTGGTAGATCCAGTTCAATCTTTTGTTTGCGCTCTTTAATCGTAAGTGTCTGCTCATCAACCGTATCCTTGACCAAACCTTTTACATCGGTTGGCAGAAAATCCGGAGTAATGCGGCCGGCATCAATCCGCGCCACGTTCAACATGTCGTTGACGATTTGGAGCTGACGCTCGTTAGTATCGTAGACTTTCTTCACAAATGATAATTGCTTTGCGGTCAGCTTGCCGGCGTAACCATCGATTAGCATCGACACAAAGGCCTTAACACCGGTAGCTGGAGTTCGAAGCTGGTGCGAAGCCAATGACACGAATTCTTCCTTAGCCTCTTCCAGCTGCCGCTCCTTGGTAATATCACGAAACACCTCAATAGCGCCGATTGGCTTGCCCTTTAAAACCACGGGGGATACCGTAATGGCCGCCGGAAAACTGGTGCCGTTTTTTCTCCTATACAGCACGGCTTCCGTAACAACTTGACCGGTTGTCAGCGCCTTAGTAATTGGCCGATCGAGTGGGTCTATCTTTGCGCCTTCTTCATCGGCTGCCTTGATCAGCCCCGGGAACCACTTGCCTTCAACCTCTTCAGGCTTATAACCCAGAGTGGCCAAGCCGGCGGGGTTGATTCGCGATATATTTCCCTTTTCGTCGATGACTATAAGGCCCTCACCGATACTCGTCAATAAGGCCTCATCACGCAGGCGGCTAGCTTCGGCATGCACCTTCTCCTCACTGAGGTCCTCAAGCATATTCAACATAGCCTTTTGAGTATCCTCCGGCGAAGCTGGAGTCTCCCCCGTTCTAAACTCTGCCACTGGAGCTTGATTGCCAATCGGTTTGCCCAACTGACGCTTAAATTCAATCATTTTCAATTCACGATCAACGGTTAGGCGATTGAGTTTGTCCGCCTCATTTTTAGCATGAGTAATTAATATATTCGCCTCTTCCAAACTATGAATCATGCCTGAGAGCTGCTTGTTTGCTCGCTCGAGCTCCCTACTGCGATCCTCCAGCTCAAATTTGTTGGTATCAATCAGCCGCTGATCGAGATAGACCAACACTGATACCACGATTAAACTTATGAGCATTTGTCGCAGGTTGGCTAGCGAATATGGTGTACCGACTATACCAACTGCCTCTAGCAAGCCCACCGCCACGATGTCGAGCAAGAACAAGCTCATCCAAACGGTACCGACCCGCCGGCCGTGCAAAAAATAGGCCACGACTGGGAACACGAACACCCAGTAAGTACCGGTATTTTCCAAACCTCCAACTAAAATCAGAAATGTCAGTGACACGCCCAAAATTAGTGTCATTCCCACCGCGGCCGTTTCAACCTGACGTGTCAAGCGCAGCCATAAAGCATTTAGACTCACCAAGCCGCCCAGACCTAGCTCAAACCAACCCTTAAAGGCTTCCCCACCCCATACGTGAATTACGCCGAAGATACCAAAGACGACCACTCCTACCGGGGAAAATCTCCATAGAAGATCATAGCGCTCCCGCTCGGTCTTAGACCGTCGCCGCTCGCGCAAAACTTTTTTGATTGCCGGGTCAGTCATGGGGTAAGCATAACAGTTTTGCTATCCTGTGGCCAGATTAGCGACCGAGGAATTGCTGCAAAGCCCGCGCCCGAACATCACCGACGGCGGCAGACAACTCATCATGGCTCGCCTCTTTAACCCCACGGACGCTGCCAAATTGCTTAATTAGCTTCTTACGCGTGGCTGGGCCAATCCCCGGTACGTCGTCCAGCTGCGAAGCGGTTTGCCGCTTGCCTCGGAGTAAGCTGTGGTAGGTCACGGCAAAGCGATGGGCCTCATCACGCACCCGCTGGAGGAGCTGGAGAATGTGCGAGCTGTGGGGAAGTCTAACGACTTCGAAGTTGTTAGTTTTTTCTTCTCGTAACTTAATAATCTCCTCTTCGCGTTTGGCCAGCCCAATCGTCGGCAAGCTGACCCCAAGCTCGCTCATCACCCCCAGGGCCGCCGCCAGTTGCCCTTTACCACCGTCGATCAAGACTAAATCTGGCTTCGGCCACTGCTCAAGATTCTTGCCGCTGAATCGCCGCCGCATCACCTCGCGCATGTGCTCAAAATCGTCATTTCCGCCCTTGCGCATCTTGAACCGCCGATACTCTTCCTTATGAGCCACACCATCCGTAAAGACAATCATGCTGGCCACATTGTCAGTTCCCTGCAGGTGCGAAATATCGTAAGCTTCAATCCGGCGCGGCAGGCCTTTGAGCTCCAACAGATCCGCCAAGCCCACCAAGGCCTGGTCACGCGATAGGTCGAATACCTCCTTGTCACCAAAAATCATTTGCTTCGATAGTGCCTGGATATTGCGTAATTGATTGCGTCGCACTGCCGCCGCCTCAAAATCTTGTTTTTTAGCCGCTGCCGCCATCTCTTTTTCTAGCTGCTTCACGAGCTTGGGCTTTTCCCCCTTGAAGTACATTTCCAGCCGACGCAAACTGCGCTTATAATCGGCCGATGTAATGGCACCAGCCTCTGGCCCCGGACACAGCCCAATGTGGAAGTGCAGACAAGCTCGCGGCGGAGGCGGCGTCATAGAATGCGTTACATAAGGGAAAGCCTTGCGTAAATGCTTGAGTGCCTTGCGAACAGCATCACTCGAAGTATACGGGCCAAAGTAATCGACGCAATCGTCCAATGGTCGTCGCACAATCTCCAACACCGGAAATTCATCCTGCATCGGAATGCGGATATAAATCCAGTGCTTATCATCTTTAAGGTCAATATTGTATTTGGGCCGGTAGCGCTTAATAAACTCGGATTCCAGAAACAGCGCCTCTACCTCACTATCCACCGTAATCCAGTCAAGATCGACAATGTCACCAACCAGCAGTGAAGTTTTGGCGTCACGGTGGCGCGATTGCTGGAAATACGAGCCAACTCGGTTTTTCAGATTAGCCGCCTTGCCAATATAAATAATCTTGCCCTTGGCATCCTTATGGAAGTAAACTCCCGGCTCCTTGGGCAACTGCTTTAATTTTTGCACTAATTTATCAGGTTGGGACATCTGTCCTATTTTAGCATTCCATGTTTTAATATTGAGCACGCAACTTCGACAAAGGAGCGGTTATGAAAGGGCTGGCCGGATACCTGCTGCGCAAGGGCCTTAAGTCCTACCGCGTCGGCTGGGAGGCCACGATCAACGGCCACGAGTTGGCCTGGGTTGTGACCGACTACGGTCGGTTGATTTGCACCTGCGACATCAACCAAAGTGCTGACTTCGAGATTTACGAAACCCACAATCACTTCCACGATGGCTCGGAGCTGTGCTACTTCAAAGAAGTTGCTGCTCGCCTACGAGCTTTGGAGCTGCGCCGAGAGCTGGTCGGCAATCAATCCGTATACCACTTCGTCGACGAGGACCTCCAAGCCCTTGTCGACACGTTATACCAGAAATGGCTCAACCACCAGTTCATCGGCTGCAGTGATAGTGAGGATTGGGGCGCACCGGAAATCTGCGCCGTACTGGGACTTGACCCCTCAGAGCATGATGGCGACTACTTCGCTGGCGAGGAATATGAGCGCGTTAAGTCCGCCATGTCCAACGCCAAGCGAAAACTCGGAATTTCTGAAGAAGTATGCGGTAATTTTGAACAGCTACCCGGAGAGCATCATGACTAGCCCCAGATCTCACGCTTTCGGCGAACTGGTGGATCATGCCCTCTGGGAAAAGGCCATGACTACTACTGAGCTGGCAAGCACGATCGGCGTTAACCCCGCCACGCTCTACCGTTACTTGGAAGGCTACCTCGAGCCGAAGGCGACTAAAGTCCTGCAGATTTGCGAGCTACTGAACCTGGATGTGCTCCATGCATTTCACCTGCTAGGCTGGCTCCCCGATAAGTACGCCGACGAAGTCACAATCATCGCCGCTGCTCACCGCGCCGACCAGATGCTGGCCAAGCTGCGTACAATGATCGACGACCTGCCGTAACCAACGGCTAAATTGCCCACTCCAAGGAGCCTGCCTTGGGTGGGCTTCTTTATTTGGGCCCAGCATGGTAGCGTTAAAGCAATAATAAGGAAGCGCCATGACACCCGAAGCCGCTCCTCAGCCAGCCCCCGAAAATCAATCGGAACATAAAGCTGAAGTTATTCCAATTCGGCCGGAGGCTACCAAGTGGCCCAGTGACGAATTGGCTCAGGCCGAAATGAAACTAGCCGCTACTCAGCGCTCAGAAAAAGCCAATCTGGCTCGTCCGATTAGCGAACAGGACCCGATGATGACTCAAATTAGAGAAGAAATCGTTGGCAATCTGACAGATCACATTGCCGATCTGAAGGCCAACCGCACAACCGAAGCCGAAAAATCAGACGACCAGATCGCCGCCTGATTTAATCATTACAACTATTGACTTTTTAAAGTTTTTATGCTATTATTCTTGTCGCCCAAATTCGATAGAAAGGAATTTGACATGGGCAAGAAGTTGGTCAAGCTGGTTTTGAAAAGGGCTGGCATCACGGCTACCGATCGAGCCATTGAGGCTCTTGAGGACCGTACCAACGAGGAGAATCGCCAACTGCTTCGGCAGGTCGACATCCTCTGCGGCTGTGTAGTTGCTGCGATGGTTTTGGTCGCGCTAGTAAGCGCCATTTCCATGATCAGTTCGCAGTCGCTTAGCGGCGTCGGCTTTCTGATCGGCGGCATCGCCAGTGTCTTCATGGCCCTGTGGGCCAGAAGGATGTTTCGCTGGCTGCTCCGTCTGGAGCAAGCCGGCAAGATGGCCGGGGAGATCAATGAGCTCTGCCGCAACCTATGGCAAAGCCGACACACCATCTAGCCGCCCCAGGCGCAAGGTAACCAGAAGAACGGTCCGAAATCCGTCGCCCCCTTGCAACGCCTCGCAACCCGCGAGGCGTTTTCTTTTGCCTATTTAGTAACGGGTACCTTAGATTTTGTGCCCAACAAGCGGCGCAGATATTTCCCGGTATGAGAATGATGTACCTCCGCCACCTGCTCGGGAGTACCCTCGGTGATCACCGTACCGCCGCCATCTCCGCCCTCGGGGCCCATGTCGATCACCCAATCCGCCGACTTAATAATGTCTAGATTGTGTTCGATAACCAAAACGGTATTGCCGCTTTCAACCAACGCATTTAGGACCTCAAGCAACTTTTTAACATCCTCAAAGTGCAGACCGGTAGTCGGTTCATCCAAGATGTAAAGTGTTCGGCCAGTCGAGCGTCGGGCCAGCTCGGTGGCTAATTTAATCCGTTGAGCCTCCCCGCCACTGAGCGTGGTGGCCGGCTGGCCCAAGCGAATATAACCTAAGCCCACGCTATTTAGAGTTTCAATTTTACGTTTAATGGCCGGGATATTTTCAAAGAAGCTAAGTGCCTCTTCAACCGTCATTTCCAGCACATCGGCAATGGTTTTGCTTTTATAGTGGATTTCCAGAGCCTCGCGATTGTAGCGCTTGCCCTTACACTCCTCACAGGTTACATAGACGTCTGGCAAGAAGTGCATTTCGATTTTAATAATGCCATCGCCTTTGCAAACCTCACAGCGGCCGCCCTTGACATTAAAGCTGAAACGGCCGGCCTTATACCCACGAATTTTGGCCTCTGGCGTACCGGCAAATAGTTCACGAATATCGCCGAATACACCGGTATATGTAGCCGGGTTCGAACGTGGTGTGCGACCAATGGGACTTTGATCAACGCTAATCACTTTATCGAGATTTTTCAGCCCCTCAATATCATCATGTTTTCCAGGCACATCACCAGCTCGGTGAAAGACCTGGGCCAGTTTTTTAGCCAAAATGTCATTAATCAGGCTGGATTTTCCAGAGCCAGATACACCGGTAACCGTCACAAACTGACCCAAAGGAATCTTTACATCAACGCCTTTAAGATTGTGCTCACGAGCATTCTTAATCTCAATACTATTTCCATTACCCTGGCGCCGTTGGGCTGGCACCGGCAGCTCCAGTTTACCCGCCAGATACTGCCCAGTCAGACTGGTCGGGTGGGCCGTTACCTCATCTGGCGTGCCAGCCGCTACCACCTCACCGCCGTGCTCACCCGCCATTGGCCCAATATCAATCAGCCAGTCGGCCGTGCGCATGGTATCTTCGTCGTGCTCCACCACAATGACGGTATTGCCCAGATCGCGCAGGCGCACCAAGGTCGAAATCAACCGGTCATTGTCGCGTTGATGCAGGCCAATCGACGGCTCATCTAAGATATAGAGCACACCCATCAAGCTGGACCCAATCTGAGTCGCCAAGCGAATCCGCTGAGCCTCACCACCAGCCAGGGTGTTAGCACTACGATCTAAGGTCAGATAATTCAAGCCAACATCGCCGAGGAACTGTAGTCGAGCGCGGATTTCTTTCATTATCTGCTGGGCAATCTTTTGATCACGTTCGTTAAAGTCAATTCCATTAAAGAAGCTGCTGGCCGCTTCGATCGATAGTGTCGTTACATCTACAATCGACTTATCGCCAACCGTTACCGCCAGCATTTCCGGCTTCAGCCGTTTGCCATTACAAACCGGGCACTGGTGCTCTGCCATGTATTTGGCAATCTCACGCCGTACGAAGTCTGAATCGGTTTCGTGATAACGCCGTTCCAAATTCGGTACCACACCTTCAAAGGTCGTGTGATAAGTGCGACCGCCAGGACCACGCATGGTGATGCCCTCATTGCCAGCGCCGTAGAGAATAATTCGTAACTCTTCCGGCTTCATCTGGCTAACTGGCACATCTATGGAAAAGCCAAAATGTTTGGCGGCGGCTTCAATCAAACGCGTATACCAGGTAACTCGAGCTGTTGTCCTGCTCCAGGGGCGAATAGCCCCTTCGGCCACGCTTAGGCGACGATTAGGAATAACTAGCTCCGGATCTACCTCGAGCTTGGTGCCCAAACCGGTGCAGTGAGGGCAGGCCCCATGGGGTGAGTTGAACGAAAAATTGCGGGGAGCGATGTCGGGTAAACCGACCTCACGGTGCACCGGACAGGCGTAATGTTCGCTGTAGATAGCGATCTTTTCTCCGCCGGCTGGCGGATCGGCTTCAAGGATTTTAACCACACCCTCGCCCAGCGCCAGGGCTTGCTCCACCGAATCAATCATGCGTTGGCGCTCCTCCGCCTCCACCGTCATTCGATCTACCACTGCCTCGACGGTGTGCTTTTTCTGCTTATCTAGGTCTGGGAATTCAGTAATATCCATGACGATGCCGCCCACTCGCACCCGGCTGTAACCGGCCTTTTTGAGTTCTTGGACGATCGTCCGATGTTCGCCCTTCTTGTCGTCAACCACCGGTGCCAGAATCATAATCCGCGTCCCCTCCGGCAGCTCCATGACCTGTTCGACAATCTGGCCGGAAGTTTGACGAGTAACTTCACGCCCACAAATTGGACAGTGCGGTACGCCCACGCGCGCCCAGAGCAAGCGCATATAGTCATAAATTTCGGTCACAGTACCCACCGTCGAGCGCGGATTGCGACTGGAGGATTTTTGATCAATTGAAATGGCCGGGCTCAAGCCGTCAATCTGATCGACGTCTGGCTTTTCCATTAACCCTAAGAATTGGCGGGCATAGGCACTCAAGCTTTCGACATAGCGCCGTTGGCCTTCGGCGTAGATGGTATCAAAAGCCAGCGAGGATTTACCTGATCCGGACAGTCCGGTGATAACAACTAATTTGTCACGGGGGATTTCGACATTGATGTTTTTGAGATTGTGCTCACGGGCCCCGCGCACCACAATCTTATCCTGCATTCCCAGAGTAATTCCTCTCTAAAACAAGAAGTAAGTATACATAAATTTGACCGGTTTATCAAGACTTGAAGGCAAGCAAAAGGGCTCACTTTCGTGAGCCCAATCGCACCTACGCCTGTGTTCATCCCTGGCCGATGACGGCAGATCCATCGATCCAGGTCTTCAGCTTCGGCCATCTCACGACGGCCAGGATCAGCATCGGGACCAGCCATAGCCAGCCGACGCCGCCGAAGGCAGTGACGAAGTAGATCAGAGGAACTACCAGTATTGAGACGATCCCATGGCAAATCACCATGTTGATCGTAACCGCCAGAGGTGAGTTCTTTGAGTAAGCCACCCCGATCCCAGTCAAAGCCAGAACCTCGCCTAGAGTGATCGCTAAGGCGACAGGGTGATCGAGCCCCAGCGGAAGCCAGAACAGGCCGGCGTACGTCCCCAGGGTGAGGACGAAGTCGCTGATCCCATCGATGTCAACATCTCCCCCTGCCTTCCCGCTCTTGCGAGCGATCGGGCCATCAATCATGTCGGTAGCCCAACTGGCGCCGGCCAGAGTGGCCGCCAGTTGGTAATTGTGCGCGACCGCCGCGACGATGATCGGTAGGGCCATGATGGCCCGGGTCACTGAAACAGCATTAGCCATAGCCTTGAACCCTCCTCAGGGTTGGATTGTTAGGTGCGATCGGAATACTATAGCATAAAAAGTATAAAATTACAAGAGCAGCTAGCGCTTTGTGTTTCGAGCGGCTTTTTGGGCTTCCTTTATCTCCTCAATCTGATCGCGCAGGGCGGCGGCCTTTTCGAACTGGAGATTTTCGGCAGCCAACTCCATCTGCTTGGTCAGCTCACTAACCAAATGCTTGCGCTCATCTTTAGGAATGTCGTCAATCTTAAATTCCTTAACATCGGCGGTTTCGGCCGCCTGCTCCGAACGCATCCGCTCGGCCAGGGCCTTCTTGATGCCAGCCGGGGTAATGCCGTGCTCATTATTGTAGACCTCCTGCAGGGTTCGGCGCTTCTCAGTGGTTTCAATGGCTGCCTGCATTGAACGCGTACGGTTATCGGCGTACATTATAACTCGTCCCTCCACATGGCGAGCCGCTCGGCCAATAGTTTGAATG
The DNA here is from genome assembly GCA_035479795.1 of Saccharimonadales bacterium (SeqCode). Taxonomy (GTDB): domain Bacteria; phylum Patescibacteriota; class Saccharimonadia; order UBA4664; family SCTI01; genus DATIII01. The sequence continues at coordinate 130,822 of DATIII010000008.1, forward strand.
AGAGCCGATTCACTGCGCAAAAAGCCCTCCTTATCAGCATCCAGAATCGCCACCAAGCTGACTTCCGGCAGGTCCAACCCCTCTCGCAGCAGGTTGATGCCGACAACTACATCGTAAACTCCCGATCGGAGATCATGTAGAATATCGACCCGTTCCAGAGTGTCAATCTCGGAATGCAAATATTGCACCTTGATGCCTAGCTCCGCCAGGTATTCCGATAAGTCTTCAGCCATGCGTTTGGTAAGAGTCGTAACCAGTACCCGCTGGCCCTTTTTGACCGTTTCACGGATCTCACTAATGAGATCGTCCACCTGATGGTTTGTCGGGCGCACTTCAATCTGGGGGTCCAGCAGGCCGGTTGGCCTAATCACCTGTTGCGCCACCTGGCTCGATCGCTTCACCTCCCATTCGGCCGGAGTCGCCGAAACATAGATGGCTTGGTTGATATGGCGTTCGAATTCATCAAACTTCAATGGCCGGTTATCGAGCGCCGAAGGCAGACGGAAACCGTACTCCACCAGCGTTTCTTTACGTGCCCGGTCGCCATTAAACATCCCCCGCACCTGCGGAATCGTCATATGGCTTTCGTCGACAAAAAGCAGAAAATCATCTGGGAAATAGTCCAATAAAGTGGCTGGCTGCTCCCCCGGCTCGCGGTTACTTAGATACCTGGAATAATTTTCAATGCCGGGTACGAAGCCAGTTTGCTCCATCATTTCAAGGTCAAAATTAGTGCGTTGCTTGAGCCGCTGGGCTTCAAGTAGTTTATTTTCAGATGCAAGCTGAGCGAGACGAGTTTCGAGATCCACTTTGATCTCCCCAACGGCCTTCATCAACTTTTGATGCGGAGTCACGAAGTGCTTTCCAGGAAAGATTCTCAAGTTCTGCCGTTCGTTCAAAACCTCACCCGTCAACGGTTCCACCTGTCGAATCCGTTCTACCTCATCGCCAAAAAACTCGATGCGATAAGCAACTTCTTCGCCGACCGGAAAAACTTCAACCGTATCGCCACGCACCCGGAAGGTGCCACGGGTGAAGGCAATGTCATTACGGCTGTATTGAATGTCCGTCAGTAGCCGCAGCAATTTATCCCGTTTGCGCTTCTCACCTTGCTTCACCTCAACCGTCATGGATGTGTAATCTTCCACATTTCCGAGACCATAAATACAGCTCACCGAAGCCACAATCAGCACATCTTTACGGGTCAGCAGGCTCATGGTGGCAGCATGCCGCAACCGGTCTATTTCTTCATTAATGGCGCTGTCTTTTTCGATAAAAGTGTCGCTGCGCGGAATGTAGGCCTCAGGTTGGTAGTAATCGTAGTAACTAACAAAGTACTGGACGGCGTTATCGGGGAAAAACTGCCGAAATTCGCCGTAGAGCTGGGCTGCTAAAGTCTTGTTGTGGCAAAGAATCAAGGTTGGCTTTTGGACGTTTTGAACAACATTGGCCATGGTAAAGGTCTTACCGGAACCGGTCACGCCCAGAAGCGTTTGCTCCTTATCGCCCCGCACCAAACCTCCCGAAAGCTGTTTAATTGCTCTCGGCTGATCTCCCGCCGGCTGATACTGACTGCTTATCTTAAAATTAGCCATCTCCTAATTATACAAGGTCGGACCTTTACCTGGGAAGAAATGCCTTTTCAGATCAACGGAAGGTCGGACCCTGTTGACTAAACGTAAGTTTTATGATATAAAAAGGCCGTCGTACATCTACAATTTCAACCGAAAGGAAGCCCACATGCGGCTCGCAGTAGCCCTGGCGATCTTCTTCATCACCCTCTTCGCTATTGGTGTGTGGGCGAACTACCCGATCACCACGGCAATCTGCCTGGTGCTCGGCGCGGCTTTGATCGGCATCATGATCTACAACGGCGTGACAGGCGGAGTCATCTTCGATCGCACGACCGACGAAGGTCGCCGAACGGAGGTTCGGGTGGTAACTCTCGGCATTCTGCTGTTTGTCCTAGGGGCCTTTGCCGCTTGGGCCGGCCGTCAGAAGTTGGGCCACTGGGGCGAAACAGCCTTCACCACCGTCACCATCGCCGTCATCTTGGCGGCCATCGCCTTCGGCGTCGTGACCTGGGTGCTCAGCTACGCCGGGATTGACCTTGGCAAGAAGAAGAAAAAGAAGGACGACAACAAGTAGACGTACGGATCGGCGCTAGGCCTCGGACTATCCCACCATCAGGTGGGCCCGAGCGCCTGGCGCCTTTTCTGTTTTTTATTTAGCGTATTTGATATCTAAAATAGTGATCAGTCGGTCCACCAGGCGAGCGGGGTCGTCGTCGAAAATCACCGTATGCCGGTTGCGCTTGGCCGCCTTCAAAACTTCCTTGATTGCATCGGTCACGCCCCCCGACCCGGTAACAATTCCAATCGGCGTCTTTTCTTCGAATGCCACCGCAAATTCTTGCAGTGTCCCGACCCGGCCGCCAATGGTTACTACAGCATCAGCCGAGCGAACTAACAACAGATCCCGACCGGTATAACCAAACCCCGTGCAGAGGATACTGTCGAAGTTAGCTACCGGTAGTCGGTAAACTTTAATGTGCTCACGCCGAGAAACAGCTGGAGAAAAACCAATGGATACCCCGCCGGCCTGCTTGGCCGCCTTAGCGGCCGCGTCCGGCAGTCCAGATGTCGCGCCGGTAATCAAAACTTGTCCGCGCTCGGCAATTCGCTTGCCTGCTGCCTCCGCTAATTTGGCAGAATGCGTAACCGCCGCCCCTCTGGCCGAGCCGGAAACACAAATCTGATAGGGGTACCCCGATTTCATAAGGTTTCAGGCTTAATCATGGCGTTATCTAATTTCATGAGTAGTTGTTCCTCGAGCTCCTTCTGCCCGAAGTACCTGGCAAACACTTCGTTCCACAACGACTCGCGGAAATGATACAGATAACGATCTTCAAATTTTAAGCCGTTCGAGTAACTTAGACTGACATCCATGAGGTTAAAAGTGACAGTCTCGCCAGTTTTTAGCGTCGCCACATAATCCATATCGCGCCACATCGCCAAATCGGGATCAACCTGATACAGCAGGTTCTCGGCCTTACGCCAATGCAAATCCTCAGGCTGGACGTGTGGTTCAAAAATTTCCGGATGCGACTCGTTTTTGAGCTTGCCAAAGTAGCGCTGAATCACCCGCCAATGGATATGTCCGTGATCGATCAGGGGGATGTCCGGCGTATCCGCGATCAAAGTTTCCGCCACAATCTGCCCAAAGTTTTTCTTGGGCTGCATCAGTTTAAAGAACGCACTGTACAGCCGAATCTCATTAAAGTAATGAAAAATCAGTGGCATAACCTTAAGGGTCACACCCGGCATCCGTTCGATCGTCATCGGCATAACACAAATAGCACCCAACTCCTTCAGGTTGGTAATATTGTGCAGTTTCTTTTGAATAAAATGTTCGGCAATGTCACCCCATTTATTCGGGTCAAACTGAACAATTCTAATATTGCGGGCCTCAAAATCAGCCGGCTTCAGTTTGGAATACTTGGCGTTAAATTTATTCAGCCAGTCAGCTTCTTCCGCAAATCTCAGCGAGCCGTAGATCTCGAATAGATCCTCTTTTTCCAGTAGGCCTTCTAGTGAATCATGCCCCAGCCGTTTCATCACAGCCTTCGGCGGCATTGATTTAAGCATACCTTCCGCCACCTCGGTTTTAATAAACCAGCCATCGCGGGGCATCTGGACCTGCTCGATTCGGCGCACAACCAACGGGATCATTTCGTGTACATCCTCAGGATCATGCCCGCCGATAGTGTGGGCAAGATGCTCATCCTGTCGCTTAACTCTTTCGACTAATGCTTTGTACAGATCAGGTCCGCTGCAGCCGGCGTCAAGGCCCAGATCAGAAATCACACTGCCAGCTTTCTGGGCAATCTCACCGGCCAAAGCAGCATCGATGCCCTTTTTACCTGTGCGCTTTTCCAGCTCCTGCAGTGCTTGGTCAAATAATGGCTCTTTGGCTTGAAGAAAGGTCGCGAGTCGGCTGCGCATCAGATAGAAACTCGCTTAACTTTCATTTTCTTTATTTTCGACACCCCCCGAAGTATGCCGCTTTTGGCACCGACCGACTGCACAACCGAAGTCGAGTTGGCACTAGCCAGTGTCAGAGCATCTTCAATCGGCCAGCCCCGGGCAATAGCGGCTACAAAGCCCGAGCAAAAGGCGTCGCCTGCACCAGTGCGATCCAAGACTTTAACCCTCTGGTATTGACCAGCGAAGTAGATTACCTGACCATCTGAAGCATAACTACCACCGGGCCCATCAGTTAGGACAATGTAGGGGCAATAGGGCATGGCGTTAAGCATGGTGTCCACGGGCGACTCGCCCCCAAACAGCCTGGCCATTTCCTCGCGGTTGGCAATCAATATGTCCACGGCCTGCAGATAGCCCCGCAGTTTTTTGGCATTAGCCAACTCCCCCGCACCGGGATTTAGAGCAACTCGAACATCGTTGCGATGAGCGGTTTGCAACAGGTTCTTTAATAAATCCATATTCCCAGCCAAAGAAGAAATGTACATCCATCCACCCTTCATTTGATGGAGCGAAAAGTCGTTTGTTTTGAGAGCATGCGAGGCGCCTCGGTAGGCTAGGATCGTGCGCTCGCCGTTATCAGCTAGCAAGATCACCGAGTAGCCCGTCCCGAGTCTGTCATCCACCCGAACGTGGGCAGTATCAACCCCTTCACGTTTAAGGACTCGCAGGACTTCCGCACCGGCCGGATCCTTACCGAGTTTGCCCGCAAACTGCGCATTCATCCCTTGCCGAGCAAAAGTAACTGCCGCATTAGTAGCTCCACCACCGGTGTCAAAAAAAACGTGGTCGAGCTCGAGCTTGGCTCCCAACGGAAACTGCTCGACAAAACTGTGACTACGCACGTCGCGCTTGGCATGCAACGCCTTGCCCGCCGCAAAGACGTCTTGGGTCGCCGCCCCCACGCAAATAATATCGATATCTCTAGGATCCATGCCTAAATTATACCGCTTATGGTATTTGAAAAATAGTCACAAATACCGATATACAATCTGAAACTCTACTCAAATTTCATTGATTTAAGTATTTGTTCAGCCATGATGAGGTTCGGAAGAGCGTAGTATTTATCAGCTGGCAGTTTAGACTGCGTAAAGGTTTGGGGATAAGCGCCGTAAGCCCAGACCCGACCGGTATCATCATCTTTGGCGCCTTTTTTATTAAAGATAAGATAGGGCGGAAAGCTACGAATCTCCTTAATTTTCACAAATGCGTCGACATCGTAATCACCTTTATACAGGGTATAAAGGCCGATTGTCTTTTGGCCTAAGTCACGCCGGCTCGGGTAGGTCGCAAGATAATACTTGATCAAATAGGTGTCGGCCGAACCTCCTGATACCGTGGCCGGTGCGGCACTGTATGTTTCAACATAGGGGCAGCCGTCGTCTTCTTGCTCTTCCATACTGCAGCCCCCACCTATACCACTGGGATTGTTATAAACATAAAACTCAAAGCCATCAGGAGCCGTCAACTTGCCAGTGTCGGTTTTCCACGTATCCTGGACCTCTAACTTAATATCCGAGCTCCAGTTGGCCGGATACCTAAAACTCAAACCATTAATTGTCGACTTATAAGTAGCCCAGCCTTTGTATGGGTCAGTCTTGGCGGCGGGAACTTTCGACTCGGAAGTAACCGTCTTGGCGCCATGATTTTGATAGGCAAAGTAGGCCGCTGTACCAATCGCAAAGATGGCTACCACTACCAGAAGTCCTTCGAGTACTGCGAGCCCTGTTTGATTAATTTTTTTCATTTTAGACCTTTTGTTTTGGTAATTGGTTATGCTTATTATCCTATGCCGTCAAGCTGGGGCGTATCCAGTGATTTCCAGATATACCAAGACGCGATTGATTCATACCCCTCCCATTTACCCTTGGCCGCGAGTTGGCGGATTTTCAAATCGTCAGGGAGGTCGCGTAAACCATACAGAATTCTAATGCCATTGCGCACGCCCAAATCGCCGACGGGTAGAACCTCTAGCCGCCCCAGGCAAAAAATCAGAAACATATGGGCCGTCCATTCGCCAATGCCCTTCACGTCGGTTACCTCCACTACGATCTCGTCATTAGTAAGGTTAGATATACGCTTCAAATCAAGTCGTCCATCCTGTACATGAGCCGCCAAATCCTTGATGTATTTAACTTTTGAATTAGACAGTCCAACCCCACGGAGAACCTCATCGCTCATCTGGAGAACCTCATCTGGCCGCGGAAAGCCCTTGTGACCCAGGTCGGCAAATCGCTGGCGAATAGTACTAGCTGCTTTAACGCTGAGCTGCTGGCCAATAATGGAACTGGCCAAGGCTTGAAAATAGTTACTGTGCGGCTGGATATCTGGACGTGGATTGCGACTAATAACCAGAGCTAAAACTGGATCATTAGCCGAAATAACCTCGATGCCCTCGGAAATCTTGTCCTGAAAATCCATCTGATATTTAGGATTTGTTGACAGAGGCGTCGTAGACGGCAGCGATGGTGGACTCAAGCTTGGCGCCAAATTCTGCGTCTGATTGGTCAGCCTTTAAGCCTTCAGCCAATACTCGGCTAAAGCTGGCAATCACATCGTGATTTTGCCGCAATCGCCGGTTCGCTTCGTTTCCGTCATAGCCACCGGAAAGCGCCACTACTCTTACTACCCGTGGGTGCTTTGTGAACGGCTCATACAAATCGGGCTGCTCCGGCAGGGTCAGCTTGAGCATAACCATCTGATCTTCGCCTAGTTTATCCAAATGGGCATTCAGCTGATCAAACAGCTCTTTTTCGCATTCGGCCTTATCAGGGGCATGAATATCTACCTCAGGCTCAATAATGGGCACGAGATTTTTACTCATTATCTGGTGGGCGCAGTCGAACTGTTGCTCGACAACCTTGGCAATCCCATCGGCATTATGGCCTTTGATCACCGACCGCATCTTAGTTCCAAAAATATGTTTTTCCACCGCTCTATCAAGCAAAGCGTCTAAATCCGGCATCGGCTTCATGAGCTGAACACCACCCACTTCTTCAGCCAGGCCATTATCTATCTTTAAAAAGGGCACAACCTTTTTCTGCTCCCATAAGTAATCGGCACTATCCTGGCCTTCAATCTGACGCTCCATGGTTGCCTTGAATAAGATGGCACCTAGAATACGGTCGCCACTAAAAACGGGGCTGGTAACTATCCGACTACGCATCTGGTGGACCAGATCAAACATCTGCTCCTCACCCGAATAAGCCGTTTCCGAAATGCCATAACTGGCCAAGGCCTTAGGCGTACTTCCGCCCGACTGATCTAGGGCCGCCACAAAGCCTTTACCATCGCGCATCTTGGCTAGCTGTTCCTGATTTGGATTCATAATTACTCCTTAATTAGCTCCTCCGCCGCCTTCATTATATGTGGTGCTGTCAGGCCAAAGTGCTCAAGTAGCTCATCTGGCTTGCCGGATTCACCGAACCGATCACGCATGCCAATCCGTCTAACCGGTACCGGAAAGTTTTCACTCAGCAGCTCGGTCACGGCGGATCCTAATCCACCGGCAATCTGGCTTTCTTCACAGGTGACTACCCGTCCAGTTTTCTTGACCGACTTTAATATGGTAACTGAATCTAATGGTTTGACTACGGCGGCGTTGATCACTTCGGCCTCGATTCCCTTTTGTTTTAATTTTTCAGCAGCCAGCAGCGCCTGATGAACCAAGAGTCCGCAGGCGACGATAGTAATGTCTTCGCCCTCACGCAATATCTGAGCTTTATTCAGCGCAAACGGAGTATCGGGAGTTGTGATAACAGCCGATTTTTCGCGGGCCAGCCGAATGTAGGCCCCGCCCGGATGGCTGGCCAGAGCAATGGTGGCTTTTTCGGCTTCGACTGAGTCGCACGGTACCACCACTGTCATATTCGGTAGTACCCGCATTAGCGCAATGTCTTCTAGCATCTGGTGGGTGGCGCCATCAGGGCCAACCGATACGCCGGCATGCGAACCGGCAATTTTAACATTGGTTTCATTTAAACAAACTGTCGTACGTATCTGTTCCCAGTTGCGGCCGGGCGAAAAGGCAGCATAGCTGGATACAAAGGGAATCTTCCCAGCCAGAGCCATGCCAGTGGCCACCGTCACCAAGTTCTGTTCGGCCACCCCAACCTCAACAAATCTTTCCGGAAAAGCTTTGGCAAAACCGTCCATTTTGGTCGAATCAGTTAGGTCGGCGCAAAGAGCCACCACATTTGGCAGTCGCTCACCGAGCTTTACCAGCCCACTGCCGAAGCCATCACGAATAGCCTGTTGTTTAACTTCCGGGCTGAGCGCATCCGGTGTTAGTTTCATCTCGGTGTTCATCATTTTCTAATTCCCCTTGAATACTGCCTTTGGCGCCAAGCATCTGTAACGAGAATTATCATACTAATGACAACTAAGGGTACTACTATGATTGGCCCTAAATTAAAATGGCCCTCAGACTGGGCGCCATACCATAATGGCAAAATAAATGATGCGATCAACATCGCAATGAAATTCTTACGTGACAGCGTTATCAAATACCCAACCATAACTAGCGCGGCGCAAATTGCGATGAACCCATAAATAAAGGCAAAGATTGCAAGCGTATTAGTAAGACCGGATATTGAACTATTAACCACTAACCCGCTGCCAAAAAGTATCAACTGCGTAATGGGAATAATTGCCGGTATTGCGAGCCACATGGCTACTGGCCAAGTTCGATAATTTAAGTTAACCATCAGCCTAGTCACTATTCATGCTCCCCGCGAATCCGGCCTTGGAGGGTCCGTAACTCATGCAGGGCGATCTTGGCTTGCTCAGCCTTGGGCGGTGATCCAGGCGGCTCAATGGTGCCAGGCGGGTTGCCGTGCCAGTGAAAGTCATATTCCATAAAATCTACCCCTTTGCCCGGAATCGTATGCGCCACGATAACTGTAGGCTTATTTTCGACGGCTTTGGCCAGATTGCAGGCGTCGATGACGGCTTGAATATTGTGGCCGTCCACCTCCATCGTATGCCAGCCAAAGGCCTTGAATTTCTCGGCCAAATCACCAAGCGGCATAACCTTTTCGGTTGGCCCATCAATCTGGATATTATTGCGGTCGACTATCACCGTTAGATTGCTCAAGTTGTATTTGGGTGCAAACAGGGCAGCTTCCCAAATATTACCCTCGTCAAGCTCACCATCGCCAGTTAGGCAATAGACTCTTCTGTCTTTTTTACCGTCCATTTTAAAGGCCAGTGCCAAGCCACATGCAGCACTCAAACCGGAGCCAAGTGGACCGCTGGTCGTCTCCAGCCCGGGCAGTCGCAGCCTCTCAGGATGGCCTTGTAGCCGAGAGCCGAATTTACGCAGAGTCTTCAACTCTTTCACCGGAAAGTAGCCAGCCCGAGCCATGGCCGCGTAACGGATTGGCACAATATGTCCGTTGGACAAGATCAAGCGGTCGCGTTCGGGCCAATCAGGATTTTTAGGGTCATGTTTGAGAATTCGAAAATACAGGGCTGTAAAAATGTCGGCCATTCCGAGTGGGCCAGCCGAATGCCCGCTACCGGCCGCCACCAGCATTTCGATAACGTCTTGGCGCAGTTGATTGGCCTGCTTGTCTAGCTCAGCGACGGTCATACCGGCACCTCGGCCTTCATCTGGATCACGTCGTAGGCCTGCTCGGGCATGGGCGAACTCTGAAGGTAGGCACCAACGAACAAAACGTCAGCATCTTTGGCCACAATCTGCTTCGCCACCACGTCGGTCACGCCCCCATCGACGCCAACTTCCACGCTGGGATTGAGCTGGCGAACGGCGGCGATTTTTTCTAGCGGCCCGGCTTGGAACTGGCCGCCATTGTGGCCCAAGTGGCCAGTGAAAATAAGTACGTGGTCGGCCAGCTTAATTAGTTCGGCCGCCGAATCAACCGTCGTCTCGGGCAGGATAGCCACACCGGCTTTGACATCGAGCTCATGGCAATGATTGATGAGGGATGCGAGATCGCCGTTAGATTCGGCATGAAAGATAATCAACTCAGGATGCAAGCTTAAAGCTGACTCGATCTGGCTAGCCGGATCTTTGACCATCAGATGCAGGTCAACAGCCAACCCGGTATCAAAATGCACCTGGGCCAGGCTGATCGTGGGATTATCGGCAAACTGGCCATCGCAAATGTCGATATGAACTCGCGGCGATAATGAAGTCGCCAACTTTAGCCGCTGATCATACTCGGCCGGGCTGGTGGCGAGCACCGTCGGCACCACTTTAGCCATTATTAAAAATCCCCCAGCTTGATGGAGTTCAAGGAAAAACCAGTCCCTGCAGCGAGGCGTAGTGCGACTACGTCGAGCGAAGCGACGCTGATTTGACGCTGAAATACGCAAACTGGAGGGTTTTTAGCCACCGTATATTTCCTCTATTTGTTCAAGTCGACGCTTGTGTCTTTCAAGGCCAGAAAATTTTTGATCAATAAAGGCGTCTACCACGGCTAAGGCCGTATCGATGTCGATCATATTTGCCGGCAGCACCAGCACATTGGCATCGTCGTCATGACGCGCGGCGCGGGCTTCCTGCGGGCTCCAGACCAAGGCCGCTCGGATTCCCGGAACTTTATTGGCTGCCATGGCCATCCCCTGGCCGCTACCACACAACAAAATACCATAGGCCTCACCGTCTCCCTCGCCTAGCAGCTTGGTACAAACACTAAAGGCATATTTGGGATAATCATCGTCTTTGTTGAATGTCACCGCCCCCTCATCCTCAACGCCAATACCCTTATGAGCCAGGTGATCCAAGACCTGATTCTTCATCTCGAACCCTTTATGGTCAGAGCCCAGAAATACGACCATTTACAGTACTCCCAAAACGATATGACGGTAGAGAGGAATTAACGCCGCAGATAGCGCCGTCATATCGTTTTCCCGACATTTATAACCTGTTCAACGAGTCGGTTCGAATACCCCCACTCGTTATCGTACCAAGCCACAACCTTCACCAAATTTCCGCCAACCACGTTTGTCAGCTTCAAATCCACAATGGCCGAATGAGTATTGCCGCGATAATCGGTAGAAACCAATTCTTCTTCAGTAGCGGCGAGGATCCCTTGAAGCTTGGGGCTATGACTGGCCTTGGTTAAAGCCGCATTTACCTCTTCGACCGTAGTATCTTTCTTACTGACAAAGGTGATATCAGCGATCGAAACCACCGGCGTGGGGACCCGAATGCTCATACCGTCAAAGATACCCTTTAGCGCCGGGTAGGCCAGAGCCGCTGCCTTAGAGGCACCAGTAGTGGTGGGCACAATGTTTTCAGCCGCATTGCGAGCTTCGCGCAGGTCCTTGGCCGGAGCATCTTGCAGCTTTTGGCTGGCCGTGTAGGAGTGAACCGTAGTCATTAAGGACTTTTCAACTCCAAAAACTTCATCCAAAACCACCATGACCGGTGTGATGCAGTTGGTGGTACACGAGGCATTTGAAACAATCTTATGTTCTGATGTAATTTTGTCCTCGTTAGCCCCAATCACAAAGGTTTCGTGGGCTTCGTGATGAGCTAAATCACCTTTTTCCGGGGCGCTCAGCACAACTCGCTTGGCTCCGGCCTTCAAATGTGACTCGAGAGCTTCATGGGTGGTGAAAAAGCCGGTGCTTTCAATGACCACATCTACCTTCAGGTCCTTCCAGGGCAGAGTAGCCGGATCTTTTTCGGCCAGAACTGCAATCTTTTTACCGCCCACAATCAAGTGTTTTTCATCGTGCCCGACTTCTTCGTGGTAAAGACCGTAGTTCGAGTCGTGTTTGAGTAAGTGGGCCAGCGTTTCGGTATCTGTTAAATCATTAACCGCCACCACTTCGAGCTCATGATGAGCGTTGGCAATCTTAAAGGCATTGCGGCCAATGCGCCCAAAGCCATTAATTGCTACTTTTATTGCCATATTTCCCTCTTTATTGTTTTTGTTTTTGGCTAATCTTATCTACATCTTATAAGCATAAGAGCTATTATGCAATGTTTTGTCAGGTCTTACGGTAGTAGTGACAACCCGCTATTCGTTGGCGGTGAAATTGAAGCTAGCTGGAATGGGATTTGGCAGTTCGGACTCGGTGCCATAGGTCAGAACGATTTCCTGATGAGCTTCCAGCTTTAACTGGCGCGGATCACCGGTATACTCATGACCGTTTACATAAACTCGCACTCTGCTATCATCCTTCGAGCCGTAACCACCTAGATGATCTTTATCAAATTTCACGCCCCAGATATCCATAAACTGGCCAAAGTAAAAATCCTGCTTCTTCGGCGACTCAACATGGATAACTCCGCGCGTGTCATGGGTATGTAGCTCGGTTATAAAACCTGCGGCCTCGTTGATGCCAATCTCGGGAACAACCTCGACGGCCTTACCATGCACAAAAATATCCAGGTGCTGGTGAATATGGAAATCGACAGCTTCTTGCGGTAGAGCCGGCATACCAATCTTATCCAAGCGTTCTTTTAGCTTGTCAGTATTCTTGGGCCATGGCGCTTCTGAGGTTAACAGGCCGGGCAAACCGTCTGACGTGGCACTGGGCTTAACTGACTGATCGGGGGACTTATCGGAATTGCCGCCCAACATGAAAACGCCAACTAGGCCGGCAACGACCAGTGCCAAGACAATCCACAATCCGTACTTCCTCATTTGGCGGCCCTGGCAATCGATTCTTTAATAACCTGCTTGGCCTCGGCCGCATCCCCCCAGCCCAAAACCTTGGTTGAGCCTTGCTGCTTTAAATCCTTGTAGTGATTAAAGTGGTGCTCAATCTTTTGCTTCCAAGCAGGGTGTAAATCATCCATCGACTGGATCGTGTCACCGACATTGCGGTCATCCAGTGGTACGCAAATAATCTTATGGTCGGCGTCACCACCGTCATCAAAATTCATAATGCCGAGCACCTTGGCCTGCAGATAAACTCCCGTAGGCAAAGGCTCGTTGGTGATAATCAGGGCGTCGAGCTCGTCTCCGTCGTCGTCCAGAGTACGCGGAATAAAACCGTAATTGACCGGCTTGGCAAAGATACTCGGCTCCACCCGATCAAGCTCAAAACAGGCCAGCTCACGGTTCCACTCGATCTTCAGTGTCGACCATTTAGGGATCTCCACCACCGTATTGATGATGCCGTTTTGGTAATCTCCAGCGTCTAATATTTTGTTAAAATCAGGCATTCCTTCTCCTATTCCGTCACCGTTACCGTGGCGTGCATGGACGACATCGAGGCATGTGGTACACAGTAATATTTGTAAGTCCCAGCCGTATCAAAGCTAAAGCTGTAAGTCTCACCCTTACCGAGCAGTGGGCTGCTTAATCCCTTCTGGGGCGAATCATCCTCGCTGACGATATCGTGCCGTACGCTGTCTTGGTTAGTCCACGTTACCCTAGTACCCTTTTTAACCGTTAGAGTTTGGGGCATGAAGGTAAAGTTTTCTATGCTAACCGCCTGAGCAGTGGCGGATGGAGACTGGCTTTGCTCGGCTTTTTGACTTTTCTGGCTGGAGTTACCAGCTGTGCTAGAAGGACTTTGAGCCGGACGCGCCAACATCATAAAGGCCACAAAACCAATAACTACGACTCCAATAACTCCGATTATCCAATTCCGCATAGTTTCTCCTTATTTCGACTTTCGACTTTCGACTTTCGACTTTCGACTTATAATATTGTACCTTGGCAGCGCCAAAATCCAAGCTCTAGCTACTTTGCCACGTGATGAGGTGCCAGATAGTGACGGATTGATAAGGCCGCACTGACCCCTTCACCGACGGCGCTGGCAATCTGCCCAATACTGCCAGCACAGACGTCCCCGGCGGCGTAGACTCCTGGTAGTGATGTGGCGAAGTCGTTGCCCACCTTCACCAGCCCTCTCTTATCGAGCTCGACGGCTCCGCCCAGCCAGCCGGTGTTGGGTAGCAGACCCACGAACACGAATACCCCATCAGTTTCGAGCTGACCCTTTGCCTTCGTGGCGTTATCAACCGTTTCCACACCCGACACTTTATGCCCTTCGGCCAATATTTTAGTAATCGAAGTATTGAATTTAACTTCTACATTGGGCAGTTTCTGAATCTGTTCAACCAGCACCTCGGCGCCCCGAAATTCACTGCCTCTCACGAGCATGGTAATGTGGCTGGCGAACTTAGCCAAAAACAATGTTTCTTGGAGAGCGGTGTTACCGCCTCCCACCGTTACCAGGCGCTTGCCCCGGTAGAGCGGACCATCACAGGTGGCGCAGTAATGCACCCCCCGTCCGCCGAGTTCCGTCTCGCCGGGCACTTCTAGGTGCTTGTAAGATGAGCCGGTGGCGATCAAAACGCTCTTGGCCAGGACGGGATCGCTATTAGTTTTTAAGGTTAACAGCTCATCGGAACGTTCAAGGCCGGCAACATCAACTCCAGTGCGAATTTCGGCTCCGAAACGTTCGGCCTGTTTGCGCATCAAATCGGAAAGTTCCAGGCCGCCGATGCCCTCTGGGAAACCCGGATAATTATCGACGATTTCGGTGGTGGCAATCAGACCACCAATCACACCATGATCAAGTACCACCGTTTCGAGGTCTTCGCGGGTGGTATACACGGCCGCGGACAGTCCGGTGGGGCCAGCGCCGACAACGGCTACATCGTAGATCTTGGCCATCAGATCCCCAGGGCGTGAGCCAGGCGCGGCTGGTCAAAGCCAAGAATATGTTCCTCGGTGTCATCAGCCTTTTTGACTACTGTAAAAGGCACTCCCATTTGGCCGCTTAAATTTATAAATTCCTCGGCCGCCTGAGCATCGGTATCCACCCGCACTTCATCAAACTTGATGTCGTGTTGCTTTAAAAATTCCTTTTCGGCATGGCAGTAGGCACAGACGCCGGTGGTGTACATAGTGACACTTTTGATTTTGGACATTGATTTCTCCCCTTTTGTGTTGATTATACCTATCCCAGCCACGACTGGCCAGTAAATGCTTATGCTTTACGCCCAGCTAGTTGATTGTAGATAAACGCAACCAGTGCCACGACCAGCAATATATGTATCAGGCCGCCGCCTATATGCACGAACAAGCCAAGCAGCCAGAGGATTAACAGTATGCCCACAATTGTCATTATCATTATTCCATCTCCTTAAATCTTAATCCTAAAATTCTTAACCCTAAGAAGCTTTAGGCAGTTTTCCAAAAACTAGTCGTGGACCATCTGAGCACCTACAAGATGCGCCGCCACATCTGCCAGCGCGGCTTCGGCCTTGGCATCTAAGTTCAAACTTTTAAGATTATTCAAAGCCGTTCGGAGATAATCGTTTATCATCTCATGAGCTGCCTGTTTGGCACCGCAGCCTACAATCAGCTCTTGCAGATTTTCCACTTCTGACTTTTTTAGCGGGCGCCCAATGCCCAGTTTACCAGCCAGCTCCTCACGATCCTTGCCGTCCAGTTTCTCCAGCGCTAGCATAATCGGGATCGTCGGCTTACCCTCAACGACATCACCCATCACCTGCTTCCAATCAGTCTCATCGCTAAACAGATCAGAAAGGTCATTGTGGAGCTGAAATGCTAGCCCCAGCGGCACCGCCACTTCCTCCCACTTTGAAGCCTCGACTTGGCTGGCTCCGGCCAGGATGGCCCCAAGTTTGAGCGGGGCGATAAATGTATAGCTGGCGGTTTTGTAGCGGTTAATCTTGTTGAGTTGGTCAATCGATGGCTGCGGACCGTCGGGGCGCAGCCACATTAAATCAAGCTGTTGGCCGGCAGCCACTTCGGTAAATATCAGACGATTAAAGACTTTAAGTAGCTCTAGACGAATCTTATCTGGCATCGCTGCCTGCAATATTGGTTCGCTAGCCAGCCCGGCCACTACATCGCCGGCCACGATTGCTAAACTGTCGCCATAATGAGCTGCCTCGCCAGAAATCATTTTGTCTTCAGCTTGACGGCGATAAATAGCATTAATCGTCGGGTGGCCATGGCGCACATCATCGCGGTCCATGACATCATCATGAATAAGCAGAAATAGGTGGTACAACTCCTGGCTCAGTGCCACGTCCAAAATCAGCTCTTCATCGCGGCCGCCATGAGCCCGATAAGCTACATAGGCCAGGTAGGGCCGTAGTCGCTTGCCATCGGACGCAATACTTGCAATGTAACCCAACATTTCACCATACAGTGGGTCCAGCACGGTGGCCTCTGATATTTTTAACTCAAAAAAGTTAGCGACCCGCTGATCAATAGCTTGTTTAACCTGTTTTGGGGTTTTTATTTCGGCCGAGGCGGCGGTTTTCATGCGTACAACTATACTCCGAGAGATGATGGTTACAAGCTATTTCTTCAGCAGCGTTTGAATTTTTGCGGCCAGCTCTGATGGTGTGGTGGTGACCTTAACAATATATTCGGTGATGCCCAGCGACTTGGCCTCATCCATAACCCGAGGCGAATCGATATTAGTAAATACCAAGATCTTCATATCCGGGAAGCGCTGACTCACCTTTTCCTGCTTCAGAAACTCGACTCCGGAAATACCTGGCATTAATAAATCCAAAACCATGACATCAGGAGTATCAGCTTGCAGCTGCTTGGCGGCTTCTTCGGCATTTCCGGCAATCATCATTTGATACCCGGCATGGGTCAGACCGTGAGCAAAGGCGTTTCGGATGTCGGCGTCGTCTTCGACTATGAGAACTTTGGCCATAACGTAACGATTATACTAAATAAAAGACCCCGCCGCAGCGGGACCTTTTATTGGTCATGCCGCGGAGGGGGCTAGCTGTACTCGGCAGCGCTCAGCTCGAGCTCGATCTGATTGAGATGGCGCTGTAAGCGCTGCAAGGTCAGGTCCAGCGGCTCCTCAATGCAGCCCTCGAGCTGCTCAAGAGCGTCCTTCAGCTGTCGCCTACGAAGGTGGACTTCCCTGAGGGCGAGTTCTTCCGGAGAGCCGCCTTTGGTTATATAGCTCAGCACACGCTCCCGGATCTTCTCGGGGGTTGCCTGTTGGTTGTAAAGAATTCGAGCCGCCACGCCCCCGTTTTCGTGCACCAGTCCGAGCAGGATGTGTTCGGGGCCGATGTAGTTGTGGCCCAGGATGAGAGCCTCGCGTAATGCCAGCTCAATCACCTTTTTTGACCTTGGAGTGAGCGCAATTTCTCGGCCCGGCTCCGAAGGCTCCGTACGACCGGCGATGCCCTCAACCTCCAGACGAACATGACTGAGCTCGACATCAAGCTCGCGCAAGACCCGGGCCGCCAGACCCTGTTCTTCGAGAAACAAGCCAAGCAGAATGTGCTCAGTACCGACGTAGTTGTGCTTCAGCCTCTCGGCCTCCTGCTTTGCCAGGACTATGACCTGACGGGCCCGCTCGGTAAACCTTTCAAACATGATGACCTCCTGGTCACGCGCTAGTCCGTTTAGACTTAAGAAGGACAATACCACTTTTTTTATTTTTTTCAAGACTTGGAGATTAGGTTTATAATAATCTGATGAAAAAGATTCCGATTACCGCAATCACGGGCTTTTTGGGCTCCGGCAAAACCACCCTGCTCAATCACATTCTGACCAATAATCAGGGCTTAAAAATTGGCGTGGTGGTGAATGACTACGGCGACATCAATATCGACCAGAAATTGGTGGCCGGACAGACCGATAAAACCCTCGAGCTGACTAATGGCTGCATTTGCTGCAGCCTGGGGACTCTTGAGCTGGATGAAGCCATCGGCCAGTTTGCCTACCCTGGCAGCGATATCGATTACATTGTGATCGAGGCTAGCGGCTTGGCTGAACCGGCCGACTTAGCGCTGACCCTACGCGAAGCCAGCGGCCGTCACACCCGGCTCGACAGCATCGTGACCGTGCTGGATGCAGCCAATCTAGAAAGTAACGCCGAGGCTCATACCACCGCCCTGCAGCAAATCGAGTACAGTGACTTTGTAATCATTAATAAGACGGATCTGGTTGATAGGGAAAAAATTGATCAGATCAAAATGTTAATAACCGGTATAAACAATCGTGCCCGTATTTTCACAACTGACCATTCCCAGATAGATGTCCGGCTACTTCTCGACAAGGATGCCCACGATCTAGACTTCAAAATCGAACATAATCACACCAAACACCTCCACGATGATTACCAAACTGTCAGTTTTTCTTCCGACCAGCCACTAGATCCGGTGGCCTTCCAGCAATTCGTGAATGACCAAATTCCGCCGGAGGTCTACCGAGCCAAGGGCTTTGTGAATCTGGGCAAAAAGGGGCATCGTCGCAAATATATCTTCCAGCTGGTTGGTAAACGAGCCGATTTAAGCTGGACAGACTGGGGCGAGGAAAAGCCGCAAACCCAGCTGGTCTTTATCGGCCGAGATTTTAATCAAAAACAGTTAATAGCCAATCTTGAGTCGGCCATCGATAAACAGTCGGATAAGTACGACCCGGATCAGCAGGTAGTCTTACCTAAGCACCGGAGTTAGCAGAGCCCGTCAAACGACGGGCTCTTTAGGGCGGCTGGTCATGTAGCGACCGTTGATACCTGGGCGACGAGCGGCCAAGGCGTCTTCAATGTTGTAGTCGAGGCGTTCAAGAGTGATCATCGGCGACACCCAAAACTCCAGGCCGGCGAAATCGTCGGATCCCAGGTAGTGCGCAGCGCGGGGTCGCAAGACTCGCAGATCATCAATCCGCTCGACGAGAAAGTGCTTACCGTCCTGATCCAGCGGGAAGGCGTAGGCGAACAACATCTGGGCCATGTCGTCGCGCAGGCTGTACTCGACGACCCGGTTATCTTCACAGGCGCCGACGAAGAAGCCTTGAGAACCGGACAGCAGGCAGGGGTGGTTTGACCGCAGTACCCGAAAAGCCTTCGGGATGCGCTCGACCTCGAGGATCAGGCGGCAGTAGACCCCATCTACCACGCCGGCGATGTAAAAGCTGGTGAAGGGCTTGATGGTCTCCAGATCAACCTTGACCTTCGGAATGCCCAGCACATAGGCCAGCTCGTGTGGCCTGGGGCGCTCCAGCCCCAGCAGTTTCTTGAAATTCATGGTGCTCCTTGCATCGGACGCAGGTGAACCCATTCTTAGCCTTTGCCAAACAAAAAACAAGAGGCCACAAGAGACCTCTTGTTTTTAGAAACTACTTTATTGTGGCCAGATAGCCAGCAAAGCTCCGTTGATGACGAGGACTACCAGGAAGTAGCCGACGTTGATGTAGTACAGCTTCTTCGGCCGGCTTTCAAAAATATAGCTGGTGGCGTAGGTGGTAGCCACAAAACCAAGCCATACTAGAAATCCAACCTTGGCACCCAGCCACAAGCTGTCGGCACCCCGCCAGTGGACCAGCAGGCCCAAAATCCAGGCCTGAACCAACGCACCGACGGTAGTCAGGGCGTAGCCCTGGCCGCCTCCGCTCATGTCTTCCATCTTTTTGCCAACCGCCTTCGACCAGGCTTCGGCAAATAAGGCCTTCGAATACCACAAGTATCCGACAACCATATTAATGGCGGCTGCTACGATCACCGCCCAAATACTTACGTCCATTATTATTCCTCCTTTTATGGCTAGCGTACGCCTAAAAATACATGTTGTCCACGATTATTAACGTTTTGTGTCGACTGGTAGCCAACCCCAAACACGACTATAATGGCCGCCATGAGTTTAAACCCAGAATTAGTCAGGCAATTCCAAAGCTTTGTTGAGGATTTTATGAGCCAAACCGCTGTTACCAAAGTAGATGGTGACTACTTTGATCTCCCCGGCACCGTCGTCTATACCCAGGCTAAAAAATCCCTGCCGGAAAAAGGCCGACTGGAGATTAATGTATCCGACCCTAGCGTTCGCGATCGTTTCACCTGGAATGCCGAGATCACGCTCGACCGCCGGTCAAACGATATTTTTAAACATATTTTGCTCAATGGCGACGGTAGCGTCGTCGAAACCTATGGAAAACGGGTTATTGAAGTCACCGATGAGACCGCTGCCGAACTACTAAACCAATTGGCTACTGCCGCTAAGCTTTAGCCAGAAAGCGGTTTGGCCCCGTATTTATTGGCGATGCGAGTGTGTAACCGACGACCATGGTGTCCGTAGCGATTGGCGATCAGAGCTGTCAGCCAGTAGGCAATAAACACATAGGCCACACCCACCATCGCATCAAACACATAGTGCTCGCCCATGTAAACGATGCCGATCCAGATGGCAATCGGATACCAGGCCAAAGCCAGCGCCCACTTCCAGCCAAAGGCGCGATTGACGAAGAGTACGATCATTAATGGGTAGGCCGAATGCAGCGAAGGTACAGCGGCCGTGAGATTGGGGCTGAGGTATTGATAGATAGTCGGAAAATTATGAACGCCCAGGGCCCACCAGACATCGCTTGAGATCTTGTGGATGGTTGGAATCAGATGCATTTCGGAAGCCATCCAGGGCGGTGCTGCTGGGAAGGCGATGTAGGTTAAGAAGCCGCCGTAGGAAAGAATGAGAAAGGCCAGCCCGTAGCGCAAATAATGCTGCGGTCGGTATTTCCAGATAAGAACCGCGGCAATCATGGGCGCCACAAAATGGCACATATAGAGCAGATAGAAGAAAAAGTCATACCAGACAGCGTGCCCTGAATACCACCATTGTTGAAGCACTACGGTGGGCAAGTGTCCGCCAAACAGCCACTTATCAAAATCAATCATTTCGGTGAAATGCACATGTTTAGATAGGAATGGCACCACGCCGCGCAGGCTGTCGTAAGCAAGCAAGGCTGCCACAAATGGGCCGAAGTTCACAAAAAATTGCCGGCCCTGGCCGTATAACAAGAAGAGGAAGAAAAACATGATGAAGAGTAGGTCCGGCGTCCAAAAAGCCCGCCAAAAAACTAAGATATAAACCATGCAGACGATGTAGAAAAGTCGCATGCCGCGAACGGTCAGGGGGTGTTTTCCGAAGAAAGCCAGTTTATCGCGCATCGGCCGGAAGTGTCATTACACTATTATACCGCTTGTGCAGCTGAGGATCAGCTGAAGCCCCTATTTTGGCCATTTTTTAGGATCAATACCCCATTCACTGGCCAGCTCAGAAAGTCGATTGGCTTCTATTGCTTCACGAATACCAACCATCAGCCGCTCCATATAGCGCAGGTTGTGGATGGTGGCCAGGCGCATGCCCAACATCTCACCAGCATTAAACAGATGGCGCAAATATGCTCGACTATTATTTAAGCAGGTATAACAATCACAGCCAGGGTCGATGGCTTGAGCGTCGTCTTTGTAGACCGCATTATTAACGCTGATTCTGAATTTATTCCTTGGTGTGCCCCCGTTAGCTGAGCTAATGTAAACCGCGCCGTTGCGGGCCATCCGGGTTGGTGCCACGCAATCAAAGGTGTCGATACCTCTGGCACTACATTCAAACAGATCAACAACCTCGCCAATGCCCAGCAAATGTCGCGGCTTGGCTGCGTCGAGCTGCGGGATTGTCCATTCCAAGATCTGATGCATATCAGCCTTGGACTTACCTAGTGAACCGCCTATCGCCAAGCCCGGAAAATCCATTCCGCTGATCGTTTTGGCGCTATGCTCGCGCAGGCTGCGGTAGGCGCCGCCCTGGACTATCCCGTAGAGTGCTTGGGTCTGGCGATTAGTCCAGGCATCCAAGCTGCGCTGCGCCCAGGCATGTGTCCGCTCTAGAGCCCGCGCCGTATAGCGCTCGTTATGTAGAGGTGAGGTACATTCGTCGAAGGCGAAGATGATATCGGCGCCAAGCTGCTGCTGGGTGGCAATCGAGCTTTCGGCCGTCAGCCGATGTTTACTGCCGTCGATGTGTGAGCGAAAGGTGACGCCCTCGTCGTCCACCTTCATTAACTTCCGCTTTGCTGACTGATGAGCGATATTCAGTGATAAATCGCCAGAAAGAGGCGAGGAATGCAAAGGAGCGGTAGACAGACTACCGCGACTGCGTACCGGAGCATCTGACGGAGCGAGTTGTGCTGAAGATTGCTCAGACGGGAAGATGCTTGCTACTTTACCGACACCATGTGTCAGACCAAAGCCGAGCGAGAAAACCTGAAACCCACCACTGTCGGTAAAGATCGGGCCGTCCCAATTCATAAACTTATGCAGCCCGCCGTGACGAGCGATCAGCTCTGCCCCGGGACGCAGATACAAGTGATAAGTGTTGGCCAATACTGCCTGAGCACCCAGCCCGCGCAAATCATCAGTATCCAGAGTCTTGACCGTCGCCTGAGTACCCACGGGTATAAAGGCCGGCGTTTCAATTGCGCCGTGAGGTGTCTGCAAAGTCCCCCGCCGGGCCCAGCCGTTTTTAGCATGCTTAACGAAAGAAAGAGATGTTTTCGGCATAACTATTAATTTTAGCCTTGCCACCCGCCTACGCCAAATTGCATAATGGTAATGTTCACCTTGTTTTCGAGTACCTGTTCAAGTTCCTCGTTGCAAAATGTGAACATACTCCGCCTTACTTCGTATGGCGGAGTTCTTTTATAGCCTTTTGGCGTGCAAGACTGTAACTGATAAACCGAGTGTCACCAAACTCAGCAGCCAAGCCAAGGCGACCATTGTTTGTAGCTGGGCCTCGCGCTCTTCAACTTCCTTTAAACTGCGAGCCGCCAGCACAAAGCCGGGTTTTTTGCCATCGTGATGGGCAATGACCGCCGCTAACCTTACATTAGCCGTCGGCTGCCAAGTGATTCTTTCCTCTCCCACTTTGCGGGTGTTCGCAAAAACCCCGGCCGGTAGCTCCGGAGTTTTTCCGTCTAATTCGACATTTGAATCAACCACCTTGCCTTGATCATCGTAGATGATTGCAAAAGGCGTCAGACTTTTTGACGGGTCAATTTTGGGAACTTGGCCCAGTTCCACATCTGTGCCCTGAGTGATCTGACCAGCCAAACCAATTACCATACTAGCCTGTGGGTCATTGGCATTTTGGCGATAATTCTGCTGTACCGCCGCATAGATGGTAACGAAAATGATAGTGATAATGACGGCCTGGCCAAGCCAAAAGATAAGCTTTCGCATAAGCATATTGTAAATCCTTAATACTCTAATGCCTAATGCCTAAGCACAAATATTTAGGATTTTTTAGCCTATCGGGAAACGAAGGTTAGAGCGTGGCCACGGTTACCAGCCCGACCGGTCCGCCCAATTCGGTGAATGTAATCTTCATAGGTGGTCGGCTGATCAAAGTTGATGACGTGACTGACATTGGGAATATCTAGGCCGCGAGCCGCCACATCGGTTGCCACGAGCACCTGCACCCGGCCCTCCTTGAACGCCTTAAGGGCGCGCTGGCGCTGCGGCTGTGACTTGTTCCCGTGAATGGCTTCCGCCACGAAGCCCTGCTTGGTCAGCTGCTCTGCCAGCCGCTGAACGCTCCACTTGGTTTGGCCAAATACTAAAACTTTGTCGAAATCGTTTTGGCGCAGCAGGTTTTGCAAAATGGCAATTTTTTCATCTTTGGAACTGGCCCGAATTACATCCTGGGCCACGTGCTCGCTAGTTTCCGCCGTGCGCACCGATATGGTCACTGGCTCGCTCAGCATGCCATCGAGTAGTCGGCTGATTTCCGGCGTAATCGTAGCGCTGAAGCAAAGATTCTGACGTTTGGCCGGCAGCAGATTCAAAATGTATTGGATATCGCGAATAAAGCCCATATCGAGCATGCGGTCGGCTTCGTCCAGAACCAGATAGCTTACCCGCGATAGATCGAGGGCTTTCTGCTGATAAAGGTCTTTTAAGCGTCCCGGGGTACCAATCACGACCTGAGGCCGGCGACGCAATTGCTGAATCTGACGCGCAATATTAACTCCACCGACGCAGAGCGCCGAATAGAGCTTGAGGCCACTGGCAAAGGCCCGAAATTCCTCATCGATCTGTACGGCTAACTCTCTGGTGGGCGCCATAATTAAGGCCGTCTGCCCGGGCTGACTGGTCACAAAGCGCTGAATTAGCGGCAGCACGAAGGCCGCTGTTTTTCCAGTACCAGTATTCGCCAGTCCAATAATATCGCGGCCGGCCAGCGCCGGTGGAATTGAGCCGTCTTGAATTGGGGTCGGACTAATGTATTTGCGAGCTTCGACGTTACGAGCCAGGCCCGAGGTGAACCCAAAGTCGCTAAACCGGTGCTGAGGCTCAAATGGCACCTCCTCAGCCCTAGGTGTCGCCACGTTTACATATTTGGCCGGGTCGATGTACTGACCCCCGCGCTTTGATCGATTATTCCCAAACTTCGAGTTTCGAAATACTTTGCCGCGCTGTGAAGCCGGCATGGAAAATGAGTTACGTCTCATGAATACCTTTCTACAAATCTTTGATGAACAGCCAGATCTAAAGATTAGTAGGTATTCATCCGAGTTAATTTAAGGCTATTTTAACAGATTATTAGCGGCCTGTCTAGACTTTGATGGGTTGCCGGCCAACCAAACCGAGTAGCCGGTCTTCCAGACTAGCATCAGCTGGCACCTCAACCCGTGGTCCGTAAACCCCCATCTGGCGATACTGCTCCACCACCCCTTCAGTTTGCTCCCACATTCCCTGCACCAGCTCCTCGGGCATGCCTGGCTCCACGCCAATTAGTTTGGCGATGTCGTAGGTGCGAAAAAACCGAAAGCTGGTGATATGCGACAGATAGTCTTTGGCGGGAAAGTCACCATAACTTAGGTGGCAAATCCGCTCGGCTTCATAATGATTTTTAACGGCGTCTAGCGCCTTATCCACGATGACGGAGTAATTTTTCGCCGGATCATCTCCCAGCAAATCACCATCAAACTTGTCTTTACCGACATCCTCCATCTTGCGACCCGCCAGGACATCCGGTACCCAAGCTTCGTCGTAGGCGTGGTAATTGACAATTTTGCGCAGATCCAAGTCTTCCTGTTTGCGCCCGATCGGAAACCACTCCGGTATCGGCATAGACCATTGATCGGCTTTAATTTGTAAAATCACCTTGCGCAAAGCCTCATCGGCGCCGGTAAATACCTCTGGCTCGCTCATTGCTGCCTCCATTTGGTTAATCAAGCTCTAGTAAGCCATAATAAGCTATGGCTATGCGTATTGGATACGTTAAAATTTCTGAACTGCCCCGCCTTTCCCGGCTGTTTCGGAGTGCCTTAGTTGACGACTTTCGCTATTTCCCAAGGGCGGCTTTCGAGCAAGCCCGTCGTGACAATTCACTGCCACGGCTGGCGGCTTCGTGGTTAAAACCCGGCCGGATTCTGGCCGTGGCAGTCGAGGGACGGAACGTGGTTGGCTATAGCATTGCCTCGGCTGAAGATCCCCTGCGCTCGCAGCTCTACTGGCTGTATGTCCGGCCATCGCATCGCGGCCAGGGTGTTAGCGGCCAGTTACTCGACTTTACCCACCGCCAAATGCGAGCCCAGGGATCATTGCTGGTCCAACTGGTAACTCGCGACTTTGCCGATTATTACGCCCAGCGCGGCTATAAACTGGCAGGGCAATACCAAATTAATGGCGTTGACATGCATCTGATGGAGCTGGCCTTAAGATGAAGCGCTATCGCACCCCCCTGGTTAGCGGCCTGGTACTTTTCCTGGGACTAATTGCCATAAATATGGCGGCCTTGTATTTTCAGCAACGCCCAATCACCACGTATGTCCCCCCAATGAAGCAATCACCGGCCAAGCACGGCCAACTGGTCCAAATAGTCAGCACCCAGGCCCTTAGTGCCGAACAGGCCATGGCCGAGGCGCGGCAAAACTACGGCCCAATGATCGCTGCGTCACCGGCCGTAACTCGTACCGAGCTGGTATTTGGTCTGCTTGATAAGGATGGTCGAGAGGCTGATGTCCATGCCCGAGCCTACGTGCCCGCCATGCCGATTAGCGCCGTTATTGTCTTGGCACCCGGCACCACCGGCATTGGTGATCAATGTGCCCCCAGCGTCGAGCAGCCCTCGGTTCATAATTGGGCTAACTATCAGTCACATGCTTTGGCCTACGCCGCCCGCGGGTTTATGGTAGTGGTGCCGGATTATGAGGGCCATCGCGATCCAGCTCGGATTCATCATTACATGTCGGGAGAATTAGAAGGCCGAGCGGTACTTGATAGCATTAGTGCCAGCCGCCAAATTCCCGAGGCCAGCGTTCTGAGCGCTGCCACCCCCAACTTCGTAACCGGATACTCACAAGGAGGCCATAGCGCCTTTTGGGCCGACAAAATTAATGCCACCTACTCACCAGGAACCAAAATAGCTGGAGTTATTGGCTGGGGTCCAGTCATGGATGTCCAGGAGACCCTGGCCGACGTGACCCAAGGCGCTAACATTAACTGGTTTGGGCCTTACGTTCTCTATAGCTATCAAAACTTGTACGGCACCAACTATCATATTGACCGGATCCTCCAGCCGCGCTGGGTTTATGGTCTTAACACCGATGTTACCAGTCACTGCATCGATAGTGATATTGCCTATTGGGGGACCCATCCGGACAATGTTTATACACCCGATTTCTTGAATAATCTGCGCAAGGCTAATTTACCCGAAGCCCTTTACGGCAAGCTCGGCCAACAGCTGGCTGCTAATGTGGCCGACGACGCCACAACCGCCACACCTAAGTTAATCAACGCAGGTGAACAAGATAATGTGGTCCTGCCCAGACAGCAGGCAGCAGCCAAGATCCAACTTTGCCAGCATAGCCGCGGGCCGGTGAGAGTTACCCTCTACCCTGAAACCACCCACTATAACGCCATGGTCCACAGCTTTGAGGATTCAATTGTATGGATGCAGCAAATTATGGCTGGGCAGACCCCAGCGGGAAACTGCTAAAGCCCTACTCCTGCTTAGCGCCGGCGATGTTCATCATCCACTCCACGCCGTACTTGTCAGTTAGCGAGCCAAAAACATCGCCCCAAAATTGCTTTTCGAGTTTTTGAAACACTTCGCCGCCTTCGGCCAGCTTGTCGAAGATTGCGTGCAGCTCATCAGAATCCGCTTCCTCGCCACCGAGCGAGAGAGAAATCTTTTTAGCCGTGTCGCTCGCCTTTTCGGTATCGCTGGCCATTAGCTTCACGTCGCCTTCGAGCGTGGCATGCATCACCCAATCCGGCTCGCCACCTTGACCGGCCTGCTCGTATGTTTGGATTGTTAATTCACCCCCAAAGATGCTTTTGTAAAATTCCATTGCCTCTTTGGCCTGTCCGTGGAAGAAAATGTAAGGCTCGAGTTTGATGATAGCCATTGATGATTCCTTTGTTTATCCCGGCCATTATAGGCTTGGCGAGGCTAAAAAACTATAGATTATTTCCCTTGAGCCGGATGCTCAAACCTATCCCGCCGAATTTTTCGGCCACAAAGGCCGGCTCAGAAGTCGTACTCAATTTTTTGTCATAGCGGTATCCTATGTCATTGAAGCCGACCAATTCATCGACCTGCTCAATGCGATTTTTAATTACCCATCTCGCAAAAGCACCTCGAGCAACTTTGGCATGTACAGTTACGAATGCTGGCTCGCCTGTTTTTGGGCTAACAGTCAGAAACCGCGGCGCGATAATACGATCTGTATTCACAAACGGCGTTATGGTTTTGGTGTACTCAACGGCCGAGAGATTGAGGATTAAACCATGGGTGGGCAAAGTTTCGGCGATGGATCTGCCCCAAAATTTATAAAGATTCTCGTATGGCTCATCTGGTAACCGGTAACCCATCTCCAATCGATAAGGCATTACGCCATCTAGTGGCCTCAGGATTCCATACAGCCCAGACAAAATCCGCAACGTCTTTTGAGCATATCCCCTATCGGCCGTCGTTAAAGTCTGGGCCTGTAAGCCGCTGTAAATATCACCCACAAAGCTGTCGATCGCCAAAGTTTGGTGGCTCGGCTCATCGCTCCATTCCGAAATTACTGCGTGCGTCCTCGCAGCTAGCTCGCCCGAAATCTGCATAGACTTTGCCAGATCTGCTCGGCTTAGAGTCTCGAGGTATGTTTGCAACTCGCAAGTCTGAGGCAGAAGCTGCGGTACTGACGGCTCAGTAGCCGGCTTTGGGCGCTTCATGGTCTTCGATGAATGCAGCAGGATGATCATTAACTAATCCTAACCGAGAAAGCCGGAAAGTAGTATAGTCTGATTTCTTGTCGCAACAGGTGAAAACTGCTAGAATTTCCAAGTTGAGACACTTTTAAAGCAGCGAGAAACCGAAATTTTAAACCAAGCGAAGCTGTTTGAAATTTCGTAAGCGATATGGAGGCTGAAGAAATTCTTGAGGAATTATGTAAGCCGGAAGTGCCGCTGTGACGTTGGGGCGTGGCCAAGTGGTAAGGCGCTTGATTCTGGCTCAAGAGATCGTAGGTTCGAATCCTACCGCCCCAGCCAAATAGGGCAGTAATCTGATAGACCGGGTTGCCAGACCGGTCTTTTCTGTTTCAAATAACTCCTTTGTAAAGCCACAAAAAAAGAGGAGATCGTCCTCTCTCCAGGCGACTGAGCGCCTAATTTCAGAACCGGGTTCCTAGACCGGACTCAACTCCTCCTTGGGCATCGGTTTGATTTCTCTATCTCTAATGGCGAAGGTCGTCTTGATTCCTTGTATGAGCTCTCCTTGCTCCCTGTACGTCCCTTCTTTGAGGATGAACTCCGAGTACTCCGCAATCGGGTCGATCTTGCCCTCTAGGCCCCTAGAACCGAGCGAACGCTCGATTATCTCCGCATGGCGCCTCGACTGGCGCCCCAATTCTTCCGTAACCTCGATATCCTTTGAGTTGGCTTTGATGTAGTCGATTAGCTTCTCAATCAGTGCCTTTTCGTTGATGTATGGCTCCGGGCAGTCGTAATTGACCTGCCTGGTGCAGTGGTAGTAGACGTGGCGGTTGAAGCTACCGTCTTTCAGCGGCTTGAATTTCTCCTCGGCGGTAATGTCCGATCCACACCCTGCACATTTGAAGATGCCTTTGAAGGCGAAGTGTTTGCTACCCCAGGCCGCTCTATTTGGCAGCGCCCGGCTATCTTGCACTTGTTGGAAGAGTTCTTTTGTTACTAGAGCCGGATGCGATCCTTTATAGACTTTGCCACTGCCTTCAGGGTATTCGAACTCGGCGTAGTAGAAGGGGTTGTTTAGTATCAGGAATACCTGGCTTAGTGTCACCTTCCGTCCCGACCTATTAGTGAAGCCGCTATGATCAAGCCAGGCCTTGAGTTTGCGACCGCTCCAGCCTTGGGCGGCTCGTTCGAACATCTCGGTAATGACTGATGCTCGGTCTGGGTCGATT
>DATIII010000009.1:0-27414 GCA_035479795.1 Saccharimonadales bacterium (SeqCode)
GAGGCGTCTGGCCTCGTATTCCTCGGGGTATAGAGCGCGAACTCCAACAACGGATCCATCAGCTCGGTCGATGACGGGGTACGTGCTGCCTCTTCTTTCGACTACGAATCGAACTGGGTAGAAGCGGTCGATGAGGCGTTCGGCGATGTGATGGGGGATTCCACCGTAGTCCAGGCCAGAAAACCTACCCTGAACTTCATCCGGCTGGCAGGTGTGGCAGACGTTGTATTGGTAGCCCTCGCCGAAGATGTGTGTGCCCTTGACTAGGCCCGGTGACTTCGACCACGGCTCGCTGCAAGTGGGACAGGGGAAAACCTCAATAGCCTCGTCCCAGGTCTTGATGGCGGAGACATCGACCTTGCTCACAGGCTTCCTTTCGATTGAGAACAAAAACGAGCGGATTGCCGCTCACCTTCAAGGGTATTGTGGCATCTGTTATTTGTAATATCAACTGATGATGGAGCTGCCTTTTACCAAGATATTAAAAACTCCGAGCGTGAAAAGGGTGAGGCTGAACGTGATATTGAAGAAGCCCAGCCTTAACCTAAATTCTAAAAAAGCCCTTGCTTAAGCATAAGCATTTATGCTACTACTTAAAGTAACCTAGTACAAAAACAAAAAAGTGAGGCAAAACCATGCTTATAAACGATGCGAGCCACAAAGGCTCGGCCGTATTTGAATTATTGATAAGTGCTGCCATTGTGGTGGCTGTTGGCGCTGGAGTGTACGTGGTCCAACATCCGCCGGTTGCCAAGACTCCGATAGTCCAAGCAATATAATAAACAAAGAAAAACCGCCCTCATACTAGCGGCGGTTTTTCGCGTGTGGCGAATGGTCGCTAGGACGAAAGCGGTGGAGGTTGCTGGGGTCCGAACGCCAGCGTCAGAACTATCTCACTGGGCGAGAACAGATTGAAACGCAGCCGACGGATCGACTTGTCCAGGATGCGATGGCGACTCTTGAAGTACTGGACGTTCGGGCTGCCGATCTGCAGCACCCGGGGCCAGCGCCGCAGCAGGATGCCGGCGGCCAGCTCGCCGTCGAATTGCTCCAGGTATTGCTTGGCCAGGGTCACCAAGCCATCGGCCGCGGTCATGGCGAGTCCATTCGGGTCGCCGCGCCGCTCGGCCAGCTCCACGTGGGACCGGGCTTCCTGCAGATAGCGCAAGGCTTGGTTAGCGCACCAGCGGCGCTTTTGGGTTCGCCCTCGGCAGTCTTCGAACATTTCTGGGATTGGCGGGTTGAGGATTTCAACAAGTCGCATTGGTCTCCTATCTGGTGGGAGCAATGCCCACGATAATGCTCCTTTCGAGAAAAAAAGTCAATTTTCAGATAAAAAGCTTATGGTAAAAGTCACGGCAAACGACTACAATAAGCTAGTCATTCTGTATCTGAATTTATGAAATTAGTTGATAAAATCCGGCGGCCCGGCAAAAGCAAGGAGCAATACCTTGTGGCGCTTGATATTGGCACGGAATTCGTTAAGGCTTTGATTGGTCGGGTGGCTGGGGACAAAGTCGAAATCATTGGTGTTGGTCGTAAACACCAGCGTCTTACAGATATGCAGTCAGGTGCTGTCACAGACATCGCCGGGGTTGTGGATAACTGCGATGAAGCCTTAAAGCAGGCTGAGGGAATGGCCGGTGTAGTGGCCAAGGATTGCGTAATGGGGATTGCCGGTGAGCTGGTAAAGGGTACGTCGACCACAATTAAATACAAGCGCACTAATGCTCAGGACAAGATCGAAATGGCTGAGCTACGCAAAATTCTTGACCGTGTGCAGGAACGGGCCTTTGAACGCGCCCGAGAAACTCTGGCCTGGGAGACCGGCCAGCAAGAAATCGACGTCAAGATGGTTAACACCGCCATTGTCGATGTGCAGATTGATGGCTATCGGGTTACTAATCCAATTGGCTTCCAGGGCCACGATGTGTCTATCCAGCTCTTTAACGCCTTTGCACCGATGGTCCACATTGGCGCCCTGCAAAGCGTCGGCACCAACCTGGACTTGAATGTCATAAATATTGCGGCCGAACCATTTGCCGTGGCCAAGAGTGTTGGCGGCGAAGACTCGAGTGACTTTAGTGCCATCTTTATCGACATTGGCGGCGGCACCACTGATATCGCCTTGGTGAATAATGGCGGGGTGGAAGGCACTAAAATGTTCGGCATTGGCGGACGGGCTTTTACCAAGCGCATTAGTCAGGTGGCAGGTGTCACCTTTGAGCAGGCCGAGGAAATGAAGCTAGATTATTCGGCCGGTAAACTGCCCCATGTTAAGGACCGTCAGGCCGTGGAAGAAGCCGTAGCGGCGGATATTAAAGTTTGGCTATCCGGTGTGGAATTATCGCTCGCCGAATTTACCAAGGTGGATCATCTGCCCGCCCGCATCTTGCTGTGCGGTGGTGGCACCGGGCTGCCGCAAATCACCCAGGCCCTCAAAGGCGATTGGTACAAGAACCTACCCTTCGCTCGTAAGCCGATGGTCAGTCATATTTCACCTGAACAAGTTTCGCGGGTAGTGGACAAAACCGGCAAGCTGACTAGTTATGCGGACATCACTCCAATGGGTTTGGCCAACCTAGGTCTGGATGTTATCAACACCGGATCTCTTTCCGAAAATATGTTACAAAAGTTAAGTAAGACATTGCAGGCATAATGGCAGCTGACAAAGACAATGTAATTTATCTCGAGGTCGACGAAGACATTACTTCGGCGATTGATAAGCTCGGCAAAGCGCCGGGTGACGCCGTCCAGATCGTGGCGGCCAAGCGTTCTACTCTGATGCAGTCGGTGATAAATCTGCGCCTACTCAAAAAAGCCGCCGCCGATTCAAAGAAGAAGCTATTGCTGGTTTCGGGAGATCGGGTGACTCAGAATTTGGCGGGTCGAATTGGTTTACCAGTAGCACTGCAGGTGGACGGCGAACCAATTAGAGGTGAGTCTGGACCGGCCAAAGGCGCGGCTGATGATGAGATTGATGGTGGTGTAGTCGGCGACGAGCCGGAAAAGCCAAAGAAGCCTGAAGCCAAACCTGCCGACGAAATGCCAATGCCGGAAGATGTTGTGGCTGAGCCAAAAACCGAACAGTCTAAGCCCAAGCCCCAAGTTAAAAAGACCCAGCGCGTACCCAACTTTAACCAGATGCAGAAGCGCATATTATGGATTGGCGGCGGTGTCTTTGCACTGCTTCTGCTGTTGGCTTTGAATTATTACTTCACCAGCGCCAAGGTTACCCTGTTTGCCAAGGCCGACCAGGTAAATTCCAGCTTCGGCTTTACCGCCGATCCGACAACTACAAATTCAGATCCAAAGGCAGGAGTTTTAGCAGCCAGCCAGCTTAGCTTTAGTAAATCGCTAACTGCGTCGGTTACTGCTACTGGCCAGAAGGATAATGGCACCAAGGCCCATGGCCAGATTACAGTGAGTAACTGTTATGACAATTCGCCGCATACGCTGGTGGCTGGCACTCGCTTTGCGGCTCCGGATGGCAAGATATTCCACTCCGATAGCGAGGCGACCGTCCCTGGCGGTCAGGGCAGCTTCTTCGGCTGTACCACCCCGGGCAAGGTAAACGTCGGTGTGACCGCTGATCAGAATGGTGACGGTTACAATCTGGCGGCTGGTACAAAATACACCATTCCAGCCTTACCTTCTTCGCAGCAGGCCGGCATTTACGGCACCGGTGATCAAATGACCGGTGGCACTGCTAAGATTTCCAAAGTAGTGACCCAGGGCGATGTCGACAAGGCCAAGCAAACTGCCCTAGATTCAGATAAAGAGGATGGTGCCAAGGCAGTTAAGGCCAAGGTTGGTAAAAACCAAACCTTGCTTGAAGCTTCCATTCAGCAAAACGTAACCAGTCTCAGCTCAAACCCCGATGTGGGTGCCGAATCGCCAACCGCCAGCCTGACGATCCAAGTCGCCTATACCGGCCTAGCAGTCGCCAAAAGCGAGCTTTCGGATCTGGCTAAGGCCCAGGAGCAGAAACAGATTGGCGACGATCAACAGATCTATGAAGACGGCAGCGATAATCTGAAACTCTCGGCCGATAAACCGACAGCCAGTGGAGCTATTAAATTTAGTGCCGAAGCCGCCGCCTTTGCTGGCAAAAAGATTGATACAGCCGCCTTGGCTAAAAAGCTAGTCGGGAAGAAATATGGAGAAGCCGCTGACACTGCCAAGAATCTGGAAGGTGTCGACAAGGCCGAGATTGTCCTGACTCCGGGATGGGCAACTAGCATGCCTGGTATATTGAAACATATACATGTCTCCATCAAAGCCAACTTACAATAAAGTTCTCGGTATCGACTACGGATCAAAGCGTATCGGGTTGGCCATTGGTGATTTATCGACTCGCCTAGCCCAACCGCTGGCTACTATCGGCCCCGAAAACCTGATACTAAATATTTTGGACATTATCAACTCGAACCAGATTGGCAAAGTTGTAATTGGCCTGCCGCGAAACCTAGAGGGAGAGGATACCGCGCAGACGGTAATTGTGCGTAATTTTGCTCAAGACCTGGCGGATCGAGCCCGCGTCGAAATTATGCTACAAGACGAAGCCGGCACCAGCGCGGTGGCCCGTGAGCGATTAGGGAAGAACCCGGCAACCGGTGATATTGATAAAATTGCCGCGGCAATCATCCTGCAGGACTACCTGGATAGCCTATGAAGGTATCTAGGATAGTTTTGCTTGGGCTCGGGGTAGTTGGTGTGATCGTCTTGGGCGTCGTCATCTGGTATTTGATCATGACTCAGCCCGCTGATTCGGCTGGAGGCGATACCGTGACTTTTCGGGTGGAGACAGGTGAGGGAACGCCCGATATCGGCGACAATCTGGCGGAGGCCGGGCTCATCAGGAGTAAAACTGCCTTTGTTTGGTATGTCACCCTCCACGGTCTGCGCCGTGATTTGCAAGCGGGGAATTATGAGCTCAGCGCAGCCGATTCGGTGGCGGACATTGCAGACGCCCTAAGCCATGGGAAAGTCTCGGTAAATCGGCTGGTAGTGCCCGAGGGCTACACCTTAAAGCAGATTGCCAAACTGGCTGAGGATAAGGGCATTAGCCAGCAGCAGTTTGAAGCCGCCGTCTCTGGCAGCTATAACAATGATTTTCTGGCCGCTAGGCCACCTGAAGGGCAGGTGACGCTGGAGGGCTATTTGTTCCCAGATAGCTATGAAGTCTCCAAGCCCGTTAGGCCAAATGTGGTTGTTCAGCAAATGCTCGATAATTTTGCCCAAAAGGTCCAAGCAGCCAAGCTGGTGCCGGGATTTGCGGCTCGCGGCCTAACCCTGCATCAAGGTGTCACCCTGGCGTCAATTGTAGAAAAGGAGGCTGGCAAGGAGACGGATCGACCCATGATCGCCAGTGTCTTTTACAACCGCCTGAAGGCCGGCATGCCGCTGGGCTCCGACGTTACCATCCTTTATGCTGCCGAAGTTAAGGGAGTGCCTTTTGATATTAGGTTGGATTCAACGTATAACACCTACACTCACCGGGGATTACCTCCTGGCCCCATCTGTAACCCCGGTATTTCTTCAATGAAGGCGGTGGCCAATCCAGCCACAACAGATTACTTGTATTTCCTGGCCGACAAACAGGGCAATGTGCACTACGCCAAAACCGCCGCTGAGCACGAGGCGAATGTGAAAAAGTACCTGCGCTAGCCCCCAACTGTCATCCTGAGTTAGCGAAGGATCTTACTCCTGGATCCAAAAGTTCGAATCCTGTATCCTGTCCGCAGGTGTGAACCTCGACAAAGGAGCATTGAATGCTGTTGCCGTCAGTATACCTCGAGGCCCTCAGCCACTCGGACGCGAAGCTGCTACTTCACACATCTGGGCCCGGTTGCTTGGTCGGTCATGTCTGGGAGCAGGAAAGTCCGACGCCGGCTGCCAACGTGGCCTACGCCTCGCTGTGCCGGCCGCTGGCGCCACATTTCCACGACAAGGTGACCGAGTGGTATGTGGTCATGCGAGGCACGGGCAAACTTCTTCTGGACTGGGAGGAGCGTGATCTCCGGCCGGGGACCCTGCACTGCATCCCGGCGCAGACGGATTATGCCGTCATTCCATCCGGCGATGAGGCGCTGCAGCTGGTCATCTTTTGCAGCCCGCGGTTTGACCCCAACGGCTGGCATGAGGTAGACCTCAGCGTCGACGACAAGCTCGAGAGATGGAGCAACGCGCTTTGGGCTGCAGCTCGCAGACGGGGCTTCCAGCCGGGTGACTGGATGCCTCGTGTGGACGAGCTCGTCAGTATTTTGGCTCTGAAAGGCAATTGAGATGCCAAGCCGAGGCGTTATAGAGTTTGCAACGCCCCTTGAGCGCAGCTCTTGGGAAGAGGCACTGCAGCGCCCGATCTGTGGCGCAATTCATCCGCGTGAATCGGCTGGCCCGTTGCGCATTGTTTGCACCTATCCACCCGACCACCCAGGCCCATACCATCACGAAGAAGGAAAGATGAGCTGCTACGCCTGGATGGGATGCGGGCCGGCTTTTCAACCGCCGCCGGTAAATAACTGGTACCCCGGCCACGAGATCAAGCACTGTCGCTTCTGCAATCGCTGCAAAGAGTGCGGCGGCCGCCTGAAGCGATGGCGAACATTTGGCCGGTGGCGTGGCCATAGAGGTGACTGCTCGCTTGCCGATGTGGCAACCGAGGTCGTAGAGTAGGGGAAAGTCTCTAAGCGGCACTAGCTCTGTTTAGAGATAGGCGGGTGAAATTCCCGCCAAATGCACTTATCTCACAAACATAAGCGGTATAGCTACGACACTTTTTGTCAAAAATGACAATATTTTGTAAATCACTGCTGTTAAACACGATTTTATGCTTTAGTAAAGCCAAAAACCCTATATTGACACACCAAAAGCGGCTTGATACACTTCGTCACGTATATTGATAAGCGTAAGCGTAATCTTCCATCTGGTAACAGATAGATCTCCCTTACGGTTATTGGTATCCTGACAAGTCGTCGTACGGGGAAAATAATTAAACCTTAGGTCGAATTCTCCCCCTTTTCCACCAGGAAAGTTAAGACGAAGCGTCAGTTTACCCACAATAAGTCGCAGGTGAGGCGGCGTGGGGTGGAGAAAACCATTAGTAGAGAAGTTTCCGGCGCTCTGCCTTTACCGGGTATCGCAAACGCAAATTCTGCTTCAAAACTAAAACTCAACGCAGCTCCGCTGCCCCAATCTGAAATCGAGACTGATTCCCTAACCTCTTTGGGTAAGGGCGTTCAGGCCGCCGGAATTGTCGCCGCCAAATTGGCTGCGGCTCCCCGTATTCTGGCTCATGCTGGCATTATCATGCTGGTTGGCGCCACTGTTCTGAGTGGCTCTACCGGACATTCTGCTAAACTCTCACCGGTTGCCCAAACCGTGGGCTATGGTTCGGTGCTGGATCAAGCTGCCTCAGCCGATGTGGCTGCTAAGGTGGCCGATCAAACAAACTTGATCGTGACGCAGGAAGTTGATACCAGTGCCAAAAGTCTCAATGAGTTTTCTAACATTACAACTGTTGATGACGGAACTCTGGCTAAAAACCAAGTTGTAGACACTGCCGGGACAGCCAGTCGAGGTGTAGTTTCTTACGCAGTTAAGCCGGGTGACACCCTAGGCTCGATAGCCACCGACTTCAATGTAACCTCAGATACTATTCGCTGGGCTAACAATATTTCCGACGACACCCTAAAGACGGGCCAGAATCTAAGCATTCTGCCAGTCAGCGGTGTTCAGGTTAAGGTTGGCGCTGGTGATACGCCAGAAAGCTTGGCCAGTAAATACCAGGCCAATGCCGATCAGATTATTGCCTTTAATAATGCTGAGGTTAGTGGGCTTAAGGCCGGGCAGTCGATCATCATACCAGAT
Organism: Saccharimonadales bacterium (SeqCode); assembly: GCA_035479795.1. GTDB lineage: Bacteria > Patescibacteriota > Saccharimonadia > UBA4664 > SCTI01 > DATIII01. Next base: position 7,873 of record DATIII010000009.1, read on the forward strand.
GGCGTCATTGCTCAGCCGGTTAAGACCACCACCGCCGTGGCCGCCGCCCCTAAGGCTGCTACCGTTAGCCGATCAAACTTTATTGGCGGCCCCAATGGCTATGCCTACGGTTACTGCACCTGGTATGTTGCTAATCGCCGAGCCGTGCCAAGCGACTGGGGTAATGCCGTTAGCTGGTATTACAATGCCCAGATTAGCGGCTACAGTGTTGGCTCAACCCCGCGCCCAGGCGCCATCGCCTGGACCGGCGGCGGCTATTACGGCCACGTGGCCTATGTGGAAAGCGTTTCCGGCGGCAATGTGACCGTCAGCGAAATGAACTACAACGGCAACTGGAACCGGGTGACTACTCGAACCGTATCAGCTTCTACCTTCCGCTACATCTATTAAAAAAAGTTAAACATGTAAAGTCGCTCCCGGGGGCGACTTCTCTGTATCCTGAATCCGGAATCCTGTATCCTGGTATCATGTTTGCAGATAAGATCGAGATTAATGTTAAAGCTGGCAAGGGAGGCGACGGCCTCCTTAGTTTTCGTCAGGAAAAATACCGGGCCAAGGGAGGTCCAGATGGTGGCGACGGTGGCCGCGGTGGCAGCGTTATCTTTGTGGCCAACCACAATACCAATACTCTGGCCGATTACCGCACCAAGCGCCTGGTAAAGGCCGATGGCGGGAAGCCCGGCGGTACCGACCGTAAACATGGCAAAAATGGTGATGATATCACTGTAAAGGTACCAGTAGGGACGTTAGTACACGACTCTACTGGATCCGTCATCGCGGATCTGGTTGAAGACGGCCAGCAGGCGGTGGTGGCCCGTGGTGGCCGCGGAGGCTTTGGCAATGCCCACTTTGTGTCCAGTACTCGTCAGACGCCGCGAGCGGCTGAGCTGGGTGAGAAGGGCGAAGAGCGGCAGCTGACACTCGAACTCAAGCTGGTGGCCGATGTTGGGCTGGTCGGCCTACCTAATGCCGGTAAGTCTACTCTCCTATCCGTCATTTCCAACGCCAAGCCCGAAATTGGCGACTACCCCTTTACCACCCTGGTGCCCAACCTGGGAGTGGTGGATTTTGAAGATTACACCTTCCTGATGGCTGATATTCCGGGGCTGATTGAAGGCGCCAGCGAAGGCAAGGGCTTGGGTGATGAGTTCCTGCGCCATGTCGAGCGTACGGCCGTGTTGATTCATCTGATTGATGCGGGGAGTGAAGATATTATCCGCGATTATGAGACAATCCAGACCGAGTTAAAGAATTATGCCGTTGATCTGAGTCAAAAGCCTCAGCTGGTTGTTATTAACAAGATCGATTCAGTATCAGAAGATGACCTTAAATCTGCCATGTCGAACCTTTCGAAACATCTTTCGAAGGGTAGTAAGGTCTTTGCCATCTCAGGCGTGGCCAAAAAAGGCTTGGACGAGCTGTTGCGCGCCGCCTTGCCACTGATTAAGCAAGCCCGGGCCGCGGCTGCCGAAGAGGTAGCCGAGAAATCGGCAGTCGTCATCGACGAAGCCTCGCAGCCCGAACTGTGGCAGGTTGAAAAGATGGATGATAAATTCGTCGTGAAAGGCGAAAAGATTGAGGGCTTTGCCCGCCGCACCGACTGGGATAATGACGAGTCTGTTGCACGATTAGTAGATATTATGCGCAAACGGGGAGTTTCTAAGGAACTTACTCGCCAGGGTGCCGAGTCTGGATCGGTCGTCGAAATCGCCGGCCACCAATTTGAGTGGCTCGGCTGATCTGATATTCTTGTTTTGACGAGGGGCTGTAGCTCAGCTGATAGAGCGCTGCATTCGCATTGCAGAGGTCAGGGGTTTGATTCCCCTCAGCTCCACCATTTGCAATTATTTCATCTGGTACTATGCTGTTCCTAGGTGAGATCTTCGACAAAGGAGTTGGGCATGTGTCCAATTACCGCAGAGCCAGGTGAGCGTCAGGCGGAAGTTCTTGTCTGCTGGCCTCCAACCACAGGCCATATGGGATGCGGTAACCCGCTAACGACAGAAGAGCGCGAGCCCGGAGTCTTCTTCTGCGCATTCTGCATGGGGTGGCGTGCAGGCCTGCGGGTAACCGCCACCTACGAGCTGCCGGAAGTGGCAAAGTGAGGGGCGTGCGCGGAAGGGTTGATCGCATTGTGGTTGCTACCTGGAAGGGCGGGTTTCGTTCACGGAGCCGGATACAGCATCTCCGTTTGCGCATTCTGCCTTTTCTGGAGTGGCGGGACAACTGGCGGGCAATGACGGAGGCTGCGTGGGAACGCGTGGAAGCGGCTGATCGACGGGCGTCCTGCCCGATGGAGCATGTTCCGCCGCCGAACGGGGAGTATTGGAATTGTCCCGGCTGTGGCTGGTGGCAGCATGACTAGGCAGCTGTCAGATGACGAGTCCGATCAGATCCTAAGGCTGGCGCTCCATTACGTCAAAGACTTCTTGGGCGACTCGGCAAATGTGGTGACCGAACTGGGGGCGAGCGAGAAGTTCGAAGACTACGATGCCTACCTCGACTTTTGGGAAGGTGTCTACATGGAAGACTACACTCCCGAGTGCGAGCGAATTCTGGCCGAAGCCTTGGCTAAGGCGCTGCTCGATGTTCCTGGATTCGACGACTGGTATGAGAGCCACCGCGAAAACTACCTTGGCCTAGAGCCTGAGTCTAGCGATTCGGGTTCGGGCGGTTAAACGCCGCCCCAAAGCAATTATTTAACTCTTACGCCGTTGGAGGCTTTAGACACGGCACCGGCAAACGATTCGGCTTTCATTTGAATAATGTCCCCAGGAGCAAAGTTCCCGGTCAGACCGGTAGAGGTTTGGTTGTAGCCTTCAACATCAAAGGTACCGACAGCTTCTCGCCCGTTCTTGTAGAACCGATATAGCTTAACTTTGTGATAATCGGCTGGCCTATCCCATTTGACTATCACGGCGCCCTGGCCGAAACTGGCGGACTTCAAATGTGGGGTGGTTGGTGCTCCTGCTGAGCAGTCAGCTCCAGGCGCCGGGGGCACGTAACCTCCTGCATAAGCTGACTCCACTAGCCCTACTGCCGGAGCGCAGACCGAAGCGCCGGTAAAGCTGATTTTATCGATATAGAGAGCGGGTGTGCAGCTGCTGTCGGCAGGCTTGGGTACCCCGGCAATTAGTTCTAGTATCAGAGGATCATCTTTTTTGGAAAGGAACCCGCCACCTTCATAAACCTGATCGAAGTAGTTACCGGTGGCATAGGCGCGGTAGTCTGAGTTTACTATTCCTGAGTCCGGATGCTTTGACGAGTAAAGTTTGTAGGTTAGGGTAATCGGTCCCGCGCCGGAGCAGGTTTTTGTACGAAGGTTTACCTTGGTTTGGGCGATGTAATGAGTGTAAAAGTTGGCGTTTGCCAGGGTAGCCTTGGTAGCAACCCCAACAGTTGTTCCATTGTCGGTAATTTTTACGGCGCCTCCGTTGGTCGCTCTTGCATCACGAACCTTGCTGACTCCTGCTGTGCTAGCTGGATATTGACCGGATCCGTTAACCCCGTACTTTAGAGCCTCGGCTTGGACCGTGGTGAAAACCGGCCCGTAGCCAGAACTGCCGCCAGCGTGGCTGAAGAATTTAAGGTAAACGCCGACTCCTATGGCCAACACAAAGAGGACAGCTATCACCACCATATCAATAGCGCCGCGCTGGCCGTTCAAATATTTAATTTTCATTTTTGTTTTCCTGTTTTCAGGTTTGATACTGCTTATGCTACCAGAATAAGGATGATTGTCAATCTGAGCTAATTATGGTTATGCTTAGGCTATGGAAACTCCCGCCACAGTTCGATCATTAATTCCCACTGCCACCGAGGCAGTTGGTTCGTTTTTTTGGTCGGCTGTCATTCTCGTGGTGCTGTACCGCAATGTCATCATCGGCTTGCTCAGCAGTAGCGCGGGGATTGATGAAGCCACTTTGCAGGCCGGGGCCCAGCAACAGCTGGAGTCGCTAAATCATTTGCCGGGAGCCGAAAACGTAATTGTGGTGGCTTTTTGGTTCGGTCTCTTCATGCTCGGCTACACGGCCATTTATGGCGTGCGCAGCGCCCTGGCCGATACGCGTGATCAGGTGAAAATGCAAACGCAGTACACAGGGATGTCGGGTTGGCAGGTTTGGGCCAGGCGTCCGGCCAAGCAGCTCGGCTTTGCCGTTGGGCTATTTTTACTGCTCGTATTAACAGCCGTTTGGCTACTGCCGCTCTGGTTCGGCCTCGCTGATATCTATGTAGTTCATGAATTCAATCTGTTTTATCTTCCCATGCTGTTTGAGGCTTGGACCGGGTTGGCAATCAACCTGTATGCCATCTGGATTACCGGTAAGCTGGTTTTTCAGTACGCTAAGTTGTAGGCCAGAAGTTTTCTACTCGTTCAAATTCGGCCATGAGGTCGGGTACACGGTTGGAAATAATCAATAGTTCAACATCTTCCGGCCCTTCATTCCATAGTCCTTGGGGAGTGTTGGGTGCAATGCGGATGGCCGACTTTGGTCCCAGCTCAATCACCTCATCGCGAACTTTGACCTGGAGGTTTCCAGAAAACACAAACACCACCTCTTCCTGCGTTTTATGTTTGTGCCCATAGCCGCCTTTGGCCCCCGTCCCGGCCGGCATGCGGCGATAGGTGACAGCCACTTGTTCAGTTTGCAGAGGATCCTTCATGAGCTGCATCTCACCCGGATAATCACCCAGCACGTCTTTAACATCCGCCAATTTTACGACCGTATAATCATTCATAAATTACTTTCGACTTAAATAATTGCATTGGTGGAGAATAGCGGGATCGAACCGCTGACCTCTTGCATGCCATGCAAGCGCTCTACCAGCTGAGCTAATTCCCCATAACGGATAGACTTTATCAAATTATAAACCCCGAATCAAATCTGAAAGAAGACGGTTTTGCTTTATAATAATCAGTATGAAATCAAAGTTTCGCCGTTTGATCGCAGCTGCTTTGGAGCAGCGAGTTAAAAGGCTTATAAAACAAAAGGATCTAAAGGTGGTTGCCGTTACCGGTAGCGTTGGTAAAACTTCGACTAAACTGGTAATTGCCGAGGTACTTTCCCGGAAATATAAAGTTCTCGCGCACCAGGGAAATTACAATTCTGAGATTGGTCTGCCATTATCGATTTTTGAGCTTGATACACCATCGAATCTCATGAATCCCATTTCCTGGGTACGAATTTTTAATACGATTGACCGAAAAATCGTGAGTTATCCATATGATGTCTTGGTACTCGAAATGGGCGCTGATGAACCTGGTGACATTCAAAAATTCATGCGCTATATCACACCTGACATTGGAGTCGTCACGGCTATCGGTCCGGCTCATATTGAACAATTTGGATCGGTAGAAGCAATTGCTGAGGAAAAAATGAAGCTGGCTATAGGCAGCAAATCGGTTTGGCTAAATGAAGAGAACGAGCGAGTGATGATCGAATTAAAAAAGCTCCCTGGCGGGGTAAGAACTTATGGGGTGGATAAGGGAAATATTCATTTTACAGACCTTAAACGTGGTGAAAATTTGCAGTTCGAAGGCAAAATTGAGATTGAGAGGGAGCTGCTCGCCGTAAAAACTCAGTTTGTCGCCAGGCATAACCTAGGAGCTTTGGCAGTAGCTGCTGGTATTGGCGAAGAGTTGGGGTTAGAGTCACTGCAAATCAAGGTTGGCCTAGAAAACATCAAACCCTTTCCTGGCCGAATGCAGGTTTTGCTTGGCGTCAACGGTTCGGTTATTTTGGATGACACCTATAATTCCAGTCCTTTAGCGACAGAGGCTGCACTTGATGCCCTGTATGAACTACCAGGTCGTAAGATTGCCATTCTGGGCAGTATGAATGAACTAGGTGCTATGGCAGAAAAGGCACATCGCGAGGTGGGGGAGGCGGCTGGCAAGGTCGACCTGCTTGTAACCATTGGAGATCTGGCCGCCAAGTTCATAACTGCGGGGGCAGTTTCAGAAGGCTTGGGTGGAGATAAAATCAAGACTTTTGACTCGCCATTTGCGGCCGGGAAATACGTACGCTCGATCATTCAGGAAGGCGACGTCGTCCTAGCCAAGGGTTCGCAGAACCGCGTCTTTGCCGAGGAGGCAGTGGCAAAACTGTTGGCCAACCCGAGCGACCGCCCAAAACTGGTTCGCCAGGGTAAAAAATGGCACGCGATCAAGCAGCAGCAATTTGAGGATGCAAGTTAATGGCTCCAATCGAGCACATTAGCCTTCAATCACTGTCGGGTGCTCTGGGCGAAGAATTGGCGATTCGCAGTTGCGCTCCGGTAGCCTTCTATATGTTGCTCAAAGCCTACGGCTACCTGCCTGCGGCTGTCGAGCCTGATGAGTTTTGCTTCAGCTTGGATAGGGCCCGTTTGTCGACAACAAACGCCGATTGGAGCCGACCGGCGCTTACGAGGTATTTGCGAGAAAAATATTTAGCCAAGATTGTTTCCTGGCAACTATATGGTGATGCTGATATCGGCAATATGAAGCAGGCTGGTTATCTAAAAACTGACGACGAAGTTAACTTTTTTCTGCATAAAGTTCGAAGTCATCAGGCCAAAGAACTGATTCGGCAAGGCCATCCCATGATTGTAACGATGAAGCCGGGTTTTGGGAGTGATGAAAATAAAAACATCCATGCCATAATCATCACCGACTGGGCAGACGATAAAGTAACGGTTGTTGACCCCGATGCGCGTAGCGCCAAGTCGGAATATGAACCGGCTCGGGTCGAAGATTATATTAGCCAGCAAGGCGGCGGCACAATTATCCTGCCGCGAACCTGATACAATTACTTTAATGAAAAAATACGATCCGAAAACGCTCGAGCCGAAGTGGCAGCAAATCTGGGCTGAGACAAAATTGTATGAAGTCGATAACGATGCGCAGAACAAAGAGTATGTTTTGGACATGTTCCCCTACCCATCGGGCGCCGGGTTGCACATTGGCCATGTGCGCAACTTTAGTATCTCCGACACCTACGCCCGCTATCAGCGCCAACACGGCAAGCGCGTATTGCATCCCATGGGCTGGGACGCCTTTGGCTTGCCCGCCGAAAACTACGCCATAAAGACTGGTACAGCGCCGCAAATATCCACCAAACAAAACACCGATAACTTTCGCCGCCAGATGCAAACTCTTGGATTTTCCTACGACTGGTCGCGCGAGATTGATACTTCAGCACCCGAGTACTATCGCTGGACCCAGTGGATCTTCCTCCAGCTTTTTGAAATGGGGCTGGCCTATCAGGCAGAGAACTTGCAGTGGTGGTGCGAAACCGATCAGACGGTGCTGGCCAACGAGCAGGTTGAGGCTGGCAAGTGTTGGCGCTGTGGTAATCCGGTAACCAAAAAGCCGCTGAAGCAGTGGTTCTTTAAGATTACCGATTATGCCGACCAGCTGCTAGATGGGCTGGATGATCTGGACTGGCCGGAGAAGATTAAATTAATGCAGCGCAATTGGATTGGCCGGAGCGTCGGAGCCGAGATTAGTTTTGAGTTGCTAGATGCCAGTTTCGAGAAAAAGATTGATGTCTTCACCACTCGGATTGATACCCTTGGTGGAGCAACTTTTCTTGTAGTTTCTCCGGAGCTCGCCAATACCTGGCTAGAGGCTGGCTGGCAGGCCGATGACGAAGTTAAAAAGTACATTCTAGATTCGCTGAAAAAAGCTGAAATTGATCGTCAGGACACGGCGAAGGAAAAAACCGGTGTAAATACCGGTCTCAATGCGGTTAACCCGCTAACCAAGACGAATATTCCGGTGGTGGTGGCCGACTATGTTTTGGGTGGCTATGGTACCGGCGCAATCATGGCTGTACCCGCCCACGATGAGCGTGATTATGAGTTTGCTCAAAAATTTAAGATGCCAATTGTTGAGGTTATCGAGCCGGTTTTGACCCAAACTACCGGATCCGCCACCTTCCGTCATAATGAGCCGGCCCAAGATTCCCACGGTGTTATCGCCTTAATCAAGCATTGGTCCCAAGACAAATATATCGGTTTGAGCTGGCCAGACGCGGGTTGGGGCACATTGCTGACCGGCGGCATCGATGAAGGCCTCACGGCTGAGCAAACTGTCCGTAAAGAGATTCTGGAAGAAACCGGGTTTAGAAACATCAAAGTCCTTCGCCAGATTGGAACGATTCACAGCAAGTACTATCATGAGCCGAAAAAAGCTAATCGGTTTGGCCATGCGCCTACCTTCTACGTCGAACTGGAAAATGGTGAGCGCGATCAAGTTTCCGAAGACGAAAAGCAAAAGCATGAGATCAAGTGGCTGACCAAGGCCGAGCTGGAAGGATTTTTAACCGCCACCTCCCATGCCCAGGCTGTCAAAATGTTTGAGGGTCAGGTCTACAACGGCGAGGGTATCTTAAAAAATTCCGGTGATTTTAGCGGCCAGGAGTCGGCCCTGGCTCGTGAGAAAATGACTACTAAATTTGGCCGTGAGAGGGTGAATTATAAGATGCGCGATTGGCTGATTAGTCGCCAGCGTTACTGGGGTGCACCCATCCCAATTATTCACTGTCCTAAAGATGGGGCGGTGGCCGTTCCAGCCGATCAGCTTCCCGTCGAATTGCCCGAGCTCAAAGATTTTCAGCCCAGTGGCGATGGCCGCTCACCCCTGGCCAAGGTAAAGGATTGGCTGGAAGTGGGATGTCCTAAATGCGGTGGCCCAGCCCAGCGTGAGACCGACACCATGGATACCTTCGCCTGCTCTAGTTGGTACTTCCTCCGTTTTATCAACCCGCATGATGATGTCCAGGCTTGGAATAAAAACGACGTCGATGCGTGGTTGCCGGTCGACACCTACATTGGCGGCGCCGAGCATGCGGTACTGCACCTGCTCTATGCCAGATTTTGGACCAAGGCCCTACGGGACAGCGGACATCTAAACTTTGACGAGCCATTTAAGAGCCTGCGCAACCAGGGCTTAATCCTGGCTTCTGATGGTCGCAAGATGAGTAAATCGCTTGGCAATGTTATTGATCCTTTGGATCTGATAAACGAGGGCTATGGCGCTGACGCTCTACGCTTATACGAACTATTCATTGGCCCCTACGATCAAACCGTGGCCTGGAACCCGAATGGGATTGATGGAACTAAGCGGTTTTTAAACCGGGTTTATGCAATCGTCCAGGAGCACCTTAGCCAGGATTCAGGATTCAGGATTCAGGATTCGGAGAGCTCGCTTGAAACGGCACTGGCGATAGCCACCAATAAAACTATAAAAAAGGTGACGGTTGATCTGGAAAGTTATGGCTTTAACACCGCCGTTGCCGCCATGATGGAGTTGGTAAACGAGATGTACAAACTCAAGGTCGATCTGCCGTTGGGTAGTGATGCCTGGCGGGATAATTTTAAATTACTTGTCCAGATTCTAGCGCCGTTTGCCCCGCATATTACCGAAGAGCTCTGGCAGCAGCTGGACGGTGAGGGTAGTGTTCATATCTCTACGTGGCCAGCTTGGGACGAAAACTTAGTCAAAGACGACTTGGTAACTATTGTGCTTCAAGTGAACGGCAAGGTACGTTCCCAGATAGAGATTGAGGCTGGCGCCAGTGAAGATGCAGTCAAGAAACTGGCGGCAGCAGACGAAAATCTCAACCGACATCTACAAGGCAAAACGGTAATAAAGACAATCTTTGTGCCCGACAAATTAGTAAACTACGTAGTTAAATAATTTCCCCTACCCCGCGTATGGAGCAGTCTGAAAGCGGCCAGGACCAGTCCGCTTCTGTTTCTGCCGAGGATTAGGCATAACTATGGCGTAAGCCCCGCCGATTCCGGAGGTAGAAAGGGACTGGTGATGAAGCCGTGTTTCAAGCAGCGAACTTCTACGCGGCCAGTTTTGGACAGCTTTTGCTGGTTCAAAAGCTGTGGAAGATAACCCAGGCTCTGGCTGCCTGGGAAGAAATGGCATGGGAGCCCAAAGATCCTTCGACTTCGCTCAGGATGACAGAAGGGGGTCTCATGCCGGCCGGCATCAAGCGCGGGAATGGGGCTCAGGGAAGTGGGGAGTTGAAAAATCAGTCATTTTATTCTAAAATGACTTCCAAGAGCGCGCATATGCACGTAGATGTAAGCCAACTTTTACAATCCGAGACCGGAGAGCGCCAGACTTTCAATATTGAAGGTGAGAGGCCGGTTTTTGATGATGTGGTGCTTACGCAGCCGGTCAATGGACAGATTACAATCATGAAAATTGATGATGATTTGAAAGTTACCGGTCAGCTGCAAACCAGCGTTGAGCTGGAATGTCATCGGTGCTTGCGCCGCTTTAGCCACAAACTTGAGTTTCCGTTGGAGGCCGAGTTTAGCTCAAAGCCGAATGAAGACCAGTTTCCAATCATCACCAGGGGGCGGATTGATTTGGAAGAGGCAATTCGGCAAGAGATCGTGGTTCATCTTCCGACCCATCAGCTGTGCCAAGCTGATTGTGCGGGGATTCAACTAAATAGTAAGGAAGAAAATGGCAGTACCCAAAAAACGAATGTCGTCTAGTCAGCGCGATCAACGCAGGTCTCACGACGCCCTTAAGGCTGCAGCTGTAACTAAGTGTTCCAACTGCGGAGCCGCCACTAAGCCCCATAATGCTTGCTTGGCCTGTGGCTTCTATAACGGCCGAAAGGTTTTGAAAACAGCATGATTTTGGCGCAGAGCATTGTTAAACCTTTCGCTCCTCGCTCGTCGTACTATGTGTACGCCTCGACTGCGGTGCTCGGTTTGCCTCACTCTGCATCCAAACTAATGCGTTTTCAGGAGGGAACAGTTTAGTGGCTTCAAACCGTCATCTTGGCCGCATAGTTTCCATGCAAACTCTGTACGAATATGATTTTCGGGCGGAGGCCGGGCTGGATGTAGATAAGAAGGCGATTTTAGATCGTAATTTAAGCGAATTCTCAGACGCCATCGACGATAAAAACTTTGTGCACGACCTAGTCGAGGGTGTGCAGACAGAGCAGCAGAAGATAGATGGGATTATTGGTCCGGCCGCCCCGGAATGGCCGGTCGATCAGATTGCCAAGATCGATAAAATCATTTTGCGCATTGCCGTCTATGAACTGCTGATTAAAAAAGATGTGCCACCTAAAGTCGCCATTAATGAAGCTGTGGAACTAGCCAAGGCTTTTGGTGGCGAAAATTCCAGTAAGTTTGTGAACGGTGTGCTAGGTACTATTTACCGTGGAAGCGATGTCTACGAACCAGAAGAAGAAGCGAAGAAATCCTAAATCGGCCAAGCCGGCCTCACGCCCGGCCAAGCCTCGAGCCATCCGTGAATACACGGCTGGTGGCATGGTGTACCGTCGTACCGCTCCAGGTGAGATCGATATCTTGATGATCCAAGACCGAATGGGCCGCTGGACAATTCCCAAGGGGCACGTGGAGGAAGGCGAGAGCTTGGAACAAACTGCCATTCGTGAAGTTGGGGAGGAAACCGGTCTGCATAATATCTCGATTAAAGACAAGCTCGATAAAATCCATTTTTTCTACCGCAAAGAGGGTAAGTTGATTTTTATGACCACTCACGTTTTCCTGATGGAGGCCCTGGGTGATACCAATGCCTTGGTACCTGAGGACTCCGAAGGTATCATTGACGCTAAATGGTTCAAGAAGGATGAAGCCCTGGATTTGATAGAGTACAAGGATACAGAGAAATTATTCCGCATGGGACTAACTAAATTACAAATCGCATGAGTAAAATTTAATGACAGACAAAATTGCTAAACCAACCTTAACCGATCTGCAGCAACAATTGGATGTGCTGTTTAAAGACGACTCGCTGATCGAGCGGGCCTTTATACACCGATCTTATCTGAACGAACACCCTAAGCTAGGCTTGGAGCATAATGAGCGGCTGGAGTTCTTGGGCGACGCGGTGCTTGAACTGGTGGTCACCGACCATCTTTACCGCACCTTCCCGAATCCTGAGGGTGATCTAACAAACTGGCGTAGCGCCCTGGTGAAGACCGAGTCGCTCAGCGCCGTGGCCGAAAAGTTGCAACTAGACCATTACCTCAAGCTCAGTCGTGGTGAGTCTAAGGGCAATGCCCGCAGCCGAGCGCTAATTCTGGCCAATTGCGTGGAGGCGTTAATTGGCGCCATCTATTTGGACCAGGGCTACGAGGCGGCCAAAAACTTCGTGGAAAAGCATATTATTAGCACGTTAGACGAGATTTTGAAGGAAGGCAGCTGGATCGACCCAAAAAGTCGATTTCAGGAGTTGGCCCAGGAGCGAGAGGGGTATACCCCACACTATAAGGTGTTAGGTGAAGCCGGCCCCGATCATGACAAAGAGTTTGAGGTAGGCGTTTTCGTCGGCGATAGGCTGTGCGGCAAGGGTCGGGGCTCGAGCAAACAAGCCGCCCAGCAGCAAGCCGCTGCCACCGCGCTGGAGAGCTATTAGGCACTAATCCAAAAAATCTGCTTGTAAGCACAAGTATTTTTGTGATACTACAGAGTTGACGTGTAGCGTAGTCCCTCTATCAAGGAAGGTGATGAAGTTTGCCTGCCACCCTAAACAGCCAGCGCCTGGCTGTTATCGCGGGCACGACCGTTCCCGAGGGAATCGGTCCGCTTAGTGCTCACCTGCCATTGCTCGATGACCTGAGATTGCTGCCCCACCTGGGGTCAGCTGGACTGCTTTACCGGCAGTTCGCCCAGCTCGCGGTCACCAGCCGGGTGTACGGCCTGCATCGGCTAGGGTTTGCCCATACCGAGGAGTCGTACCAGCGGCTGAAGCCGCGACTGCTGCGCTTTGCCGGCGGCCAAATGATCGACCTGATTGGCGACAGCCAGGGCGGTCTGGTAGCCGTTCGGTTTGCGAGCGAGTTCCCTCACTTGGTCGGCCATCTGGTTTTGCTCTCGACCCCGCTCGACGGCGCCCCGGCGGCCTATGTCGTGGATACTCCCGGCACTCGGTGTATGCGCCCCGGCAGCCGGTACATCCAGCGCATCCGGGCCGAGCTCGCGGAGATTCTCGAGCTGCCCAATGGTCCCTCGGTTTGGTGCGTCTCCAGCGGCCACGACTACCTGGTGCCTCATCACTCGGCTGGGTTCGATCATCCGTCCATGCGCGGCCCGCAGAAGCGCAACCTCTGTCTGGCCCACGATGGCCATCAGCTGTTGCACGACATGTGGGAATTGGTGCCGGTGGCGGACGGCCGCTATCGCAACCACATCACCGAGGTGTTCCTGCGCCATACTGGCCGTGCCATCGCGACCATTTTGGCTCAGCCCTCGCGCGAGCAGGTTGTGGTCAAGCGCTTCCGGCGCCGCGCTGCCTAAATAAACCCCCGTATCAGGAACCTTCGCCTGCAGCGGGGGTTCCTATTTTTATGGACATTCACGTCAACGGTGAGTTGACTTTTCCCAGGTAGAAAGGTAAAATCTGATCTGTTGCTCACCTTGGAGTGGGCATTACTTAATTAAAGGAATCCATGCTCGTTATCCGACTGGCCCGTGGCGGCCGAAGTAAATACCCGGTTTACCGCATTGTGGCGGCTGAATCTTCGCGCGCTGCCACCAGTAAGTTTGTGGAAATTTTAGGCCATTATAATCCTCATACCAAAGAGCTGGTGATTAAAAAGGAAGAAACCGAAAAGCGACTGGCTAACGGCGCTCAGCCTTCCAATTCGGTTGCTAAATTACTCCAGCAGGAAAAGATTGAACTACCTGGCTGGGTGAAGATTAAAACCAGGGATCGTAAGCCTAAAAAAGAGCCGGAAGTAAAGGAAGAGGCTGCCCCGGCGCCTGAAGCTCCAGCTGAGGTGGCTGCTGTCGAAGAAACCCCAGCAGAGGCGCCTCAGGAAGAGCTCGTAGCCCAAGCCGCGACTGAAAATGCGGCGGAAGTTGAGGAGAATGCCGTGCCGGCGGGCGAAACCGAAACCGCTGAAGTAACCGAGGAAAAGCCTGAGGCCGCCGAGGAGGCTAGCGAAGCCGCTGCCGAAGCTGCCACTCCCGAAGCTCCGGCCGAGGAAGCCTAAGGTTTTTGACCTATAAGGTCGCTAAGGTATCATAGAGTCATAACAGTAATGGATATATCTTATGGCTGATTTGCGAGAAGATTTTGTAAACTACGTCGTTAAGGCCCTGGTAAACAATCCCGACGCCGTTAGCATTAATCGAAAAACCGACGACAAGGGTGAGTACCTGGAACTCCAGGTGGATCCTGGCGACATGGGTAAGGTTATCGGCAAGGCCGGCGCCACGGCTAAAAGTATCCGGACTTTGCTACGCGTAGTGGGTGCTAAGGATGATATGGCTCCGCTACCGCTCAAGATTATTGAACCGGATGGCAGCCCAGCGGCGGAAGTTCCCGCTGAAGAAAACGCTCCTGTAGAAGTCGCCGAAGAAGTCGCCGAAGAAGTTGCTGAAGAAGTTAAAGACGAACACTCCGAGCTTCATGAGCGGACTAAAAAAGAGTTACAAGATCTCGATCTAGACTTCTAGAAATTCGACGCTAGGTAAAAATGAAGATAAGCATCCTAACCCTATTCCCGACCATGTTTCAGGGGCCTCTTGACATTAGTATGATGGAAAAGGCTCAGCGAAAAGGACTGGTTGAAATTGAGATCAGTGATCTAAGGGAGTACGGCCTCGGGCCGCGGCGAACGGTCGATGACACGACCTATGGCGGCGGCGACGGCATGGTGCTTAAACCGGAACCGGTTGTCGCCTCGATAGAGGCGACAAAGTCGAAAGTCGAAAGTCGAAAGTCGAAAGTCATAATCCTGTCTCCGCAAGGCAAAAAGTTTGACCAAGCCAAGGCCGTGGAATTATCCAAGCTCGATCATATCATTCTGGTATCCGGGCACTATGAAGGCTTTGACGAGCGGATTATAGAATATGCGGACGAGGAACTTTCAATCGGCGACTATGTTCTAACGGGCGGGGAACTACCGGCCATGGTTGTGACTGATGCCGTGGTGCGACTGCTACCCGGGGTGCTCGGTGGTGAGCAGAGTGCTCACGTGGAATCTTTTAGTGACGGTTTGCTGGAATACCCTCAATACACCCGGCCAGTAGACTTCCGGGGGCACAAAGTCCCTGATGTTCTGCAGCAGGGGCACCATGCCGAGATCGAGAAGTGGCGGCACGAACAAGCCCTGGCTAAAACCAAGCGCAACCGGCCTGATCTAATTTGAACTATTTTGGCTTAAAAATTCTCTAATCTTGTGTCGAACTGAGACTATCCAGTCAAGGCCTGGGGATAGGGCGCCGACTGTAGAAAAATGCTCGAGGTGCGGATACAGAATCATATTCGCATGATTACCTAGTCGCCTGCCCATGGAAACTGAGTTTCGATAATCCACGATTGGGTCGAGTCGACCATGAATCAATAAAGCTGGTTTCGAGATGTCTTTGGCCATGTCTACCGGGTTCCAGCCTGACTTTGGGCCGCTAAGAGGGAATATGCCGCGTAGATCGGGCCGTGGGTAGAAGTCGTATGGACCCGAAAGGCCGATCCAGCCACGGATGGCTGAAAAGTTGACGCCGGCCGACTTTAAAAATTTTGGTTCAATGGCCAAAGCAGCCGCGTTGTAGGCTCCGGCTGAGTGTCCCATCAGGAAAATTTGATGTGGATCCCCGCCAATATCAGAAGAGTGGTCAACCGCCCATTTTACTGCCGTCGCCGAGTCTTCAAGAAACGTCGGAAACTTAACTTCTGGGTACAAACGATAGTTTGGCAGTACGGCCACGTAACCCATGTGGGCCAGTGCGCGCCCCACAAAACGGTAGCGACGATTACTACCGGCCTTCCAGGAACCGCCATGAAAAAACACCACGATCGGGGTGGGTTTAGCGCTACCCGGAGAGTAAATCTCTGCCGTCTGTAAGGAGTCGGACCCATATTGAACAGACCAATGCTTCATTTGGTAATTATAGCTTGATTTGGCATTTTGCTGGTTAACCAAGCCTTTATTCGTATTAAAATAGGGTAAAGGAGACAAACATGTTTAAACTACCAGACCTACAATACGCCTACGACGCACTCGAGCCGCATATCGACGCGCGGACTATGGAGATTCATCACACCAAACACCATCAGGCCTACGTTGATAAGCTCAATGCCGCGCTAGAAGGCCAGGAGGATTTGCTGTCCATGGATGTGGCGGAATTGATAATGAATCTGGACAAAGTCCCCGAAAAACAGCGAACCGCTGTTCGCAACAATGGTGGTGGCCACGCCAACCACAGCTTTTTCTGGGATCTAATGAGTCCTGACGGTGGGGGAGAGCCAAAGAGTGAGTTGGCCGCCGCAATTAACCAAACGTTTGGCAGCTTTGATGAGTTTAAGGCCAAGTTTAAAGAAGCGGCCGTTAGTCGCTTTGGCAGCGGTTGGGCCTGGTTATGTCTGCAGACCGACGGCTTGCATATTTGCTCCACGCCCAACCAAGATAGTACGGTTATGGACGACCCCCATCACTTGCCACTACTTGGCCTAGATGTGTGGGAGCATGCTTACTATTTGAAATATCAAAACAAACGGCCAGACTACATTGATGCTTGGTGGAATGTGGTCAATTGGGCGAAGGTGGGCGGATATTATGAAGCCGCCGACAAGCATTTGGAGGCCAAATAATGTGCCGTAATATCAAACCGCTGTTTAACTTTGAACCGGTAGCAACTGATGCCGAAATTACAGACGCCTCGATCCAATTCGTGCGGAAGATTAGTGGCTACACCCATCCCTCGCAGGCAAACCAAGAGCCTTTCGACCAGGCCGTTGCCGAGATCTGTGCCGCCACCAAGCACTTGCTTAGCCACCTAGAAACAAACGCCGAGCCAAAAAATCGAGAAGAAGAAAAGCGCAAAGCACACGAGAAGGCCGTTAAGCGGTTTGGGTTAGCAAACTAATGTAAATTACGAAAAGTGCCCCGCCGGGTCGGCAGGGCACAGGGTTCGCATGGCGCTTCAGCGCAGTTTTTGCATATCCGCGTAGGCGGCGCGAAACAGCGCTTCATCGTCTGAGTTGTAGGGGTACTCGGCGCGGGTATCGCGGGGTTGCCCCTCGATGTACTGCGCTCGACTGGGAGAGCCCTCGCAGATCACCTGACCTTCGATGACAACCGGCAGAAGGTGCCGCGGCTGTGGAGCCGCCATCATCGTTCGGCCGCAATCCATGATGGACACGAGGATCGTGGCGTCATTCTCCTCGGGTACGGCATGGCCGCACTTGTCGCAGTTCATTGCTGCTCCGTACTGGCCGTCGAACTCTTGGGCTGATGAAGCCAGTCGATGACGTCATGGTCGGTTTCGAGGCCGAGATGAGCGGCTTTGTGGATGGCCACAAGGTAAGGCAGCGGCAAATCACTGACCCCGCTTTCGGGCAGAGGCGAGCCGCCACCCATCCCAACTCCCGGGCCCGCGCCGAACAGGTTCGCATGCGCTTCACGGAGGTGTCTGATGAGCGTAGTACGCTCCTCTCGCCACTCCTCGCCGGGGTGAATCAAGAAAGTTCCGACCCCACTGTCGGGGTGTGCAAACACGTTCTCACTCCTCAGGTCGTTGGACGGGGCTCACAATAACATAATTTGAATGATAAGTCCATGCATGGGGCGTTGGTCGGATTTTCGACGATTAAGTCTTCTTCAGGCCACGCAACATTGATATTGAAAAGCCTAAAATAGCTCCAACTGGGAACCCATAGAAAGCCCAGATCCATGAGTTCCATTGATTGCCTTGGCTATCGGGGAATAAACCACCCATTAGACTGCCGACTATAAGTCCGACGATACCGCCTAGTACACCGATTCCGATTGATTTTAAAAACAGCATAGTAAAATTAGATTACTCCCACTCAGGCGACCAACGCTCCTCTGCCGCCTTGCTTATCCCAAGTTCTCGAGCTTTTTTCTCAAGTATCTCTCCAGAACGATGAAGGTCGTCTAGCGTGGTGCCTTCGGGAAAGCCACTCGGTACGTGCTCGCCAGTCGCAATATCTATCGGATCAAGATCTGCCTCTATTAGACGCTGCCAGCGCATAGCTTCATCGAATATGGCGTCAGCAGGCGTCCATTTCTGCTCTTCGCCTTCAGGGTGTTGAGTATGGGCGTAAAAGACTCCATCGGTGACTCTTTGCGCCAAACCCTCAGCAATTACATCGCCTTCTTTCAGTTCAGCATATTTAAATGTGGCTTCATGCGCCTCTTCTGGATCACCAGGATGTTCGTCTTCGTTCATGAGTATTTTATATAAGGCTCGCTTTAATAAGTCCATGGCTGAGCATGACGGTCTCGAACCTTGCCAAAGGAGAAAACGAGACAAATGAGACACTATAAAAAGGAGTGTCTCATTAATATATTACCAGGAGCGGTCACTGGAACCGCTAAACTTGACTTATGTCAGACTAAGTTATCTGCTTAATGAGAGATTCAAGATATTTGGCTACGGCATCATCCTTGACGTCGCCAATTACCAAGTTGGCAGTATCTTTGAGTTCGGGGATGGCATTTTCAACCGCTATCTTTGTTTTAACTGCATTGAAAATATGTATGTCGTTATGACCGTCACCTATACCGATCGTGTCCTCGAAGGAGACGTTTAGCTTCTCCCGTAGTTTTGCGATGGCATTTTCCTTGGTGGATTCAGCATTCAGAACATGAATGTCTACCAAGGGTGGCCGAAAAGACCTCATTTTGATTGAGGTTACTCCGGGTAAATCCGTAAATGCCGCCGCCAGCTTAATGGCTAAATCGTCCTGCAGATAAACAACTTCCATCAAGAACACCTCATTTGCCAACATAAGCTTATCGAGCTGCCAGCCTCCATTTATGTAGTCGTCCTCTGAGTAATCGTTGAATAAAACATGCAAATCAGGATTCGGTCGAAGGATGTTTTTAATGTTCTCGAGCTGATCCACCGGTAGTGGTAAGTCCCAAATAATTTCCTGGTTCTTAGGGTCAACGAGATGTGTCCCCCCACCCAGAATGCAAGGTGCCGTGAACTGAGCAGCTTCAAGAAAAGGTTTAGCCCAAGATCGAGACCTACCCGTTGCGCAGGTTACAAGGTACCCTGCGCCTTTAACATTCTGAATTGCCTTAACAAGCCGTTCGCTGGGGAGCTTTTGGACTGGAGAGTCAATCAGAGTTTGGTCGATATCGGCAACAATTAGTTTCATAGCTAAAGAGTAGTAATAGGCCTGGACTGAACGATATAGAAGTTACCATCCACGAAGGCCCACTCAATATCCTGAGGCTTACCGTAATGCTCTTCAATTTTCAGACCAAGCCTTGCTATTTCTAAGACGCCACCTTCTCTTAAAATCGCCTTGTCTTCTAAATTCTCTGGCACTTTAACAATTTTGTTTTCCTCGTCTTCGTAAACCATCATCTCGTCTTTGACTGCAATTTCGAAATTTGTGACCTTAAGTGGCTGTTTTGCCACGTCCCAATGATCAGGCGTCATTGTGCCTTGAACTATCATCTCGCCTAGGCCATACACAGCTTCGACGATCATAGTGTCTCTATCAGAAGTTATTGGATTGGCGGTGAACATAACTCCAGATTTTTCGCTATCAACCATTTTCTGAACGAC